>CAWEYC010000050.1:0-174432 GCA_963813195.1 uncultured Alphaproteobacteria bacterium | reverse complement strand
CCATGACGCACTCCCTCGAAGGACGCCTCGCGCTCGTCGTCGGCGGTTCCGGCGGGATCGGAGCGGCCACCGCCCGCCTCCTCGCCGGCGCCGGCGCCCGCGTCGTCGTCACGCACACCGCTCGCTCGGCCGACGTCGCCTCTTCCCTCGCGGCTTCGCTCCCTGGAGCGCACCACCTGGCGTTGCCGGCCGACGTCGCCGACACCGCATCGCTCGTTGCGCTGCGCGACGCCTTGCGCGCGCGCTACGGCGAAGCGCTCGATGTCCTGGTCAATTCGGCCGGGTTCACCAAACCGGTGCCGCACGCCGATCTGGATGCGCTGGATGATGCGCTGATCGACCGCATGTTCGCTGTCAACTGGCGTGGCCAATTCGCGACAATTCGCACCTTCGCGCCAATGCTGAAGGCTTCGGGGGATGGGTTGATCGTGTCGATCTCCTCCATCGCCGGCAAAACTGGCGTTGGCTCGTCGATCGCCTACTGCGCCGCGAAAGCGGGTATCGAGGTGATGACGAAATCCCTGGCGCGCGCGCTGGCGCCGGAAGTCCGCGTCTTGAGCGTCGCGCCGGGCGTGGTCGACACGGGCTTCGTCGCCGGACGCGGGGCGGACTTCAACGCCAAGACCGCCGCCACGACGCCGCTGCGCCGCGTCGCGAGCCCTGACGACATCGCCGAGGCGGTGGTCGCCTGCGCGACCTCGCTGAGGTTCTCGACCGGTGCGACGGTTGTCGTCGACGGCGGCCGCTCCCTGTGAGGTCTTCGATGCGCCAACCCCTGCCCCGCGTCCTCATCACCGCCGCCGTAACCGGCAATCTGACCACGCCGGAACAGACGCCGCACCTGCCGATCACGCCCACGCAGATCGCCGACGCCTGTCTCGAGGCCGCGGAGGCCGGCGCCGCGATCGCCCATATCCACGTGCGCGACCCCGCGACCGGCCGCCCCTCAATGGAGCTTGCGCTTTATCGCGAGGTCGTCGAGCGCATCCGCACGCGCAACCCGGAACTGATTCTGAACCTTACGACCGGCCCCGGCGGACGCTTCGCGCCGTCGAAGGACGACCCCGCGGTCGCGGGCCCAGGCACCACGCTCATGCGCCCGGAGGCGCGGGTGGAGCATATCGCGGCGCTGCGGCCCGACATCTGCACGCTCGACCTCAATACGATGAACTCGGGCGGCCAGGTCGTCATCAACACGCCGGAGAATGTGCGCCGGATGGCTCGCGTCATTCGCGAAGCGGGCGTGAAGCCGGAGATCGAATTGTTCGATTCCGGCGACATTGCCCTGCTGCATGACTTGATCGCCGACGGCACGCTGGATCCGGCGCCGCTCTGCTCTTTCGTCATCGGTGTGCGTTACGGTTTCCAGCCTTCCCCGGAGACGGTGCTCTATGCGCGCAGCCTCCTGCCCGCCGGCGCCGCCTTCACCGCGATCGGCATTGGCCGGCACGTCTTCACCACAGCGGCGCAGAGCTATCTCGCCGGCGGGCATGTGCGCGTCGGCATCGAGGACGGCGTCCACATCTCTCGCGGCGTGCTGGCGCCCAGCAATGCGGCGATGGTCGCCAAGGTTCGCGCCATCGTCGAGGCGCTCGGCGCGGAGATCGCCAGTGCGACACAGGCGCGTGAACTGCTTGGCCTTCCGCCGCGCGCCTAGACCTCTCATTCACCAGGAGACTTCGTCATGAACAATTCCACCCGAACCGCCGCCCTCCGCGTGGACGCGAAAGCCGCAAGTCCAGACGCGCTCGCCGCCACGGTGCGCCTCGTCGAAATCGACCCCCCGAACGTCCCCGAGGGTTCCGCGGTCGTCGAAGTCCGCAGCGCGGGCGTCAATCCAAGCGACGTGAAAGCTGTGCTCGGCGCCATGCCGCACGCCGTGTGGCCGCGGACCCCGGGCCGCGACTATGCCGGCGTCGTCGTTGAAGGACCGAAGGCGCTTCTCGGACGTGAGGTGTGGGGCTCCGGCGGCGAGCTCGGCATCCGCCGCGACGGCACGCATGCGCAGCGCCTCGTGATCCCGGCGGCGAATCTGCGGGAGAAACCCACGACGATCACGCTCGCCGAGGCAGGGGCGATCGGCGTGCCCTTCATCACCGCCTTCACGGGTCTGCGCGAGGCGGGCTCCGTCAAGCGTGAGGATGTCGTTTTGGTGCTCGGCGCAAACGGCAAGGTCGGCCAGGCTGTGACGCAGATCGCCACCGCTGCCGGCGCGCGCGTGTTCGGCGTGGAGCGGACGCCGGGCCCCTACCGCGGCCACGCTACTGGCGAGGTGACGATTCTCGGCGCCTCGGAAGGCGATATCGCCGAGCGCGTGCGGGTCGCGACGGGCGGCCGCGGCGCCGACATCGTCTTCAACACCGTCGGCAGCCCGTATTTCGAAGCGGCCAACCGCGCGATGGCGATGCACGGGCGGCAAATCTTCATCTCCACGATCGAACGCTCGGTGCCCTTCGACATCTTCGCGTTCTACCGCGGCCAACACCGCTTCATCGGCGTCGACACGCTGGCGTTGGACAGCGCGGACGGCGCGGCGGTGCTGGAGCAGCTCCGTCCGAGCTTCGAGTTCGGCGCGCTGCGGCCTTTCCCGGTTCTCGCGGGCAATGTCTATCCGCTCGCCCGGGCAGCGGAAGCCTATCAGGCGGTGCTAGCGGGCGCGCGGGAACGCGTCGTGCTCGACCCGACGCTGTAGGCCGCGCCATGCACGTCACTCGACTGGATCGGGCGCCCCCTTACGAGTTGCCCGGGCATGACCGGATGCGGATGCTGCGCCTGCAAGGACGCGAATCCGGGCCGTCGGAGCAGCTCTGGCTCGGACTTTCATATCTGCTTCCGGGCGGTGGGACGACGCTCGACGCCTCCGGCATGGAAAAGATGTACGTGGTTCTGGAAGGCGAGGTCGTCGTCTCGAACGGCGCCGAGGAGACGACGCTCGGCGTTTGGGACTCCTGCCGCATCGCGCCGGGCGAGCCGAGGCGCCTCTGCAACAGAGGGAACCGGCCGGCGGCGATCCTGCTCGCGATGCCGCTGGAGCCGCCGGCGCCAAAGACCGACGCCACGACGGCATCGGGAATGGAAGCGACCGCATGAGCGCGGGCCATAGAATCATGCGCGCCGCGGGCATAATGTCCGAGGCTGCCGCTCGAAGGGTCGGCATATTTCGGTCTGGCGATGAGCACAAGCGCCGGCCAAGCGCTTGAGGTCATTTAATGACAGCTTTCTCGTCACGCGGTTCGGCGATCGCGCTTCTGGTCGCCGGCGCCTTCTTCATGGAGAATCTCGACGGCACGGTCGTGGTCACGGCAATGCCTCAGATGGCCGCGTCCTTCGGCGTTCACGCCGTCGATCTCAACACAGGCATTTCCGCCTATATGCTGACGCTCGCCGTGCTGATTCCGGCGAGCGGCTGGGTCGCCGACCGGTTCGGCGCCCGCCTCATCTTTGCCGGAGCGATCGCGATATTCACCGTCGCCTCGATCCTGTGCGGACTGTCCGACAATCTGACCACATTCACCCTGACCCGCATCCTTCAGGGCGTCGGCGGTGCAATGATGGTGCCGGTCGGCCGTCTGGTCGTCCTTCGGTCCACCCCAAAGCACGAGCTTATGCGCGCCATCGCGACCATCACCTGGCCGGGGCTCGCAGCGCCGGTGCTTGGTCCCCCGCTCGGCGGTTTCATCACGACCTACGCCTCCTGGCGTTGGATCTTCTTCCTCAATGTGCCGCTCGGGATCTGCGCGCTGGCTCTCGCCTTGCGCCTCATCCCCAAAGTGGGAGAAACGGAGAGGAAGCCCTTCGATTACATTGGGTTCGTTCTTACGAGCATCGCCTGCCTTGCGATCATGTATGGTCTCGACCTTATCGGTCGCGACGCGGCGCCCTGGCGGCTCGCTGGCCTGAGCCTCGTCGGCGGAGTTGGCGTCGGCCTGATCGCAGCGTTGCATGCGAAGCGCCAGACACATCCGTTGGTTGATCTCAGCGCGCTCAAGGCGCGCAGCTATGCCGTGACGATCTGGGGCGGTTCTCTATTCCGCATCGCTGTCGCCTCGATCCCGTTCCTCTTGCCTCTCCTGTTTCAAGTCAGCTTCGGTCTCAGCGCCCTCGCGTCGGGGCTGCTCGTGCTCCCGGTGTTCGCTGGCAACCTCGTGATGAAGCCGTTTACGACGCCAATCTTGCGCCGCTTCCGCTTTCGCGACACGCTCGCCGTCAACGGTCTGTTGAACGCGTTGGCGATCTTCGCTTGCGCATTCTTTACGCCGACCACGCCAGTCACGGTGATCGTGACCGTCCTATTCGTCAGCGGCCTGACGCGCTCCATGCAATTCACTGCGCTCAATACGCTGGCCTTCGCCGACGTCCCCGAGAATCGGATGAGCGGCGCGAACACCTTTTTCAACATGGCGCAACAGATGGCGATGGGCACGGGCGTTGCACTTGGCGCTGTTGCGCTCAGGGTCGCCGGCCTGGTCGGTCCGGGCGCCCAAGGCGTCATCCCGCTGGAGAGCTTTCATATTGCGTTTCTCGGGGTCGGCGTGGTTGCGCTCCTCGGACTGGCAGACGTCCTGAGCCTTCATGCGGAGGCGGGAGACGGTGTGCGTCAGCGAGGGGCGGACGCTACGCGCTCAGTCCCGCAGCCCGGCGCGCGGCCGGGGCAAATCGAGTTTCAGAAACCAAGGCGTTGAGGTCGCCGCGCGTCGCCAATCCGTGACCCGCGCCCAAATCGCATCAGACCTGGGCCGGCAAGTTCGCGAGCACCTTGTCGAGGGTGATCGGATAATCTCGCACGCGCGCGCCGCAAGCATTGTAGATCGCGTTCGCCAAGGCGGCGCCGGCTCCGCAGATACCGAGTTCACCGACACCTTTGCTCTTCAACGGATTGGCCTCGCTATCGAGTTCCGGCAGAAAGATCGCATCCACGTCGGGAATGTCGGCATGCACCGCAACGTGATATCCCGCCAAATCGATATTGACGTAACTGCCGAAGCGTTTGTCGAGGCTCATCGCCTCCTCCAAGGCGGCCCCGACGCCGAAAATCATGCCGCCAATCGCCTGCGAGCGCGCAGTCTTGGCATTGAGGATCCGACCGGCGGTGAACACGCCCAACATGCGTCGGAGCCGGATTTCACCGGTGTCCACATCGACGCCGACTTCGGCGAAATGGGCGCCGTACGACTGCTGCGAATATTCCTTCAGCGTAGCCCCCGGCTCGACGGAGCCATCGGCCTCCATGCCGTCGGCGCCGACCAGGTCCGACAGCGGCCGGGACTGGCCCGCAATCTCGATGGCGCCGTTGGCGAAGCGGGCCGTCGCGGGATCCATTCCGGCGGCGTGCGCCAGCTTCGCGCGCAGCGCCATGCAGGCGTCGTAGAGCGCGGACCCGGAACTAGCGGCGCCGAAGGAGCCTCCAGAGCCTGAGGCCATCGGGAACGCCGTGTCGCCGAGCTCCATCCGGATTTGCCCCGGCGGCAGACCGAGCATGTCGGCGGCGATCTGCGTAAGGATCGTATATGTGCCCGCGCCGATATCGGTCATCGCCATCCGCACCGTGACGATCCCATCGGACCCAAGCCGGACATTGGCCTGCGAGGGCTGAAGCGGGTTCCCGCGCGTGGCGGCGGCGACGCCAATGCCGACCAGCCAGCGCCCATCCCGAACCTGGCCCGGCTTCGACTGTCGCGCATTCCAGCCGAACCGCCGGGCTCCCTCCTGAAGACACGGGATCAGGTGGCGGCTGGAGTACGGAATGTGCTTTTCCGGGTCCTCGCTCGGCTCATTGCGGATGCGCAACTCGATCGGATCAATGTTCAACCTGTCGGCCAGTTCGTCCATTGCGCATTCGAGAGCCAGCAACCCGACCGCCTCGCCAGGAGCGCGCATGGACGAGGCAACCGGCATGTCGAGCGGCGCCAGGCGGTGTCGCGTCAGGCGATTCGCACCGGCATAAAGCGTCCGGGTCTGGATCGCGGCGCCTTCAAAGGTCTGCTCGCTGATGAGATTGCCCGAAACGACGTCGTGTCCGATCGCCAGAATCCTACCATCTTGGTCCGTACCGAGGCGGACGTGCTGGAGCGTATCCGAACGGTGCGTCGTCACGTGAAAGATCTGTTGCCGGGTCAAGGCGACTTTCACGGGCCGCTTGAGCTGACGCGCGGCGATCGCGGCGAGGATTGCGTCGGCGTTCACCCATAGCTTCGCCCCGAATCCTCCGCCGATGAAATGGCTGACGAGCCGGACGTTCTCCGGGGGGATCTTAAGCGTCCTCGCGACGGCGTCCTGCCCTCGGTTCAGCATCTGATTCGAAGTGTGCAGCGTGAGTTGATCGCCCTCCCACACGGCCAGCGTTGCGTGCGGTTCCATCATCGCGTGGCTTTGCAGCGGCGTCGTGTATCGCTCGTCGAGTTGGACGGGCGCCGCGGCGAATGCCTGTTCGAAGTTCCCCACAGCGCTGTCCGCCGGGGCGCCACCCTGGGGAATGCGAGCATGGCTAACGCCGTCCGTTAGGGCATACGTCCCCTGGGCACGGTCGTAGTCGACTCGCACGGCATAGGCCGCTGCCCGCGCCTGCTCGAAGGTCTCAGCGACGACAAAGGCGACCGGCTCGCCGTGATACGCGACTTCAGGCCCGACGAGGACGGGATGAGCCTCGTGATGATTCCCCGTGCCTTGTTCCGGCGCGTTCAGGTGCGTCAGGACGAGGGCGACGCCCGGCATGCCTTCCGCGCGCCGCGAATCGATTGATGTGATGCGCCCCTTGGCTATCGCCGCCTGGACGATAAAACCGTAGGCCGCGGTCGGGCCCTGCTCCATTTCGAAAGCGTAGCGGGCGCCGCCCGTCACCTTGAGCCGCCCATCGACTCGGTCGAGCGGCTTTCCGACGACGCCTTGCGCGTCCGTGTCGAGCGGCGTCGACCCGATGGTAGTGTTCATTTCCATCAAACGGCCTCCTTCAGGCGCGGGTGATTTCGTTCAGCACGGCGCGCAGAGTTCGCCGGGCTAGCGGGATCTTGAAGTCGTTCTCGCCATGGCCGCGGGCTCCCTCGAGGAGAGCTGTCGCAGCCACGTCGAAGGTCCGTGCGCTGACCGGAGCGCCAGCCAAAGCCTCTTCCGCCCGCTCGATCCGCCAGGGCTTCGGGGCGATGCCGCCGCAAGCGATGCGGGCTGAACGGATGCGGCCGTTCGCTGCGTCGACCACCGCGGCGACAGACACGAGCGCGAAGGCATAGGACGCCCGGTCGCGGACCTTTCGATACATCTGCCGGCCAGGCGGCGGCGGCGGCAGCGTCACGGCCGTGATCACTTCATCCGCCCGGAGCGTCGTCTCGACTTGCGGCGTCTCGCCGGGCAGGCGATGGAAATCCGCGATGGGAATAACGCGGACTCCGCCCTCGGCATTGACTGTCTCGATGCTCGCGTCGAGAGCGCGCATCGCCACGGCCATGTCGGAGGGATGGGTCGCGATGCACTGGTCGCTGGCGCCGAGAATCGCGTGATTACGGTTGGCGCCGTTCAACGCCGCGCAACCGGAGCCGGGGACACGCTTGTTGCACGGCATCGTGATGTCGTAGAAATAGTTGCAGCGCGTCCGCTGCAGGAGATTGCCGCTCGTCGTGGCCTTGTTCCGCAGTTGCGGGCTCGCTCCCGCAAGCAGGGCGCGGCTCAATACGCCGTAGCGATCGCGGACGCGGCTGTCGGCGGCAAGATCGCTGTTGCGCACCATCGCCCCGATCCGCAGACCCCCAGAGGGCGTGTCTTCGATCCTCGCAAGGTCCAGGCGGCTGACGTCAACGAGATGGACCGGCGTCTCGACCTGCAGTTTCATCAGATCGAGCAGGTTGGTGCCCCCTGCGATGATCTTGGCGCCCGGCCTGGAGCCGGCGGCGGCGGCCTGTGCCGGGGCGCTCGCGCGCTCGTAAGTGAAGCTTCTCATGCCGGTATCTCCGCAACTTGCTTGATGGCGGCGACGATGTTGGGATAGGCGCCGCAACGACAGATGTTGCCGCTCATCCGCTCGCGGATCTCTTGCTCGTTCAGAGGCGGGTGGGCGAGGCCCAGATCCTCGGTCACGTAACTCGGCATGCCGGCGCGGCTCTCCGCGATCATGCCAGCCGCGGAGCAGATCTGTCCGGACGTGCAATAGCCGCACTGGAAGCCGTCGTGTTCGATAAATGCCGCCTGCATGGGATGCAGCGTGTCGCCTTCGGCAAGTCCCTCGATGGTGGTCAGGGCCTCGCCATCATGCATCACGGCGAGCGTCAGGCAGGAGTTGATGCGACGTCCGTCCAGCAACACTGTGCATGCGCCGCACTGGCCGTGATCACACCCCTTCTTGGCGCCGGTCAACGCCAAGTGTTCGCGCAGCGCATCCAACACCGTCGTGCGCGGGTCCAAGACCATCTGATGGGCCTGGCCGTTGACCCGAAGCGTGACTTCCACCGGCTCGATCGGCGCCTCAGCGCCTGTGTCAGGCGGGCCGGCCGCGCGCGCCGCCCGCGGCAGACCTGTCAAAAGAACTGCGCCCGCGACGGCTCCAGTCTCGAGCACCTGCCGCCGCGTCACGGCGGCGCCCGTCTTGTCGTTTGTATCCGTCACTGTTCAGATCTCCTTCGATTCAAGCGGACGAGTTCGCCCCGGCCGCCGCCAGGTTTCGTCCGGCGGATCCACCACGATCAGGGCTGACTCGCAGCCCGCCATCACCCGGCGAAGCGCCCGGGACGCGGACAGGCGCGCCCCAACCCGGCATCTTCGTCAGACCGGCATCCACAACTTCGGGAGCGAGCCGGCGCTGCCTGTCAGCGGATCGGAGGTGGGAAAGGGCAGATGTTCCATACGGTCGAGCATGGGAGGAGTCGGCGCGTCGCGGCAGATGTCCCAGTGCTGGCCGGGCGGATAGGCCCCCACCACGAGGAAGTCGTCGCTGGCGCCGATCCGACAATGCCCCGTGCCGGCGGGCAGCACGACGACGTCGCCAGCCTCGACCGAGACCTCGCGACCGTTCGGGCCGCCAAGCATGAGGCGCGCACGGCCGGCCGCAAATCCGAGCACTTCGTGCGCCGTCGAATGGTAGTGATGGAAGTCGTAGACCCCGTTCCGCCATTGCGGCGGCCATCCGTTGCGCTGGAAGGCGGCCTCGAACAGGGCCGCCGGATCGGCGCCGACGGCCTTGATGGCGCCCTTGTAGAGCAGCACCGGTAGACGCCGATTGTTCGGCGCCCATCCGTTCGACTGAAGCACGAAGCTTTGTGGCGCCGGAGAGGCCGCCAACGCCTCTCCCGCAGAAGCGCCGACGCTTGCCAATCCCAGTGCGAGCGCCGTGGTGAAGCTGCGGCGATCAAGCATGTGTCTACTCCGTCGTCACGCTGCGTGAGAGTTCGCGGCCGCATCGGCCGCCGCTGGGCGGGACGGACCGGCCCCCGCGCCGCTGCGATTTATCGCTGCCGCGATCTCACCCACCTCTTCCGCTGTCAGCGACAACGTCGCGGCGTCGAACCAGCCGTCGACCTGCTCGGGGCTGCGCGCGCCCACGATCGCTCCGGTCACACCCGGCCAGGACAGCGTCCACGCAACTGCAACGGCGGCGGCCTTGACGCCACGACGCGCAGCGACGCTCCGCATCGCATCCGCCACTTCGAGGTTGCGCCGCAGCGCCTCGCCCCTGAAGTCGGAATTGCGGGAGCGCCAGTCGTCGGCGGCCAGCGCGGCTGCTCTCGCCGCGGTGAAGGAGCCGCTCAGCAGGCCGGCCTGCATCGGGCTATAGACGATCACGCCAGTTTGATGAGCCAGGCACCATGGCAGTTCGGCTGCGCCGACACTCCGCTTGATCGCGGAAAACGGCGGCTGCAGTGTGTCGACATGCCCTAGTTTCTCGGCCGCAGTCAGCTGCTCGACAGTGTGGTTGGACAGTCCGACAGCGCGCACCTTGCCCTCCTTCTTGAGGTCAAGCAACGTCTGCCAATAGGCTTCGAGCGGCGTGCCATCCTCGGCCGGCCAGTGCATCTGGTAGAGATCGATGCGCTCGGCCTTGAGGCGGCGCAGCGAGTCCTCGACCTCGCGGCGAATGCTTGCCGGGGCGCCGACCTGCTTGGGCAAACCCTTGGGGTCGGCGTTTGGGATCAGTCCGCATTTCGTGAAGACATATGGGCGCTCGCTGCGCGGGACGGTTGAAAGCGCGGCCGCGACGACCTCTTCCGAATGCCCCAGACCATAAATTGCCGCAGTGTCGATCCAATTTACACCCCGCGACACCGCGCGACGGATGGCCGCCACCGACGCGCTATCGTCCTGACTGCCCCAGCCGACGGCCCAGTCGCCGCCGACCGCCCATGAGCCGAATCCGACCCGCGTAATTCGCATGTCTGTCATGCCAAGTTGTCGAACTGGAAGAGTATTAACGCTGACCATAACGCACCCTCTCGATGTTGCTGACTGCTGATCGGCAGATAGGAAGGCGTATGATGAAGTTCAAACAATATATTCTGCTAGAACCTATCACCGAAATTGCTTAGTTTGGTCGGGCGTCATGGATCTTAGGCAACTCGAATATTTCGTCACCGTCGCTGACGAACAGAGCTTCACTCGCGCGGCCCGACGCCTCCACATCGTTCAATCAGGCCTCTCGGCGTCCATACGAACGCTCGAGGAGGACCTTGGATCCGTGTTGTTCACCCGCTCGACGCGCCGGGTCGAACTCACGTCAATCGGCCGCGCCTTCCTGGTGGAGGCGCAGCGCGTGTTGGCCGCGGCGGCGCAAGCCCGTCAGGTGGTCGCCCAGATGCAGGGCCTGCAACGCGGGACTCTGTCGGTAGGGATCATCCAGGGCCTGGCGCCGTTGATCGATATCTCCAAACTCCTCCGCCAATTCCGCGCCGCATGCCCCAACATCGAGATCCGATTGATCTCCGGCGGATCGCTGCCGCTGATCGAGGGCGTCCGAACCAGCGAACTTGATTTGGCGTTCACACAGTTCGTGGGCGCTCCCCCGCCCGGCGTCGCAGCGTGGATGTTGGCGTGCGAGCCTTTGGTTGCGGTCTGCGCGCAGGGCCACCGGCTCGCCGGCCAACGCAACGTCAAACTGAGCGACCTCGTCGGGGAGAGCTTTGTCGATCTACAGCCAGATTGGGGGGCTCGACAGCTTATCGACCAGAGCTTCGCGGAAGCCCGGTTGACGCGGAGGATCGGGTTCGAGGTCAACGACCCGACGACCCAATTGGATCTGGTGGATCACGGCCTCGGCATCGCTTTGGTCCCGAAGGCGGTCATTGCCCAGCACTTGAGCAGCCTGGCGACGCAGCATCTTGGCATTGCGGAACTCGCCGAGCCAGAAATTTGCTGGGAGCTTGCCGTTGTGTTCCCTCGCGAGGGAGCGGAACGTCCTCTTGGACCCTTGACCAAGACGTTCCTAGATTTTCTGCGAGCGTCCGTTACGTTGTTGGACGAGGTCGAGACCGCGGCGTAGAGTTACTTCCGAACCACGAGAATCGCGCCGAAATCTCGGCACGCAGCCGCAAGCGGGCCCGGGAGCGCCCGGGCGCCGCCATACGCAGCCTAGCCAAGGCCAAAAGCGGTTACTCGGCGGCCTCGGCAAGGACGGGATAGTCAGTGTAGCCCTCGGCCCCCTGCGAATAGAACGTCGCCGCATTCCAGGGGTTTAGCGGGGCATTCAGCGCGAGGCGATGCGGCAGGTCGGGGTTGGCGATAAAGAGCTTGCCGAATGCCAGCGCGTCCGCATCGCCGGCGGCCATGGTTTCCTTCGCCGTCTCCGGGGTGAAACCTTCGTTCGCGACGAAGACGCCGCCGAAGGCCTTCTTGAGCGCCGGTCCGAGCCTCGGTTCCTTAAGCGACTCGCGAGCGCAGATGAAGGCGATTTTCCGCTTGCCGAGTTCAGAGGCGACATACCCGAAGGTCGCCGCCAGGTTCGAATCGCCCATGTCGTGCGAGTCGCCGCGAGGGGCGAGATGCATGCCCACACGGCCGGCGCCCCAGACCGAGACGACGGCGTCCGTCACGTCGAGCATCAACCGCGCGCGATTTTCGATCGAGCCGCCGTAGCGGTCGGTTCGCTTGTTGCTGCCGTCTTGAAGGAATTGATCGAGAAGATAGCCGTTGGCTCCGTGAATCTCGACGCCATCAAAGCCGGCGGCACGCGCATTTTCCGCCCCTTGGCGAAATGCCTCTACGACGCCGGGCGCCTCCTCAGTCTCCAACGCCCGCGGGACTGCATACGGACGCTCCGGACGCAATAGGCTGACGTGTCCCTTCGGCGTGATCGCGCTTGGGGCGACGGGCGCCGCGCCATCGTGATAGCTCGGATCGGAGATGCGGCCGACATGCCAGAGCTGGAGCAATATCGTGCCTCGGGCCGCGTGCACTGTGTCGGTGATCCGACGCCAGCCGGCGACTTGCTCCTGCGACCAAATCCCCGGCGTGTGGGGATACCCAACGCCCATCGGGGTCACCGATGTGGCCTCGGAGATGATCGCCCCGGCGGAGACGCGCTGAAGGTAATAGTCGCGCATCATTGAGTTCGGAACCCGGCCGGGACCGCTGGAGCGGTTGCGCGTGAGCGGCGCCATGAGGATGCGGTTGGGGAGATGAAGATCGCCAATTGTGATGGGGTCAAAAAGTGTCGGCATGGAGCGAGTTCATCCTTCGGACGACAAAGAGAGAGGCATGAGATGGGCGCCATGCTGCGCCGCGGCAAGGGGCGCGCCCCCGGCGATTGATCACGGACCCGTGGGCCCGCGAGCGGACTAGCGCTGCGGCAGTGGCGATGATAGAACAATTGTAGAACACCGAGCGAGGACCCGTGGCGAGGCGAAGCGGAAGCGCGGACTTGCCGTTGCACAACGGGTCAGTGCCGAAATGGTTGGCCGATCGCATGGCGCGTCTCGGCGCCGTCATGTGCGAAGCGATCATCCATCATTACGGCCGCGACGAGTTGCTGCGCCGACTGTCGCACCCCTTCTGGTTCCAGTCCCTAGGCGCAGTGATGGGCATGGATTGGCACTCCTCCGGCATCACGACCAGCGTCATCGGCGCTTTGAAGCGCGGCCTTACACCGCTCGGCCGGGAACTTGGAATCCATGTTTGCGGCGGCCGTGGACGCCATTCAAGACAAACGCCTCATGAGCTCGCTGCGATCGGCGACCGAGCCGGCTTCGACGGCGCGGCGCTCGCCGACGTAAGCCGGCTCGTCGCCAAGGTCGACAGCGCCGCGGTGCAGGACGGCTTCGATCTCTACTTGCATGGTTTCATCGTCACCGACGACGGACAATGGGTCGTTGTGCAGCAAGGGATGAACGGCGAGCGCAAACAAGCGCGCCGCTATCATTGGCTCTCGGAGGGACTGAAGAGCTTCGTTGAAGAACCGCACGCGGCGATCGACGGCCCCGCCCAAGGCGAAATCGTCAACCTGACCGACGCTCGCGCCGCTGCCTCTCGGCGCGAACAGGTCGAAATGTTGAAATCGCTGGGACCAGACAAAATCGCCCGCGAATTTTCCCGCCTTCGACCGCCGGCGCAAAAATCCGGCAACACGAGCGTTCCTGAGCAGGCGACTTTGCCGCACCTGCTGATGCCGGCCCATCACGACGTGCGCCCGAAGGACGTGGTGACGCAGCGGCTCCACGGGAATCTCGCCGCCGCCGCGGACTGTGGACCAAAAGATTTCGCCGAACTGCTTTTGACGCCAGGCGTCGGCCCGCGAACCGTGCGCGCTTTGGCCATGGTTGCCGAAGTCCTGCATGGAGCGCCCTATCGCTTTACCGACCCTGCACGTTTCTCGTTCGCGCACGGCGGCAAGGATCGTCATCCCTTTCCTGTGCCGGTCACTGTTTACGATCAGACCATTCGGGTGCTGAAGTCCGCGGTCCAGAAGGCCAAACTTGGAGATGACGACGAGTTGGCCGCGCTGAGGCGGCTCGACGAACAGTCCCGACGGCTCGAGCGCTTCGCCAGCGGACCGTCGGTGGACGGGTTGATCTCGCAGGAGCGGCGCGACTTGCACCTTCTGGGGGGCCGAAGCGTCTTTGGTTGGGAGCGAACCAAAACCGATCTCACCGGTACGAATTGAAACGACGCGATGTGGCAGCGCTTTTCCGCCGCCCCGCCTTCGAACCGGCGCAGCGACCGCGGAGCCGATTTTGGCGCCGCTGTCGACCGCAACAACGCTTGACAACAAACTCCGCCGCTTCTCCCATAGGCGAGCGGTAGGTTGCGTGAGTCGCCGAGAATTCTTGGGGGTGATCAACGTGCGTTGCGAATTTGCTGGCTCCGAAGTAGATCCGTCAAGGGCGGCTATAACGGCGATGAAACCGTCCTTCGCCCCGATGTTCTTCTGATTTTTACTTAATGTATTTTACTTGTTAGTAGCTTTTACAATAATTATCGCAAAATGAACTGTCGCTTCTAATTGGCATTGACGTATTAATGGGGCTGAGCAGCCCAATTGAAAGACTGCAGAAGGGTCGCCGACTCATGCTCGCTATGATTGTGGATGATAGCCGAAGCAGTCTGTCGCATTTGCAACGGATCGTCGAACAGGCGTCCAACGTGCGCGCAATCCCATTCCTGGATCCCGAGGCGGCCCTCCTCGCGTCGACCACGCGCCGCTTCGACATGGTGATCGTCGACCACATCATGCCGAAGGTCGATGGAATCACCTTCATTCGTCAGATGCGTGGGACGGACGGTCACGGGCAAGTTCCCATGATCATGCTGACGGCGACGACGGACGATGCCGTCAGGCTGGCAGCCCTCGAAGCCGGCGCGACCGATTTCTTGAGCAAGTCGCAAAGCCCCGTGGAGCTCAGAGTTAGGCTGCGCAATCTTATCGACCTCTCCAATGCACTACGCAAACTCGACGACTACGTGGCGTTGCAAGCCCGCGAGATCGAGAAGGCGACACAAGCTCTCCTCGCCCGCGAGGAGGAGATGGTCTTCCGCCTGTCAAAAGCGCTCGAATACCGCGACAACGAGACAAACGACCATACATTGCGAGTCGCAAAATATAGCCGAATGATATCAGAGCGCCTGGGGCTTTCGCAGCAAGAATGCCGCAGCATGTATCTGGCCTCGCCGCTTCACGACATTGGGAAGGTCGCCATCCCCGATGGAATATTATTGAAGCCCGGATTGCTCGACGATGACGAGCGGGTAATCATCAACACTCACACCGAGATCGGCGCACGAATTCTTGGGGAGAGCACCTCGGATCTCATCAAACTAGCGGCGCAAATTGCGGAAAATCACCATGAGCGCTGGGATGGGAAGGGATATCCGAAACGCCTGTCGGGAGAAGACATTCCGCTGTGCGCACGCATCGTGGCGATCGCCGACGTATTCGACGCGCTGACGACAAAACGGCCGTACAAGAAAGCGCATTCGACAGCTGACGCGCTCGAGATCCTCAAGGCCGAGCGGGGTCGTCATTTTGATCCCGCATGCCTCGATGCTTTCCTTGCGGCCTACGCGGAAATGGAACCGCTCGCAGAAACGCGCGGACCATCTCTTCCCGCCCCGGAGCGAGGAAGTCCATCCCCTCCACCCGCTTCCGCGAGCGACCCGTTGCCGCCACGACCCGACAGCCTCAGAGAGTCAGCAGCAAGCGCGAGAAAGAGATGACGGCCCAAATCATTGCTGTCGCAAACCGCAAAGGAGGCGTCGGTAAGACGACGACCACCGTCAATCTCGCCGCCGAATTGGCGAGTCGAGGCCGCCGAGTCCTGGTCGTCGACCTCGACCCGCAGGGGCATGCCGGGATCGGCTTGGACGTGATCGCTTCGCAGTCGGAGACGACCGTCCATCAGATCTTCCGCGAAGGTCCGATCGATCTGGCCTCGGCGGTGAGAAAAAGCCGCGTTACGGACATCGACGTTCTGCCCGCGGAACGCGATTTCGATGTCCATCGCACCGTCAATGACCCGCTGAGGCTGGCGAGGGGACTCGCGGCGCTCGGAGAGCAATACGACGACATCGTCATCGACACGTCCCCGTCGGTGGACGTCACCACCGTGGCGGCGTTAGCCGCTGCGCATCATGTCCTGATTCCGACGCAGCTGCAGCATCTCGCGTATGACGGCATCATTCGCTTTTCAAACGTCCTCTTCAAAGTGGCGACAATGCTCAATGCGCGCTTCACGGACTTGGCCATCGTCCCTATCCAGATCGATGTTCGAACGCATTTGCAACGCATCGTGCTCGCGAAGCTCATGAAGGAGTTCGGGCACAAACGCGTTCTCCGCGGAATTCGGACCGACATCTCGCTCGCCGAAGCCTTCGGTTCGAGCACGCCTGTACGCTACTACCGTCCGCAGTCGCGCGCCGCGACGGACTACGCTCTGCTCACCGAAGACATTCTATCTTTGTGGAAGGGCTGACGCCGTCGCCGGCGACAGCGCCAATCGAGGCAATTCGCCAGTCGGGCGCTCCCTGCCTCTCGGTGCAAGGTCAGAACAAGCATTCGTCGGCGATTTGCTCGGCGCTCGCGACGGGCGGCTCAGAGGCGTCGGCATGATCGAAGAGTGCGTCGGAATCCGACTCGCTCACAAAGGCGTCGTGGATTTGGCGTTCGCTGGCCATCGTGTAAGCGCCGCGCAGCTGGCGGTCGAGGAACTCGCCGCAGCCGTTTGGCCAATCGCCGGCCTCGGGGATTCCGGCTGCGAGTTCGTCAATATCGCAAACGGCGGTCCGCAGCGACGTGCTGATGTCATCGCGATTGGCCGCCAGCCGAGCAGCTGCGTCGCCCAACATGCTGCGAATCGCGACCGTCTCCTGCCCCAGCTTCGTCAACGCGTCGGTCATGGTTTTTCCGTTCGCCCTGAACGCGCCGATCGCGTTGAGCATGCGTTCGTCCAAGGCGATTAGGTGATCGGCGCCGCGCGCTCTGCCAGCTTCCGAGAAGCGCTCGACGAAGGCGGTGACCTCGCGCAGCGCGGCGGGCAGTTCCTCGATCCCCTCGACGATCTTCCCGGCGTAGTTGCGTAATTCCTGCGCAATGACGCTCAAACCCTTGCCGCGATCGCCGAGACGGCTCGATTTCAGCAGCGCGTTCGTGCCGATCATCGTCACGTCGATGATGATTTCGGACAGACGCGCGGTGCGTTGTTCGAGATCGGCCATCGTGGCGCCGACGGCGGCGGCCGCGCGATCCACGATAGCCCGCGCGCGTCGACATTCGTCGACAATGGCGCGCGCGGCCTCCAACCTATGCTCGAGATTTTCGAGGAAGGAATTGCCCCCTCCGCCGCCGGACCCGAACAGCGCCCTACCGCGCTTCGCGAGTTCGCCGGCGTCGGCCAAAAGTCCCTGAAGCGACGCAGATATCGTGTCCACCTCGTCGGTAAAGTCGTGCAGCGAGGCCTCGAGCTGGCGCGATTGCAAGCGGCATATCGCGGCGGCGGCGGAATTTCGCGCCTCGGCCGGGGCGGCCTCGCCAAAATCGGCCCAGATGTCGTCCGTCGCTCCGCCATCCAAGCCGTGACCGGCGAGATTCAGCGCGCTATGCACATGCTCGATTCGTTGGCGTGTACTGTCGCCGACCTGCAGCGCCACCACGCATTGTCCGATTTGCGAGCCGACACGCTGCGACTGCGCGCCGATTTCCAGCAGGGGCCCGGCGATCTCGCGCCGTCGATCGGCCACCGCCGCGACGCTGGCGGCGATCTCGGTGGCGATCGACAGGAGGCGGCCCTGATGGCTCTCCTGAAAGCTCTTCTGAGCGTCGCTGGAAGTATGGAGCAGGTCATAAAGTTTGCTGTGCGTGAGTTGATATTCATTGAGCGCCTGCTGCGCACGCTGGGCAAGCTGATGCAACCCTTCAACGAAGCTGCGCATATCCTCGCCCGCGTCGCTCAACGAAGCCGCTTCGATCTTGACGTTGAACACGAGCACGGTGATCGTGCGGCTGCTCTCCAACAACTTGCTTATCTGTCCGTCGATTGCCCCGTTGAGCGCAACAAGGTCGGCGAGCGCCTTGCTTTCGCCCGTTAGTTCGTTGGCCATCGCTTCGATTTGGCGGGCGACCGTCTGAAGATCGAGCCCCGCGACCCGAAATTGTTCGCTTTCGAGCGATTGCGCCAGCATTTCAAAGAGCCCCGCCAACTCGCTCAGGCCGGGGATGGCGTCTCCTAGCCGCGCGCCGACGTCGAGGCAAGTCCGCTCGCAGGGCGCGAATGTCCGGCTGATCGCATCGGCGGTCTCCCTGAGGCCCTCCGCCATCGGAGACTGCGACGCGGTCGACACGATCTTCTTGGACTGACCGGACATTGTCAGGCTCCGACACGCAGGTGCTGAATCTCCGCCGGAATCGCCGACAACGGAACCGTCTTGTCGGCTGCGCCCAAAGCGATCGCCTCCTTCGGCATGCCAAAGACGATGCAAGTCTCCTCGTTCTGCGCCAAGGTCGTGGCCCCTGCCTTCTTCATCTCGAGAAGCCCTCTCGCTCCGTCGTCGCCCATGCCGGTCATGATGACGCCGAGCGCATTGGCTCCCGCATATTGCGCGGCCGAGCGAAATAGAACGTCGACCGAGGGCCGGTGACGCGAGACCAACGGGCCATCCTTGATCGCGACGTGGTAGCGCGCGCCACTGCGCTGCAGCAACATGTGCCGATTGCCCGGTGCGATGAGAACGCGGCCGGCAATGACCTGATCGCCGTCTTCCGCCTCTTTCACGTCGACCTGGCAGAGCCCATTCAGGCGCTTGGCGAAGGCGGCGGTAAAGCGCTCCGGCATGTGCTGAACGATGACAATTCCGGGGCTATTGGGCGCGAGCGCCGTCAAGACTTCACGCAGCGATTCGGTGCCGCCGGTCGAGGCGCCGATGCAGACGACCTGATCGGTCGTTCGCGTCAGGGCCCGCGTCGCCGCGGGCGGCGGCATAATGACGTCGGCAGTCAACTTTTTCTGGACCAGATGCGGCGTCGCGACGCGGGCGCCTTTGAATGTCACCCTCGCGGCGGCTTTGACGGAGTCCCAGATTCGCACCTGCGACTCGGACAAGAATTGCTTCGTGTCGATGCGCGGCTTGACGATGATATCCACCGCGCCGGCCTCGAGCGCGTCGAGAAGCGCCTCCGATCCTGCTGCGAGCAACGTCGAGCACAGAATCGTCGGAATCGGACGCTGCGCCATGATTCTGCGCAGGAAGGTGATGCCGTCCATCCGCGGCATCTCGACGTCGAGGATAATGACGTCGGGAATTTCTTCGCTGATGCGCTGCGCGGCAATGAACGGATCGCCCGCGGTCGCCATGACCTCCATATCGGGCGACGCCTCGATGATCGAGCACAGCGTCTGGCGGACCGAGGCCGAATCGTCGACAATCAGAACGCGGATCTTGCGGTTGGCGGCGTTCATCGTGTCCTCTCAATCCATGCGACGGAGTATGGTCGGCGCCACCTGACGCATCGAGGTCAGCTCGCCGCCGGCGAGCGATTCCGAGTGACCGAGGATCAGAAATCCTCCAGTGCGCAGGTGACTGCAAAGACGTCGAAGCACGGCGTCCTGCGTCGCCTTGGCGAAATAGATGAGAATATTCCGGCAGAAGATCACGTCAAAATCGCGCTCCACGGGATAGCTCTCGTCCATCAGATTGAGATGCTGAAAGCGAACCGTGCGCCGAATTTCCGGGACGATCCGCATATCGCGCCGCTCCGCGTTCACCGCTCGCATGATGTACCGCTCGCGCAGTGGCAATGGGATGGGATCGATCATGGAGAGGGGATAGATCGCGCGCTGCGCCTGGATGATGACATCGGTGCTGATGTCGGTGCCCAACACCGAAAAGCAGCGCCCTTCGAGCCCGACCGCTTCGGCCGCGACCATCGCGATCGTATAGGCTTCCGCCCCGACAGAGGCGGCGGCGCTCCAGAACTTCAATGGCGCATCGGCGCCGCGCCGCAGTTTCGCCGAGGCGGGGATCGCCGTTCGGCGCAGGAAGTCGAAATGGTCCGGCTCGCGGAAGAAATCGGTCTTGTTCGTCGTCACGCAATCGACGAGGTGAATGAATTCGTCCTCGAGCTTGCCGCCTTCGAATATTGCCCGGCCATATTCGTCGAGACGCGCGAGGCCGAGGGCTCGCATTCGCTTGCGCAACCGGCCTTCGACCATCGTCCGCTTCGTCGGCGGCAGGCGAATGCCCGAATGGTCCTCGACAAGTTGCGCCAGTTTGGCGAAGTGCCTTTCCTGTAGCTGGTCAAGCATCGTACTACATACACCCTTACTCTGGCGTCAGGCGGTCAACGCGGCCCGCGCGATGAGCGGCTCTTCGCTTCCGAGGAGCCGGTCAAGTTTGAGGACAATGACGAAAGCCGCGCCGTGGCGGCCGACGCCGACCACGTATTCCGCCCGCCAGCGATCACCGATCGCCGGGGGCGGCTCGAGCGCGCCCCCGCCCAGATCGGTCACCTCGAACACGCAGTCGGCGACGAGACCGACCCGCGTTTGTTGCCCTTCGATCGAGGCATCGACCACGATGACGCGCGTTCGATTGGTCGGCTCGACGCGATCGAGGCCAAATTTCGAACGCAGATCGATGAGCACCATGCCGACGCCGCGCACGTCCATGAGTCCCACAACATAGTTGGGCGCGTGGGGGACGCGCGAAATCGGCCCCAGGTCCAGGATTTCCTGCACCTGGTCGACGGCCAGGGCGAAGTGCTCCTGGTCGACGCCGAACGTGAGATATTGGATCGTTTGCGCCATGTTTCGTTCCAATCGAGGCGTCGCCAGTCTCACTTCGCCAATTCGTCGTCAGCCGCGCTCGAAGTGCGCGTCCATGTCGTCTTCGCCGTGTTGCAGATCGAGCGCGAAGCCCTTGCCGCCCCCCGCTGCGCGCAGCTTGCGCGGCGCCGCCTTTGCCGCCGGAGCGACGGCCGCCCTCATCGTCGCCGCCTTGGCCTTGAGCTTGGAGACGGCCCCGTCGAGCGAGCGGTTGGATGAACCTGCGTCGTCGATCCTGAAATAGGAGATCGTCGTCGTCAGTTGCTCGGCCTGAGCCGTCAATTCTTCCGAGGTTGCCGAGACCTCCTCAGAGGCGGCGGCGTTCTGCTGCGTCACCTGATCGAGCTGCTGGATCGCCTGATTGATCTGCGACGACCCGACATCCTGTTCACGGCAAGCAGCGGTGATCTCTTCGACGAGTTCAGCCGTCCGTTTAATGTCGGGAACGAGACGGGTCAGCATCTCGCCGGCTTCCTGCGCCGACTTCACGGTTTCGGACGACAATGTTCCGATCTCCGCCGCCGCGGCCTGACTGCGCTCGGCGAGCTTACGAACCTCGGAAGCGACGACAGCGAAACCGCGGCCATGCTCACCGGCGCGCGCCGCTTCGACCGCCGCGTTGAGAGCGAGGAGGTCGGTCTGGCGTGCGATCTCTTGGACGATCGTGATCTTCTCGGCGATCGTCTCCATCGCTTGGACCGCGCGCGCCACGGCGGCGCCGCTCGCCTCCGCGTCCAGCGAAGATTTGCGCGCGATTTTTTCCGTCTGACTGGCGTTGTCGGCGTTCTGCTTCACGTTCGCCGCCATTTCCTCCATGGAAGAAGAGGCTTCTTCCGCGGCGGAGGCCTGTTCGGTCGCACCTTGCGACAGCTGCTCGGCGCTGGCGGACAATTCCTGGCTGCCGGACGAGACGTTCTGCGCCGCGCTGATCGCCTCGCTCACGACGCTCCGAAGCTTCTCCAGCATCCGCTCGAGGGCGGTGCCGAGCCTATCCTTGTCGGACAGGCGCTTCGCCTCGACCGTGAGATCGCCGGAAGCGATCGAATTGGCCACGGTTGCCGTGGCGTTGAGGCTCACAGTCATGGCGTTCAGCGATTTCACGAGATCGCCGACCTCGTCATTGCTGGAGACGTCGATCTTCTGGCTGAGATCGCCGATCGCCACGGCGTCGGCCAGGGTCACCGCCCGGTTCAAGCCGCGGCTGATATTGAGCGCGATCCAGACCGCCGACACGACCGCGATCAGCAGCGAAACAAGCACCGTGCCCGTCAAAAGCTGCTCCGCGTCGCTGGCATTCTGGGCTGCTTGTGCGGATGAATCGGACATCACCTTCTTCACGTAGGCGATGTAATCGCCGAGCGTCGAAACTGCGTCGGTTGCAGCGGCCCGTCCGTCTGTGTCCGACAGGCTCGCGGCTCTGATATTACCGCCCTCGCGCACGATTTCCGACGCGTGGCCCAACGCCTTCTCGATTCGGTCAGTCTGTGCGGTGATGTCGTTGACCTGCAGTCCAAGCGCCGACGCCTGAGGCGCCGCCTGTTGAAGCGCTTTCGCGAGAGCGTCGCTTCGTTCCGACAGCGCTTTGGCGTATCCGCCCAGTTCATCCATGCTCGAAGCTGAAAACGACTGAAACAATATGGCCTGCGCCCGCGACGATTCGAGCCTGACGGTCTCCAGGGCAAGCAACGCGCGAGCGGTTTCGGCGGAGGGAGGAGCGCGGTTGAGGGCGGCGATCGCGGCGTCGAACGCGTCGTTGAAACCCTTGACCGCGGCGGCGCCTTCACCGCTCCAGTACTGCGCCGCGCGATTGTTGGAATTGAGCTGAGCGAGTTTGACGACGTTGTCTTCGGTTGCGTTCATCTTCTCATGCGCGACGACGAATTTCTCGAGCAGCTTCTTGCCGGTTTCCGTCGCGGCGCTCATCACCTCCTCGCGCACGCGCACGCCGCTATCTCGCTGTTTTTTGATCTCATCAGCGAACGAGGCGATTTGCGCGTCGGTCGACGCGAGAATGATGTTCTTCTCCGCTCGCACCTGGTAGAGGATCGCGTCCTGCAGTTCGGACGCCTGATCGATCCGGGCCGCTTTGTCGACGAGCGCCGCGCTGGTCGCAGCGAGTTGGCTCAGCTTCGTGTACGCCACTCCGCCGGTAATCATTGAAAGAATGATGACGGCGCCGAACGCGCTCGCCAGTTTCGCTTTAACGGTCAGTCGCATAAAATTGCCCCTTTTGAAATTCAATTGTCAGATCAACGCCTCTCCCGAATCTCGGGACAAACCTGTCACGCTCGCACGCTTACCTGCGGCCACCCCCCGATCGCGATGCCGCGGACTTGCCGCGTGTCATTCAGTTGAAGATACGCTCCAGATTGGGGACGACGATGAATTCGTCCTTCCATTTCCCGATTCCGGCGATGAACTCCGGCTGCCAGTGCATGCCGATCGGCGGCGCCTTCTGCAGCGTCGTCGTATCGAGCTCGGTGACCTCGTAGACCTTGTCGGCGACTATGCCGATCGTGGTCGGCTCCCCGGCGAGGTCGATTTCGAGCACGATGAAGCGGGAGTCGGGCGTGATCGCCGCCGGCGGCATGCCGAAGCGCAGCCGCAGGTCGGCGAGCGGGATCACCTTGCCACGCACGTTGAGCACACTCGAGACATAGGATTGCGCTCCCGGCACGCGGGTGACAGGCACGGGATCGAGGATTTCGCGTACCTGTCGCGCGTCCAGCGCGAAGACCTCGCCAGCGAGGCCGAGCATGAGCACCTGATGGGAGGACTGTTCCGCGCCGAGCATTATGCGAACTCCAGGCTGGACGACTTGAGCCGCGTCTCGCGCGCCTGACCGAGAGCGATCAGATGCAGCACGTCGAGGATGAGGGCGACCGCGCCGTCGCCGAGGATGGTGGCGCCGGAGAAGCTCGGCACGTCGGTGTGCAGCTTGGACAGTGACTTGATGACCGTCTGGTGGCTGCCGATGATCTGGTCCACCACGAGGCCGACGCGCGTGTCGGCCGCCGCGACGACGACGACCTTTTGATGCGCGTCGGGCTCGCCCTGCTCGTCGAACAATTCCCGCAGGCGCAAGAACGGCACCAGATCGCCGCGGATGTTGAGGAAGCTGCGCCCTTTCGAGCGCATATCGTCCTCCGAGGAAAGCTCGACGCACTCCTCGACAGCAGTGAGTGGAATGACGTAGCGCGTGCCAGCGACGCGGACGAGAAGGCCTTCGATGATCGCCAGCGTCAACGGCAAGCGCAAAGTGATCTGCGTCCCCTGCCCGGGTTGGGTCGAGACGTCGATCGAACCGCGCATGCCTTCGATCGTGCGCTTGACGACGTCCATGCCCACGCCTCGGCCCGATAGCGCCGAGACCTCCTTGGCGGTCGAAAAGCCGGGATGGAAAATCAACTGATTCAGTTCGGCGTCCGAAAGGACGGCGTCGGCGGCGATCAGGCCATTCTCCTCGGCCTTCGCGCGTATGCGCTTGGCGTCGAGACCGCGTCCGTCGTCGCCGACGCTGATGAGAACTTCGGCGCCGGCGTGACGCGCGACAAGATTGATATGGCCGACTTGCGACTTGCCGGCCGCTAGCCGGGCCTTGGGGTCTTCGAGGCCGTGATCGGCGGCGTTGCGAATGACATGCACGAGAGGATCGGCGAGCCGCTCGATCATCGTCTTGTCCAATTCTGTTTCTTCGCCGACCGTCGTCATCTCGATTTCTTTGCCGAGATCCCGCGACAAATCGTGGACGAGACGACGGAAGCGCCCGAACAAGGAACCGATCGGCACCATGCGAATGCCCATCATCGCGTCGCGCAGCGCCGAAGTCAGACGCTCGATCTCCTCCGCGACCCCGTTGGTGCCGCTCCCTGCAGAGGCGAGCTGAGTCAGACGCGCCTGAGCGATGACGAGTTCGCCGACGCGATCCATCATTTCGTCCAGCCGCTCCGCCGGAACGCGGATGGTCGACATCTCCTTGCCGCCGGCGCGCTTGGCGGACGCCTCGGTCGCTCCGCCGGCGCTGTCGGCGTGAATCGCCGGGGGCGCCGACGATCCGGCCGCTTGTGGCGTGGCGGCGTCAATCTTTGGGACATTGAGCGGCGCCGCCGCCTCGAGAGCTTCGATCTGCAGTTCCATCTCGTCCAAGACGAACATGAAGACCTCATCGATCGCGCTGCGCGGATGCGGCATCGTCAGGACAATCTCCCAATGCAGGTAACATGCGTCGGGCTCCATTTCGGCCAGCGGCGGCACCTTGTCGCAATGGACCGTGACGCGGCATTCGCCGAGACCACGGAGTTCGTCGAGCAAGAGTAGCGGATTGCTGCCGTTGACGAGCACGTCCTTGTTGAAGCGCACGCGCAAGCGCCAAGTCGCCGGGCCGCCCGCCGTTTCGACCGCTTTCGCGGGCAGCTCGGCGAACGCTGCGCGAGCCCCGGCGCCGGCGACCAATTTCCTGAGATCGGCGAGGATGCAGACACCGATGACGGCGTCGGTTTCATCGGGTCGCTCGATCTGCGATCGAATGAAATCCTTCGCGTTGAGCGCGATCGCGATCAGCTCGTGGTCCGGCGCCGTCTCGCCTTTGCGAACCCGGTCGAACGCGCTCTCGAATTCATGCGCGAAGGCGGCGACCTGCTCGAACCCGAACATCGCGCCCGAGCCCTTGATCGTGTGAAGCGCGCGAAACGCGGTGTTGACGAGGTCCCGGTCGCCCGGCGCTTGCTCGAGATCGAGCAAAGCCTGTTCGAGTTGCTCGAGGAGCTCGGCTGCTTCCTGGCGGAAGATATCTGCGGGATCGGTGGTTTCGTTCATCCCAGTAACTTCTTTGCTACGGCGAGGAGTTGTTCCTGCTTGAACGGCTTGGTGATCCAGCCGGTGGCGCCCGCGGCCTTAGCCTGCTGCTTCAGCGCGTCGTCCAACTCGGTCGTCAAAAACACGATCGGAACGCCGCGATAACTCGGCAATTGCCGGAGCGCGCGAATGAATTCGAGACCGTTCATGACGGGCATGTTGAGATCGGTGACGATCATATTGACCGAATTGCTATTGGCCTGGGTCAGGCCCTCGCGACCGTCGCCGGCTTCGATCACGCGATAGCCCGCTGCGCTCAAAGTGATCTTGACCATCTGGCGAATACTCGCCGAGTCATCAACCGTAAGGATCGTTTTCATGGGACTCACATCGACCGTAGAGACAGCACTTCCGCCAACACCGCGGTGGGCGCCTCGGGCGCGGGAAATCCACTTCGACGGAGAGTGTCCGCGAGCAGCCCAGCCGGTGGCGCGGCCAGCGCGATCGTCTTGCCGCGCTGTGAGGCGAAACGGCTCGCAGCGACGAGAATCTGGACGAAGGTCACATCCATCTCGGTCGCTTTCGAGCAATCTATCGTTATGCTTGGATGATCGCCGACAGCCGCCATCACTTCCGAGCGCAGCGCCTCAGCGCGCGACGTCGTGAGATTCCCTGCAAAAGACAAGGCGTATGGCGAATGGAACGATGGCACCGGAGGCCCCCAACCGGAACGATTTCACAACCAAAAATTGGGGCGGGACGCTTAAGATTTGATTAAAAATCGAGCCGCCGATTAACGATTGAGACCGTGGCGCGCCCGGCGGGACCGAAGCGAGCTGAGACGTGATAATTCTTTGTCGAGTTCCAGCCTGGATTTTTGCGCGCTTCCAAGCGTTCGCCTCGTGCGGTCCTCGGCGCGCCAGTCGAAACAAAATCGTGATCACGAATTCGCGAGCCAACCGCCTCGCAATCGCGTGGCGGCTCCCAAATGATATAATCGCGGCCGCCCCCTACCTCCCGAGTTTCATGGGACGACGAAGGAATTGCGATCGTGAGCCGGCTTACGCTTCATGTGAACGGGCTGGACCGTGACTTGGGCATCGACGACCCCGACACGCCGCTTCTCTATGTCCTGCGCGACGAACTTGCGCTGCGCGGCCCGAAATTCGGCTGCGGCCTCGGCCAATGCGGCACCTGCACCGTCCTCGTGGACGGTGAGGCGACTCGCTCCTGCGTCGTGCGCGCCGTCGACATGGAGGGTCGGGCGATCACCACGCTGGAAGGTCTCGGCAGCCCGGAGCGCCCCAGCCGGATCCAGGCCGCTTTCATCGCCGAGCAGGCGGCGCAATGCGGCTACTGCACGAACGGCATGATCACGACCGCGACGGCGCTGCTTGGACGCATCCCGCATCCGACCGAGGCTGAGGCGCGCGAGGCGCTCGCGCAAAATCTTTGCCGCTGCGGCAGTCATGTGCGGGTGCTCGCCGCGGTGATGCGCGCCGCGGCGGAGGGCTGAGCGATGACGCCCATTAGCCGCCGGTCAGTCTTGCGCGGCGCCGCCGGTCTCGTCGTCGCCTTCTCGCTGCCCCGCCCAGCGAGCGCCAGCCCGGCGAGCGTCTCCGCAGGAAGGGTCGACGCCTACCTGGAGATCGCGCCGGATGGCGACGTGACGGTCTTTGCCGGGAAGGTCGATCTCGGCACGGGCGCGCGTGCGGCGATCCCGCAGATCGTCGCGGAAGAGCTCGGCCTTTCGCCCGCACGCATCGCGCTCGTAGAAGGCGACACGGCATTGACGCCGGACCAGGGTTCGACCGGCGGCAGCACCGGGATCATGGTCGGCGGCATGCAAATCCGCCAGGCGGCGGCGACGGCGCGGGCGCGTCTGATCGCGTTGGCCGCCGCAAAGCTACAGCGCCCTTCGACCGATCTCGACACGCGGGATGGCGAAGTCGTCGTTCGCGGAAGCCCAGAGACGGTCGGATTCGGCGCGCTGATCGGTGGCGCGCAGTTCAATATCGCCGTCGACAAGGCGGCGCCGCTGCGCGATCCCTCCACCTACACGATCGTCGGCACGTCCTATCCGCGCCCCGATCTGCCGGCGAAACTCACGGGCCGCCACGTCTACGTTCAGGACCATCGCGTCGACGGGATGCTGCACGCTCGCGTTGTTCGTCCGCCCGCGATCGGAGCGCAATTGCGCGACGTCGACGTGTCGTCGATCACCGAGATTCCAAATGCGAAAGTCGTTCGCATTCGCGATTTTCTTGCCGTCGTGGCTCCACGCGAATGGGACGCGGTTCGCGCGCTTCGCACATTGAGGGCGTCATGGAGCGAGGCGGCGACGCTGCCGAGCTTCGAGACGCTGTTCGATACTGTGCGCGCAACGCCAGTTGCCCGCGCAGAGACGTTGCGCAGCGTCGGCGACGCAAGCAGCGCGCTCGCCGCGGCGACGCGCGTCATCCGGGCCTCCTACGAATGGCCGATCCAGTCGCACGCCTCGATGGGTCCGTCCTGCGCGGTCGCCGACATAAAGGATGACGGCGGCACGGTATGGACTGCCTCGCAGGGAACGCATCGGCTGCGCAAGACGATCGCGAAGCTGCTCGCGCTTGACGTCGCCAAGCTTCGCCTGATTTATCTCGACGGCTCCGGCAGCTACGGCACGAACGGCAACGACGACGTCGCCTTCGAGGCTGCGCTGCTATCGCGCGAGTTGCACCGCCCCGTGCGCGTGCAATGGATGCGTGAGGACGAGCATGGCTGGGATCCGAAGGGTCCGCCGCAGCTGCTGGATCTGCGCGCCGCCCTCGATGCTGCCGGCGACATCGCCGCATGGGAAACGATTGCGATGCCGCCAGCGAACACGCCAAACTTGCCTGGCGTTCCCTTGCTTGCCGCCGTGGCTGCGGGGCTGGAAGATGGCGCGGGCGTCTCAGCAGGCCTGACATCGCTCAACGCTGATCCGCCCTACGCAATCGCGAACATGCGGGCTGAGATCAAGTGGCTCGAGGCCACGCCGTTACGGCCGTCGAATCTGCGTGCGCCGGGCAAGATCGGCAACGTCTTCGCGGTCGAAAGCTTCTTCGACGAACTTGCGGCGGCGGCGGGCGTCGATCCGCTAGCGTATCGGCTGCGCCAATTGCGCGATCCGCGCGGCCAGGAAGTGCTGCAGCGCGTCGGCGCGATGATGGCGTGGACGCCGCGTGTCGCCCCAGTCAATCGTGGCGGTCAGGTGCTCGAGGGCCGCGGGATCGCCTATGTCCACTACAAGCAGGCCGAGAACTACGTAGCGATGGGCGTCGAGGTCGCAGTCGATTCGTCAACCGGCGCGGTGCGTGTCCGGCGCGTCGCCTGTGCGCACGACTGCGGGATGATGATCAATCCGGACGCGGTCCGCGCCCAGGTGGAGGGTTGCATCTTGCAGACGTTGAGCCGCACGCTCTTCGAGGAGGTGAAGTTCGACCGCGCGCGCGTCACGAGCACTGACTGGGCGAGCTATCCGATTCTGACATTCCCCGATGTCCCCCAGTTGGATATTGCGCTGATCGATCGTCGGCGCGAGCGCCCGCTCGGAGCCGGGGAGGCCGCGACGGCGGCCGTCGCGGCGGCTGTCGGCAACGCTGTGTTCGATGCGACAGGCGCACGGCTGCGCGCGGCGCCGTTCACCCCAGGGCGCGTGAAGGCCGCCCTAGCGGCGCGAGCGACTTAGCGCTGATGTTTGCGAACAGCCCCGGATTGGCGCGCCCACTTCTGCACTAATCCGCGAGCCTGGCCCCCGAGGTTGAGATAACTGAAGCCATGCTGCTTGCGGAGGGATAGGCGGACCCTACGGTTGTGGCGCGCGCGGTGTATCTCGCGATGCTTCAAGCATCCAGATGATTTTCATCACGCGGTCCCTCGCGGCTGTTACCCCACTCTCGACTAGTTTCCATATGAGCGGCTGGGTAGTTCTCAAAAATTACCCGGCTTTGATGGTCCGTCGGGCTCCTGAGCGCACCGCCGGCGGAACTCCGTCTGGCTCTGCCCAAGTTCCATGGACAATCAAATTCCTCTCAATATTTGCGGAACCTAGGAAGTCTAGAAGATTCTCGAGCGCATTCTTTTCCTGCGGGAAGCCTGGTTTCGATAGATGGGACTTCGGGAGATTGCGGAGTGTCCAGATTAGGCGGCTTATCTGCTGACGTTCGGTTTCCTCACGGCCTTCCTCAAGGGCCTTACCTTGGATGGTCAAAATTAGATCGTTTAGTGCGCTTTCGAGCTTTGTCCAGATCACGACAACGCCGCCTATGCGGCGCTGTTGAGCCAAGTTCAATGAGTTGGTGCGGCTGAATCTCGCGTATGGAAGATTGTGGTAAAATCGCCTTGCGAAGCGGGGGCAAGCTGTCTGCCATGTCAAAAGAGCCCCAAGATGAGAAATCCAACAAATTCGAAGCAGATGAAGACCCAGTCATGTCTGTTGTCATTGATATTCAGAAAGATTTTATCGAGCGATGACGCGGCGGCGCGCGGGAGTTCGATCCAGCCGCGAGCGACGCTGATTTTCTCGCCGACTTCGAGCATAGAGCCGGCCCGAAGCCAAACTGTTGGAAGAACGCCATGATCACGAAGCGGACAGTCGCGGCGCTCGCGGTGAGCGCAATTCTAGCTATGACAATCTCCGCCTCGGCGGGCGAAACCGTGGGCCCCGACGGGGAAAAGGCGACGCCGACCAGCGCGCTCACCTTGACCGGTGCTGAAGTCGCCAAAGTCAAGGAAGGCAAGTTCACCGCGGCGCTTCTCTGGCACACCTCGTCCGATTTCGTGAACGCCGTCACGGCCGGCGCCAAAGACGAATTCACGCGGCTCGGCGTCGCCGTGGTCGCACAGACAGATGCCGGCTTTGACGCCGCCAAGCAGAAGAGCGACGTCGAAACGATCCTGGCAATGAAGCCCAGCGCGATCTTGGCCCTGCCGCTTGATCCCGTCACTTCCGCAGAGGCCTTCAGGCCAGCCGTCGCGTCGGGCGTCAAGATCGTGCTGCTGTCCAACAAGCCCAAGGGTTTCGCGCAAGGCAAGGACTACGTCACGATCGTCACCGATGACCTCTTCCAGATGGGCAAGCACGCCGCCGATGCGCTCGCCGCGGCGATGGGCAAGAAGGGCAAGATCGCCTGGATCTATCATGACGCGCAATATTACGTCACCAACCAGCGTGACAACGCCTTCAAGGCGACGATCGAATCCGAATACCCCGACATCAAGATCGTCGCTCAGCAGGGCATCGCCGATCCTGCGCTCGCCCAAGACATTGCGCAGGCCCTGCTGCTGCAGCATCCTGATCTCGACGGCATCTATGTGACCTGGTCGGAGCCGGCCGAAGGCGTGCTCGCCGCTCTGCGCGCCGCCGGCAACAAGCATACGAAGATCGTCACGCTCGATCTTTCCGAGCCGATCGCGCTCGACATGGTGAAAGGCGGCAACGTCGTCGCAATCGTCGCCGACCAGGCCTATGAACTGGGCCGCGCCATGGCGACGGCTGCGGGATACGGCCTGATCGACAAAACCGCCCCCGCCTTTGTCGTGGCGCCCGTCTTGACGGTCACCAAGGCCAACGTTGCGCAAGGCTGGCAGGAATCGTTGCATCGCGACGCTCCCAAATCGGTGGTCGACGCGGCGAAGTAGGCACACAATGGGCGCCAAGCCGGCCGGATCGACGCCGTCTCTGACAACGATTTCAACTCCTTGCCCATCGAGACGAGCGGACGGCGCCATGCGAGCCTTCCTGACCAAGATCGATCCCAGTCGATACGTGATCTATGTCGGCTTTCTCGCAATTTTTGGCCTCTTCGCCATCGTTCTGCGCGACGACGGATTTGCGACGCCCGCCAATTTGCTGAACATAGCGCAGCAGACCGCGCCGGTGACCGTGATGGCGGTTGGCATGGTGTTCGTGCTCACAGCCGGCGAGATTGATCTTTCCATCGGTTCGATCGTCGCCGTGTCGGCCCTGCTGGCCGCCGTCGTGCTGCGCAACTGGCCATGGCCGGTCGGCGTGGCGGCTGGACTTGGCGCTGGAGCGATCATCGGCGCGCTGAATGGCGCCTTGGTCGCCTACGGTCGATTGCCATCCTTTCTCGTCACGCTGGCCACCATGGCCGTCTTTGCCGGCGTCGGGCGTCGAATGACCGATTTGAAGTCCGTGCCGATCGAGCAGGACGCCTTCAACGCGCTGTTCGGCTCGGGCGCTCTGTTCGGCATCCCATCGCTGGCGATCTGGACCATCGCCGCCGTCGGCATCGGCTATTTCGTCTTCCGTGAAACGCGCTACGGCGCGCACATCCATGCGATGGGAGATAGCGCGCGCGCCGCACGGGCCACCGGCATCAAGGTGCTCCGGCTGCGTTTTAGCGTCCTCGTGCTCAGCGGCGTGCTGGCCGCTCTCGCCGGCCTTCTCTACGCCGGTCGGCTCAATGGCGCGAGCTACACCCTTGGCGAGGCCGATCTTCTCACGGTGATCGCCGCCGTTATCGTCGGCGGCACGCGCCTCAATGGCGGCGCGGGTTCGATCATCGGCGCGCTGATCGGCTCGTTGCTGATGGGTGTGCTGAACAATGGCCTTATTCTGATGGGTTATCAGCCCTCGGATCAGATGATCGCACGCGGCCTCATCATTCTCATCGCGGTGGCGCTAACGCTCCGCGAGCCAAACCGCTGAAAGGGAAAACCATCGATGTTTCTGGATCTCATCCGTCGGCGCAATCCGGCGCTCATCGAACAATCGATCGCTTTGCATCAGGTGGGTCTGCTCCCTGCCAACAGCTATGTCATCGATCTCGACGCGGTCGAAAGCAACGCCCGTACAATCGCAGGCGCCGCCGCGAAGCTGGGCCTTAAGACTTATGCGATGACCAAGCAAATGGGCCGCAACGGCTCGTTCTGCCGGGCTGTCGCAAAGGGCGGTATCGGCAAGGCCGTCGCCGTCGACATGGAATGCGCCCGCGCCACGCGCAGGGCGGGTCTCAGCCTCGGCCACGTCGGCCACCTCGTTCAAGTGCCGTTTCGCGAAGCCGACGCCGCGGCGGCGATGACCCCCGATCACTGGACCGTCTTTAGCTTCGAGAAGGCCGCAGAGGCGGGCGCCGCCGCGGCGAAGCTCGGCCGGATGCAGCCGATCCTGGCGCGCATTGTCGCAAAGGGGGATGAATTCTATCGCGGGCACGAGGGCGGCTTTCCTGAGAATGACATCGCTGCGATCGCCGATGCGATCGACCGCCTGCCCGGCGCGCGATTCGCCGGCGTCACGTCATTTCCGACCCAACTCTTCGACCACGCCAGGCGCACGGTGAAGCCGACTGCCAATCTCTCGACGCTCGGCCGCGCGGCCGAGGCGCTGGCGAAGGCCGGCCGCAAGAAGATCGAAATCAATGCGCCTGGCACGACATCGTCGGCGATCTTGCCGATGTTGGCTGCAGCCGGCGCGACGCAGATCGAGCCGGGCCACGGCCTTACCGGGACGACGCCCCTGCACGCCGTCGAAGCCCTGCTGGAGGTTCCGGCGGTCGTCTACCTCAGCGAAGTGTCCCATGTCTTCGGTTCGGAAGCGTTCTGCTTTGGCGGCGGCCTCTACATCGATCCGGTCTTTCCCGATTATCAGGTCCGGGCCATTGTATCGCGGGAGCCCAGCGCGGCGGCGAGCAAGCTTGCGCCAGTCGATATTCCCGTCCCGGCGTCGATCGATTATTATGGGATGATCGACGCCTCAGGTCCGGTGAAGCCGCGCATCGGCGACAGCGTTGTCTTCGGATTCCGCCCGCAGGCTTTCGTGACGCGCACCTATGTGGTCGGCGTCTCCGGTCTTCTCAGCGGCGCCCCAAAGGTCGAGACCATCTCCGACGCCTTCGGACGCCCGGCCGATTGGCCCATGTGAGGCGAGAGCCATGAGCGCAACGGATATGGGGCCCGCAGGCGCGCCGATATTGTCCCTGCAACGGATTCACAAGACGTTTGGCGGCGTCGTCGCGATCGAAACATTTGATCTCGACGTCAACGCCGGGGAAGTCGTCGCTCTGGTCGGCGACAATGGCGCGGGCAAGTCGACGCTGATCAAGATCATCGCCGGCGTCGAGACCCCGACCAGCGGGCGCATCCTCGTCGACGGCGCCGAGGTCGTCATGAAGGACCCCAGCGACTCGCAGGCGCTGGGCATCCAGGTCGTCTATCAGGACCTCGCTCTCGCAGACAGCCAACCCGTCTACATGAACTTGTTTCTCGGCAAGGAAATCACCTCGCCGCCGTTCGGCAAGCTCGACCGCAAGCAGATGATCGCGGAGACCGAGGCGCTCGTGCGTGAGCTGGATATCCGCATCCCCTCGGCCAGGGCCGCGATCCGGGATCTCTCCGGAGGTCAGCGTCAAGGCGTCGCGATCGCCAGAGCGACCCATTGGGCGAAGACGCTCGTGCTGATGGATGAACCGACTGCCGCTTTGGGCGTCGCCGAAACGGCGAAGGTCGAGAAGATCATCGAAGCGCTGAAGGCGCGCAACGTGCCGATCCTCATCATCAGCCACAGCCTTGACCAGGTCTTCCGCCTCGCCGACCGCATCTGCGTCCTGCGGCGCGGCAAGCAGATCGGCGTGCGCGAAACCAAGAAGACAGACAAAAACGAGATCGTGTCGATGATTACGGGTCTCAACTCGTGACTCGCCCCATCCCGCCCGGTTCGCCGGCCTTCACCCAAAAAACATGCGGAACCGCGCGATGAATGATATGGGAGGAAGCGAGCGGCCGAGGAGAGTTTCCGACTATGGCGTTGAATGAGATTTCCCCCTTGCCGACCCGGCAGCTCGGGCGAACGGACGTCACGGTTACCGAACTCGGGCTGGGAACCGCGCCGCTCGGCGACCTCTGGGACATCGTCGACGAGGGCGAGGCCGGAGCTCTGCTCGGCGCTGCATGGGACGGCGGCGTCCGATATTTCGACACGTCGCCTTGGTACGGCAAGGGACAGGCCGAGCACCGGGTCGGGCGCGCGCTGTACCGAAAGCCGCGCGATCGGTTTGTGATCTCCAGCAAGGTCGGCCGCACCTTGCGGCGTCCGCTCAAAGCAGGTCCGTTCGACCGCGGCGAGTGGCTTGGCGGCCTCGAGTTCGATGCCGTCTTCGACTACAGCTACGATGGCGTCATGCGATCGTTCGAGGACAGCTTGCAGCGGCTGGGCATCAACAAGATCGACGTGCTCCTGATTCACGATCTCGATACCTGGCATTTCAAGACCGAGGCTAAGGTCGGCCCGTACATGAATCAGCTCTTCACGAGCGGTTGGCGCGCACTGGAGGAATTGCGCGATCAGGGGGTGATCAAGGGCATCGGCGCCGGCTTCAACACGATGGGCACGATCCCGCGCTACCTCGATCTGTTCGACATCGACTTCTTCCTCATCGCCATGCGCTACACCCTGCTTGAACAGGGCGTCTTGGACAGCGAGTTCGTGCGATGCGCGGAGCGCGGTGTCGGCATCGTCGTCGGGGGGACCTACAACTCGGGCATTCTCGCGACCGGCGCGGTCCCCAACGCGATGCATAACTACTCTCCCGCGACGCCAGAGATCCTGGAGCGAGTTCGACGAATGGAGGCGGTGTGCGGTCGCCACAACGTGCCGCTCGCCGCCGCGGCGCTGCAATTCCCGCTCGGCCACCCGATCGTCGCCGCTCTCATCCCCGGAGCGATATCGCGTGCGCAGGTCGCGCAGAATCTCGCCGCGTTCAACCATCCGATTCCAAGCGACCTCTGGGCCGAATTGAAGCACGAGGGCTTGTTGCGCGCCGACGCGCCGGTTCCAACGAGATAGGGTCAGCAACGACCGCCCCTTCCAAGTGAATCCTCGCCCGCGTGGCGGGGCCAGCAGTCGCAGACTGCCTTGCCGCCGGCCAATGTCCCGCCTCGCGGCGAGCCGTCGGCGTGGGCTGGTGACGCATAGTTGATCGGTGACAGCGTGATTTCGGGTCGCGTCACGCCTAAATAGGGGGCGGTCTGGGCAGGGCCTACCCGTTCATTTCTCCCTTGAAGGTCGTTTGCTGGACGGTCAGCTCAGACTGACTCCATGGATGTGCAATGATTCTGAAAACAAACCGACCGCTCGTGCTCGCCTCCGTGATGGCTGCGATGTTCATGATCGCCATCGAAGCGACGATCGTCTCGACGGCCATGCCGCAAATCGTCGGGCGGCTCGGGGGATTGCAACTCTATAGCTGGGTCTTCTCCGCGTTTCTCCTGACTCAGACCGCGACCACGGTCGTCTTCGGCAAGCTCTCGGACCTGATAGGGCGGAAGAAAGTGATGCTCTCGGGCCTTGCGGTCTTCCTCTTGGGTTCCCTCCTTTGCGGGTTCGCGTGGTCGATGCCGTCGTTGATCATATTCCGGCTCGTCCAAGGCGTCGGGGCCGGGGCTATACAGCCCGTCTCAATGACGATCGTCGGCGACCTCTATTCGCCGCAGGAGCGTGGGAAGATACAGGGCTATTTGGCGAGCGTCTGGGCGATTTCGGCCGTCCTCGGCCCGCTGGCGGGCGGCCTGATCATCCAACATTTTTCGTGGGCCTGGATTTTCTGGCTCAACTTGCCGGTCGGCATCTTCGCTGCGGCGGGCTTCTTGACGTCTCTCCATGAGAACATTGTCCACCAGAGTCGAAAAATCGATCATCTGAGCGCTGGTGTGTTCACAATCGCCATTGCGGCGATCATGGCGGATCTGACCGCGATTTCGACTTCGGATTGGCCGGAGATCGGGCTCATCAGCGCGGTTTCGGTGGTCTTCGTAGCGCTGTTCGTCCTGCAAGAGCGGCGTTCGCCCGAACCGATGATCTCTCTCAAGTTGTGGGGACGCAGACCCATCGCGGCAGCGAACGGCGCGTCCCTGCTGGGCGGGATGACCATGATCGGGCTCACGACTTTCCTGCCCGTGTATGTCCAAGGGGTGATGCGGCAATCCGCGCTGATGGCCGGGTTCGCTCTTTCCGTTATGGTTCTAGGCTGGCCGGTCGGAGCGACGCTCGCGACGCGCCTCCTCACAAGATTCGGCATCCGTCCCGTGATGGTGGTGGGCAGCCTGTTCATCCCCGCCGGCGCCCTCATATTCGTTTTCCTCAATGCCGACGGATCGGCCTTTGTCGCCGGCGTTGGATCTTTGGTTGTCGGCTTCGGCATGGGACTGCTCAGCAACGCATCCCTCGTCTTGATCCAGGAAATCGTCGACTGGTCAGAACGGGGAAGCGTCACAGCGTCCTTCGTGTTCGCGCGAAGCCTCGGCAGCACCTTTGGCGCCACAATCTTTGGCGCGGTCCTCAATTATGGTCTCGTGCGTTCGGGAACCGGGGGGGCCGTGTCCTCAAGCCAGTTGAGGGGTCTGCTCGAAGGCGGAACGCAAGAATCGACGATCGAAGCGTCCCTCCGGACTGCGCTCGGGCATTCGCTCCACCTCACATTTTCGGCGATGTTTGCGGTTGCGCTTCTTACAGCTGCGATCGCGTCGCTCGTGCCAAAAGTCGTGCTCGCCCCGAGACGCGCCGCGGCGGAATAGCGACCCCCGGGCTGCGCGACGACTTCAGTGCGACGTCTCGTTCGCGTCGGGCGGACGTTCTTCGAGGCGCACATCGTAGCCCCAAAGTCGGCGTATGTGGCGGAGCACCGGTTCGCGCCCCGCCGCCGCGAGCGTGACGCCGTGGCGGACGGTGTGGCGGAGGATGAGTTCGCGATCGCCCCGCAGGTCGACGTCGACGACCTGAATGTCCGGCTCGACGCTGCCGATGTCGTAGCTGTCGGCCAAGGCGCTGCGGATTCTTCGATAGCCCTCCGCGTCGTGTATCGCCTCGACGCGATATTGCGGCGCCGCGGCCTTGTCGGACAGCAGGAACAGCTTGAGCTTGCGAATGAGATGCGGGCTCAAGAACTGCCGGATAAAAGACTCGTCGCGGTAATTCGCCCAAATGTCCTTCAGGGCGCCGCGCCAGTCCTCGCGGCCAGCAAGATCCGGGAACCACTCACGATCCTCCGGCGTCGGCGAGACGCAGATGCGCTGGATGTCCTGCATCATGGCGAAGCCCAACGCGTAGGGGTTGATCCCGCCGTAATGCGGATCGTCGAAAGCCGACTGATGGACGACGTTGGAGTGGCTGTGCAGGATTTCCAGCAACGCGCCTTCCGAGATCAACCCCTCGTCGTAGAGCCGGTTCACGATGTGATAGTGGACGAAGGTCGCGCAACCCTCGTTCATCAGCTTGGTTTGGCGCTGCGGATAGAAATATTGCGCGATGTTACGCACGATTCGCAGGAGTTCGCGCTGCCAATTGTCCAGGATCGGGCTATTCTTCTCGAGGAAGTAGAGAAGGTTCTCTTCTGGCAACCGCAGGCGCTGCTTGCGTTCACGGGCTTCCTGCTCGCTCAACGTCAGTTCGCGCGCTTGCGCGCTCGTGGGCACGGTGCGCCAGAGATCGCAATAGCTTTGCGCTTCGTCGGCCAGACGCTCGCGGCGACGGCGTTCATATTCGCCCATCTTCAGTTTCGTGGCGCGCCGGTAGCGAAAGACGCCCTGATTCATCAGCGCATGCGCCGCGTCGAGCACCGATTCGACCGCGGCGACGCCGTGGCGCTCCTCACATTCGGCGACGTAGTGCTTGGCGAAATCGAGATAGTCGAGGATGCCGTTGGGATCGGTCCAGTGCTGGAACAGATAGTTGTGCTTGAAAAAATGATTGTGGCCAAACGCCGCGTGGGCCAGCACCAGCGTCTGCATCGCCATCGTATTCTCCTCCATGTAATAGCTGATGCATGGATTGGAATTGATGACGATTTCATAGGCGAGAGCCTGATAGCCCTTGCGATACAGCGCTTCGTCGCGGACGAAGCGCTTGCCGTAGGACCAGTGAGCATACATCAGCGGCATGCCGACCGAACAGTAGGCGTCGAGCATCTGCTCGGCTGAAATGACTTCGATCTGGTTGGGAAAGACGCTGAGACCGAGATCGTTCAGCGCGACGTCGCGCACCGCTTCGTAGACGCGCTGCATCGTCGGAAAATTCCACTCGGCGCCCTTGAAGAGAGGCGCCCGCGCATTCGCGTGACCCTCGCCATCGTGCAGCATCGAGCTGGTCATGACACGGCCCCTTTGCGGCTCTGTTTGGCGAAAAGCTCGCGGAAGACAGGATAGATATCCCCACGTCCCCTCACGTGCTTCATCGCGAAATTGGAAGCAGACTCCATCAGTCCGGCATAGCCGCGCCACAACTCCTTGCCGCCGCTCGGCGCCCCATGAAATTCGTCGTCGGCGCGGTCGGCGATCTCGATGTAGGCGTAATATTGCGACGAAGGGAGAATGGCGTCGGTGAGCAACTGTACGCAACCCGCCGTGTCGCTACTCGAATTGTCGCCATCGGACGCCTGGGCGCAATAGATGTTCCAATCCGCGAGCGGGTACCGCTTCTCGCGGATCTCGATCATTTTCTTCAGCGCCGAGCTGACGACGGTTCCCCCCGATTCCTTCCCGTAGAAAAACTCCTGCTCGTCGACATCGCTCGCCTCGTGGGTATGGCGAATGAAGACGATTTCGACGCGCTCGTATTTGCGCTTGAGGAAGAGGTGCAAAAGAATAAAGAACCGCTTGGCGAGGTCCTTCTCGCGTTCCCCCATCGAAGCCGACACGTCCATCATGCAGAACATGACCGCCTTGGCGCGCGGAATGGCCCTCGGCGTGAACCGGTTGTAGCGAACATCGATCGGGTCGATGAAGGGAATGACGCGCCGCAGCCGCTTGAGTCGCTCGATCTCCGCGAGGGCTTCCGCGATGCGCGAGGCATCGACGTCAGTTGAAACATTTTCGCGCAAGGCGTTCAGTTCGTCCTCGAGGCGCTGGACCTCGTCCGCGGTCGGGCGTCGCAGCGCCTGACGGCGGCTCATGCTGTATCGCATAGTCCGCAGCATGTTGAGATTGGGCGTAGTGCCGTCGTTAGTGTAACCGGCGCGCCGGTATTCAGTGAGCGTGACGTCCTTCAGCGACGCTTTGACCAGCTCGGGGAGTTCGAGGTCGTCGAAGAGGATGTCGAGGAATTCGTCCTCGGTCAGAGCGAACGAGAACGCGTCCTCGCCGCTCCCCGAATCCGAGGCGTCCCTTCCCGACCCCCGTCGCCCACCCGACGGCTTTTCGATGGTGTCGCCGGAGACGAACTCCTTGTTGCCGGGAAACACCCGCTCGCGATCGCCGCCGCTGTCGGAGAGGTGGAACTGAGGCTCGCCGATTCCGTCCGAAGGGATCGAAACCGAGCCGCCCTTGGCAGCGTCGCTGATACCGCGTTCGTGGACCGCCTTATCGACTGCCTGCTTGATCTGCGCGCGTGTCCGGCGAAGGAAGCGTTGGCGGTTGCCCAGGTTCTTGTCGCGTGGGTTGAGGCGGCGATCGATGAACTGCTCCATTCCCGTTCTCGCTTTCGCTCAGCCGGCCTTGTTGACCCGCATGTACCATTCGACCAGGCGGCGAACTTGCCGCTCGGTGTAGCCGCGCGACATCATGCGCTCGAGAAAGTCGGCGTGCTGCTTCTCGGTCTTGGTATCCTGCTTGGCGCCGAAGCTGATGATCGGCAGCAGATCCTCGACCTGACTGAACATGCGCTTCTCGATGACTTCACGGATCTTCTCGTAGCTCGTCCACGAGGGGTTCTTGCCCTGATTGCTCGCCCGCGCGCGCAACGCGAATTTGACGATCTCGTTGCGGAAGTCCTTCGGGTTGGCGATGCCGGCGGGCTTCTCGGTCTTCGACAGTTCGGCGTCGAGAATTTGCCGATCGAACACCTGCCCGGTATCGGGATCCTTGTAGTCCTGTTCCTCGATCCAGGCGTCGGCGTAGGCGATGTACCGGTTGAAGAGGTTTTGGCCGTATTCGCTGTAGGATTCGATATAGGCCTTCTGGATCTCGCGGCCGATGAACTCGGCGTAGCGCGGCGCCAACTGCGACTTGACGAAGTCGAGATAGCGATCCTCGATTTCCTTCGGATATTGCTCGCGCTTCACAGCCTGCTCGAGCACGTACATCAAATGCACCGGGTCGGCGCCGATCTCCTCGTGGTCGTAGTTGAACGTCTCCGAGAGGACCTTGAAGGCGAACCGCGTCGAGATGCCAGCCATGCCCTCCGAAGCGCCTGCCGCCTCGCGGTATTCCTGGATCGACTTCGCCTTCGGGTCGGTATCCTTGAGATTGTCCCCGTTGTAGACGCGCATCTTCGAGAACAGCGGCGAATTCTGGTGCTCCTTGATGCGCGACAGAATGCAGAACCGAGCCAGGATCTCCAACACTTCGGGGGCGCAACGCGCAGAGTCCAGGTCGCTGTTTTCCAGCAGCTTGGCGTAGATCATCGCCTCCTCGGTGACGCGAAGGCAGTAAGGCACCTTGACCACGCAAATCCGGTCGAGGAAGGCCTCGTTATTCCTGTTGTTCTTGAACTGTTCCCATTCCGACTCGTTGGAATGCGCCAGGATGACGCCCTGGTACGGCAAAGCGCCGAGGTTTTCGGTGCCGGCGTAGTTGCCCTCCTGCGTCGCCGTCAGCAGCGGATGCAGAACCTTGATGGGCGCCTTGAACATTTCGACGAATTCAAGCAGGCCCTGCGTGGTGCGGTTGAGCCCGCCCGAATAGCTGTAGGCGTCCGGGTCGTGCTGCGAGAAGTGTTCCAACTTCCGAATGTCGATCTTGCCGACCAGGGCCGAAATATCCTGGTTGTTTTCGTCGCCGGGCTCTGTTTTGGCGACGGCGATCTGACGCAGCTTCGAGGGATGCATCTTTACGACGGAGAACTTCGAGAGGTCGCCGTCGAACTCATCAAGCCGTTTGGTCGCCCAGGGCGAGCAGATTCCGGTGAGACGCCGGGCTGGAATTCCGTATCGGTTCTCCAGCGCTGCGCCCATCGCGTCGGGCCGGAATAGACCGAGCGGCGATTCGAAGACCGGGCTGATCTCGTCGCCGGCGGCGAGAACATAAATCGGCTGGGTCTCCATCAGACTCTTGAGCCGCTCGGCGAGCGACGACTTGCCGCCGCCCACCGGGCCTAAGAGGTAAAGGACCTGCTTGCGCTCTTCGAGCCCCTGCGCCGCGTGCTGGAAGTAGCTGACGACGCGCTGGATCGTGTCCTCCATGCCGAAAAAGCCGGACATGCTCGGGTATATCTTGATCGTCCGGTTGAGGAAGATGCGGCCGAGCCGCAGGTCCTTGCTGGTGTCGATCATATTTGGTTCGCCGATGGCGGTGATCATCCGTTCCGCCGCCGTGGCGTACATCGCGGGATTGTTGCGGCACCCCTCGAGATAGTCCGTCAGACTCATCGTTTCCCAACGGTCGCGGGCATAGGCGGAAGAGAAGAGACTGAAGATTTCAGCGCCCTTGCCCGACGCGGAACGGGATTCTCCGGAAGCAGATGGCGCGAAAATGTTCGCAGCTATTGAGTTCATTGCCGACCTCCAGCGCGATTGAATCTTTCCCTTTGATTCCAATCTGATGTCGAATGGTTAACGAAGTGTTGCCGCCTGTGCCGATTTGATACGCCGTCCACGCTCACGCTGCTGTCGCAACGGCTGAACTCTGTACCGCGTTCCCGGGCGCCGCACGGGCGGTCTGCACAGTGACCGCGTCCGATGAGCGAACTTGGGCGCCTCTCAGCGCGACCGTAGCAAGTTCGGCGCCACGCCACCACCCGCACTGTCACAACGCCAAATCGAAAGTCGGGTTCCACCGGGGCGAGGAAGCCGAATACGATATTATGTGATTCTGTCCGGGTGGGAACGAAGGAAAGGCCGTTGGGGGACGAAATCCAACGATCAATTGTCGCAGGGCCCGCGGGCGCCCTGACGCATGGAATTTTCACCACTTCGTTCCGAATGCCTGCCACGCTTGTCGAGTAAAGCCTCACCCACGCATATCGCGAGCCTCAACGATCCCGCCGCGCGATCTGCTTTGGGCCGCTCACGTGACTTATCGTCTGGAAATTGGAACAAAAAATGACCCTGGCGTGTCGCGGCGCGCGGATCGTCCACATTTGCCCCCGCCGCGATCACGATCGATTGATGAACGGGCCGCGCGGCAGGCAGGACGACTTTGCGATAGCGCCTACCTTTTCGTAACCTTCCCGAGGGGTTTTATCGCTTTTTCGGCCGCCCCCGACAATTTTAGCCGCCCTATTCTGGAAGTATTTACCGAATTGCCGGCATATCGAAGAAAATTTTATGCGGGGCTCATCGCAGACGTCGACGCGATTGCTCCGCGCTATCGGCCTTCGCGCGTTCGCCCGATCCGTCGAGGCAATTCGCGACAGCGTGAGTTTGCCCAATGCCCCTGTCCGCTCAGCGTAAATTCCGCCGCGACCGCCGCGGCAATGTCGCGATGATGTACGCGTTGGCTTTGCCAATCATCATGTTCGGCGTCGGCCTTGCGATCGATTACACCCGCGCCATGCAGGTGCAAACGCAGATGGACGCGGCGGCGGACGCGGCGGTTCTCGCCGCCTTGACGCCGAGCATGATGCAGCAATCCAACGCGACGGCAAAAACGGCCGCGCAGAATATGTTTAACGGGCAGATCGCGCCCATCGGTTCACTCGCGGCGGGGGATACGAGTCTCACAATCAACGTCGTCAATCCGGCCAACAGCCCCCTGGTGCGCAACGTCACTGTCAGCTTCACGGCGCAGAACGATAATATCTTCCTCGGAATCCTCGGCGCCGCCACTCTTCCGGTCAAGGGGACTTCGACCGCGAGCGCCTCGAGCGCGGCCAACATCAACTTCTATCTGCTGCTCGACAATTCTCCTTCGATGGCCTTGCCGGCGACGCAGGCGGGGATCACTGAGATGCAGAACCTGACCCCATATCAAGACTACGAGAATGGCGCTTTCCAAAGTTGCGCATTCGCCTGCCATCAGGCAAGCACGGGCAACTCCGACACCGCGGGAAACCCTTGCGCCAACGGCACCTCCCCTACGGTCAACGGCAGCTACAACGGAAGCCCCACCAAGAAGATGTACTGCAGCTCGTCGCAGGGCGCGCAGATCGATAATTACCAACTGGCTCGCAATAACAACATCAAATTGCGCCTCGACGCCCTCAACGCCGGCATCAGCGATCTGATGACGGACGCCTACAACGCCCAGCAAAGCACGGCCTCCATACCTCCGGTCTACCAGTTTGCCGCCTATACGATGGATTCGCCTTGGCAAGTCGGCATGTTGTCGACCAGCACGCCAGCATACAATAACCTCATGGCCCTGACGACCAATTTCGTCTCTGGCTGGTCGACCGCCTCACCCAATTTCGGGGTCATGAAATATTACGCCAACAACGCGGAATGCGGCAACGCCGCGTGCACCACCAGCGGCGGCGGCGGCGATTACGCCACCAACTACGACAACACGCTGGGCGCCGTAAACACGATCATGCCGAATCCTGGCAATGGCACCAATGTGGCGGGAGACACGCCACAAGAGGTGTTGTTCCTCGTTACGGACGGCGTGGAGGACGAAGTCGCGTCCTCGTGCAGCGAGGCGCTGGACGGCACCCGATGCCAGTCGCCGATCAACACTGCTCTCTGCACGACCATCAAGAATCGCGGCATCCGCATCGCGATCCTCTATACCGACTATTATCAGGTCACCGCGAACAGCTGGTACGTGAGTTGGATCGAGCCGTTCCAACCCGACATCGCCTCCAACCTGGAGTCTTGCGCCTCCCCCGGACTTTTCTACGACGCGGGACTCGATAGTTCCGACCTCGGCGGCGCCTTGCAGACGCTATTCAACACGGTCGTGCAAACGGCGCACTTGACGAACTGACGCCGCCGCTTACCTCGGATCGCTTCGCTCGCAAGGACGACGATGGGGGCAGTTCGACGGCTGTGACAAACACGCTGGGCGAGCCACGGGTGCGGACCGAACAACCTGTCCGCCTCTCCATGATTTGAACGGCTTGGGCGCCATTTTCTGTCCCGTTTTCGACCGCGCGGCGCCCGGCAGGGAGCGCGGCGACGCTTGCAAGTGAACGAAGCGCGCGCCGGCGTCGAGACGACGCTTTACCCGCCGGTCGGTTTCGGTCTTGACGCGGAGCGTCAGCGTCGCGGCGATCGCCTCGCAGGCGTGGCCGGAGATGACGAGGTCGAGAATGTCGCTGCGCCGCCTCGCGGGGCCGCGCCGAACAGTCCATCGCGCCGCCGTCCATCGCAATCCCTCCGCTGCCGCCGGAGCCGAAGCGGCGGAACAACGATAGGATAGGGCATTTTCCGAAATATAGAAAGCGATTGTCGCAGCGAGCCGGAAATGGCGAAATTCTCGGCACGCGGCTCGCGCCGACCAAGGGGGCGTAGCGCGCCCCTTCCCGTCGCGGGAAGCCCCGACGCCTTCCGGCAGAGCGCTCCCGAGCGCGACGGCTTTCGGTCGATCCAACACAGCCGCGATGTTCCCAGCTGCGTCATTCCCGCGAAGCGCGCGACAGCAGGAATCCAGAGGAAAGGCGCGGCGACCGCCAAGTCTCCGCTTGTGCGGGAATGACAGGATTGGCGATTGAAGCAAAGCGCGTCGGGCTCTAAAGCGCTTTGCATTTAGGTGAACCGGCCCCGCCGTCTTCGCGAGCGAAGCGTGGCGATCCAGACTAAGCCGCCGCCGCAATCCCAAAGTCTGGATGGCTTCGCGTTGCTCGCCAGGACGGGTGAGGCTTGATTCGACCTGAAAGCAACGCGCGTTAGGCGCCCCGCGTGCGTCACAGGCCGGAGCATGATCTTGCCTGGGTCGTGTTTCAGGCACGCCTCAGTTGGGAGTCGCACAATCCCCGCAGGTAATGCTCGCCGACTGGCGCGGGGTCAAATAAATCGAGCCCGACAGGGTGATTGCGCTGAGCGACTCGAAAAAATTCACGGGCGCGTAATTGTAATAGACTTCACCAAAGATGAAGTAATTGCCGCCCTGCCCTGTCCCGATCGTTCCCGGCAGGGTGAGAATCTGGCCCGATGGCCTCGCCGTCGCGCCGTTATAGGGCTCGCTCCATTGGACCGTTGCGGTCAGGCCGTTGCTGGCGACCAAAACCTCCGAGACCACCATCTTCACGTTCGACGTGGAATAAGGCGCAATGACCGCCGTGGCGACCTGAAGATCGTTGTCGATCATCGCATGGGTCACGATCGACGTCTGTTGGGCTCCATACTGGGTCGGCGTAGCCTCCGTGATGAGATCGGTGACCGTGCGTGCGGTCTGCGTGACCTTTCGGTCGATCGCGAATCCCTCCCCGCCATAAATGAGCAGCCCCAAGACCAGCATCGCAACCGGTAGAACGAGCGCGGTCTCGACGACCGCGGTGGCGCGGGAATCGTCGCGCAGCGCCCTTGCGATGCGGCCTGTTCGCCGAAGCTGCGCGGTGGCAAGGGCCGAGGCTTTCATCATTGCGCCTCGACCAAAAAGACCTGGGTGGACATCATGAAGTAGGAGCCGTTGCCCAGGTTGGCGAAATTCCACCCGAGCGGCAGGCCGATGACCGGCCACTCGTACATGACCTGGAGGACCGCGATCTGCCCGGGGCTCGGTTGCGTGTAGCTCAGGTTTAATGTGCCGTTCGTGTTAAAAGTCGGCGCACTGGTGACGATCGACGAATTGGAGGTCGCCGGCGCAAGATTGACCATGAGGCTGCTGCAGTTGAACAACATGGCAATGTTGTTGCAAATTGCTGTTCGAAACTGCGACGAGGTCATCGTCGTCGCCTGATTGGTGAGCACCAGGCGAGCGCCCTCTTCAGCCGCAGTCGCCAGATAGGAATTGGCGAAATAGATGATCGCCGCCTGCGCGGTCGCGAATATCATGACGACGAAGATCGGCGCCGTCAGAGCGAATTCGGACGCCGGCCCGCCGTCCTGGCGGCGCACGAACGCCACCGCGGCGCGGCGTCCAGAATTGATAATGTTGCGCAAAAAGGACATGCGACCCGCGATCGAATGACGTTCCTCAACCGCAGATTTTGACAGGGAGGAATTACGGGAGGGTTACCTAGAGCGCAGAAAATCCAGTGCATTTGAGCAAAAGCAGACGTCGACGCCTATTATTCCCCGCGGGTTCGCGGACTGGGGGGCTTCGCGGGGTTGACGAGCCGGACGCCGCGCCGCACAACTCAGCGCCCCGGCCGAGACCTTCATGCCCCTCACAGCCGCCGACCTCGTCGCCCTTTTCGATATCGAACCGATCGGTCCCGACCGATATGTGGGCCGCTCGCCGCCCAACAGTTGGCCGCGGGTCTATGGCGGCCAGGTGATCGCCCAGTCTCTGGTCGCAGCGTCGCGCACCGTCGAGGCGCGGCCGCCGCATTCGCTGCACGCCTATTTCATCCTGCCCGGCGATCCGCTCGAGCCGATCGTATTCGAAGTCGATCGAATTCGCGATGGCCGCAGCTTCACGACGCGGCGCGTCGTCGCCCGCCAGCGCGGCGAAGCGATCTTCCTGCTCTCGGCGTCGTTCCAGATCGAGGAAGAGGGGCTCGACCATTATTTTCCGATGCCCGATGCGCCCGAACCCGATCGCGCGGTCGACCCGTTCGCCGCCGCCGCGTTTCTTGGCGAAAAGGCGCAAAAGCGTCTGAAGGGCCTTTTCGAGCGCATCCAGCCGATCGAATTCCGGCCGCTCGACTTGACGCGATACGCGCCGTCGACGCCCGGCGTCGCACGGGAACCGCGCCAATCCCTGTGGATCCGCATCGCCGGAGCGCTCCCCGACGATCCCGTCATTCACCGGGCCGCCCTCGCCTACATCTCGGACATGACGCTGCTCGACACGGCGCTCGTCGCCCACGGCCACACGATCAGCGACGGCCGCCATCAACTCGCCAGCCTCGACCATGCGCTGTGGTTCCACCGGCCGGTCCGCGCCGACGAGTGGCTTCTCTACGTCCTGGACAGTCCGAACGCGCACGGAGCGCGGGGCCTGACCCGCGGGCTGCTTTATACACGCGCCGGCGTTTTGGCGGCGAGCGTCGCCCAGGAGGGCTTGGTTCGACCCATTCGACCCGGGCCAGAGAAATGACTAGGATTTAGGCGCCTGGATTTTAGACATATACTTTCTTTATATCGCTTCTGCCCGGCCACATCCATCCGGTCGCACGCGAAATTACCCCCGATATCAGTGACTTAAACGTCATCCCCCGGCGTGGCACACGCCTTGTAGGGGATGTCGGCGAGCGGCGCGTCATCATGCGTCCGGTCGGCATTGCACGAGGGGGAGGCGCGTTTCTTTTTTGATGCGCGTTGCGCCCCCCAAAATGGGGCGAGGCACATGAAAATCGTAATGGCGATCATTAAGCCGTTTAAACTCGAGGAGGTGCGCGACGCGCTGACCTCCATCGGGGTGCACGGCCTGACGGTTACAGAAGTCAAGGGCTATGGCCGGCAGAAGGGCCATACCGAGATTTACCGCGGCGCGGAATATGCCGTGAGCTTTCTGCCGAAGCTGAAAATCGAAGTCGCGGTCAATACCGACCTCGTCGACAAAGTGATCGATGCGATCGTCGCCGCCGCGCGCACCGGCCAAATCGGCGACGGCAAAATCTTTGTCTACAACCTCGACTCGGCGGTTCGAATTCGCACCGGCGAAAAGGACCAGGACGCTCTCTGAGCGCGACCCCAACCCATTTTTACTTGGAGCCTTGAACGATGAAACTGCCTCGGTTTTTCACCGGCTTGGCGCCGGCGCTGGCGATCGCCGCACTGATCGGCTTCGCCGCGCCCGCGCCCTCGCGGGCGGACAACGCGCCCGCCACGCCCGCAGCAGCGGCGACGCCTGCGGCCACCCCAACTCCCGCGGCCGCCGCGACGCCCGACGCCGCCGCCACGCCCGCGCCGGCCGCTCCCGCAGCAGCGGCGCCGGCCGCCGCCGCTCCCGCTGGTCCCCCGGCGTGTTCGGCCACGGTCATGGCCAAGTGCACGCCCAATTCGGGCGACACGGCGTGGATGCTGACCTCTGTCGCGCTCGTGCTGATGATGACCATCCCGGGCCTCGGCCTGTTCTACGGCGGCATGGTTCGCAAGAAGAACGTCGGCGACACCGTGATGACCAGCTTCGCGATCACTTGCCTCGTGACCGTGATCTACGCGATCGTCACGTACAGCCTCGCGTTTACCCCCGGCGGCGGATTCATCGGCGGGTTCAGCCGGGTATTCCTGCAAGGAATTCTCAGCGACGTGAACAACGGCGGCATCGGCAATCCCAACGGTCTCGCGCCGACGATTCCCGAAACCGTCTACATGTGCTTCCAGATGACCTTCGCGATCATCACGCCGGCCCTCATCGCGGGCGCCTTCGCCGAGCGCATGAAGTTCTCGGCGATGCTGTGGTTCATCGGACTTTGGGCGATCTGCGTCTACGCGCCGGTCGCGCATTGGGTCTGGGGCCCGGACGGCATGTTCTCGACCGCCAACGTCGACGCCAAGGGCAACTTCACCGGATGGAAGGTTGTGCTCGACTTCGCCGGCGGCACGGTCGTCCACATCAACGCCGGCGTCGCCGGTCTGGTGACCGCGATCATGCTCGGCAAGCGCCGCGACACGGGACCGGGACACAACATGGTCCTCACCTTCATCGGCGCGGGCCTGCTGTGGGTCGGCTGGTTCGGCTTCAACGCCGGTTCGGCGGTGAGCGCCGGCGTGCAGGCGGGCATGGCGATGACCGTCACGCAGATCGCCACCGCGGTCGCCGCTTTGACCTGGATGTTCGTCGAATGGGCCCATCGCGGCAAGCCGACGGTCATCGGCATCTGCTCGGGCGCGGTCGCCGGCCTCGTGGCGATCACTCCGGCTTCGGGCTATGTCGGCCCGGTCGGCTCGATGGTGATCGGCGTCGCCTGCGGCGTCGGCTGCTATCTCGGCGCCACCGCGCTCAAGCACGTCTTCGGCTATGACGACGCCCTCGATTGCTTCGGCGTCCATGGCGTCGGCGGCATCATCGGCGCGATCCTGACCGGCGTATTCGCGATCAACGAATATAGCGGCCACTCCGGTCTCATCGAGGGCAATCCGGGCCAGGTGATCAATCAGCTCATCGGCATCGGCACCGTCGTCGTCTACGACGCGGTCGTCTCGCTGATCATTCTCAAGATCATCGATGTTACGATCGGTCTGCGCGTCAGCGACGAGGTCGAGCGCGATGGCCTCGATCTCGCGCTGCACGGCGAGGTCGTGCAGTAACCTATCCAGACCCGGCGGCCTCGCGCCGCCGGCTCCAGGTTTCCTCCCAACTTGGACGCCCCATCGGGCGTCCATTTTTTTTGCTCGCGGCGGCCGGCGGCGCGCCAGGAAACCCGCGAAAAGCGTTATGGTTAGGGCGACATTAACTCAGCCAGCCTAGCTTCGCTGATCGAGCGGCGGCGGACGCCGCGGCTTCGGCTGAGCGGTTATGTCTCATGCGTACGACGACGTTCACGTTTCTCGATTATCTCCCCGAACCGCTGCGCGAAATGCCGAAACGCCGGGCGGCCGAACTGATCGGCGTCGGCGTCCTCGCGTGCCTGGCGGCGTCCTGCGCCGCGCTGCTGACCTGGTCGGTCGCCGACCCCAGCCTCAATCACGCGACAGCGACGCCGATCCACAACCTCCTCGGCCGACCGGGCGCGATTGTCGCCGATATCGCGATGCAGTTTTTCGGCCTCGCCTGTGTCGCCGCGCTGATCGCGCCCGCCTTCTGGGGATGGCGGCTCGTCACGGAGAAGCACCTCGACCGGTTCCGCAACAAACTCGTGCTCTGGCTCGCGGGGACGACGACGGCGGCCGGTTGCGCTTCCTTGCTGCCCGCGCCGGCAAGTTGGCCATTGCCGACCGGCCTCGGCGGCGTGGTCGGCGATGCGGTGCTGTGGGCGCCGCGATATTTTCTCTCGGGCTCGGCGCTTGGAATGGCGCTGACCGGTTTGGGGCTGGCGGCCTTGGCCATCCTCGCGCTGACCGCCGCGGCTGGCTACCACCTGATGCCGCCCGGCGAGGCCGAAACCGAGGAGGCGGCGCCGATCGCCAAGGCCGCGCCGGGCCGACGCGCGCCTGAGCGCTACGACGGCGACGACGAAGACGGCGACGGCGAGCCCGGCCTCGGACTGGTCTCGATCGGCGCGGTCATCCACACCACGCTGAGCCTCAAGAGCGCGCTGCGCCGTCTGTTCACGCGCAAGACGATCCGCGCCGCCCCCGCCGGACCGGCGGCGCGCGCCCCTTGGCTCAATCGGGAGCATGAGGATTTCGCCGTCGACCTCGCCGCTTTCGCCCCGAAAGCCGACGCCCGCGCCGAACCGCCGATGAACCGCCAGGGCGGCCCCGCGGCATCGGCCCCGCCGACGCCGGGACCAAGCGCCGCAGCGGCTCCTTCGCGCGTCGCCCCTGCGGCCGGCGCGCTCAAGGCCGGGCGGCGCGCGATCAACGAAGCCCAGCTTTCGCTGCTCGACCGCGCCGCCTATCAGTTGCCGCCGCTCGCGATGCTCGCCGAGCCCAAGAAGCTCGTCGCCTCGAAGATCTCCGAGGATGCGCTGGAACAGAATGCGCGGCTCCTGGAGGGCGTCCTCGACGACTTCGGCGTCAAGGGCGAAATCATCAACGTGCGCCCCGGCCCGGTCGTCACCCTCTACGAACTCGAACCCGCCCCTGGCATCAAGTCGTCGCGCGTCATCGGCCTGGCGGACGACATCGCGCGCTCGATGTCGGCGATCTCGGCGCGCGTGGCGGTCGTCCAAGGTCGCAACGCCATCGGCATCGAACTGCCGAACCAGCGGCGCGAAACGGTGTACCTGCGCGAATTGCTGGCGAGCCAGGACTTCGAGAAATCCAAGCACCGCCTCGCCATCGCGCTCGGCAAGACAATCGGCGGCGAGCCGGTGATCGTCGATCTCGCGCGCATGCCGCATCTCCTGGTCGCCGGCACCACCGGCTCGGGCAAATCGGTGGCGATCAACACGATGGTGCTGAGCCTGCTCTATCGCCTCAAGCCCGAGCAATGCCGGCTCATCATGGTCGATCCGAAAATGCTCGAGCTTTCCGTCTACGACGGCATTCCGCACCTGCTGACCCCGGTCGTCACCGATCCAAAGAAGGCGGTCATCGCGCTGAAGTGGGCGGTGCGCGAAATGGAGGATCGCTACAAGAAGATGTCCAAGGTCGGCGTGCGCAACATCGACGGCTTCAACGCACGCGTCGCCGAGGCGGCAACCAAGGGCGAGGCGATCACGCGCACGGTGCAGACCGGCTTTGACCGCGAGACCGGGGAAGCGATCTACGAGCAGGAGGAGATGGATCTCGCCGAACTGCCGTTCATCGTCGTGGTCGTCGACGAAATGGCCGACCTTATGATGGTCGCCGGCAAGGACATCGAGGGCGCGATCCAGCGCCTCGCGCAAATGGCGCGCGCCGCCGGCATCCATCTCATCATGGCGACCCAGCGTCCCTCGGTCGACGTCATCACCGGCACCATCAAGGCGAATTTCCCGACCCGCATCTCCTTCCAGGTGACGAGCAAGATCGACAGCCGCACGATCCTCGGCGAACAGGGCGCCGAGCAACTGCTCGGCCAGGGCGACATGCTGTACATGGCGGGCGGCGGCCGCATCTCGCGCGTCCACGGACCCTTCGTCGCCGACGACGAAGTGGAGAAGATCGTCGCCCACCTGAAGACGCAAGGCCAGCCGGAATATTTGGCCTCGATCACCGAGGAGGAGGCATCGGAGGACGACGATGTCGACGCCGCGCCCGCTGGATCGCTCGGCACCATGGACGCCGAGGAAGCGGGCGACTATTACGACCGCGCGGTCAACATCGTGCTGCGCGACCGCAAGGTCTCGACGAGCTACATCCAGCGCCGCCTCTCCGTCGGCTACAACAAGGCCGCTTCGCTGGTGGAGCGCATGGAGAAGGAGGGCGTCGTCAGCCCCGCCAACCACGCGGGCAAGCGGGAGATCCTGATCGGGAATGGGGTGGACCGGGGGGCTTTCGCCGGCGACGAGGACGAGTGACGGCGAAGGCTCTGGGCGGCGAAGCGGCGCGCGATCCGACCGCTCTCAGATCTCCGCTGCCCCTCTCCTCATCGCGAGATCGACCACGAAGCGGCTACCGCCCCCCGGTTCCGCTTCGCAGAAGGCCGCCCCGCCGTGGCGTTTGGCGATCTGGCGCACCAGCGACAGCCCGAGGCCCCATCCGCCGGACGATTCCGCCCGCCCGGCGGGCCGGTAGAATGGCTCGAACACCCGCTCGCGCTCCGCCGGCGCGATGCCCTCCCCGCCGTCGGAGACGACGACGCGCGCCGCATTGTCGTGACGCATCACGGCGATGCGGATGGGCGGGCGCCCGTGTTTGGCGGCGTTTTCCAGCAGGTTCCGGATCAGCCGCCGCAGCAGGGCCGCCTCGCCTTCGATCTCGAGCGAATGGCCGCCCTCGGACACGCAGGCGACGCCCGCTTCGAGGCGCGCCGCTTCCTCGGCCGCGAGGCCCAGGATGTCGACGGGCGCCGTGCGCGCGACAAGCGTACCGACATGGTCGAGGCGACTGGCGAGCAGGATCTCCTCGACCAGTTGATCGCTCTCGGCGAGGTTGCGCACGATCTCCGCCTGCATCTCCGGTCCTGGCTGAGCGAACCAGAGTTCGATGGCGATGCGCAGACGCGCCAGCGGCGATCGCAATTCATGACTGGCGTTGGCCAGCAACGCCTTTTGCGAGGTCAGCAGATCCTCGACGCGCCCAGCCGCGGCGTTGAACGTCCGGGCGACCACGGCGACCTCGTCGTGGCCGGTGTCGTCGACGCGCAGCGCCAGCGTGCCGGCGCCCCATCGCTCGACGCCCGAGCGCAGGTCCTCGAGGCGCCGGGTGAGCCTCGCCGTGATGGGAAAGGCGGCGAGCCCGACGCCACAGGCCACGACGAGCACGATCGAGAGGATGCGGAGTCTCGGGCTTGGGCCGGGCCAGTGCAGCCGCGCCAGCACCGCGCGCCCGTCCGAAAGGTCGACGCGCATGATCGGCGCTCGCATGTCGCCGCGATTGCCCGCATCCGCCGCAAGCATGATTGGCTTGCCACGCGACGCGGCGAGCATCCCGTCCGCGTCGTAGACGGATATGTCGGCGCCGATTTCTTCGCCGAGCCGCTTCAATGCGGCGGCGACCGCGCCTGGCGGGTCGTCGCGCTGGGGAGGGTTCCAGTCGTCGAGCGGAGTATGAACCTCGCCCCAACTCTCGCGGGGACTTTCGCCGATCACCGACCACAGTCCGCCCATCAGGAACGCGACGGCGACGAGACTCGACAGCAGAGTCAAATAGACTTTCCAGAACAGCCGCCGGCGCGCGACGATCATGGCTCGCCGTCCTGCTTCTTGGCGAAGACATAGCCGGCGCCGCGCACGGTGATGATGCGGCGGGGATGCTTGGGATCGTCCTCGATCGCGGAACGGATGCGCGAAATATGGACGTCGACGGAGCGGTCGAAGGATTCGGGCTCCTCACCCTTGACGAGGTCCATGAGCCGCTCCCGGTTGAGCACGCGCCCTGCATTGTCGGCGAGAACGGCGAGCAGATCAAACTGGTAGCTGGTGAGCGTCTTCTCTTCGCCGTCGACCCGCACCATGCGCGATTCGCGATCGATCTGGAGACGGCCGAAACGCAACGCCGCCTCGTCAGCGCGGGCGGGCAGGCGCCCACGTCGGAGAATCGCGCGAATCCGCGCTTGCAGCTCGCGGGGGCTGAAGGGCTTGGGGAGATAGTCGTCGGCGCCGATCTCGAGCCCGACAATCCGGTCCAATTCCTCGCCGCGCGCCGTCAACATCAGAACCGGCGTCGGCGCCTGCGCGCGAATCCTGCGGCAGACTTCGAAGCCGTCGATATCCGGCAGCATCACGTCGAGGATGACCGCGTCGAAAGTTCCCCCGTCGAGCGCGGCGAGACCTTCGCCGCCGGTGAAGCGGCAATCGACGACGAAACCAGCGGCGGTCAAATAGTCCGACACCATGGCGGCCAGCCTCGCGTCGTCGTCGATGATGAGCAGCCGCTCCGCCATGGCGCTTCCGAACACGAAGATGTCTAGTCTTTGCCGGGCGCGCTGTCAGACCCGCCGCCGGGGTGCTCGCCGAGCATGCCGCCGAGACCCCGCATCTCCGCGAGTTCGGCGACGAGCTTCGTGCGTTGCTCGGGCGTGAGCTGGTCCGCAACGTCGATCGCGGCGCTGACGAAGTTCTTCGTCCTCGTATCGAACATCGCGACGACGTCCGAGCGGAGGCGCTCGACGGCGGCGCGGTCGATGGTCGGCGCGGCGAACAGTTCCAAGGCCCGCTTGCGCAGCGCTTCGTGGTCCTCGGTGTTGGGCGCGACCTCGGCGAACTTGGCGGCGATGATGTCGTGGATCTTGGCCTCCTCCGCCGCGGTTGCGCCGATCCCATCGAGCACACGCGCGACGCCGCTCTGAACCAACGCCAGGGTTGCGCCCTGCCCCCGGACCATATGCTCCATGTGCTCCATCCCGGCCGCAGCCGCGAAGCCTCCGACGCCAAGCGCGGCGCCGCAGGCGAGTACGCCAACTATCGCCAGCGTGCGCGGCCATGGGGAAGGGCCGCTCTTCGCACTTTCCGATCGCGGTTCCTGCAACGGGGGTTCGGGCCGCAACGGGATGTTGTCGATATCGGTCATGACGATCTCCTTCATCGACGGCGGGATGCGCCGTATCGAGGACGCTAGCGCCGGAAGGTTTCGCGCTATCCGTCCGAACGTAAAGAATGATGAAGGGATTTGGGCGGTTTCCAGGCCGGCGGGGCGGCACACTGCCGGGCGCCTATTTCACGCCCGGAAGGAAATGAAAACTACCCGCCCAGGCGGCGGTTCCCGCGGCGCCGCCGATTTCTGGCGAGTGCGGCCAAATATCAAGAGGTTGCAAGCCCATTCGCCGCCGTGCGCCGCGGGACGACCCAGACCCGGCGGGCTCGCCACCGAAAGTATCGAGCTGCACTGGGAAAGGTCTATACGTACAGATATTGTTATTTAACGCAAGCCTGGATTCCATGAACTATGGGTGCGGTCCGCGGGTCAAGACTTAACGCCGGAAACCTGAGCAAGACGAAGGTCCAGTTTTGTGCAATTCTAAAGGCGGGCGCGGGCTGACGCGTTCGCGGCCAATCGTTCGCGACGACATCGAGGCCGTTGCGAGGTTGTCCGGTAACCTAGAATTGGTGGAGGCGTTCATGCAAGTCAAGGCGACTTTGGCGATCGTTCTCTCGAGTTCACTTTTGCTCGCAGCAGGGTCTGCCTATGCTGGCCCGTATTCGACACACACTCACGACACCCCGAAAAAATGCATGAGTCTGGTGACATTGAAGCACCTGCCGAGCAAAGCGGAACGAAAAGCTGAATACAACAAGTGCATGCAAGATCCTGACAATTATAACTAGCTTTCGCGGGGAGAAACCCACGGCGCTCGCGCCGGCAGTTCGGACGCGAGCGCTTGTCCGTCGTTTGGCGGCGGCCTGAGCAGGGCGCGCGAGGGCGCCTCCGCTCACCAATTCGGCAACTCCGCCATTTCGGTCCACGTGTCGTAAGCGCCCTGTTCGTCGGGAAGCTCGGGCCCCAGAGGTTCGCCGTCACGGCGCCACGACACCGCCCGCGCCTGAACTTTCAGACCGTCCAGCGTCAGCGCGCGCGCGGTTTCGACGCGTACGACGATCGCGGCCGTGGCGGACCGCGCCGCCTTGGCGGCGGCCTGGGCCTCGGGCGTTTTCAGGCGCCTGGAGGCGACAAGCGCCTTGAGCTCGAAATTCCACGCGACCTCCAAGGCCTGACCATCTTCGAGCAGTCTGGCGTCCAGGTGCTGGGGAGGCGATGCGACCGCGCCGATTCGGCCGCCGAGGCGCCGCGCGCCAAGCCGATCCATCCGCCTGGAGAGGACCTGTTGGTTAAATAGCTGGCGGCTGTATCCCGATGGCTTCAACGATCGAAAGCTTTCAAACGCTGCGGAAATGGTGAATTTCGTCATTTCATCCTCCAATAATTAACTCTGCACGCCGAGTGTTGCCGTAGCGTAATTGCGAGTCAACGCTTGGATTGTTCATATTTCTTACATGATGAATATTAACTTGCGGCTTTTGAGATAATTTGTCCCGGTAAATTATTAATATACAACTGTAGATACATATCCGTAAGCTACATTTACACGATTGCGTCGAAAGATAATATCATTTTATTCAATTTATATTACCTGCCCTGCGCTCACGCCGCACGCCGCCGGCAAGTCGCTGCGGACCACCGTCTGCGAACATCGGCGCGGCCCACGCTCGAAACGTCGCCAAAAAATCGGCGGCGTGTTGCGGTCGCCGGGGTCGCCACAATACGATCACAAGCCCCTGCCATTGAGCGCCTGGCGCTCGCCGAACGTCCTCGCGCGGCGCCTCCTCCCGAAACGAAAGCTTTGAGTTTCATGACGATCCTTCGGCCCTTCGTCTGGTCAATCCTCGCGCTTCTGGCTGGCGCGCGCCTCGCCTGCGCCGGGGATGCGCCGCTGGACATCAACCCGCCGACGCCGCCCGCCAAGCCCGCCGCGCTCGCCGCTCCCGTCAAGGATGCGATCAAGCCGGCCAAGCTGGAAATCAGCGCTGCCGACGCGGTCGCCAAAGCCAACGCGTTTCTCGACAGCGCGCGCGTCATGACCGCGGACTTCGTGCAGATCGGACCGGACGGCCGGCGTTCGGAAGGCCAGCTCTATCTCGACCGGCCGGGCCATATGCTGTTCCGCTTCGCCCCGCCCGCCCGGCTCGAAATCGTCGCCGACGGCCGCTCGGTCGCGGTGCGCGACCAGAAGCTCGATACCCAGGATCTCTATTTCATCGGCCAGACGCCGCTGAAATTCCTGCTCGCCGATCATATCGACCTCGCCAAGGACACCAAGGTCAAGCGGGTCACGGTCGAGGCCAACGCCGTGACGATCGAGATCGAGGACAAGGCGACGTTCGGCGGCACGGCGGAGATCGCGCTGGTGTTCGATCCCGACACCTTCGCGCTGAAGCAATGGACCGTCATCGACGCGCAGGGCTTTCAGACCGTGGTCACCCTGTTCAACGTCGATCTCGCCACCAAGCCCGATCCCAGCCTCTTCTATATCGACGACAACCCAGCCTCGCCGATGAACAAGCGGAAGTAGCGCCCGGCGCGTCCCGCCTCGCCTGTGGGCAAGTCCTGTGGGCAAGTCCTGTGGGCAAGTCGACCGCGGCCCTTGCGTCGATACGCAAAGCCGCCATGGTCGCCCCGCCCGTTTGCAAAAAGGCTCGCCAGTGCGCTTTTCGATCTCGACCTGGAACATCAATTCGGTGCGCCTGCGCATCGGGCTCGTCGGGCGCTACCTCGACGAACATAGTCCCGACGTCCTGTGCCTCCAGGAGACCAAGTGCCCCGACGCGCAATTCCCGTTCGGCGAGTTTCATAAGCGCGGCTACGAGCACGTCGCGATCAATGGCCAGAAGGGCTACCACGGCGTCGCCGTCGCCTCCAAGCTGCCGATCGTCGACGTCAAGCCGCGCGAGTTCTGCGCGAAGGGCGACTCGCGGCATCTCCATGTGACGCTCGGCGGCGAGGCGAAGGGCCTGGAGATCCATAATTTCTACGTTCCGGCCGGCGGCGACGAACCCGATCCCGCGATCAACGTAAAATTCGCCCACAAGCTCGCCTTCGTCGACGAAATGACGGCGTGGTTCACGGACGCCAAGACCGCCGCGGGCCGCGCCATTCTCGTCGGCGACCTCAACATCGCGCCGCTCGAGCACGACGTCTGGAGCCATAGGGCGCTGCTCGACGTCGTCAGCCACACGCCGATCGAGGTGGAAAAGCTCGGCTACGCGCAGGCCGCCGGTCCCTGGACCGACGCCCTGCGCAAGTTCGTTCCCGAAAAGGAAAAGCTCTACACTTGGTGGAGCTATCGCTCGCCGGATTGGTCGAAAGCCGACAGAGGTCGCCGCCTCGACCATGTCTGGGTCAGCGCCTCGCTCGCCGACGCCGTGAGCTCGATGCACGTGTTGCGCGACGCCCGGGACTGGGAGCGGCCCTCCGACCATGCGCCGGTAAAGGTCGAGCTGGCGCTGTAGCCGAACCGAGCGCGCGCCGATCCACCGCAGCGCCATTCCGAGCGGGAATGGCGGAAATCGGCGATTCAAGTACTGCGCCAGACATGGACAAGCTGGAGTAAACCGGCTTCATTGGGGCGATTGCTCCGCGAGCGCCGTCGGCGTTCGCGCGAAGGGGGAAGCGGTCATGAAGTTCCGTCTGTTGAAGGCGGTGGCGAAATTCGTCGTTGTGCTCGTCGTCCTGGCGGCCGCGGGCGGGTTTTACCTCTTCTATCGCGCCATGCCGGCCTATTCCGGCGCGCTCGCCCTGCCCGGCCTCCACGCGCAGACGCGGGTATGGCGCGACCATTATGGCGTTCCGCACATTTTTGCATCGTCGTTGGACGACGCGGCGCGCGCGCTCGGCTACATCCACGCCAGCGAGCGCCTCTACCAGATGGAGATCCAACGCCGCGTCGGTCAGGGCCGCATCGCCGAGATCGTCGGCCCTGATGTCGTCGGCGTCGATCGATTCATCCGCACGCTCGGCTTCTATCGCCTCGCCGAAAGCAGCTTCGCGGCGCTTTCGCCATGGGCGCAGGCGCGCCTGCAGGCCTACTCGGATGGGGTCAACGCCTACCTCGACTCCCACAAGGACGCGCTGCCGCCGGAATTCATGATCCTCGGCGATCGGCCGGAGCCGTGGAAGCCGGCGGATTCGCTGGTGTGGGGCAAGCTGCTGTCGCTGCAGCTCAGCGGCAACTACGCAATGGAGACGCTGCGCGCCAAACTGCGGCAAAAGCTGCCGCCGGAACAGGCGCGCTGGCTGTTCCCGATGCCGAAAGCCGACTGGCCGATCACGACCTCCCCCGTGATCAACCCGAACCACGTCGAACTCGAAAGCCCGCTCGACCAGCTCGGCGCGCTGCTGCCCGAGCGGCATGGCGCCTCGAACGAATGGGTCGTCTCCGGCGCCCGGACCGTGACCGGCAAGCCCATTCTCGCCAACGATCCCCACCTCGAAATCGGCGCGCCGATCCTTTGGTATCTGGCTCGCATCGTCACGCCCGAAGGCTCCGTCAAGGGCGCGACGATCCCCGGATTTCCAGGCGTCCTCCTCGGACAAAACGACCACATCGCCTGGGGTTCGACAAACGCCTACACCGACGTTCAGGACTTGTTCGTCGAGACGATCGACCCGGCCAACCCCGACCAATATCTGACGCCCGACGGCCCCATGCCGTTCGTGACGCACGACGAGACGATCCACGTGAAGGGCGCCGCCGACGTGGCGCTGCGCGTCAGGGCGACCCGGCACGGACCCGTTCTCTCGGATGTCGACGCCTCTCTGGCCGCGCTCGCCGGCGCCGGCAAGGCGATGGCCCTCGCCTACACCGGCCTCGGCGCCGCGGACACCAGCGCCGAGAGTTTCCTGCGCGTCGACGCGGCGGCCAATTGGGACGACTTCCTCGCCGCGTTGCGGTTTTATCAGACGCCGACGCAGAACCTGGTCTACGCCGACGTTTCCGGGGACATCGGATACATCAGCCCCGGGCTGACGCCGCTACGCAAGTCCGGCGACGGGCTGGCCCCGACCGACGGAGCGTCCGGTCAGACGGACTGGATCGGAACGGTTCCTTTCGAGCAATGGCCGCAACTCCACAATCCGGCGACCGGCTTCCTTTTCAACGCCAACAACGCCATCGTGCCTGACGATCATCAGCCGACGCTCGGCCAGGACTGGGAGGAGGCCTTTCGCGCGCGGCGCATCCAGCAATTCTTCGACACGACCGACAAGCACAGTCTCGACACGTCGGCGGCGATGCAGGCCGATCACGTATCCCTCGCCGCGAAGGAGCTGCTGCCGTTTCTCAAGAACGCGTCGCCGAGCGACGAGCGCGCGCGGCAGGCGCTGGCGCTGCTCGCCGGCTGGGACGGCGTGATGGACAAGGACCGCCCGGAGCCGCTGATCTTCACCGCTTACATGGGCGCCTTGCACCGGATCATGCTCGTCGAGAAAGTCGGGCTCTCCATGAGCGAGAAAGGCCCGTTCGCCGCCACCACGTTGATTTCACTGCTGCGCGATCACCCCTCGTGGTGCGACGCTTCCGGCAAGCCCGATCCCGACTGCCGCGCGACGCTGGCGCGCGCCCTCGACGAGGGCCTCGCGCTCCTCGTCAAGCGCGATGGCCCGGACATGAGCCAATGGAAATGGGGGCGCGAACACGTCGCGCTGCTCCGGCACAAGGTCTACAGCCACATCCCGCTGCTCGATCGGCTCAGCGACCTCAGCATGCCCGCGAGCGGCGGCTTCTATACGCTCGATCGCGGCGGCGGCTTCGAGGTTCCCGCCGACCAACCCTTCGCGCGCACGCAGGGCGCCGGCTTTCGCGGCATCTACGATCTTTCCGACCCCGACAAGTCGCGCTTCATCATCGCCACCGGTGAATCCGGCCACATCTTCTCGCCCCACTATCGCGATCTCGCGCCGCTGTGGATCGACGGCAAATCGATCACGCTCGCCGGAAGCGAGGACGATCTGAAGCGCGCCGGCGCGCAGGAGCTGGTGTTTGCGCCGCAGTAGAGGCGGCGTGCGCTGCGCACTCCCCTTATTTGTTGCAGGACGGGTGTCGAGAATATCAAACCCTGGTTGTCATGCCCGGCCTTATGCCGGGCATCCACGCCGAACCGCCAGCACAACTCGGGAAAGCTCGCGGAACGGAACCGCGTGGATGGCCGGGACAAGCCCGGCCATGACGGTCAGGGGTACCTTAAACCCCTATGCCGCGCTAGCTTTGTCGAGCGCCGCCACGTCCTCGCCGCTCAGCGTCAGCGTCGCCGCGCGAATGAGGCTCTCCAACTGGGCGAGGGAGGTCGCGCTGGCGATCGGCGCGGTGACGCCGGGCCGCGCGACGAGCCAGGCGAGCGCGGCATCGGCCGGCTTGACGCCATGGCGCGCGGCGACCTCGTCGAGCGCGGCGAGAATGCGGAAGCCGCGCGGGTTGAGATAGGCCTTCACGCCGCCGCCGCGCGGGCTCTGGCCGAGGTCGGCCTCGCTGCGGTATTTGCCCGAGAGGAAGCCCTTGGCGAGGCTGAAATAGGTGATCACGCCGATATCCTCGGCGATGCAGAGATCGCGCAACGGGCCGTCGAACGCGGCGCGATCGTAGAGATTGTATTCGGGCTGCAGCACCTCGTAGCGCGGCAGGCCCTTGGCTCGCGAGGCGTCGAGCGCGGCGGCGAGTTTCGTCGCGTCGAAATTCGAGGCGCCGCACCAGCGGATCTTGCCCTTGGCGATCAGCCGCTGATAGGCGCCGAGCGTCTCCTCGTGCGGCGTCGCCTCGTCCGGCACATGCGAGAGATAGAGGTCGATGGTCTCGGTTTGCAGCCGCTTCAACGACGCTTCGACCGCCTCTTCGATATAGCGCGCGGAAAGCCCTTTCTTGTCGGGTCCCATCGGCAGGCCGACCTTGGTGATGACCGTCATCGCCTGGCGATTGCCGCGCGCCTTCATCCACTCGCCGAGGATCGTCTCGGACTCGCCGCCCTTGTTGCCCGGCGCCCAGTGCGAATAGACGTCGGCGGTGTCGATCGCGTTGAGGCCCGCCTCGGCGAAGCGGTCGAGCAGAGCGAACGAGGTCTTCTTGTCCGCCGTCCAGCCGAACACGTTGGCGCCGAACACCATCGGGGCGATGGTGAGATCGGTGCGGCCAAGTCTTCGCTTTTGCATGATGAAATCTCCGTTGCTGGGGCGAGGGTAGCCCAATTTGCGCCGGCAGTTCGAGCGCTCGGCTCGAACCGCCGGTAACGACACCGCGATTGCCTTCAGTTCTTCTCGAGGCCCGTTCCGGTGTCCGCCAAGCGCCTCACGGCACCTCGCGCACCGCGCCGCGCGCCGCGCTGGTCGCGAAGGCGGCATAGGCGCGCAGCGCGGTCGAGACGTTGCGCTTGCGCGGCTTGGCGGGCTTCCAGGCGCCTTTGCCCTTCGCCTCGATCGCGGCGCGGCGTTTGGCGAGCGTCTCGTCGGAGACGAGAAGCTGGACCGAGCGCTGGGGAATATTGATGGCGATGCGGTCGCCCGCCTCGACGAGACCGATCGCGCCGCCCTCGGCCGCTTCCGGCGAGACGTGGCCGATGGAGAGGCCCGAGGTGCCGCCGGAGAAGCGCCCGTCGGTGATCAGCGCGCAGGCTTTGCCCAGGCCCTTCGACTTGAGATAGCTGGTGGGATAGAGCATTTCCTGCATGCCCGGCCCGCCGCGCGGCCCTTCGTAGCGGATGACGACGACGTCGCCGGCGACGACTTCGCCGCCGAGAATGCCCTGCACGGCGTCGTCCTGGCTCTCGAAGATTTTCGCCGGCCCCTCGAACACGAGATTGCCCGCGTCGACGCCCGCCGTCTTCACGATGCAGCCGTCGACGGCGAGATTGCCCTTGAGCACGGCGAGGCCGCCATCCCTGGAAAAGGCGTGCTCGGCGTCGCGGATGACGCCGCCGGCGCGGTCCTCGTCGAGCGCCTCGTAGCGCGACGCCTGGCTGAAGGCCTCCTGCGTCGGCACGCCGCCCGGCGCCGCGGCGAAGAATTCGCGCGTCGACGGGCTTGCGGCGCGCTTGATGTCGTTGCGCATCAAGGCGTGCTCCAGCGATTCCGCGTGCACCATCGCGACGTCGCGGTTGAGGAGCCCGCCGCGGTCGAGTTCGCCGAGAATGCCCATGATCCCGCCGGCGCGATGAACGTCCTCGACATGAACGTCGGGCACCGACGGCGCGACCTTGCACAGGACGGGAACGCGGCGCGACAGCCGATCGATGTCGGCCATGGTGAACTCGATCTCGGCCTCGTGCGCGGCGGCGAGCAGATGCAGCACGGTGTTGGTCGAGCCGCCCATCGCGATATCGAGCGTCATCGCGTTCTCGAACGCCTTGAAGCTGGCGATCGAGCGCGGCAGCGCGGTCGCGTCGTCCTGCTCGTACCAGCGCCGCGCGAGATCGACGATCAGATGGCCCGCCTCGACGAACAATCGCCGGCGGTCGGCGTGGGTGGCGACGATCGTCCCGTTGCCGGGCAGCGACAGGCCGAGCGCTTCGGTCAGGCAGTTCATCGAATTGGCGGTGAACATGCCCGAGCACGAGCCGCAGGTCGGGCACGCCGAGCGTTCGATGACATTGACTTCTTCGTCGCTGACCGCGCTGTCGGCGGCGGCGACCATCGCGTCGATGAGGTCGACCTTCTTGATCTTGCCCTTGGAATCGACCTTGCCCGCCTCCATCGGCCCGCCGGAGACGAACACCGCGGGGATGTTGAGCCGCAGCGCCGCCATCAGCATGCCCGGCGTGATCTTGTCGCAATTGGAGATGCACACCAGCGCGTCGGCGCAATGGGCGTTCGCCATGTATTCGACGCTGTCGGCGATGATCTCGCGGCTCGGCAGCGAGTAGAGCATGCCGTCGTGGCCCATCGCGATGCCGTCGTCGACCGCGATCGTGTTGAACTCCTTGGCGACGCCGCCGGCCGCCTCGATCTCGCGCGCGACGAGCTGGCCGAGGTCCTTCAAATGAACGTGACCGGGCACGAATTGGGTGAAGGAATTGACCACCGCGATGATCGGCTTGCCGAAATCGCCGTCCTTCATCCCGGTCGCCCGCCAGAGCCCCCGCGCGCCCGCCATGTTGCGGCCGTGGGTCGTGGTGCGGGAGCGGTAAGCGGGCATGGGCGTGGCCTCTGGATGGGCGTTGGACGACCCTATGTGGCAAATCGGGCGTGCGGGGGCAAGGGAGGAGAGAAACGCGGCCTCAGCACGCGGCGCGATAATCGCGGATCGGCGCGTCGCGGTCGGCCGAAGCGAGCCGCGCCAGAAGATCAGGTCTGAGGATGTCGACGCGGCGCGTCGTCGGCAGAGCGATGAAGCCCCGGGCCTTGAGGTGGGTGAACGTTCGACTGACGGTTTCGATGGTGAGGCCGAGATAGTCGGCGATGTCCTGGCGCTGCATGGTGAGTTCGACCGAGCAGGCGCTGCGCCCGGCGCCCCGCGCGCTCAGCATCGACAGAAACCAAGCGAGGCGTTCCTCGGCCGAGCTGCGTCCGACCATGGTCATATGCGCGACGGCGTGAGTCAGCGCCCGCGTCACGTTCTCGAATACCGCGGCGTTGAATTGGGCGTCCCTGTTCATCCGCGTGTGGCAGGCCTGGCGCGCAAGCGCCGCGATCGCCCCGGCATTGACGGCCTCGATCGTCAGCCCGTGCGACTCCTCCGGCTCGAGTCCGCACATGTCGCCCGGCATGTAAAAGGCGAAAATCTGCCGCCGCCCATCGCGGGTCACCTTGACCGCGCGGAAAACGCCCCTGACGACCAGAAAGTAATTCTCGGTCGGATCGCCCTCGCCAACCACTTCTTGACCTGGTTCATAGGAAACCACGACAGCGTCGGCATAAGGAAAGTTCAGCGCAGCCATATCGCCGAAGACAAACGCGTCGGAAGGTTGCAGCGCCGGATCGAGAGAATGAAAGTCGATCGCCATGGCGAGACTCCAGATCGCCCACGCATGACAATTGACCCAAATCGTCGCCGGGCGCCGTTCGCCAGACGCATTAGACTTGGAAGTCATGCCACGCGGGACAGGCCGTTGGGCCGGTCGGTATGGGCCTCTTGACCGCGCAGGGTAACAGCTTGCGGTTCATCCGAACAGGGAAAATACTCCTTGGGCCCGGGGCCGCGTCCCTTCCTGGAGTTCGCGCCTGTCGTTACGGCCCCAGCAGAGGGCAGCCGTCGGCCCCCGGCGGGCGGAACGCCTCGGCGGCTGGGATCTTGGCGAGAACCGTCAGATAGTCCCACGAATATTTCGACTCCGCCGGCGTCTTAACCTTCATGAGATAGCGGTCGTACACGACGCGGCCGTCCTCTCGGATGTGACCGTTGTCGGTGAAGACGTCGTGGATCGGCGCGTCGCGCATCGCCTTGGCGACCTTGAGCGAATTGTCGGTTCCAGTTTTCGCGACGGCTTCGAGATAGTGGCGCACCGACGAGTACAGGACCGCCTGATTGTCGTTGGGCATGCGCTTGGTCCGGGCGTAGAAGCGCTTCGCCCAAGCGCGCGTCGCATCGTTGAGATCCCAATACCAGGATTGCATGAACACGAGGCCGTGCGCGATGGGAAGGCCGAGCGCGTTGACGTCGCTCAGATAGGTGATCGGCGTCGCGATATATTGCGCCGGCGCGACGCCGAACTCGTTGGCCGAATTGGAAAGATCCGCCCCAGTGTTGGCGAGGACGACGACCTTGGCGTGAGACGCCTGCGCCGACAAGAGATAGGAGCTGAAATCCGCGGTGTTGAGCGGCGCCCTGACGCCGCCGAGGGTCTTCCCGCCGGCAGCGGAAATGGCGGCGCGCGCGTCCGCCTCCAGCGAGGCGCCGAACGCGTAATCGGCGGTGATGAAGAAAAACGTATCGAGCTTCTGCTTGATCAAGAGCCGCATCAGCGAAACGCCGTTCGACCAATTGTCGGCGTTCCACTGCATGCTGTTGGTCGAGCAGGATTTACCCGTCAGGTCGGACGAAGAGGCGGAATTGAAGATCACCAGCCTGTTGCGCGATTTTGCCAGCCCCTGCACCGCAAGCGCGACGCCCGAATGGGTGATGTCGAAAATCGCTCTGACGCCACGCTCGTCGTACCATTGACGCGCAATCGACAGGCCGACGTCGACCTTGTTCTGGTGGTCGGCGACAAGAAGTTCGATTTTCTTGCCCAGCACAGTGGGGCCGAAATCCTCGATCGCCATGCGCACCGCCTCGACCGAGCTCGGCCCCGCCAGATCGGCGTAGGGACCGGACTGGTCGTTCATGATGCCGATGACGAAGGAGCTGTCGTCGGCCTGCGCGGGCTGAGCGAGATTGAACAACGACAACAAGCTCAGCAGACAAAGCGCGCGAAGGCCCATGCTCGGCTCCGGAAGGGGTGAAGAAGGGACCGCCACGTTCGCCCAACTCGCGCCGCTTGGCAACCGGGGCGTGTGCGATCGAGGCGCCCATGTACGTTTGTCGCCATAATTGCGTCATATGGTCATCGAGCGATTAGTTAAGGCGCGTGCAGCGTATTGAACTTCGTGTTTTTCGGCTGCGAGAATCGACGAACTCGACGCTGCGAATGGGAATAGGGAGTGGCCTTCAGAATCTGCCCGTAGAAGGACAGAGCGACGGTCGAGGGAGGAGAAAAGGCAGCCGCGGCCCATCCGAGAGCGATAGGGACGAGCGGCGGGATCGAGCAGCGTCGCGCAAGTCGGGCCCGAGTGGCGGTCCGCCGTCTGCCTTGTTCGGCATCCCCGCGAGCGACTCCCCGGGAGAGGGATGGCGCGTTTGCCCGACAATGGGAGGAGGTCATGACCGACAAAATATTGGAGCAAGCTGTGCTCAGCGCGCTCCATGTGGATCCCCTGACCAACGTCGGCCGCATCGCCGTTAGAGAGCGTGACGGTGTGGTGACTTTGATCGGCGAGGTCGATACGCAGACGCAAAGATCGGCAGCCAGATACAAAGCCCAGCGCGTGGCCGGCGTAAAGGATGTCGTCGACGAACTCGAAGTTCGCGTAGCGGCAAGGGCCGAGCAACGCGCCGAGGACGTCGCCGCGAACGTCCTGAACGCCCTCTTCTGGGATGTCGCCGTGCCGACGGACCGGGTGTCCGCCAGATGCGAGAAGGGTTGGGTCACGCTGACCGGCGAGGTCGAACGGCCCTATCAAAAGACTTCCGCCGAGGCCGACTGCCGCAAGATCCGCGGCGTCATCGGCGTGACCAACGAGATCAAGGTCGGTTCGAACGCCCCCTGCCGGATCGACACGCCCAGCCGCGGCGAGGGGATCCTGTTGGGCGACCGGATGGGCGCAATCGCAGACGATCGCAACAGCAACGTGAGTGCCCGGGCGCCCCTTTCGTAAGGTCGGCGAGCGCCGGTCTTTTTTGGCGCCGGAAGTCCGTGTGACGGTCCCCGCCCGCTTGCGCGCGCTGGGCGTTCGTTCTTCTCGAGTTGGAGCGAAGGCGTTACCAGATGGAGGGCACGGCGACCGCCAACCGCTCCGCGACGGCCCTGCAAGAGGGGCAAGTGGAGGGCGACGTAGAGTCGTGCGCCCCCTCGAGCCGACGAATTCTCTTCGTCACCCCTGAGTTCTCGGACTTCGTGAAGGTCGGCGGCTTGGGCCTGGTTTCGGCCGCCCTCCCGCGAGCGTTGAAGAGTTTCGCCGACGCTCGCGTCCTCATTCCCGGCTACCGCGAAGTCCTCGAGGCGCGGTCTTCGCTCGAACTTATTGGCGAATTGCCGGGCCTTGCCGACGTCCCCGCCTGCAAATTGGGGCGCCTGGTCGCCAAGGATGGGCTGATTGTCTACGTCCTGATGTGCCCGGAGATTTTTCTGCGCGGGGGAACGCCGTACGTCGACGATGACGGGAAGCCGTGGGCCGATTCCGATCTGCGGTTTGCTCGCCTATCGCTGGGGGCCGCCCAAATGGCCGCGGGCCTGGGCGACCCCACATGGACGCCGGCTGTGTTGCATCTCAACGATTGGCCGACGGCGCTGGCGGCGGGCTATTTGGAATGGCTGGGCATTCAGACGCCCGCGCTCATGACGATCCACAATCTCGCTTTTCAAGGGCTATTCGCACCAGAAAGGCTCCGCGCGCTCGGCGTCCCCGACCGCGCCTTCGCGCAGAATGGAATCGAGTTCCATGGCAAGCTCTCCTACCTGAAAGCGGGAATTTACTACGCCTCTCACGTCACCACCGTCAGCGAAACCTACGCGCGAGAAATCACCCGATGCGAAACCGGCTGTGGGCTTCACGGCCTCCTGGAGGGCCGCGCGCGAGAGGGAAAGCTCACTGGCATCCTGAACGGGATCGAGGACGACTGGGGAATCGCGCGCCGACATCGCCGGCGGCGCGCCGATCGAGCCGGAGGCCTGGAAGGGGGCGAACGCCGACGCCGTGCGCAACGCCTTCGGGCTCGCGGTCAGCAACGGCCCGCTCTTTGCCATCATCTCCCGGCTCGTTCATCAGAAGGGCGTCGACCTCGCCATCGAGGCGGCCGACGAGATCATTTCCGCCGGCGGCCAGATCGTCGCGACCGGCAGCGGCGAGAGGCGCTTCGAGGACGCGCTGTTGGACTTGCGGCGGCGCCATCCGGGCGCGGTGGGCGCCTTTATCGGCTTCGACAGCGAACAGGCGCGGCGGATCTTCGCCGGCAGCGATTTCCTGCTCATGCCGTCGCGCTTCGAGCCGTGCGGCCTCAGTCAAATGTACGCGCAAAAGAGCGGCTCGTTGCCGATCGCGCACCGCACCGGCGGCCTGGCCGACACCATCGAGGACGGCGTCACGGGATTTCTCTTCAATCCGATCAGCCGGGATTCGTTCGCCGGCGCGGTGCGACGCGCCATGTCGGCGTTCGCCTCGGGCGGGCGCATCCACGCGATGCGGCGCCGGGCGATGTCGCGGGATTTCGCCTGGGCGCGCTCCGCCAATCGCTACGGGGCCCTGTACCAGTCGCTCGCTTGATCGGCTCGACACTGCCACCCGAATCCTGTCAGTTGTCGATCCATGGCCAAGCCGCGCTCCTCGTATGTCTGCCAGAATTGCGGCGCGATCACGCAGCGCTGGCAGGGAAAGTGCGACTCCTGCGGCGAGTGGAACACCATTATCGAGGAGGCCGCGGCGCTCGGCATCGGGGCCGCGGCGACGCGGCGCGGCGGCGCCGGCCGCCCATTCGCTCTGGAAGACCTCTCGGGCGCCTCCGAGCCGCAGCCGCGCCTCGTCACCGGCGTCGGCGAACTCGACCGCGTCGCCGGCGGCGGCTTCGTAGCGGGCTCGGCGACCCTGATCGGCGGCGAACCGGGCATCGGCAAGTCGACCCTGCTGATCCAGGCCTGCGCCGCCTTGGCGCGACGCGGCGGCCGCGTGATCTACGTTTCGGGCGAGGAATCGACCGAACAAGTGCGACTGCGCGCCTCGCGCCTCGGCCTCGCCGACGCGCCGGTGCAATTGGCGGCGCAGACCTTGGTCGAGGATATCGTGGCGACGCTCGGCTCGGGCGACGCGCCCAAATTCGTAATCATCGACTCCATCCAGACGATGTGGAGCGACTCGATCGAGTCGTCGCCCGGCACGGTCAGTCAGGTGCGCGGATCGGCGCAGGCGCTCATCCGTTTCGCCAAGATCAGCGGCGCCGCGCTGATCCTCGTCGGCCATGTCACCAAGGACGGCCAGATCGCCGGTCCGCGCGTCGTCGAGCACATGGTCGACGCCGTTCTGTCCTTCGAAGGCGACGGCGCCCATGCTTTCCGGTTGCTGCGCGCTTCAAAAAACCGCTTCGGCGCCACCGACGAGGTCGGCGTGTTCGAGATGACGGGCGGCGGCCTCGCCGAGGTCGCAAATCCCTCCGCGCTGTTCCTGGCGGGGCGGGACGGCGCGGCGCCCGGCGCCGCCGTGTTCGCCGGCGTCGAGGGAGCGCGGCCGCTGCTGGTGGAAATCCAGGCGCTGGTGGCGCCCTCGACGCTGGGCACGCCGCGCCGCGCGGTTGTCGGCTGGGAGCCGAGCCGCTTGGCGATGATCCTTGCGGTGCTCGAGGCCCATGGCGGATTGAAGCTCGGTCAGCACGACGTTTATCTCAATGTCGCCGGCGGTCTCAGGATCGCCGAGCCGGCCGCCGATCTGGCGGCGGCTGCGGCGCTGGTCTCCTCCCTCGTCGGCGTCAGCCTGCCGCACGACGCCGTTTATTTCGGCGAGATCGCGCTTTCCGGCGCGGTGCGCGCGGTCGGCCACAGCGGCCTGCGCCTCAAAGAAGCCGCCAAGCTCGGTTTTACCCGTGCGGTCGCCCCGCCGTCCGCCAAGGATGGCGAGGGCGCGCGCCTTGCGACGACGCCGATCGCCTCGGTGGCCAGTCTCGTCGCGGAGATCGCGGCTGTGGGCGTAACGACAAAGAGCGCCAAGGCAAGGTGACGAAGCCGAGCGGCTTGGCTATAAGGCCGAGCGACGATGCGATGGGCGGCCGTCGGGCGAGCCCGAATTTCTTTCCCCGCGGCAGCGAGGCTCGGTGTAATGCCTTCATATCTCGATCTCGGAATTCTCGGCATCATCCTTATTTCGGCTTTGCTGTCCATGATGCGCGGCTTCACCCGCGAGGTCCTCGCCATCGGCTCCTGGGCGGCGGCGGCCGCGGCGGCATATTATTTCTATCCCGTTGTTCTGCCTTATGTGGCGCCCTATATCCACAAGGAGATCATCGCTCAGGCCGCTTCCGCCACGGCGGTGTTCTTCGTGACGCTGATCGTGGTGTCCTTGTTCACGGTTCGCTTGTCTGACGCGATTCTCGACAGCAAGATCGGCGCGCTCGACCGCTCGCTCGGCTTCCTGTTCGGCGCGGCGCGGGGGTTCCTTTTGGGGGTCGTCGCGTTCTCGATTTTCAACTGGCTGGTCGCCGAAAAACAACAGCCGGAATGGGTGAAGACGGCGAAGACGAGGCCGGCTTTGATTGAAACGGCCGACCGCGTGATCGCGATGTTGCCCGACGACGCCGCGACGACGATCGAGGGCTGGATCAAATCGAAGAACACGAGCAGCGCCACCGAAGAACCGCAAGACGAAAACAGCGCGCCCGCCGATGTTGCGCCGTCCGCCCCGGCCAGGCGGTCGTCGGACGCCTCGCCGGCGCCCAGCGCGACGAATGCGGACAGACAAAAGCTCGACACTTTGATCGATAAAAACATACCTATGCCGCCGCCGGCCGCCCCCGCTGTCGTTCCGACACCCACCAAACCTTGAACGCGATGGATACTGAGCTAGGAAATCCTGCCGCCGCGAGCGAGTTCGCGAAAGGTTCGTCGAACGCCGACACGGCCGCGCCGGCCGACGGCGACCGGCTCGATCTCGATAGCGACCGGTTGCGCGAGGAATGTGGCGTCTTCGGCATTTTCGGCCATCCCGACGCCGCCGCGATCACCGCGCTGGGCCTTCACGCTCTGCAACATCGCGGCCAGGAGGCGGCGGGCATCGTCGCTTTCGACGGCGCGCGGTTCCATTCCGAGCGCCGCCAGGGTCTGGTCGGCGACCATTTCTCCAGCGCCGCGACGATCGAACGCCTGCCGGGATCGACAGCCATCGGCCATGTTCGTTATTCCACGACCGGCGAGACGATCCTGCGCAACGTGCAGCCGCTGTTCGCCGAGCTTGACGCCGGCGGCCTCGCGGTCGCTCACAACGGCAATCTCACCAACGGCCTGACCTTGAGGCGCGAGTTGATCCGCGCCGGCGCGATCTGCCAATCGACTTCGGACACCGAGGTCGTTCTGCTGCTTTCGGCCCGCTCGCGACGGCCGCGCATCGTCGATCGCTTCGTCGAGGCGCTCGGGCAGGTCGAGGGGGCCTATGCCCTGGTGGCCCTCACCAACAAGAAGCTCATCGGAGCGCGCGACCCGCTCGGCATTCGCCCGCTCGTGCTCGGCGAACTCAACGGCTGCCCGATATTGTGCTCGGAGACTTGCGCGCTCGACATCATTGGCGCCAAATTCGTCCGCGACGTCGAAAACGGCGAAGTCGTCGTGATCAGCAGCGCCGGCGTCGAGAGTTTGCGACCCTTCCCGCCGCAGAGAATGCGCCCGTGCATTTTCGAATATATCTATTTCGCGCGGCCCGACTCGGTGGTGCACGGCCGGCCGGTCTACTCCGCGCGCAAGGCGATGGGCGCGGAACTCGCGCGCGAAGCGCCGGCGGACGCCGATGTCGTGGTGCCGGTGCCGGATTCCGGGGTGCCGGCGGCGCTCGGCTATGCAGAAGCGTGCCACATCCCCTTCGAACTCGGCATCATCCGCAATCATTACGTCGGACGAACCTTCATTCAGCCGACCCAGGCGATCCGCGAACTGGGAGTTCGTCTCAAGCACAACGCCAATCGCGCGGTCGTCGAAGGCAAACGCATCGTCCTGATCGACGACTCCGTCGTGCGCGGGACGACCAGCGTGAAGATCGTCCAGATGATGCGCGACGCGGGCGCGCGCGAAGTACACTTCCGCATCTCCTCTCCGCCGATCGCCTATCCCGACTTCTACGGCATCGATACGCCGGAGCGCGACAAGCTATTGGCGGCCCGCATGGATCTGGAGTTGATGCGCCGGTTCATGGGCGCGGACAGCCTCGCCTTCCTGTCCATCGACGGCATTTATCGCGCCATGGGCTTCGATGGGCGCGACGATCGGCGTCCGCAATTCACCGACCACTGCTTCACCGGAGACTATCCGACCCGTCTGACCGATCAGATCGGCGACTCGGAAAAGCAGCAAATGTCGCTTCTCGCCGAGGCGGGCTGAGCGCGAATCCGAGGCCGGACGGCCCCAATGTCACGAACCTGTCACGACCGTTGGCGATAGAAGCCAGGGGTGGGGGAGCAATTTGCCGTGACAGCTAACGCCGACGCCTCGGGCTCAGCGCCGAATTCCGCGCCGGCGCGCGTCAGGCTCGGTCAGCCCGTGAATATTCGGGCCATGCTGACCTTTCTTACCGCAGTTCTGTCTCGATAACTCGTTGAAGGGGAGTCACACGATGACCACGACCGAGGCCGCCGCACGTAAGGCGCATAGCCAACCGGGCGAAAGAACGGTGCAGGAGTATATCGACGAGTTGCCGGTGTGGGCAGACGGGACCGCGCTGAAATCCACGCCAATGACGGGCATGCAGTGGCGGATCTGGACGCTCGCCGCGTTCGGCAAGTTCTTCGAGGGTTTCGTGGTGTTCATGGGCGGCGTGACGCTGCCGCTGATCACCCGCGAATTCCATTTGGCCGCGTCCGAGAAAGGTCTCGTCACCTCGGCGAGCCTCGCCGGCATCTTGGTCGGCACCATCCTGCTCGGCGGCTTATCGGACTATTTCGGCCGCAAGCTCATGTTCATCGCCGAGATGATCATCTTCTGTTTGTTCCTCACGCTGCTGATCTTGGTTGGGGACTTCATATCCCTGGTGATCTGCCTGTTCGGCATCGGCATGGCGCTGGGCTGCGACTATCCGACTGCGCATATGATCATCTCGGAAAGCATCCCGAGCGCCTCGCGCGGTCGACTCGTGCTCGGCGCATTCGCCTTTCAGGCGATAGGCGCCATGTGCGGGATCATAGTCGGCGCCCTGGTGCTCGTGATTGACCCGAGCATCGACGCCTGGCGCTGGATGTACGCGACCGCGCTGGCGCCCGCCATACTCATCACCATTGGCCGCTTCTTCATCACGGAAAGCGCCAATTGGTTGATCGTGCGTGGCCAGCACGAAAAGGCCGAACTGGCTGTGTCGCGCCTGCTCTACCGTACGCCGGTCTACCCGCAGAAAGTGGCGCTGGTGCGCCACGTCGTCGATGAGGCGAGCGCCTCGAAACAGACCTTCTTCGCGCTTTTCAACGCAAAGAACCTCCGCGCCACCATCTTCTCTTCAGCGCCGTGGCTGTTTCAGGATCTCGGCACTTACGGCATCGGCGTATTCACGCCGACCCTGATCGCCGCCGCTCTCGGCAGCGGGCCGGACAAGATCCGCAGCCCCGCTGACCTGATCGCGAGCGGCATCCATTCGGCCGAGGCCGCGGCCCTCACGACCTCGCTGCTGATCGTCGGCATCGCCTTCGCAATCTGGTTGTCCGATAGCTTGGGACGTATCCGCTTGCAGATCTTCGGCTTCCTCGGCTGTGCGGTTGGATTGGGTATAGCCTCCATGTCCATCGACGCCTCGGAAGCGCTCAAGGTGGACCTCATCATGGCCGGCGTGATGCTCTTCAACTTCATGACCAATCTCGGCCCCAACGCGCAAACCTATCTCCTTGCCGGCGAGGTGTTCCCGACTGAAGTGCGCGGCATGGGCGCCGGCTTCGCGGCGATGATCGGCAAAGTCGGCGCAGTCGCCACCACGTATGGCTTCCCGCTCCTGCTCGCCAGCATCGGCACTCGCTCGCTGCTTTACGGCCTCATCATCAGCTCGGTGTTAGGCGCTGTCGTGACCTGGATGTTCCGCATCGAAACCACTGGCGTCAATCTCGATCGCATCGGCCGCTGAACAGACAAGAACAGGAGACGCAGTCATGAAGAACAGACTTCGCCGCATGCTCGGCGGCGGCGCCATCGCGCTTGTCCTCGCGATCCCGATGGCGCATGCGGCCAACCTCGCCGTCAAGGAAACCGGCTCATCCCTGCTCTTCCCGCTCTTCCAGTCGTGGATCGCGGGCTACAAGAGCGTTGCTCCCGATATCGATCTGACCGCGGCGTCTACCGGCTCCAGCGCCGGCAACCAAGCGGCGATCGCGGGCTCGGCCCCCATCGGCGCCTCCGACGCCTATCTCTCCGACGAGGTCGCGGCGCGACATCCGAATATCCTCGATATCCCGCTTGCTATCTCCGCCGTGGCGATCAACTACAACCTTCCGGGTCTGAACGGCGCGAACCTCAAACTCAACGGCCCGACGATCGCCGCGATCTATTCCGGCGCTGTCACGGCGTGGGATGATCCTGCGATCAAAGAGCTGAACCCGGGCGTGACGCTCCCGCACCAAACGATCATCCCGGTCCGCCGCGCCGAAGGCTCCGGCACTACGTTCGTCTTCACCCAGTTTCTGGACTTCTCAGCCCAGAGTTGGGAAGACAATCCAGGCTTTGGGGAGATCATCGCTTGGCCCGCCGTCGCCGGGGAAAAGGCCGGAGAAGGGAATGAAGGCGTGCTGCAGGCAGTCGCCGCGACCCCCTACTCCATCGGCTATTTGGGCACCAGCTACGCCGACCAGGTCGCTAAAGCCGGTCTCGGCGCCGCCTTGATCGAGAACCAGGCGGGCAAGTTCCTGCTCCCAACAGCGCAATCGATCGCCGACGCCGCCGAGCAACTCGATCCGCGCACGCCGCCCTACGAGCGCATCAGCCTCGTCTATGCGCCCGGCGAAAACAGCTACCCTCTGATCAACTACGAATATGCCGTCGTGTCGAAATCGCAACCTGACGGCGCGACCGCCGGCGCGGTCCGCGCCTTCTTGCACTGGGCCATCTCGGCAAGCGGAGGCAACAGCGAGAAATACCTAGGGCCCGTCGGCTTCATCCCGCTGCCGGACTTCATCCGCGGACTCAGCGAGGCGCAGATCCGCGAAATCCGATAGGGCGCCGCCAGCCACAGGCGGCGGCGCGGGCGATCTCGCCACGCCGCCGCCGCAATCTTCAGAGACCCTTGCGCGTCCTTCCGGCTCACCAGTTGGACGCGCGCCGCGCCCCTGATAGAAGCACAGGGCAATGCGGTCGACGCTTGAGTCCGACCGCCGCGCGCCGGAGTTCTCATGGCCACGCTCGACGATGTGCTTTCGACGATCGACGCTAATCAAAGCGACGCTTTGGATCGTCTCTTTTCGCTGCTCGCAATTCCCTCGATATCCGCGATCCCAGCTCATTTTCCCGATTGCGACCGCGCCGCCGACTGGCTCGCGCGCGAACTGAACGACCTCGGATTCGAAGCTTCCCGGCAGAACACGCCCGGCCGGCCCATGGTCGTCGGCTCCGCCAAGGCCAAGACGCGCAGCGCGCCGCACGTGCTGTTCTACGGCCATTACGACGTGCAGCCGGTCGACCCGCTCGATCTCTGGACGACGCCGCCTTTCGAGCCGCGGCTGGCGGATGGCTCGAACGGCCAGAGGATCGTCGGGCGCGGCGCCTGCGACGACAAAGGCCAGTTGATGACCTTTCTCGAGGCCTGCCGCGCCTTTCGCCAGAACGGCGGCCTGCCGTGCAACGTCAGCGTGCTGTTCGAGGGCGAAGAGGAAACCGGCTCGCCCTCCCTGCCTGCCTTCCTGGTCAAGAACGCGAAGACGTTGAAGGCGGACTTGGCTCTCGTCTGCGATACGGCGATGTGGGACGCCAAAACTCCCGCGATCACCACGATGCTGCGCGGCCTTGTGCTCGAAGAGGTCATATTGCGCGGACCGAATCGCGACCTGCACTCCGGTCTTTACGGCGGCGCGGCGATCAATCCGATCCGCGTGCTGGCCCGGGTCATCGCCGATCTGCACGACGCCAATGGCGCGGTCGCCCTGCCCGGTTTTTACGACGGCGTCGAGGAATTGCCTGAGGAAGTCGCCGAACAGTGGCGCGAGTTGGATTTCGACGACGAGGAATTCCTCGGCGAGGTCGGTCTCTCCGTTCCCGCGGGCGAAAAGGGCCGCTCGACGTTGGAGATGATCTGGTCGCGCCCGACCTGCGACGTCAACGGCATCGTCGGCGGCTACACGGGCGAGGGCACGAAGACCGTGTTGCCGGCCAAGGCGAGCGCCAAGGTCTCGTTTCGGCTGGTCGGCAAGCAGAATCCGGAGCGCGTCTCGCAGGCGTTCCGCGCCTTCGTCAAGGCGCGCCTGCCCGCCGACGTCGCCGCCGAGTTCATCTCCCACGGCGCAAGCCCCGCGATCGCGCTTCCCCTGCGCGGCGAAGCTCTGCGCCGAGCCCGGCGCGCGCTGGAGGCCGAATGGGGCAAGCCGGCCGCGCTCGTCGGCTCGGGTGGCTCGATTCCCGTCGTCGGCGCCTTCAAACGCGATCTCAACATGGACAGCCTATTGGTCGGCTTCGGCCTCGACGACGACGCCGTTCACTCGCCCAACGAGAAATACGAGCGCTCGTCCTTCCACAGGGGCGCGCGGTCCTGGGCGCGCATCCTCGCCGCCCTCGCCGCGTGAACGCGCCCGCGCCCGGCGTCGGCTGCGGCGCGGCGATCGTTCGCGAGGGCCGGATTCTCCTGGTCAGGCGGCTCAGGGCGCCGGAGGCCGGGCACTGGAACCTGCCGGGCGGCAAGGTCGACTTTCTCGAACGGGTGGAGGACGCCGTCGTGCGCGAAATCCGCGAGGAAGTGGGCGTCGAAATCGCCCTCGCACGCGCGCTCGGCGTCACCGAGATGATCGGGATCGACGGTCAGCATTGGGTCTCGCCCGTCTATCTCGCGCGCATCCTTGCCGGGGAGCCGGCGAACCGCGAACCGGCGAAGCTCGCCGAAGTCGCCTGGTTCCCCCTCGACGCGCCGCCGCAGCCGCTGGCGCTGGCGGCGCGGGAAGCGATCGCCGCGATCGGCAGGGATGTTTGACGCCCACCGAGACAGCGGCGCGCTCCTCGGATTATTCGGCGCGTCCCTGCGCAAATCGGACAATGCACGGCGCGGACGCGGGCAAGTTGGTCTCCGCGGGAAGGACGATGTCGTTTACGAAACCAACGCTTCCCCCGGGAATCGAACTCGGCCGCCAGAGCCACGACAAGATCGAGCTTCGGCACGACATAGATGAGTTGGCTGCCGCTGCCCGCGGCAAAAAACGTGTCGAGGTCCATTCTCGTCTTACTTCTCCACCAGAAATAGCCGTAGGCCGCGTTGCTCGGAGGGCCGCCCTCGCTGTGCTTCGCGGTCGAATCGAGCACATAGGCGTTCGAAACAATCTGCCGGTCGCCCCATCGGCCATGCTGAAGATATAGAGCGCCGATTTTCGCCATATCGCGCGCCGTCATGAAGAGAGACGTCGCGCCGATGAGATAGCCGTCGGCGTCGGTGGTCCAATTGTAATTGTCGATGTGCAAAGGCTCGAACAAACTCCGCCGCGCAAAGCTTCCCGCATCCTGCCTGATCGCTCGCGTCAGCACGACGGACGCCAAATTGTGCTCGCCGGTGTCATAGTTGAAGTGACTCCCCGGCGGATATTTCATCGGGCGGTTGAGCATCCACCGCCAGCTCTCCGGGGTCGTGACGCTGATCTCCGGGGCGTAGTCCCCGGCGGCGGCCGGGTCGAAGCCTGCCGTCATCGTCAGCAAATCGCGAACCTCGATTTCGCGGACGAGAGGGTCGATATTCGCTTCCGAGGCTTCCGGGAGAAGCTCAGATAACTTCTGGTCCAGACGCAGGTAGCCCTTGTCGACCGCAATGCCGATCAAGACGGAGAGTACGCTCTTGGTGATGGAATGCACTGGCGACCGCGTCGCGACGCCGATGCCTTGTCGATAGTATTCGAAGACGACGCAGGCGCCCCGCGCGACGACAACGGCGCGAACGCTGGGATACTTCCGCTTTAGAATCGCGGGGAGGGTTGCGAACGCCGCGGAACTCGAGGCGCGAGCTGCAAGGCCGGCGTCACCGACACCCACGTCCTGCGCGCAAGCGACAGCGCCAATTCCCATCCATATCGAAAGAGCCGGGGTCGCGAGATAGTGCGCCGCTCGGCGGCAAGAAGGACCGACGACTGGCGCCATCACAGCCTCACGCCGCGGCGACACCGCCGCCTCGTGCGTTTTTGGATCGACGCGCACGTTGAATTTTCCCGAAAACGCCCGGCGAGAATTTCAGGGATCGTCTCGCTCAAAGCTGTCTCCGCTTCCCCGGCGCGCGCCGCGCGCCGGTCGTTTCAGGCATGGAATTCCGGGCGCGCAAGAACCGTGCGAGCCGCTCGGTCCGGGTCAGGAATGAAGTTTTCGCGTCGTCGCGCTGCGTTCGACGTCCTCGGCCTTTCCCGAGGTGCCGAACACGACGTCGAGCGAGGGATTGCTGACGCCGAACCAACGCTTCTCGCTGACGAAGTGGTGGCGAAGGTGATAGCGCTTCATCCACCGGCCGACCGGGGTCAGCGGCTCATAGGGAATATGCGCGACGTAATGCACCCATTCGTAGTGCAGAATCGCCAGCAGCACGCCGAGCATAACCGACGGGACGGCTTCAAACCCGAGGATCAGCCCCACCAGCAGCGCCGTGACCGCGAGATTGGGCACGAGGAACCACAGCGGCAGGAACAGCAGGTCCAGCCGGCTCGGCTCCGCGTGGTGATCGTAGTGCAGGCGATGTTGCAGCTTACGCGCGAAAGCCCACGGCGCCGGCGGCGCGTGGAAGGCGAAGCGATGCATCACGTACTCGCTGAGATAAAACAGCAGCGCGCCGAGGACGATTTCGATGGGATAAAGGTTCGCCGCGCCAGCCAGCCAACCGACGATTAGCGCGAGGACGCCGACGGCCAACAAAGCCGTCCCGCCATGACGGAAAAAGACCAGCGTCACTTCGCGCCCTCCCCCTCGGCTGCTTGGGCTTCATCCTAGCGCGCGCAAGCCGCCGACGCCATCAGCGCGACGCACTTGCCCTGCGCGGCCTTCGCGCGCAGATTTCATGGCTCACGCGCAGCAGAGAGATCGGATCATGAACCGACGCGAATTCCTCCAGGCCGGGACTGCGGCGACCGTCGGGATTGGTCTCGCGGCGCCCGCTTTCGCCGCCGTATCCATGGCGTTCGACTGGGGCCTGTGGCCGCCGATGAGCGGACGCGAGGCTTTCGTCGCCTGGATGCGCGAGAAGCGGGGCGAGGACGCGGGCTTCCTCGGTCAGCGCTGGGATCGCTACCTGCAGCTCGTCGCGCACGCGGATGTTTGGGACGCGGCGGACAAGCGCGCCTTCCTGATGACGCCGCGCGAGCAGTTCGTGACCGCCGAAAACCTCTCGCGCGCCTATGAATGGCACCATCTCAACATCGGCTTCGGCGTCACCATCACCGGCCCGCACACGGTGGCGCGCATGACCAATACGCTCGCGGTCAAACGCGGCGACAAAATCCTCGAGATCGGCACGGGCTCGGGCTACCAGTCCGCCTATCTCAGCTATTTGACCGACCGGCTCTGGTCGATCGAGATCATCCCGGCGCTCGCGCGGCGCACGCGCGCGCTCTACGATTCGCTGATCGCGCGCGGCTACGGCGAATATCGCGCCATCCAGACGAAGAACGCCGACGGCTATTACGGCTGGCCGCAGGCGGCTCCATTCGACAAGATCATCGTCACATGCGGCATCGACCACATTCCGCCGCCGCTCCTACAGCAGCTCGTCCCCGGCGGGATCATGGTGATTCCCGTCGGACCGCCGGGCGCGCAACACGTCATCAAGGCGGTGAAGACGCAGGCGGCGGACGGCGGATTCACCGTGACGCGCTCCGATATCTACGGCGGCGCGATTATCCCCTTCGTGCCCTTCACCGGCGGCCATCAGACCTGACGCGCCATCAGGCGTCGGCCTTCTCCAGGATCGCCTGAATCTCGATACACGCCCAAGGCGCCAGGGCGCCGATGCGCCGGTTGAGCGACCACCACCAGGAGTGATTCTCGAGCGGGCGCAGCAATCCCCCGGAGATGATGCGGAACCCGCGGGTGCTGATGAGCTTGAGCTGCGAATGGCGCCGCAGCTCACGCAGAAAGGAGCGCTGCGAGAAGGTCTGAATATGGGTCCAATGCTTTTGCGGCCGCAACGCCAGCGACGCCCGCACCCAGGCATTGCGCAGGGAAGCGATCGGCGAAATGAAAATCGGCACGCCGACGCACACTTTCCCGCCGGGCCTGGCCATGCGCTCGAGAGCCGCGATCGCGACGTCGATGCGCGGCAGATGCTCCAGCACCTGTTCGCAAACCACCACGTCGAAGGCGTTCGACGGCGTCTTGGGATTGCCGGCCATGAGATCGTCCATGGTGTACGAGAGATAGCGCTCACGCCGGTAGAGCGGTTCCCTCTTTATGTCGGTCGCGGCGATCTCGATGTTGGCGCAATGCGGGCGCGGTTCGAGATGGCGAAACAGAATGCCCGACGTGCATCCGACGTCGAGCACCCTGAGCTTGCGTCCCTCGGCCTCGGCTGCGGCGGCCCAGGCGTCGATGTCGTCGCCCAGAGCGTCGTATCGCGCCTCGCGCAGGCTGTAATATTCCGGCCGCCTGGGATCGACGCCATAGGCGTGGTTCGGCTTGGGAAATTCGACAGCCATGGAACGGTCGACCTTGGCGTGCGCCATGTTCCGCCCCTCCCGCTTGCGGGCGCGCGCGTCGGCGGGAGCCCAGGATTTAAGGGTTCGATGGAGGGGCGGCGAGGCCGCCGGCTCATCACATAAACGTTACAAGATGAGCGGCTCGCACGCCAGCGCGATTTCTTTTAAGCGCTCGCGCCAATCGTCGAGCGCGGCGCCGGCCCCGCATTCAATCGCCGAAGTTTTGGCCCATCGGGGCGACGGCGAGCCGGATCAGGCGCGAATCCTCGACCGCCGCCTGCCGATGCTTGACGGCTTCGCGGTAGACGGGATCGCGGATCATTTCGACGAAGGCGGCAACGGAAGGATATTGCGCGATGAAGCAACGGTCCCAACGCTCCTCCACGGGGCCGATCAGCGTCATCTCGAACCTGCCGCGCCAGATGATCGACCCGCCGAGCCGGGCGAACACCGGCGCGCTCTCGCGCCCATAGGCGGCGTAGGCTTCCGCCCCGGTCGCCGCCCGGCCGTCGGGATAGGCGGCGCGCTCGCGCAAGCGCACGAGATTGAGCATCTGGATCGGCCCGGGACGATCGTTCTCGCGGAACGCGGCGAAGGCTTCCTTGGTGGGATCGATAAAGCCGGTCATGGGCGACTCGCGCGTCGTGAGACGCAAATCTTCGGCTGGATGGGGCGGCGGGGCAAATTAAATCGGGTGCGGCGGCCGGGGCGAGCGCGCTGACGCACCTCGAACGTTAGCGCCCGCAGGTGTGTTCTCGCGGCCGACGCTGCCATTCCCGTCCGGCAGCCAAACCGGGCCACCCTGCACCCACCCTCGACATTCGCGGCGATCAAAGCGCGTTTCAAAACCGCGATTTCGTGCACGCGGGGTGTCTTTGGCTTTTAAAAACGGGAGGTCTCCTGCCCTTGGGTTGGGCGCAGCACCTAAACTCCCGCCAGGGCGCCACATTCGCGCGATTCGATTTATTCCAGGCCCCATATCGTGACAGTTGGCGTAGTCCAAAACCGATGGTTTGCCCTAGCCATCCGGACGCTCAAGCAAGCTGGGAAACGGAGCAACCTCCAGCATGGAATTGAGTGTCGACAGGGTGAAGACGCGACCATCCGTATCCCGGACAACCGGGCCGAGTGCATCATTGATTCGCGTCCAGCCGATTCCACCTAAGACGGCGATGAGCGGCACTCCTCCAAGCCTAACTGACTCATCTCTCAGACGATCGAAGCGCAGCGCCTTGTCTCTGGCTGTGCCGCCATTGTTCGTGCCTTTGCATTCAAGCATCGCCTTCAGGCTGTCATCGCGAGGATCGAAGACGACAAAATCGGGAGCGGGCGTCACATGAACCTCAAACCGCTGCGCGATGTCAGCCTGGTTGTGACCGCCGGTTCGAATGAAGCTGAAGCCACGTTCGGTGAACAGCGCCTCAACGGCATCTTCGATGAGATCGCCCCGTCTGGAAGATGTGGCGTCCAGCACCTGCCGGAAGGCGCCGCCATGGTGGCGTTGGTGTAGGAGGACTTTCAGTGGCACACCCTTCGCCGCGTAGTTGCGGACGCTGGTCCATCCATCGGCAGTATCCGGCTTGTCCTGTTTGCTACGCAGGCCGGGGGGAGCCTCGCCAAACAACTCACCGTCCATCACCACTACGACGGTACGGGCCGCAGCGTTTGCCTGTGCCCTTGCGGCAGCGGCGCGCGATGCCTTCCTCGGTCCACTCGAGACGGTAACTCGCTCCATCGAGTTCGATCTGCGACGACGACAGCTTGAGGTCAGGGCCAGCAGCAAGAACCGAGGAGTGGGCGAACTCCTCCTTCGTCAGTCCCAGCAGCGTCCTGAATACGAGAAGCGTCCCCGGGCATTGAACTAGGGCTTCGGTCAGGTCTGCTTCCGACACCCGAGAAAAACCTGCGGTCAGTCGATCAGCCTCATCGTAGGCTCTGAAGAAATGAGCAGGCTCGTAGAACGGCGCTTCGTGAATATAGGCAAAGTCAGGCGCGAGATGGGGCATATAGAGTGCGCGAGCCACGGCTGCGTAAATGGCGCCGTGGTCACCAGTACCATGCCGTTGCGGGACCAACCTGATTTGCTGAACTCTCTGGGTCCAGGTCGCCGCCCCCAGGATTGCCTTGATCGTAGTGTCGATTGTCAAGGGTCAGCCCAGGCGAGCACTAAGTTGCCCAGGGATGTCGTCGGCGACGTCGTCCGCAATGCGTCGCAATGCGTCCTCTACGAACTGCTGGTGAATCTCGAAGCCCCCCGAGCGACGGCCTAATCGCCGCGCCACGACAATGGTGGTCGCACCTCCGGCAAAGGGATCTATGACGATACCCCCAGCCGGCGATGCAGCTTTGACGAAGAACCCGGCCAACCCCTCAGGCATCGCCGCAGTATGCGCTACGCCGCGATGTTGATTGTAGGTCTGTGGGACGCTCACGACATTCCCGGGATCGGCGCCGCCCAGCAGATAGGTTTTGGTCCGATCACGGCCGAACCCCGCTTCAGTACTGCGGCGCCCCGCGGTGTCCCTTTTCCGCCGAGCAATCTCGGCCTCGTCCGCCTTATAGGGTACCCGGACCGCATCAAGGTCGAAGTGAGGCCTAGCTCCCCTGGCGAAATGATAGACATACTCAAAGCTGTCCTTCGTTCTTGGTCCGAACCTTCCCGGAACGCCATTGGGCTTCGCCCAAATGTAGGTCTCAATCCAGCGCCAGCCCATGTTCTGAAGGGCCAACACCAGTTGGTAAACATAGGGATGACGCTGGCCCTTCAGAGGACCCTTGTTAGCGACCCGATTCTTGATATTGATGATTAGACTGCCGCTGGGCTTCGCAGCTTCGTACATGCTGCGCGCGAAGGGCAAAAACCACTCGACATAGCGATCGGGGTGGATGCGGCTGTAGGGGCGCGCATCGGCATACGGCGGGCTGGTGAAGAAGAGATCCACACTTCCCCGCGGCATCTGATCGAGCAACTGCTCGGCATCACCGTGTAGCACTCCCTCCGCCAGAACGCGGCGCAGCAAGTCGACCGGCTGGCCGTGGGCGCGAACCAACGCATCGCCGGACAAACCGGCACTGTGGACCAGCTTCAGCGCCGTTTTGCTACTCATTGGCGTCCTGCTGAACCGATGTCCTGTGGGGGGCAAGTACGTCGCATCTCCCTCTTTCGATCAAGGCCCGCCCTCACTTCGCCCTCCGTTTCTGACTAGCCCGGTGTATGCGGCTTAATTCCTAGAGTCGGAACGTGAACATATCATGAACAACGACTCGTTAAACGACTTTTTCGTGGAGAACGTCATTTTGCGGCTAAGTCGCAGCCGCAAAACGTCTCGGCGGCGGGCGGGCGCAACTTAAATGCAACGCTGCCGCGATAGGTCATCGAAATCGCCCATTCGAGTCGGATCGTCCCCGCAACCGATCAAAGGTTGCTTTGGGGCCGCCTCACGCGCACGGGGTTGACGTCATGGGCTCGACTACGAACGGTCGCACGCGGCCGACGCGATACTCGACCACCGCGAAAGTCATGCATTGGGCGGTTGCGCTCGCCGTCATCGCGATGATCCCCGAGGGACTGACGATGAAGCGGCTGATCGCCGAGGGGCCGACCCGGGAGAGCCTCTACAACCTGCACGAAGCGATCGGGGCGCTGGTGCTGATCGTCATGGTCGCGCGGCTCGCCAGGCGCCTCGGTTTCGGCGTGCCGGCCCCCGACGCGGCGCTGTCGCCCCTCGAGCAGCGCGCCTCGCTGGCGGCGCAACACACCCTCTACGCCCTGCTGGTCGTCGTGCCTCTGCTCGGCTGGGCGGGCACCAACGCCTATGGCGATCCCGTCAGCGTTTTCGGGTTGTTCCGTTTTCCAACCGTTCTGGGCACGGACCGGCCGCTGTCGGACCAGATTTTCGTCTGGCATCTTGCCGGCGGGCTGTTGATCGCCGCGGTCGCGACGCTCCACATTTCCGGCGCGCTCTATCACCGCCTGGTCAAACACGATTCCGTGCTGGCGCGAATGCTGCCGGGGAATTGAGGCTGTCCTTCGCTCCGGCGCCCTCCCACCTTCCTGCGGCCGATGTCTCCCAAGCGGCTGATTTCCCGCTAGCGCGCGCCAAGCCCCGTGAACACCCCAGTAAACGTCTTCGGCAGCGGCCGGGCGTAGGGTCCGATTTTCGATGTCGCGAGCCCGAGGCCCACCAGCGCCTCGGCGAGCTTCACCGCCGAGGCGACGCCGTCGATCACCGGCAAAGCGTGCCGGCGCGCGAGCGTGGCGGCGAGGTCGGCCATGCCGGCGCAGCCGAGCACGATCGCCTCCGCCCCATCCTCCGCCTTGGCGCGCTCGATCTCGAGCGAAAGCTTGCCGCGTGCGCCCGACGCCGGATCCTCGAGCGCGAGGACAGGGACTTCGCAGGCGCGCACGCGCGCGCAGCGTCGGTCGAGACCGTATTTCATCAGATTGGCCTCGATCGGCGCGATCGAGCGCGACAGCGTCGTCACGACGCTGAAGCGGTGGGCGACCAGCGCCGCCACATGGAACGCCGCCTCGCCGATGCCGATGACCGGGCCGGCCGCGGCGCAGCGCGCCGCCTCGAGCGCGGTGTCGTCGAAGCAGGCGATCACGAAGGCGTCGCAGCCTTCCGCTTCGCCTTTGACGATCTCCTCGAGCACCCCCGGCGCGGCGAAGGCCTCGTCGAAGTAGCCTTCAATGGAGATGGGGCCGCTCGATGGGTTGACCGTGCGAATGGCGGTCTGCGCCGCCGCCGCCGCGCTCGCCGCCGCGCCGATGCGAGCGGTCATGCTGGCGGAGGTGTTGGGATTGACGACGAGCAGTTGCATGGCGCTTCAGGCCTGGCCGGCGTCGGAGCCGTGGCGCCTCTGGCGCGCGCGCAGGATCGCGATCGCGCCCAGAGCGAGGCCAATGACGACGAACGAGACGCCCGTCGTCGCCGTGCCCAGCGCATAGATCTCCGGCGTCGTCACCGTCGTGGTCAGCGCCTGAAGTTCCATCGGCAGCGTGTTGTGCTCGCCGATCGCCTGACTCGAGCGAGCGATCTCGTCCCAGGACAGCGTGAATCCGAACAGACCGACGCCGATCACCGAGGGCAGGATGATCGGCAGGATGACATGGCGCAGCGTCTGCCACGGCGTCGCCCCGAGATCGCGGGCCGCCTCCTCGTAGCGGGCGTCGAAGCGGTTGAAGATGGCGAACATGACCAAGAGGCCGAAGGGCAGCGTCCAGGTCAGATGCGCCCCCAGCCCCGAGGTGAACAGGCCCATGGTCGTCGTGAGGCCATCGGCGATCCAGGAGGGCGCATGGTGTTTGAGAAAATCATCGAGCAGGCGGAATTCCAGGGCGATGCCGAGCGAGGTGACGATGGATGGCACGATGAGGCTCGCCACCGCGACGAAGAACAGCGCGTTGGCGCCGGCGAAGCGCTTGCGGAAGGCGAGGCCCGCGCTCAGGGAGAGGACCACGGTGAGGATCATCACGACGATTCCGAGCTGCAGCGAGCGCTCGAACGCGCCGCCGATGTCGACGATGCCGCCGCCATGCCAAAGGCGTTCGAACCAATGCAGCGACACGCCATTCATCGGAAAAGTGAGGCCGCCGCGCGGCCCCTGGAACGAGAGGATGAAAATGACGATCATCGGCCCATAGAGGAACAGCACGAAGAGCGCGAAGAACGCGGCGAGGGCATAGAATGCGGTCGAACGGCCTTCGCTCATGACTAGAGTTCCTTCCGCACGTCGACGATGCGATTGAGCGCGACGATGATAAGGAGCGTGACGCCGAGCAGGATGACGGCATTCGCCGCAGCCGGCGGAAATTGCAGCGCGTCGAGCCGCGTCTCGATGACCTTGCCGGCCGAAGCGATCTGCTCGCCGCCCATCACGCCGAAGGTGATGAAATCGCCCATGACGATGGTGACGACGAAGATCGAGCCGATGACGATGCCGGGCTTGCACAAGGGGACGACGACGCTCCACAGCGTCTGCCACGCGCTCGCGCCCGAATCGTAGGCGGCCTCCAGCAGCGTGCGATCGATGCGCATCATCGAGTTGAAGATCGGCACCACCATGAAGAAAGTGAAGAGGTGGACGAAGGCGAGCGCGACCGAGAATGGAGAATAGAGCAGCCACTCCAGCGGCGAGTTGATCACATGCGCGCCGACCAGAATCTGATTGACCAGCCCATTGCGCCCGAGCAGCGGAATCCACGAGATCATGCGGATGACGTTCGAGGTCCAGAACGGAATGGTGCACAGGAGGAACAGCACCATCTGCATCGTTACGGTGCGCACGTAAAAGGCGAGGAAATAGGCGACGGTGAAGCCGATGACGAGGGTCGCGGCCCAGACGATGAAACAGAATTTCGCCGTCGAGACGTACGTCTTCAGCATCGTGCACAGATCGGGGAGCTGCGTCAGGCAGCCGTCGAAGCTCTCGACGTAGCTGCGCGTGGTGAACGCCGGCAGCATCTCGTAGTCGTTGTAGTCCCAGAAGCTCACGATCACGACAAAGACGAGCGGCAGGACGAAGAAGACGAGAAAGACGAGCGCAAACGGCGCGGCCTGAAGCCAGCCGGGAACCGCGGGGTTCTCTATGGGGGAGCGAGACGTGGACATGCGCGGAGCCGGCTGCGAGAGGATTCGGCTAGCCCCTCACCCCAACCCCTCTCCCGCGTAGGGCGTTCGGAAGAACGCCCGTCTTTCGACGATATGCGGGAGAGGGGCTTTTCCCTTCTCCCGCTTGCGGGTGTCAGGCGAACCTCTCGTTCGCTGAGAGGTGGCCCGTAGGGCCGGATGAGGGCGTGCGGGCGCCAGATTACGCGGCGATGAACTCGTTCCACTTACGGACCATGTAGTCGTTTTCGTCCATCACCGCGTTCCAGCACGCGACATTGCCCATGCGGTCCTCGTAGGAGCCGCCGTCGCGGGTCGCGCCGGCCTTCTCGAGCAGCGAGCCGTCGGGCGCGTGGATGTCCTTCTCGGCAGGCTTCCCTTCCATCCAGTAAGCCCATTCGTAGGGCTCCATATTGGCCTTGGCGGTCGAGAGGACGGCCGAGTAATAGCCCTGGCGATTGAGATACGCGCCCGCCCAGCCGGCGAGGAACCAGTTGACGAATTCGTAGGCCCATTCCGACTTCTTGTCGGTCACGCCCCTGGAAAGGCAGAAGCCCGACGCCCACGAGCGATAGCCTTCCTTCAAGGGCTGGAACACGCACGGAATGCCCTTGGTGCGCACGGCGGTGACCGCCGGGGACCACATCGACTGGATGACGGTCTCGCCGGAGGCCATCAAGTTGACGCTCTCGTTGAAGTCCTTCCAGAACGCGCGGAACTGACCGGCCTTCTTGGCTTCGGTGAGGACGCCCATCGTCATGTCGATTTCGGCCCTCGTCATGTTGCCCTTGTCGGGATATTTGTATTTGCCCATCGCCTCGACGACCATCGCCGCGTCCATGATGCCGATCGAGGGAATGTTGAGGATCGCCGCTCTGCCCTTGAATTCGGGGTTGAGCAACTCGGCCCACGATGTGATCGGGCGCTTGATGAGATCGGGGCGGATGCCGAGCGTGTCGGCGTTGTAGACGGTCGGGATCAGCGTCACCCATTCCGTCACGCCCTTGGCGAAGGTGGTCGAATGCTCGCCTTCGAGGAACATCACCTTCTTGGGCGCCGTGCCCTGGTCGCCGATGACCTTGCCGTTCGGCAGCTGGCCCTTGGTGAAGATGGGGGTGATATTGTCGAACTCCTTGATCTTCTTGGCGTCCATGCCGAGGATGTTGCCCGACGGAACGAGCTTCTTCAGGCTAAAATACTCGGTGTCGAGCACGTCGAAGGAATTGGGCTGGGTGATGACGCGCTTGGTGACGTCGTCGGTGGTGGCGGAAATGTATTCGATCGTGATGCCGGTGTCCGCCTTGACCTTTTTCGTGATGTCGTCGGACTGGTTCACCGCGGTGCCGAGGTAGCGCAGGACTTTTTCTTCAGCCGCCCAGACCGCGGGAAACCCGGTGATCGCCGTCGAGCCGACCGCCGCGCCCGCCAGCGCGCCGGCGCTTTTCAGGAGGCTACGACGCGAGACGCCGTTGGGACCCTTGATATGTTTCCTCGACATGATTTGCTCCTCTGGCAAAAACCTGCGCCGCTCACGACGCCGGCGAAAGGGGGTGAATGTCCGCGTCGGCCCAAGCGAGGCCGACTTCGTAGCCTGTGGCCAAAGGCGCAGCGGCGAAATCCGCGTCGCCGACGACCGCCGACAGGTCGGCCGCGCCCACGCCTTCGAGCGCAATCTGATAATGCGCGCCTTGGTATTCGACGCCGCGCACGACAGCCGTCATGCGCGCGGGAGGCGCGCCAGCTCTCGCGCCCGCCGGGACGAGCCGCACGCGATCGGCCCGCACGGCAACGGGCCCGCTCGGCGTCTTGATGACGTTGTGGCCTCCGAGAAAGCGCGCGACGAATTCCGTCGCCGGCGTTTCGAACACTTCGCGCGGGCTCCCCGCCTGTTCGATGCGCCCCTTGTTCATCACGACGACGAGATCGGCGAGCGCGAGCGCCTCGTCCTGGCCGTGCGTGACATGGACGAAGGGGATGCCGAGCCGTTTTTGCAGCCGGCGCAGTTCGTCCCGCATCCGCACGCGCAGAAAGGGATCGAGCGCGGACAGCGGCTCGTCGAGCAACAGAATCTGCGGGTGAGTGATGAGAGCGCGGGCCAGCGCGACGCGCTGTTGCTGCCCGCCGGAAAGCTGCGCCGGGACGCGTTGGGCGTAACCCTCCATCGCCACGAGCTCGAGGAACTCCATCGCCGTCTTCCGGCGTGTCCCCTTGTCGACCCCGCGCATCTTCAGCGAGAAGGCGACGTTGTCGAGGCAGCTCAAATGCGGGAACAGCGCGTAGCTCTGGAACATCATCGCCGTGCCGCGCTTAGCCGGCGGCAGATCCGTCACATTGGCCGGTCCGATGAGGATGTCGCCCTCGGTCACGCTCTCGTGGCCCGCGATCATCCGCAGCGTCGACGTTTTGCCGCAACCCGAAGGGCCTAGCAGGCAGCAATAGCTTCCGGCGGGGACGCGCAGGTCGATCGCGTCGACCGCGACCGTCGCGCCGTAGCGCTTCGTGACATGCACAAGTTCCAAACTGCCGGGTTCCGCCATGCCGCACCAATCGCCGGAAAGTCGCGGCTTGGTGGGAGCAAGGCGCGTGCCAGGACGACGACCGCGTCTAATACTTTGATAAGACAGCCGCTAAGGGACTTGACCCTAGTCCCGCGCGCCATAGAACGCGCGGATGCGCCGAAAGGTTGGGCGCCGTGTCTACAAGTTCGGCAGGATTGTATACAAAACGGAATGGCGAAAGCGACTTGTTCATGACAGAGTTCGCCTGTCGCCCTCCCGACCCGTCGATTCGCACTTGCATCATGTTGAAGTCCATCATCTCCGAGGAGAGGCCCACCGCGGCTCGCGGACGCGGCGCCGTCGGCTGGGGCGCGCGCGCAGAGGCCATCTACCGGAGCATCTTCAATGCGGTCATAGACCAACGATTGCCGCCGGGCGCGAAGCTTCCCGAGGAGCAACTCGGGGCGATTTTCGACGCCAGCCGCACGATCGTGCGAAGCGCCCTCCAAGCGCTCGCGCACGATCATATCGTCACGATCGAGCGGCATCGCGGCGCCTTCGTCTCGGCGCCCACGATCGCTGACGCGCAAGACATCTTCTTCAGCCGCAAGATTCTGGAATCCGCGGTCGCGCGCGAAGTGGCGCGGCGAATCGGCGCTGCGGAGCTTGCCCAACTCCGCGTCCTACTCGCCGAGGAGCACGACGCGTTGCGGCGCGGCGAGCGTCAGAAGGCAATTCGGCTTTCCGGCGCTTTTCATGTTGCGGTCGCGGCGATTTGCGGCGAAGGCGCGCTGACCCAGTTCTTGCGCGGCCTCATTTCGCGTTCGTCGCTGGTGATCGCGCTTTATGGGCGCGGCCCCGCCTCCGCCTGCGGGCATGACGAGCATCTCGCGTTCGTCGACGCTTTGGAGGCGGGCGACGGCGAGCGCGCCGCCGAGGCCATGGCCCAGCACCTCGATCACATCTTTAGTGACCTCGCGCTCTCGGCGCGAAGCGAGGCGCCCATCGACATCGGGGAAATTCTTCGCGCTTAAAGCCGCTTGCGGATACAAACGCCCGACCGAATCGCCAGACTATGGTATGATGCCGCGGCGGCCGTCGCGGGCGGCCGGACGATCGCACTGCGACGCCACGACGATCTTGCGGAAATTAATTTTCTGACCATTATGGCGCGCAGCCCCATATCTGACCCGATGTGAATTGCCTGAAACGGAGACCGTCCATGCCGATCGGCAAATTCCTGTACTTCGGCGATTTTGGCGTAATCCCAGTGGCGGTCCTGTTGTTTGCCGGCTTGACCTTCGCCGAGCGAGGCCTCGCCGCCGCGCCGGCGTGGACCCTGAGCCTTGCCGTCGGGATCGTGATCTGGACGCTGGTCGAATATCTCATTCATCGTTTCGTCTACCACAACGCGCCAATCCTGACGGCGCTGCACGACGCGCATCATCGCGAGCCCGCCGCCTTCGTCGGCGTTCCCTCCTTCTTATCGAGCGGATTGATCGTCGCAGTTTGCTACCTGCCCCTGCGGGGCCTCGACCCGACCGTCGCCAGCGGATTCACCAGCGGCATGCTCATCGGCTACGCCGGTTACATGTTCGTCCATCACGCGACGCATCATTTCTCGATCCAGCCGGGCGATTGGCTCTACGAGGCGCGCGTAAGGCATATGGCGCATCACTATCACGACGACGCCAATTTCGGCGTCAGCGTCGGCTTCTGGGATCGCGTGTTCCGCACCCGCGGCGTGCGACGGGAGCGGATGGCGAAAGCTTGAGGCGGCGCGCGGCTTCTCGACTCTCCCTCACAAAACAATAACGGCCGGGCGAAGCAGCCCGACCGTCGATGGCTACGTCCCCGCGGGGAAAGCCCTCAGTTCGGCCAGCAGCGATGGCCCTGGGGTCCAATGTGGTAGCCGCGCGGGCACATCCGGTGCGCCGCGTAGGGGTGGCAGTGGCCGCCGGGTCCCCGCCAGAGCCCCGGTCCGCAGCCCTCCGCGACGAGAGTGACCGCGCCGCCCTTCTCCAGCGGCGAAACGGTCATGGCGGCCTGCGCCGACCCGGCGAGGCCGATGGCAAACAACGTTCCAATAACCAATTTTGAGATCATTGCGCTCTCCCCAGTGTCGCACCGTGTTCCCACCAGCTTCCGGCTCGGTGCGACAAGGAATCCTATACCCGTCGGGCCTTACGCATTCAATGCGCCGCAGCGCCGTCGTCGGAACCGCCGCCGAGGCCGTCGGGGGCAGCTCTGGACCCGGCGATTGCCGCCCGCGCCGTTTCTGGTGTAGTCGTTGGGTTTCGCGCCGCCGGATGGGACAGGCGGCGCGCGATGGGGTAGCCGTGACGCAATCGAAGACGCCTCTGCTCGATCGGGTGCAAACGCCAGCCGACCTGCGCAATTTGCCGGTCGGCGATCTCCGGCGGCTGGCCGACGAATTGCGCCTGGAAACGATCAACGCGGTTTCCGTGACGGGCGGCCATCTCGGCGCCGGGCTCGGCGTCGTCGAACTGACTGTTGCGCTGCACTACGTTTTCGATACGCCGCGCGACCGCCTGATCTGGGATGTCGGACATCAGGCCTATCCCCACAAAATTCTCACCGGGCGACGCGATCGCATCCGCACGCTGCGACAGGGCGGCGGCTTGTCGGGCTTCACCAAGCGCAGCGAAAGCGAATACGACCCGTTCGGCGCGGCCCATTCTTCGACCTCGGTCTCGGCCGGGCTCGGTATGGCGGTGGCGCGCGAGCTCTCGCATGGCGACAATGCGGTGATTGCGGTGATCGGAGACGGCGCCATGTCGGCCGGCATGGCCTACGAGGCGATGAACAACGCCGGGGCGCTAAAATCGCGTCTGGTCGTCATCCTCAACGACAACGACATGTCGATCGCGCCGCCGACCGGGGCAATGTCGGCCTATCTCGCGCGCCTCGTCTCCAGCCACGCCTATCTGTCGCTGCGCGACGTCGCCAAGCAGCTCGCGCGCCGCCTGCCAAAGTTCTTTTACGACAAGGCCAAGCGCACCGAGGAATTCGGCCGCAGCTTCTGGACCGGCGGAACCTTGTTCGAGGAGTTGGGCTTTTTCTACGTTGGGCCGATCGACGGCCACAACATGGATCACCTTTTGCCGGTCCTGAAAAACGTGCGCGACATGCCGGACGGGCCGGTGCTCGTTCACGTCGTCACCAAGAAGGGCAAGGGCTATCCGCCCGCGGAAGCCGCCGACGACAAATACCACGGGGTGAGCGCGTTCGATGTCGTGACCGGCGCGCAGGCCAAAGCCAAGTCCAACGCTCCGAGCTATACCAAGGTGTTCGCCGATTCCCTCGTCGCCGAGGCGGCGCGCGATGACAGAATTGTCGCCATCACCGCCGCTATGCCGAACGGGACCGGCCTCGATCGCTTCGGCGAGGCCTACCCCGAGCGGACGTTCGATGTCGGAATTGCCGAGCAGCACGCCGTCACTTTCGCTGCGGGATTGGCCTGCGAAGGCTATAAGCCCTTTTGCGCGATCTATTCGACCTTCCTTCAGCGCGCCTACGATCAGGTCGTGCATGACGTAGCGATTCAAAATCTTCCCGTGCGCTTCGCAATCGACCGGGCAGGATTGGTCGGCGCGGACGGCTCGACGCACGCTGGAGCCTTCGACGTCACCTATCTCTCTTGCCTGCCCAATATGACGGTGATGGCGGCGGCCGACGAGGCGGAGCTCGTTCACATGGTCGCCACCTGCGCGGCTCATGACGCGGGCCCGATCGCATTGCGCTATCCCCGCGGCGAGGGCGTCGGCGTCGAATTGCCGGAGCGGGGCGTCCCCCTGCCGATCGGCAAGGGACGCGTGTTGCGTGAAGGCTCGCGCATCGCGATCCTTTCGCTCGGGACGCGCCTCGCCGAAGCGCTGAAAGCCGCTGAAGATCTCGCCGCGCGCGGTCTGTCGACCACCGTGGCCGACGCTCGTTTCGCCAAGCCGATCGATCAAGAGCTTGTTCTCAGGCTGGCGGCGAGCCATGAATTGCTGATCACCGTCGAGGAGGGGTCGGTCGGCGGCTTCGGCTCGCATGTGTTGAGCCTGCTTGCAGAAAACGGCGCGCTCGACAATGGCCTGAAGGTGCGGACGATGACCTTGCCCGACGTGTTTCAGGATCATGACAAGCCCGATCGGCTCTATGCGGCGGCCGGGCTCGACGCCAAGGGGATCGTCGCCAAGGCGCTTGCCGCCTTCGAGCCTCGCGTCGGCGCGGAGAGCCTGATCGCGTGAGCCCCGTGACGCTGGCCGGAGCGACGGGTCGATAAGCAAGTCAGGTGACGAGCCTCAACGCGATTTCGACGACGAAAGCGGGCGGAGGTCGTCCGCGCTTGCCGGCGCGACGATGTCGACGCCCGACGGCGTGACGGAAAGTGGCGCGCGCGCGGCGCTCCCAATTGACTTGCCGCGCGCCGCGCGCCTATAAGCGCGCCCACGCGACGGCGAGCCCGCCGCCAGATATTTTCCCGGCTCGTCCGACGACTCTGTAAAGAGGCGGCGCGATGAGGTCCGGGGTTGGATTATTGGGAGGGCCGAGGCGCTCTCCCTGTTGAATTCCCGGCTCTTGGAGTTAAAGACGTGAAGCGGACCTATCAACCGAGCAAACTCGTTCGCAAACGCCGCCATGGCTTTCGTGCGCGCATGGAGACGGTCGGAGGCCGTAAGGTGCTGAACGCACGCCGCGCCCGCGGCCGCAAGCGCCTTTCGGCTTGACCTTCCCGCGGCCCGTGACGGCGCCGCGCGCGAGAATCCCGATGATGGAGCCTGACGCCTTGGGCAACGACGCAAGGCGGGCGTCCGGCGAACACCCTCTCTGGGGTCGCCTTCGGCGCCGGGCGGAGTTCCAGCGCGTGTCGCGTGGCCGGCGCGCGCAGGCGGAGACTTTTACCCTGCAGGCCAATCCGCGCGCCGATTCGGGCGCGCCGCCGGCCGACGCGCTCGACCGGCGCGCGCGCGTCGGATTCACCGTCACCAAAAAGGTCGGCGACGCCGTCGAGCGCAACCGCATCCGTCGTCGCCTGAAAGAAGCATTGCGCCATGCCGCCGCCGTTGCGCCGTCGCCGGGCCATGATTACGTGCTGATGGCGCGCCGCGAGGCGCTCACGCGTCCCTTCGCCGCGCTGATCGCCGACATCGAACGAGCATTCGCCCAAATGAGTCGACCAAAGTCGCCGGCGCGCCCCCCCCACCGGCGCGAAACGTCTGCAACCGACAGAGAAAAGCGATCATGAACTCCGAGGACTCCCGCAATATCATACTCGCGATCGTCCTATCGGTGCTCGTGCTCATCGGCTGGAACTATTTCTATGCGTCGCCGCAACTGCAAAAGGAGCGGCAGACCCAGAGCCACGTGCAATCGCCGGCGAATACCGGAACGCCGCTGACCGGCGAAACGGGCGCGAGCGCGCCGCAGGGCGCGGCCGCGGCCGAGTCCGGGGCGAAAACCCTCGCCGAGGCGCTCACGGCGAGCCCGCGCGTCAACATCGATACACCGAGCCTGGGCGGCTCGATCGACCTGACCGGCGGCCTGCTCGACGACCTCATCTTGAAGGGCTATCGCGAGACGATCGATCCCAACAGCCCGAATATAAGGCTGTTTTCGCCGCCCGGCGGCCCCGATCCCTATTGGGCCGAGTCTGGGTTCGTTACGGTCGCGGCCGGCGTCAAGACGCCGAACCGTTCGACCGTCTGGACCGCGGATTCCAAGACTTTGACACCTGAAAAACCGGTGACGCTGACCTACGACAACGGCGCCGGGCTGAAATTCACGCGCGTCGTTTCCGTCGACGACAAATACATGTTCACGATCAAGGATTCGGTCGAGAACAGCGGCGCCGAGCCGGTGTCTCTAAGCCCTTATGCGCTGATCCTGCGCCGCGGCGCACCCAAGGTCGCGGGATATTCGGTGCTGCACGAAGGCTTCGTCGGCGTCATCGGCGGCGGCTCGGTGCAGGAGGTCACCTATTCCGGCATCGAGAAGGCCACCGGAAAGGTCGACGATTACAAGGGCGCAGGCGGATGGCTCGGTTTCACCGACAAATACTGGGCCTCGGCGATCATCCCCGAGCAGAATGAGCCGATCGACGCGCGCTTCTCCGCGAGCGGCCCGACGCAACATCAGGATTACCAGGCCGACTTTATCGGGCCGGCGCGTGTGATCGCGCCCGGCGCCACGAGCGAGGCGGTGACGCGGGTCTTCGCCGGCGCCAAGGAAGTCTCGACGATCGACGCTTACGAAGCCAGTCTCGGCATCAAGAAATTTGATTTGATGATCGATTGGGGCTGGTTCTACTTCATCACCAAGCCGCTCTTTCGCGTGATCGATTTCATCTACCACATCGTCGGCAATTTCGGCGTGGCGATCCTAATCGTCACCGTTCTCGTCAAGCTGGCCTTCTTCCCGCTCGCCAATCAGAGCTACCGCTCGATGGCGAAGATGAAGAAGATCCAGCCGCAGATCGCCGCATTGAAGGACCTCTATCCGGACGACCGCGCCAAGCAGCAACAGGCGCAAATGGAATTGTTCAAGAAGGAAGGGGTGAATCCGGTCGCCGGCTGTCTGCCGATGGTGATCCAAATCCCAGTGTTCTTTGCGCTCTACAAGGTGATCTTCATCACCATCGAGATGCGGCACGCGCCATTCTTCGGCTGGATCAAGGACCTTTCCGCGCCCGATCCGACCAATATCTTTACGTTGTTCGGGCTCGTTCCATGGGATCCGACGGCCTTGCCGGCCATCGGTCACTTCCTCCATCTCGGCATCTGGCCGCTCATCATGGGCGTCTCGATGTTCTTCCAGATGAAGATGAACCCGGAGCCGGCCGATCCCGTGCAAAAGACGATGTTCGCCTGGATGCCGGTGATTTTCACCTTCATGCTCGGCTCATTCCCGTCGGGTCTAGTGATCTACTGGACCTGGAACAACACGCTGACGGTGATCCAGCAATCCTTCATCATGTCGCGAGCCGGCGTGAAGGTCGAGCTTTGGGACAATTTGAAGAAGTTGTTCCCCAAAGCGCGGACGTCATGAGCGCTTCGCCGGGCGAAGCCTTTTCGGCTGACATGCTCGAGGCGGGGCGCAAGCTCTTTGCCGGCTCCTGCGATTTCTTCTTCGCCGCCGCCAAATCGGACGGCCTGCCGCCGGTCGGCGCGCCGGAGATCGCTTTCGCCGGCCGGTCGAACGTCGGCAAGTCGTCGCTGATCAACGCGCTCACCGGACGCTCGGCGCTGGCGCGCACTTCGCACACGCCCGGGCGCACGCAAGAGCTGATCTTCTTCGATCTCGGCGGCCGGCTGACGCTCGTCGACATGCCGGGGTACGGCTATGCCGCTGTCGCCAAGGACAAATCCGCCTCCTGGGGCGTGCTGGCGCGCGACTATCTGCGCGGGCGTCCCTCGCTGATGCGCGCCTTCCTCCTTATCGACGGCCGGCACGGGATCAAGGACAGCGACGAAGCCACAATGAAGGCGCTCGACAGCGCCGCGGTGTCTTACGCCATCGTGCTCACCAAGCGCGACGAAGTGAAAGCCGCCGACCAGCCCGCCCGCATCGCAGCGACCCTCGACGCGTTGCGCAAGCGCCCGGCCGCCTATCCCGAAACGTTCTTCACCTCGGCCCGCACCGGCGAGGGTGTCGCGGACCTGCGCGCCCATATCGCTCAGTTGCTGGCCGAGCGGGGCCAGCCCGCGCCCTGAGCGGCAAGCCGTCGGGCCGCCCGCACTCCCTGCGTAAAATCTGACGCGCCAACTTTTTGGCCGCCCTGTGCAGCGCCGCCCTTCCGCCCCCGACTTTAGGCCCTACATACGGTTCGACGCCGCGTAAAGCGGTTCATTCAACATCATCGGGACCGTCCGACGTCGCTTCGGGGCGCTAGCGGGGCCAAAGGGGAGATGAACATGAATTTGGAGAAATACACCGAGCGTGCGCGCGGCTTCATTCAGAGCGCGCAGTCTCTCGCCCTGCGCGAAGGCCATCAGCAATTTACGCCCGAGCACATCCTCAAGGTTCTGCTCGACGACGAGGAGGGACTAGCCGCCGGTCTGATCGACAAAGCCGGCGGGCGCTCGCGTGACGCTCTGTCGCAGGTCGAGTTGGCGCTCGCCAAGCTGCCCAAGGTGCAGGGCTCGGGCGCCGGCCAACTCTACCTCGCCCCCACCACCGCGCGCGTTTTCGAGAATGCGGAGAAGATCGCCCAGAAGGCGGGCGATTCCTTCGTCACCGTCGAGCGGCTGCTCCTTGCGCTCGCGATGGAAAAGGGCAGCGAGGCGGGCAAGATCCTCGCCAACGCAGGCGTTTCGCCGCAGACGTTGAACGCCGCAATCGAGGATTTGCGCAAAGGCCGGACGGCAGATTCGGCCAGCGCCGAGAACGCCTATGAAGCTCTGAAGAAATATACCCGCGATCTCACAGCGGCCGCGCGCGCCGGCAAGCTTGACCCGGTCATCGGCCGCGATGAGGAAATCCGCCGGACGATGCAAGTGCTGTCGCGCCGGACGAAGAACAATCCGGTGCTGATCGGCGAGCCTGGCGTCGGCAAGACAGCGATCGTCGAAGGCCTCGCTTTGCGTATCGTCAACGGCGACGTGCCGGAATCTCTCAAGGACAAGAGGCTGCTGTCGCTCGACATGGGCGCTCTGATAGCCGGCGCGAAATATCGCGGCGAATTCGAAGAGCGCCTGAAGGCCGTGCTCAACGAGGTGACGGCGGCCGCGGGCGGCATCATTCTGTTCATCGACGAGATGCATACGCTCGTCGGCGCTGGGAAGGCCGACGGCGCGATGGACGCCTCGAACCTCTTGAAGCCGGCGCTGGCGCGCGGCGAACTCCATTGCATCGGCGCGACGACGCTGGACGAATATCGCAAGCACGTCGAAAAGGACGCGGCCCTGGCGCGGCGTTTCCAGCCGGTGTTCGTCTCGCAGCCGACGGTCGAGGACACGATTTCGATCCTGCGCGGCTTGAAGGAGAAATACGAAGTTCACCACGGCGTCCACATCACCGACGCGGCGATCGTCGCGGCCGCCGTTTTGTCGAACCGCTACATCTCCGACCGGTTCCTGCCGGACAAGGCGATCGACCTGATCGATGAGGCGGCTTCTCGCCAACGCATGCAGGTCGACTCCAAGCCCGAGGAACTCGACGAACTCGACCGACGCATCATCCAGCTCAAGATCGAGCAGGAGGCGCTGAAGAAGGAGACCGACGCGGCCTCCAAGGAGCGACTGGAGAAGTTGACGGCTGAACTGGCCGAGCTCCAGGAGAGGTCCGACGAACTGACGGCACGCTGGCGGGCCGAAAAGGACAAGCTCGGCACGGCGCAGAGGCTCAAGGAGCAACTCGAGAATGCGCGCAACGAACTCGCCCAGGCGCAACGCAAGGGCGAATATCAGCGCGCGGGCGAGATCGCCTATGGGATCATCCCCGAACTCGAGAAGAAGCTCGCCGCGACCGAGGAGGCCCAGAGCGCCGGCAATCTCGTCGACGAGGCGGTCACCCCCGATCACGTCGCGCAGGTCGTCTCCCGCTGGACCGGCGTCCCCGTCGACAAGATGCTCGAGGGCGAACGCGACAAGTTGCTGAAGATGGAATTGGAACTCGCCAAGCGCGTCGTCGGCCAAGCCGAGGCGGTGACGGCGGTCGCGACCGCTGTGCGGCGCGCGCGCGCGGGCCTGCAGGACCCCAATCGGCCCATTGGCTCGTTCATGTTCCTCGGACCGACCGGCGTCGGCAAGACGGAGCTGACCAAGGCGCTCGCCTCGTTCCTATTTGACGACGAGACGGCGATGGTGCGCATCGACATGTCGGAATACATGGAGAAGCACTCCGTCGCTCGCCTTATCGGCGCGCCTCCCGGCTATGTCGGCTATGAGGAAGGCGGCGCCCTCACGGAGGCCGTGCGCCGGCGACCCTATCAGGTCGTATTGTTCGACGAAGTCGAGAAGGCGCATCCGGACGTCTTCAACGTTCTGCTGCAGGTGCTCGACGACGGACGGTTGACCGACGGCCAAGGCCGCACGGTGGACTTCCGCAACGTCCTCATCGTGATGACCTCGAACCTGGGCTCGGACTATCTCGTCAATCAGCCGGAGGGCGAGGACAGCAAGACGGTCGAGGGCGAGGTGATGGCGGTCGTGCGCGCGCATTTCCGGCCCGAGTTCCTCAACCGCGTCGACGAGATCATACTGTTCCATCGGCTTCGGCGCGAGGACATGGGGGCGATCGTCGATATCCAGTTCAAGCGCCTCGCCAAGCTGCTCGAGGATCGCAAAATCGCGCTCGTGCTCGACGCCAAAGCGCGGCAATGGCTCGCCGACAAGGGTTATGACCCCGCCTATGGCGCGCGCCCGCTCAAACGCGTCATCCAGAAATGGGTTCAGGACCCACTCGCGCAGATGCTGCTTGCCGGCGAGATTCACGATGGCGAGACGGTCAAGATCGGCGTTGCGCACGGCGCCCTGACGTTCAACGGCAAAGCCGTCGGCGGCGGGACGGAAGCGGACGCGCCAAAGAGCGCCAAGCCGGTGACGACGGTGGTGAACTTTCCGAAGGGGGCGTGAGGGCGGCGGGGATGACGGCGCGCGCAGGCCCCTGCGCGCGGCATGCCGCTCTCTCTCCATCGCGGCGACTAAGGGGACGCTCCGAAGAGTTTCCTCCCCGGCGACTCAGGGGGAGGTTGAATTCGCGTCGGCTTCGCCGCAAAGTCGTCATGAACCTCGGCGAGAAGCAGCCGTGTTCCCCAGCGATCCTGTTGCTCGGAAACAAGGGCCCCGCATGAGCAGTCCGATGCTGACGAATTTCCTCGGCGGCTCTCCGCTCTCGGTGGCGTTGCGCCTCGTCGTCGTCTCCTTCATCGTCGGCGTGATCCTGGTCACGTTCGGCTTCGAGCCCGCTGATATCGTCGACAGCTTCATGCGCCTGGTTCACCGCCTGGTCGAATTCGGTCTTACCGATGTGCGCCAGATCGGCCGCATCCTGGCGACCGGAGCGCTCGTCGTGCTGCCGGTTTGGCTGGTGCTGCGGCTCTTGGATTCGCATCGCGCGCGCTGAGTTTCAGCCTGCCGCGATTGCCCGGTCGCGCGCTTTGACCCCGACGAGATCGCCGATGCTGCGGGCGCCGCGAGTTGTCACGACGTGAGACAACCCTTCGAGAATTTCGCCGATCAGGCCCGGGCCGCGATAGACGAGCCCAGTATAGAGCTGCACGAGCGATGCCCCCGCCTCGATCTTCGCCAAAGCGGAGCCCGCGTCGTCGACACCGCCGCAGCCGACCAGCGGAAACGCTCCCTGGCACCGCAGAAACGCCCGCGCCAGCATGCGCGTGGATGGTTCGAAGAGCGGGCGACCCGACAGACCGCCAGCCTCGCGCGCGTTGGCGTCGCTCAGCGAAGGAGGCCGCGCGATCGTCGTGTTGGAGACGATCATGCCGTCGACTTTACGCTCTACGCAAATCTCGACCACGTCGTCGAGCGCCCGCAGATCGAGATCGGGCGCGATCTTGATCAACACCGGCCGGCGCGGCGTCGTCTCGTCGCGCACCCCGATCACTCGGGCGACCAGTTCGTCCAGCGCGTCGCGCCGCTGCAGATCGCGCAATCCCGGCGTGTTCGGCGATGAAATGTTGATGGTGAGATAGCTTGCGAAGGGCGCGAACGTCTTCACTCCGAGAGCGTAATCGGCGAGCCGATCGGAAGCGTCCTTGTTTGGGCCGCAGTTGACGCCGATGACGCCCTCGATCTTTCTCGCCGCCAGGCGCGCGCGCGCCGCCTCGTAGCCGAGATTGTTGAAGCCGAGCCGATTGACGAGCGCGCGGTCCGCCGGCAGGCGGAACAGCCGCGGGCGAGGGTTTCCTGGTTGCGGACGCGGCGTCAGCGTCCCCACCTCGACGAAACCGAATCCTAGGGCAAGCAGCGCGCCGGGGACTTCGGCGTTCTTATCGAACCCCGCGGCCATGCCTAGAGGATTGGGAAAATCCAGCCCGAATGCGCGCACCCCAAGACGCGGATCGCGCAGTCGAGGCCGCTTCGGCGGCACGAATTTCAGCGCGGCGATCGAGGCGCGGTGGGCCGTCTCCGGCTCAAGTCGAGCGAGCAACGGCAGCGCAAGCGCGCCGAGGGCGCGCATCATGCCTCGAGGCTTCCAAAGACATGATGGCCGTCGTCGCCCAACGGCAGCGGACGCGACCAGACAACCGCATCGAGCGGCAACGGCCCATAGAGGTGCGGAAACAGCGCGCCGCCGCGCGAGGGCTCCCAGCGCAACGCGGGGCCGAGCGCGTTGGCGTCGATCGCCGCCAGGACGAGGTCACCCCGGCCCACAAACCATTTCGCGGCCGTCTCAGGCGCCTGGGCCGCGGTCGAGAAGTGTATATAGCCGTCGGCCCGGTCGACCTCCGCGCCAACGAACACGCCAACGGCCTCGGCCGCCCGCCATTCCTCAACGCTGACGATCTTGAAGATCAAGCTCATCGTGGTCGCGAGCCTACTCCTGCAACATGCGCTTGAGCAATTCCAACTCTTCGCGCAGCGCGGAATCGGAAGAGGTGAGGCCCTCGATCTTACGCACCGCGTGCAGCACCGTCGTATGGTCGCGTCCGCCGAAGCGGCGGCCGATCTCAGGAAGGGAGCGTAGGGTCAGCGCCTTGGAGAGATACATCGCAACCTGCCTCGGCTTGACCACGGTGGCGGTGCGGCGCGAAGACAGAATGTCGGCGCGCGTCACGCTGTAGTGGCTGGCGACCAGCTTTTGGATGTCCTCGATCTTGACGCGCTTGGGCTCTCTGAGGCGGATGAGATCCCGGATCGCGATTTCCGCCGCTTCGACAGTGAGCGGCGGCGCGCCGACGATCGAGTGAGCGAGGAGCCGGTTGACCGCCCCTTCGAGATCTCGTCCATTCGACGCGATCGAGCGCGCGACAAAAGCGAGCACCGCCGACGAGACCTCGAAATGCGGGTTCTGGGCCCGCGCCGCGGCGATTCGAGCCTCGAGAATCTTCACGCGCAAGGCTTCGTCCAGTGTGGACATCTCGACGCAAAGCCCGCCGGCTAGGCGCGAACGCACGCGCTCCTCGAGCGACTCGAGGTCCGCCGGCGGCCGATCCGCCGCGACGACCACCTGGCGCCCGGAATCAAGAAGGGCATTGAGCGCGTGGCCGAATTCGTTCTGGATCGCCTTGCCCTGGAGGAACTGCGCATCGTCGAAGATCAAGAGATCGATGGAACGCAAGGCCTCCTTGAACGCGATCGCCGTTTGCGACTGCAAGGCCGCCACGAAGCCGTACATGAATTTCTCGGCGGTCAAATAAATGACGCTGCGTCCCTGCGCGGCCGCCGCCTGAGCGGTCGCTTGCAGAAGATGGGTCTTTCCGAGCCCAACCGCCGCGTGGACGTAAAGCGGGCTGAAGGCGGGCGGTTCGCCACAACGGGCCTCCGCAACGCGCTGGGCGGCGGAGAAGGCCAATTGATTGGATCTCCCCACGAGGAAGGAAGCGAACGAAAGCCGTCGATCGAGCGGCGAGCCCGCGAGCGTCTCTTCGTGCGCGCCGTTCTCATTTTTGTGTATGGCGCGTAACGGCGCTGACCCCGCCATCGGCGCGCGGAGCGCACCCGGCCGCGTCCCTTCAAACGGCTTCGAAGCGCTGACGAGAGGGGCCGCTGGTCCGCATTGCGGCCCTGGCGCACTGGTCGACGAGCGAACGCAGATGCTGATCGAGGCGACGCCGCCGATCTCGGCTTCCAATGCCGCGAGAATACGTTCGTGATAGTGAGACTCGATCCAGCTCTTCAGGAACCGGGTCGGCACGAAGAAGTGGGCGCGACCGCTCTCGACCGATTCGAGCGCAAGTCGGCCGAACCAACTGGAGAACACTTCTTCGCCCAATTCCGCCCGCAGGCGCTTGCAGCAACGCCGCCAGCTCTCCTCGAGATCGCGCACGGTGGGAACAACTCGCAACTCGGCCGAAGCCGCAACCAAATTGGCGGTCTGGTTCATCGGGATCTCTTGATGAAAATTGAGACGTAAGGGAAAGGGTGAATATCAGCGTTGGATCCAATCAGGACTGGACCCAAGGCAGGCCTCGAGCCCGCCAGCCGCCGAGCGCACCGCGTTTGCGCGTCTCGTCCAGCCCCCCTTCAAAGCCGTCTGCGATATTGTAACAATGAGACCATCCGGCCTCGGTTAGAGCCATCGCCGCCGAGCGTGAACGCCCGCCGGAGCGGCAGAGAAAAAGCACGGGCGTCGACGGGTCGGCGCCGAGGGCCGCGAGGGAGGCCACAAGACGGGACGTAAAGTCGGCGGCGACTTGCATCGACGGGTAGACTTGCCATTCCTGAAAAATGGGTGTCTTGCCGAGCGCGCTGAGGTCCGGAACACCAACGAAGGCCCATTCCGGCTGTGTGCGCACGTCCACGAGAACCGACTTTTTGTCTCCGCTCAGAATGGCAAAGGCGTCCTCGACGGACAAATCTGCTGCATATCCGGCAGGTTGTTGAAACGACATGGCCTCTCCTTCCACAGCCCGCACTGTGGCAGTTATATCTGAACTTTCCTTAGATTTGAGGAGCCTTCACGCCTATAGGCAAAAGCTCAGCACCAACTATCAGAGGTGTTAGCTCTCATAAGGCAGTATTAAGTTGTCTCAATTTAACGTCCCCCAGCGGTATACTTATCGTTAGCTTTATAGATATAACACGATTAGTGCAATATCTCGTCTCGCCACGATTTATGCTTGTGTGATCGCAATATCGCACGGAGGCGCGGACAGAGCAACCCACTTCCCACCGATAATCCGGCCCCCGTCGGATGCGTCCGGCGGGTCCGTTTGAGCGCCTGCGGGGCCTTTTGGGCAAACGCTTGATAAGCGGGCGAAGTTCGCAACGACGAATTGATTCACACGTTGCGATCGTTCATAACCTTGCGTCAAGAATCTGGTATAATTCCGCCATATTGCGGCGCACGAATTTGGGGCGGACGCCCGCTTTGCTTTTAACGGTCTGGAAGCTATGGCATTTTTATGTTCATCTGAATTGGGCCTCGGCAGTCGCAAATGTGTTGTAATTTTGTCGCAAGTAAGGAAATTGAAAAACTTTTTCTTGATCCGGTGGTTATAGGCGACGTCATGGCCGATTGGAACGCCCGCGCCTATCGGCGCTTCGAAAGTGAGCGGAGTCGCCCGGCGGTGGACCTATTGGCCCATGTCCCGAGCGGCCGCCGAAAGCGGGTCGTCGATCTCGGATGTGGGCCCGGGAATTCCACGCAAGCGCTCGCCGAGCGTTATCCCGAAGCTGACATCGCCGGGTTGGACACTTCGCCGGACATGCTTGCGGCGGCGCGGGCGCGCCTGCCGAAGGTGACCTTCATACAGGGCGATCTCCAGGATTGGCGCGATGGCCCGGCCGATCTGATCATGGCGAACGCGGTTCTGCACTGGGTTCCCGATCATGTCGCGGTTATGACTCGTCTTACGCGACAGCTCGGGCCACTGGGGTGTCTGGCGGTGCAGATGCCCGACAACGAAGATGAGCCGACTCACGTCCTGATGAGGGAAATCGCCGCCGAACCGCCCTTCCGGGAGAAGCTGGCGCAGTCCGCGCGCGTACGCGAGACGATCGGCTCATTCGCGGACTACGATCAGGCGCTTTCGCCCGTATGCGCCGACATTGATATCTGGCGAACCGTCTACGTCCATCGCCTGGATGGTCCCGATGCGATCGTCGCCTGGCTCGAGAGCGCCGGGCTGCGCCCCTTTCTCGCCCCGCTCACGACGGAAGAGCGGGCCGATTTTCTCACGCGCTACCGGGCGGCTATCGCTAGCGCCTATCCGCCGCGGGCGCAGGGCGGCGTGCTGTTGCCGTTTCCGCGCCTCTTCATCGTCGCCACGCGAAGCGCTGAGACGCGAGAGGGGAATTGATCGGGAAGTCGATTCCTCCTGGCGGAGGGGGCGGCCCTCGGACTTTATGCTATATAGAGAAGTGGCAGGAGCGAACGATGCGACGAGCCCTTCTCGTTTTGGCCTGCCTCGCTGCACCGCTTGCCGGGGCCGGGGGCGGCGCCCTTGCGCAAGACAAAGGCAGCCTCGAGCCCACGCCTTTGCCGGTCCTCGCCAACCCCGCCGATCCCAAACTGCCCGCCAAGGAGCTTTTCGGACGAGCCTTGACGCCGGCGGAGGTCCAGACGCGATCAATCGGCTTCTATGCGCGCGGCTGTCTCGCCGGCGCCAAAGCGCTGCCGATCGACGGCGAGACCTGGCAGGTGATGCGGCTGTCGCGCAATCGGAACTGGGGCAACCCGGCGATGATCGCCTTCCTCGAGCGCTTTTCCCGCAAGGCGGCCCGTGAGGGTGTGTGGCCAGGCATTCTCGTCGGCGACATTTCGCAGCCGCGCGGCGGCCCGATGCTGACCGGCCACGCCTCGCACCAGATAGGGCTAGACGCCGACGTGTGGCTGACGCCGATGCCGGACCGCACTTTGAGCCGCGGCGAACGCGAGGAGATGTCCGCCGTTGACATGGTGAGCGCGGACGGGCTCTCGGTCGATCCCGCGCATTGGACGGCGCGGCAAGCGGGCGTCATCAAGGCCGCGGCCGAGGAGCCCGAAGTCGAAAGGATATTCGTCAACGCCGCGATCAAGAAGGCGCTATGCGAAACCGCCAAGGGCGAACCTTGGATGAACAAGGTGCGCGCCTATTGGGGGCACAATTACCATTTCCATATTCGCATCGCCTGCCCTGCGGGCGATACCGCGTGCCAGCCACAGGATCCGGTTCCGCCGGGCGACGGATGCGACAAGTCGCTGAACTGGTGGTTCACTGACGAAGCGCTGCACCCGCGCATGGACCCTCACGCGAAGCCCAAGCCGCCAATCACATTGGCGCAACTGCCGCCGGAGTGCCGAACCGTAGTGCTGGAGAAATAGCGGGGCGGGGTCAATGCGCGCCGTCCGAGCGATGACTGAACCGGTCGGCTAGAGCGAGCAGAAGCGCGGAGACGACAAAAGCCGCGACTAAGCCCGTCTGCCACCCCAAGTCGCGATCCGATTCGTGACCGACGTCCATGAAAGCCTCGAGCAGCTTGATGGCCGAAATCGCGACGATCGACGCCATCAGCTTGAGCTTGAGTTCGCTAAAATCAACATCCGCCATCCAACGGGGCCAATCCGCGTGCGCTTCGATGTCGATCCGCGAAACGAAATTGGTATAGCCGGAGAGAATGACGATGACGATCAGGGAAGCTGAGAGCGTGAGATCGACAATTCCGAGAGCAGCGAGCAGAACTCCCTCCTCCCCCAGTCCGTCGAACTGCGTCGCCAAATTATAGACGCGAACGCCGACCTTCGCGAGCAAGGCCAGCAACGCAAAAATCAGCGCGACGTAAAACGGCGCGAGCAGCCATCGGCTCGCGAACAGAATCCTCTCGAACGACGGTTTGATCACGCGACCTCCCGAAACGTTCACACATTCTGTGTCGATTTCCGCCAATTCGGCAAGCAAGAAGGCCAAGCCCGCGAAAGGCGAGCCCCCGAGTGTTCAGTCGTGTGGGCCGAGCACTCGTCGAACAATCGCCTCGAGCTTGCGCATGACTTCGGGATCGCGCGCATCCGCATGGGTCATGATGGCGCCATCGAGAGCGCGATCGGAGCCGACCGGGCACATTTCGTGTTCGGCGGGGAAGTCTTTGAGGACCCGCCCGAGGAGCGCATTAACCCGCTGAGCGTTCTCTCTGGCCACCTGCATGACCGAGGCGACGTCCACCACCCCGTGGGTTTCGTGCCAGCAATCGAAGTCCGTCACCATCGCGACGGTCGCGTAGGAGATTTCGGCCTCGCGGGCAAGTTTGGCCTCGGTCGCCGCGGTCATGCCGATCACATCGGCGCCGCGCGCCTGATAACCCAGCGACTCCGCCAGAGTAGAGAACTGGGGTCCTTCCATGCAGACGTAGGTTCCTCCACTGCGGAAAGCCACTCCCTCCGCCTCGGCGGCTGCGGCGATGCGGCCGCGCAGAAGCGGCGCGATCGGGCGCGCCATCGAGACATGCGCGACGCAGCCCGTACCGAAAAAGCTGGTCTGGCGCGCAAAGGTCCGGTCCTCGAACTGGTCGACGAGGACAAACAGGCCTGGATAGAGTTCGCGGCGGAATGAGCCGCAGGCGGAGACCCCGATGATGTCGGTCACGCCGGCGCGTTTGAGCGCGTCGATATTGGCGCGATAGTTGATCGTCGACGGGGAGAAGCGGTGGCCCTGGCCGTGCCGCGACAGAAACACGGCCTGCGTATCGCCGACACGGCCGAAACGAAGGACGTCCGACGGCTCGCCCCAGGGCGTGATTACGCGCTCTTCCCTGATCTCGGTCAGACCCTCGAGATGATAAACTCCCGAGCCGCCGATCACGCCGACAATCGCCTTGGCCATGACGCCCCTCGGTTTTGGATGGCTGTAGTCAGCCGACGCCGCAGAATCGCGGACTTGCTCGCTCCGCTCGTGCCTTCAGTGCAGATCGCTCCAGATGCGCTTCTTGGTGAAATAGAGCAACGTCGAGAGAACAAACAGGAAGATCATGACGCGGAAGCCGATCTTCTTGCGCTCGACCAGGGTCGGCTCCGCGGCCCAGCTCAGAAAGGCCGCGACGTCGCGAGCGTAATTGGTCAGCGTAGACGGCGTGCCATCCTTATACGTGACTGCGCCATCCGTGATCGGCTGCGGCATCGCGATCCTGTGACCCGGGAAATAGAGGTTCCACTGCGGATCGTTGGGCTTCGTGTAGCCGGTCACGATCGCGTAGATATAGTCCGCGCCCATTTCCTGATATTGGTCGAACGGCAGCGCGTCGAAAATGAACCAGGGAAAGCCGCGCTCGTATTTGAGGGCTTTGGCGAGCAAGGCCATGTCCGGCGGCGCCTTGCCGAAATTCGCCGCGGCGGCCTGGTCGTTGGGAAACGCCTCGGGCGGGGGGAAAATGTCAGCGGGCGTACCCGGTCGTTTGAAGATTTCACCCTTGTCGTTCGGCTCGTCGTTGACGATCTGGTAGCTCGCAGCCATGGCCTTGACCTGAGCCAGGCTGTAGCCCGGGCCGTCGGGGTCGGCGAGCATGCGGAACGGAATGCTCAGGCGGTGGCAGGTGCTGCACACTTCCTTGTAGACCTCGAATCCGCGCTGCAACTGGGCCCGGTCGTAGGCGCCGAAAAAGCCGGAAAAGCTCCAGCTCTGACGGGGCGGATTGGGCTGCTCGGCGTCAGCCTGGGCGAGCGCGACCGAGCCGCTCACGATCAGCAGCGCGAAGGCGACCGGGAGGAAAAAGGAGGACTTCATACGGATCATGATCGGATTTCTCTCGGGGGTGGCCGCCAATCAACTCGCGACCGACGGCGCGCTCGCTTCGCCCTTGGGCGTCAAAACTGCATCGGCGATCGAGGCGGGCATGGGCTTGGTCTTCTCGATCAGGCCCAACAGCGGCAGCACTATGATGAGGAAACCGAAATAACCGAACGCGAGAATCCGCGCCGCCAAGGTCGTCGCGTCGGAAACCTCCTGCGAGCCAAGATATCCCAGGCCAATGCAGCAGACCACGAACACCCAGAAGAAGAACCGGAACAGCGGGCGATATTTCGCCGACTTGACTGGCGATGTGTCGAGCCACGGCAAAAACGCCAGCAACGCGATCGCCGAGAACAAAGCGACAACGCCGACCAGCTTGTTCGGGATGGCGCGCAGGATCGCGTAGAAGGGCAACAGATACCATTCCGGGACGATATGCGCGGGCGTAACAAGGGGATTAGCTCGGACCGAATTGTCCGCGTCGAGCAAATAGGTCGGGATATAGAAGACGAACCAAGCGTAGAAAATCAGGAACAACGACAGGGCGAACACGTCCTTGATCGTCGCGTAGGGCGTGAAGGCCACCGAGTCGCGCTCGACATTCTTGATAGCGACGCCGTCCGGATTGTTCTGTCCGACGACATGCAACGCCCACACATGGAGCCCGACGACGCCGGCGATCATGAACGGCAGCAGGTAGTGAAGCGAGAAGAAGCGGTTCAGCGTGGGATCGCCGACCGCGTAGCCGCCCCACAGCCAGTGGGAAACGCTGCCGCCGACGAGCGGGATGGCGGTGAACAGGTTGGTGATCACCGTCGCGCCGGCGAAGCTCATCGAGCCCCACGGCAAAACATAACCCATGAAGGCGGTCGCCATCATCAGGAGGTAGATGATCACGCCGAGAATCCAAAGCACCTCGCGCGGCGCCTTGTATGACCCGTAATAGATGCCGCGGAACATGTGCATATAGACGGCGAAGAAGAACATCGACGCGCCGTTGGTGTGCAAATAGCGGATCAGCCAACCGTAGTTGACGTCGCGCATGATGTGCTCGATCGAGTCGAACGCCAACTTCGAGCTCGGCACATAATGCATCGCCAGGACGACCCCGGTGAGAATCTGCGCGCCCAGCATGAACGATAGGATGGCGCCGAAAGTCCAGAGGTAGTTCAGGTTTCGCGGCACCGGGTATGCGATGAACGAGGAATGAACCAGCCCCATAATCGGCAGGCGTGATTCAAACCACCGCCCGAGGGCGCTCTTGGGGACGTAGGACGAGGTTCCGCTCATGGCTTCAATTCTCTGGGATGGCTTGGGTGCGGCGGTCGAACGCGATCAGAACGGTTCACGAATTAGCCGATCTTCACTTTCGTGTCGCTCAGGAAGGCGTATTCGGGCACGGCGAGATTCAGCGGCGCCGGCCCCTGACGAATGCGCCCGGAGGTGTCGTAGACCGACCCATGGCACGGGCACTTCCAACCGTCGTATTGGCCCTCGTGGCCCAACGGCACGCATCCCAGATGCGTGCAAACGCCGACCACGATCAGCCATTCTGGCTTCTTCACGCGCGCTTGATCGGTCTGCGGGTCTTTGAGCTCGCTCAGCGGCGTATTCACCGCATCGTCGATTTCCTTCTTCGTGCGATGGCGGATGAAGACCGGACCGCCGCGCCATTTGACCGTGACGATTTGACCTTCAGGGATCGCGCCAATGTCAACCTCGATCGAGGCGAGGGCGAGAGTCGAGGCGTCTGGGTTCATTTGATCGACGAGCGGCCACGCCACGGAGCCAACCGCCACCGCCCCGGCGGCGCCGGTGGCAATGAATAAGAAATCCCGGCGGTTTGGATTCTCGATAGCCGCGCTCGACAAATGCTCCCCCAATCGTACTCGCCAACCCGTCGGTCGGCGAAATGAATTCCGCGGCCCCGCGTTGCGAACCGGTCTCGGAAATCGCCGCGCTCAATCGAGCGCGCCACTGTTCGGACGGCGCTATTTCGCATCGTTCGTCATGGTTGTCCATAGGCTTGAATGCGCAAAGAGTCGCAGGTGGAATCCGCTGCCGCCGAAGCCCGTCGGGGCGCCCGGTCTCTCCGCAACAGCGAGGAAATCTGCGGCGCGCCCTGGGTTCGAGGCGCGATTCCGACGGTCGTGGGCATGACAAGCGCACCGAATTCTGCGTATGCACGAAATCGATGACGACGCCCGCCCCATTTCTGACCCTCGCGCTCTACGAACCCGACATCGCGCAGAACGCCGGGGCGATGCTGCGCACTTGCGCGTGCTTTGGAGCGGACGCGGCCATCATCGAGCCGGCGGGCTTCCCCATTTCGGATCGCCGCTTGCGCCGCTCCGGGATGGACTATCTCGACGCGCTTTCGATCGAGCGGCATCTGTCGTTCGAGCGTTTCGAAGCCTGGCGTGCGCAGACCCGCCGCCGCCTCGTCCTGCTGACCACCAAGGGCGACGCGGCGCTATGGGATTTCGCCTTCCGGCCGGGCGACGTCATTCTCGTCGGGCGCGAATCGGCTGGCGTTCCGGAGGAGGTGCGGCAGCGCGCCGATGCGCAGGTGAGAATTCCGATTCGGCCGCCGCTGCGCTCGCTCAATGTCGCCGTCGCCGCCGCGCTCGCGCTCGGCGAGGCGCGGCGCCAGTTGCGTGACGATCCGGGCGGCATCGGCGCGAAACCCAGTTCGCCGGCCGAGGGAAGTGCGGCGCGGACGTGACAACGTCCTCGACTTGCGCGATGTTCGCGCCGGTTGATCGAGCTTAAAGCGGAGACGACGGGGGAATTCGGTTTGGACGACACCGTGCGGGTGCTGATCGCTGACGATCATCCGCTCGTGCTCGGCGCTCTGCGTCAGGCGGTGAGCGGGGCGATCCCCGGCGCCAAAATCCATGAGGCGAATGATTTCGAAAGCCTCGCAGCGGCTCTCGAAGAGACGCCGGATATGGATCTGGTGCTGCTCGATCTGACCATGCCGGGCGTCCGCGGATTTTCCGGGCTGCTGTTCCTGCGCTCGGAGCGGCCCGGCGTTCCCGTCATCGTCGTCTCCGGCAACGAAGATCGCGCCGTCATGCGCCAGTGCATCGAATTCGGAGCGGCGGCCTACATTCCCAAATCCCTCGACGTCGAGACGATGCGGGCAGCGATCCGCAAGGTGCTCGAGGGCGGCCGATGGACGCCACCCGATCTCGACCTGAATGCGCGGCCCAACCCGGAAGCGAGCGCTCTGGTGCGCCGGCTTTCCTCGCTGACGCCGCAGCAGGTGCGCGTCCTGATGATGCTGTCGCAGGGCCTGCTCAACAAACAGATCGCTTACGAACTCGACGTCTCCGAGGCGACGGTGAAGGCGCACGTCTCCGCGATTCTCCAGAAGCTCGGCGTTGAGAGCCGGACCCAGGCGGTGATTCTCGCCGCCAAGATCGAAAAAATGCAGGAACTGGCCGTCTCCTGAAGGCGGTTACGCCTTGCCGCGATGTTGCCGGTTGTCGATCAGCTCCTGGACGACGCCCGGATCGGCGAGCGTCGAAGTGTCGCCGAGCGAGCCGTATTCGTTTTCGGCGATTTTTCGCAAGATGCGCCGCATGATCTTGCCGGAGCGCGTCTTCGGCAGGCTCGGCGAGAACTGGATGAGATCGGGCGAGGCGATCGGCCCGATTTCCTTGCGCACCCAGGCCACCAACTCCGTGCGCAGATCTTCGCTCGGGGCGACGCCCGACATCAGCGTGACATAGGCGTAAATGCCCTGCCCCTTGATGTCGTGGGGATAGCCGACGACCGCCGCTTCCGAGACTTTCTCGTGCGCGACCAGCGCGCTCTCGACTTCGGCGGTGCCCATGCGGTGACCGGACACATTGATGACGTCGTCGACGCGTCCCGTGATCCAATAATAACCGTCGGCGTCGCGACGGCAGCCGTCGCCGGTGAAGTACTTGCCGGGATAGGCGGCGAAATATGTGCTCACGAAGCGCTCGTGGTCGCCATACACCGTCCGCGCCTGACCGGGCCAGGAATTGGCGATGACGAGATTGCCCTCGCATCGTCCCTGGAGCACGGCGCCGGCCCCGTCGACGATCTCGGGCTGCACCCCGAAGAAGGGCAAGGTCGCCGAGCCCGGCTTCAACTTGATCGCGCCCGGCAACGGCGTGATGAGAATGCCGCCGGTCTCGGTCTGCCACCAGGTGTCGACGATCGGGCAACGCTCCTCCCCGACAACGCGATAGTACCATTCCCAGGCTTCCGGATTGATCGGCTCGCCGACGGAGCCGAGCAGGCGCAACGACGCGCGGCTGGTCTTCTTCACCGGCGCTTCGCCCGCCCCCATCAGCGCGCGGATGGCGGTCGGGGCGGTGTAGAAGATATTGACTTTGTGCTTGTCGATGACTTCCCAGAAACGGCTGACCGAGGGATAGTTCGGAACGCCCTCGAACATCAGCGTCGTCGCGCCGTTGGCGAGCGGGCCGTAGACGATATAGCTGTGGCCCGTCACCCAGCCGACGTCCGCGGTGCACCAGTAGATGTCGCCGTCATGGTAGTCGAACACATACTGATGCGTCATCGAGGCGAAGACGAGATAGCCGCCCGTTGTGTGCAGGACGCCTTTCGGCGTGCCGGTCGAGCCCGAGGTGTAGAGGATGAACAAGGGATCCTCGGCGCCCATCGGTTCGGGCGGACAATCGCCGGAGACTTTCTCCATCGACTCGTTGAGCCAGACGTCGCGGTCCGGATGCCACGCGACGTCGCCGCCGGTGTGCTTTACGACGATCACGCGCTTCACCCCGCCGGCCTTGTCGGCGGCCACATCGACGTTGGCCTTGAGCGGCACCTTACGGCCGCCGCGCAGGCCCTCGTCCGCGGTGATGACGACCTCTGACTTCGCGTCTTGGATGCGGCCGGCGAGCGCATCCGAGGAAAAGCCGCCGAACACGATCGAGTGGATGGCGCCAATGCGCGCGCAGGCAAGCATCGCATAGGCCGCCTCCGGAATCATCGGTAAATAGATCGTGACGCGATCGCCCTTCTTGACGCCATGCAATTTCAGCACATTGGCAAAATGGCAAACCCGATCGAAGAGCTCGGCGTAGGTGATGTGCTGCGAGCGCTCCGGATTGTCGCCTTCCCAAATGATCGCGGTTTGATCGGCGCGCTTGGCGAGGTGACGATCGATGCAATTGTAGGCGACGTTGGTGACGCCGTCCTCGAACCATTTGATCGAAACGTTACGGGGGTCGTAGGAGGTGTCTTTGACGCGCGTGTAGGGCTTGAACCAATCGATGCGTTTGCCGTGCTCGGCCCAGAAACCCTGCGGATCCTTGACCGAGCGCTCGTACATGTCTTGGTAGCGGGCATGGTCGACCCAGGCGCGTTTGGCCCATTCGGCCGACACGTCGTACACCTTCTCGGACATCGTACTCTCCCTCGCGGCGCTCGCGGCGACGCATTTCAGGCGCCAATATGCCCCATCGCAGGCAAGCGCGACAAGCGGGCGCCGGCGATCCTTTTGTCTTAGCGCGCTCGACCGCCTCGGCGGCTTCTGAGGCGCGCGGGATTGTGCTATTTTGCGACGAGTGAGGGGGGACGCCGCATGGCCGAGGCTCACGTGCGCACGATGACCGTCGAGGAATTCTATCGCTGGCAGCTCGATCAGGACGAGCGCTACGAGCTCGTCGAGGGCGTTCCTGTGCCGCTACGCGCGATGACGGGGGCGAGCAACGCCCACGACGTCATCTTGGTCAATTGCATCGTCGAATTGGGAACACGACTGCGCGGCAAGCCATGTCGCGTCGCCAGCGCCGACACGGCGCTGCGGACCTCGATCCGGTCGTCGCGCCGGCCGGACGTGACAGTCGATTGCGCCCCGCCCCAGCCCGGTTCTTACGAGGCGCATCGTCCGACCGTGGTCGTCGAGGTTCTCTCGCCCTCGACGCGCAAGATCGATCGCTTCACCAAACTCGAGGAATACCGCCGTCACCCGAGCCTGCGCCATATCCTCCTCGTCGATCCCGACAGCGTCGCGGCCAAGCTCTATACGCGGGCGGACGAAGGCGCATGGTTCGACGAAGACTTGGTCGGCGGTGAAGCCGTCATCGCGTTGCCGGCGATCGACGTGACGCTGCCGCTCAGCGCGCTGTACGAGCGGCTTGAGATGCCGGCGTAGGGTTCCTCTCTTTCGGTCGCTAGCCGGCGCCGATTTCCGGCGCGACTCAAACATTTCATGGCCTTGTGAGGCGATTTCCCGCCGGCGGCCCGAGCCCGCCACACTCTGACGGATCGGCCGGATAGATCGGGCGCCGCGAGGAGCAGCGTTCGATTTGAATAGTCTAACATGCTTTCTGCTTTTTAGAACAGATTGTTCATGACGGCGGCGGGCCGGACGGCGCCGCTGTTGTCGAGAGCCTGGATTTCTCGCGGGCGGAGTTGGCGCGTTCAGCCGCCGGCTTGCAAATTGGTCAACACCGCGAGGACGGCGCTCGAACTGCGCTCGGCCGGCGACCGCGACCTGCCCAACCTCGGAGAACTCGAAGGCGAGGCGCTCTCACTGCTTTGCTGGGCGCTCTTCGCGCCGGAGGCGCGACGCACCGACTTGACCTTTGCGACGGGCGCGACCGGCGCGTACAGGACCGCTTGTCCTGCGACGGAGGCGATTGCAGAAACCGACATGATTCAATTCTCACGTTCCAGCAGCCTCGAAAGGTGAACCTGAGCGCGTTAACAAACGGTGACCGAGGCGAGTCGGTTTGGTTCGCGGCTGCTCACATGGATTGGGCGTCCACAGAGAACGCCGCCCCGTCACAGCCCGCCCATCTCGCACACGATCCGCCATTCCTCCTCGGTCACCGGCTGCACCGAGAGGCGCGAATTGGCGACCAGGGCCATTTTGGCGAGGCGCTTCTCGACCTTGACCGCTTCCAGCGTTACCGGCTTCGGCAAAGGCTTCACGGCCTTGATGTCGACCATGCCGAACTTGCCGCTCTCGTCGGTCGGATCGGGATAATAGGGCTTGATCACCTCGACGATGCCGACAATCGCCTTGCCCTCGTTGGAGTGATAGAAAAACCCCTCGTCGCCGACCTTCATCGCCATCATGTTGAGCTTGGCGGAATGGTTGCGCACGCCGTTCCAGCTGGTGCCTTTCTTGCCCTCCGCGACCTGCATCTCGAAGGACCAGACGGACGGCTCGCTTTTGAAGAGCCAATGGGCCATTTCCACCTCACGCCAACGGGGCGCCGACGGCCTGACGCCACGGCTTGATGTCGACGGTCGAGAATAGTTGCGCTTTTGCATAGGGGTCGTCGGCGAGGAACGCCGCCACTTCGGCTTCGTCAGCCGCCTCGAAGACGATCAGCGATCCGACGACGGACTGCTGGTCCGGCGTCAACAGCGCGCCGCCGGCTTTCACCCGGCCGCCGAGCGAGGCGAGATAGGCGAGATGCGCCGCCCTGTTCTCCAAGCGTGTGGCCATGCTGTCGGGTTTGTCGGTGCAGGTTGCGACGAAGAGCATGTGTCCCCTCTTTCGCGCGCGAAGCTAGGCGATCCCGCTTCGATCGTAAAGCGCCGCTGATCGGCCTATTCCTCGCCCTTCAGCGGACGCGCGAGCAATTCGCTGACCGCCGCTCTGGCGTCGATCGCCCCGCTCGCCAGCGCCTCGACCGTCGCCGAGATCGGCATGTCGACACCGCGCGAGCGCGCCATTTGCATCAGCGCCGACGCCGTGAAGGCGCCCTCGACCAATTTGCCGCCGCTGGCCTCGGCGAGGCTGCGCCCCTGCCCGAGCGCCCGACCGAACGCGAAATTTCGCGACTGCGCCGACGAGCAGGTGAGCACGAGATCGCCGAGTCCGGAAAGGCCCATCAGTGTGCTCGGGCGGGCGCCAAAGGCCTCGCCGAAGCGTCTGAGTTCGGCGAAACCGCGCGCGACGAGCGCCGCGCCGGCGCTGGCGCCGAGTTCGAGCCCCGCCGCGACGCCGCAAGCGATTCCCAATACGTTTTTCGCCGCGCCGCCGATCTCGACGCCGCGCACGTCGGTGGAGTGATAGAGCCGCAGGTTCGGCCCGCGCAGCGAAGCGCAAAGCCCACGCGCCAAATCCTCGTCGGCGCTCGCTAAAGTCACCGCTGTCGGCAGGCCGGCGGCGACGTCGATGGCGAAACTCGGCCCCGAAAGGATCGCATTGGGCCAGCCGGGCGCGACCTCGGCGAGAACTTCCGTCATGAAGCGATCCGTCTCGCGTTCTATCCCCTTCGCGCAGGTGACGAGCGGCCTCGGCCGCGACAGCGATGCGACGATTCGGCCGGCCGCCTCGCGCGTCGCCTGCGCGGGAACCGCGACGAGAACGGCGTCGCAATCGTCGAGAACGCGCAGATCGGCGCTCGCTTCGACCGCCGCGGCCAGCGCGACGCCCGGTAGGCTGACGCTCCGTCGCGTCTGGTCGAGCCCGCGCATCAAGGTCGCATCGCGACCGCAAATCGCGACGCGCCGCCCCGCGCTTGCGGCCGCGTTGGCGAGCGCGAGGCCCCAGGCCCCCGCCCCGGCAACGCCGATCGTCGGATATTGCTTCACGAGGGCGTCCTTTTCGTGCATGGACCGCTGGGCTGCCGCCCCGTTGAAACCATCGATTTGCGGCCGGCGCAACTGCGGCGGCAAAGGCGGGGTTCTAGCCAAATCGGCGCCAAGAGCCTAACTAGAGGCATATCGGCCGCGCCGTAGGAAGTCGCGGCGGCCGCGCCGCGCAAACCGAGGAATTGGCCATGGGGAATCTCGACGTTTCGACGATCATCTTTGCGATCGTCGCGATCTTCGTGGTTTTCAAGCTCCGCTCAGTGCTGGGAACGCGCAACGGCGCGGAACGGCCGCCGGTCGATCCGACGCCGCCGTCGCGCGGCCCGGGCGACTTCAGAAGCGCGCCGATCGGCGGCAACGTCATCCCGCTCGGCGCCGCTGCGAGAGCCGCCGGACGCGCCGACGAGGCCGGCGCGCCAACCAACCGTTGGAACGGATTTGCCGAGCCTGGTTCGCCGATGGCGGCGGGGCTCGATGCGATCGCGGCGGCGGACCGGGGCTTCGCCCCCGATCATTTCCTTGCCGGGGCGCGCGCGGCCTACGAGATGATCGTCGCGGCCTATGCGGCGGCGGACGTGGCGACCCTGCGCGGCCTGCTGGCGCCCGAAGTGTTCGCCAATTTCGACAAGGCGATTCGAACGCGCGTCGCCGCTGGAGAAACGATGACGACGACGCTGGTCTCGCTCGATTCGGCCGATATCGTCGAAGCGCGGATTGCCGGGGGGCTCGCCTCCGTCGCCGTGCGTTTCGCCGCCAAGCTCGCTTCGGCGACGCGCGACGCAACGGGCGCGGCGGTCGACGTATCGGCGGACGACGTCGTCGACCATCTCGACATCTGGACTTTCTCGCGCGACGTGGGGTCGCGCGATCCCAATTGGTTGCTCTCGGCGACGCAAACGGTTCATTGAGCGTGACGGGAATCTTGCGGGCGTAAAGGCGCGTTGGTCCGGAGAACCGCCATGGCCCCGCGCTTGCGACCCGTTCGCATCGACGATCTCGTCGGCTTCGACTCCGACGATTGCCTCGCCGCCTTCGCCGCTTTCGCGCAGTCGGCGCGCGCGCTTTGCCAGGGCGACGCGCCGTCGCGCCCGGCTCGCGACTCCTCGCCCCGGCTCCTGGCGACCGCGCGCGAAGCCTTGGCGGCCGAAGTCCATCACGCCGACGACGCCCGTCGCTTTTTCGCCGCGCGCTTTCGAGCCTTTCGCGTCGACCCGGAGGAGCCGGACGCAACGGGATTCCTCACCGGATATTACGAACCTCTGGTGGAGGGTTCGACGACGCGGACGGCCGCGTTCGCGGCGCCGATCCTGGCGCGGCCGCGCGATCTCGTCACGTTTGCCCTCGGCGCCGCGCCGGATGGGATCGATCCGGCGCTGACCGGCGCGCAGCGCCTCGGCGATGGAACGTTGCGGCCCTATCCCGACCGCGCGGCGATCGAAGCCGCCGGCGGCGAGGCGATTCTTTGGCTCGCCGACGCCGTCGAGGTGTTCCTGGCGCAGGTGCAGGGGTCGGCGCGCGTCAGGCTGCCGGACGGGCGCGAAGTCCGGCTCGCCTACGACGGCCGCAACGGCCAGCCATACACGTCGATCGGCCGCCTGCTCATCGAGGCGGGCGAAATCGATGAGCGCGAGATGTCGCTGGCGCGGCTGAAGGCGTGGCTGCGCGAGCATGGCCTCGAGCGCGGAGAGCGAGGGCGCGCGCTGATGCAGCGCAATCATTCCTACGTGTTCTTCAAGATCGAGGAGGGGTTCGATCCCGCCGAGGGGCCGATCGGCGGCGCCGGCGTCGCTCTGACGCCGCTGCGCTCGATCGCGGTCGACCGTTCTATCTGGGCCTATGGCACGCCGTTCTGGATCGAAGCCGAATTGCCCTGGGAGGGCGAGGTCGCGAGCCCCTTTCGCCGCCTGATGATCGCGCAGGATACGGGATCGGCGATCGTGGGCGCGGCGCGCGCCGACATCTTCTTTGGCGGCGGCGACGCGGCGGGGGCGCGCGCCGGCGCCATTCGCCATCGCGGCGCCTTCACGGCGCTGCTGCCGCTCGGAGACGAGCCATGAAGGAGGCGCCGGACAAACCGCGCCCGTCCCGTCTGAGACGCCTCAGCGACGAAGAAATCGCGCTGTGGGTCGAGGTCGCCAAGAGCGTCTCCAAGCGACGCGGCGCGAGCCTGCCGACCCTTGCTTCGCCGCCTCGATCGACGCCCCCTCCTCCGCCCGCGCATCAACCCGTCGCCGCCCCGACCCCGGCGCCGCGCAAGCCGCCGGCCCCCCTGCCCCTGGCGCCGCTGGAGCGACGATTGAAGCGCGATCTCGCACGCGGACGAAACGCCGTCGACAGCGCCATCGATCTGCACGGCATGAACCAGGCCGAGGCGCATCGCGCGCTGCGCGGCTTTCTCTTCACCGCGCAGTCGCAGGGCGACCGGCTGGTGATCGTCGTCACCGGCAAGGGCGGCTCCAAGGCGCGGCTGGATGCGGGGGCCTGGATCGACGAACCCGGCGTTCTCAAGCGCCTCGTCCCGCATTGGCTGCACGAAGCGGACCTGCGAGCCGTGGTGCTCGGCTTCGAGGAGGCCGGCCGCGCCCACGGCGGCGCCGGAGCGCTCTATGTCCGGTTGCGTCGCCGCGATCGGCGGTGATGGCCGACGTCCCCGCGCCGGTCGGGCATTCTCATCGAACCGGCCGAGGCGACTGGCTTCCGGCGCGACGCCTTTTTATCAAGAGGTTGCGAGGCGATTTTCCGCCGCCCCGTTGCGGCGAAGGCTTACCTCGTTGCGCGTCGCCGCTCCACGCCCCAAGCCGCCGGGCGCAAATCCTTCGTCAAGTCCGCGCAACTTTTGTCAAGCTTTGTCAAGCTTTGTCAAGGATTCGCTTGACAGCATATTCCGTAACATCAAAGACTTAGCGCGCACCGAGTTGACAAACACCGCCTCCGCAATGTCTCGACGCCCTGACCAACGCCGTTCTCGGCCGAAGGCGAAGGCGTCCGATCGCCGAAACGACAGGATATTCGATATTCTGACAATCAGAAAGAAATTGTCGTCGTCGCGGTCACTCTCAGGACGTTCCAGGTCATCCCAGGTCGACCAACGGGAAGATCGCCGACAAGGTGAGTCCTTCCGACGCGTGGCGTCCGTGCATTCCGTACACCGCGTCGGCGGAATTCCCGCTTCGACGGATCGCTGGCGCGCCGCAAACCAGCGCGCCAGCCTGATTACTGTCAAACCTCGGCGCTGCTCGCGCCGTTGTCGGAGCCCGTCGGAACGATGTGGCAGACGCGCGCCGCTGCCCATGTGGGGGCGGAGTCAGGGACGGCAGCCACGTTCCGGGGCTTGGCTCAGCCATTCTTGGCGACGGCGTTAGCCGTTGTTGACGACTTTGCCAGTGCCCGGCCCGCCAACGCCGTAGGGACCGGGGCCCGCATTGCCGTCGCTGGTGGCGCCGTAGCCGTAGCCAGGGACACCGTAGCCGTAGCCGTAGCCGTAGCCATAGCCGGGGGCCCTGTAGCCGTAGCCGCGGCCCCAGCCATTATAGGCGATGACTTTGCCAGTGCCCGGCCCGCCAATGCCGTAGGGCCCGGGGCCCGCATTGCCGTCGCTGAGGGCCCTGTAGCCGGGGCCCCAATTTAAGCTGTCGGCCAAGGCCGGCGCTGCGGTGGCGAGCAAAGCTGCGCCGATTGCGGCGCTCGACACGACGCCAATGAGAATGTTTCTCATGATTACACCTCCGATAGGCGCGCGACGCACAGGCGCGCGCTGCTTCTTGCCTGTTGCCTCGGTGCATCCTGCTGGATGCTCGCCTCGGCTTCCGCAGTGCAACATAAGAACGCTTTCTCAGATCTGAAGGCCCGGGAACGATAGGCAGCTATGTCAAATTGCCGCATCTGTCAGCTTTGGCGCGCCGCACACCCGAAACCCGCCATTCCGCTATCGTCCATCTGCAACGCGGCGCGGCTTCGTCCTATTCTGGCGGCAGGGTGAACTGGAACATGGCCCCTCGCGGTTCATTCGCGGTGGCCCAGAGCCGTCCTCCGTGCGCCTCGATGATGGAACGGCAGATGGCCAGGCCCATGCCCATGCCCTCGGGCTTGGTGGTGTAGAAGGCCTCGAACAGGCGGTTCGCACTCTGCGGGCTCAGTCCCGGGCCCGAATCCCGCACGGCGACGCCCACTCGGTCCCCTCCACCCTCGCTGCTGATCAGCAGGTCTCGTGACCCTTCGCTGATTTCGCTCAGTGCTTCGACCGCATTGAGGATGAGATTGAGCATCACTTGTTGCAGCTGGACTCGATCACCTTGAACGAGCGGCAAGTCCGGCGCGAGTTGGGTCCGCAGGGCAACCCCGTTGCGGTGCATTTCGCCACGCGTCAGGGCAATGACTTCGAGGATCATGCTGTTGATGTCCAACCTGTCCTTGCGCGGCGCCTTGGCGATAAGCGCGCGAATCCCGCCGAGGACCTCGCCGGCCCGTCTTCCATCCTTGACGATGCGACAAAGAGCGTCCCGGACCTCCTGCAGATCGGGCGGCTTCCTATCGACCCAGCGCAAAGCGGCCTCTGCGTTGATGACTGCCGCGGCGATCGGCTGTTTGATCTCATGGGCGATCGAGGCCGTCAGCTGCCCCATGGTCGTGATACGATGGGCGTGCGCGATCGCCTGCCATTCTTCCTCCGCCTGACGGCGTTCGGTCACATCCGACACGGTCCCCACGAATTCGACGAAGTCACCGGCTTCGTCGAAAGCAGGATGACCGACGATATGGACGCGCTTGATTTGTCCATCGGGCAGCAGCAATCGGTGTTCAAAATCGAGATCCTTCCTATCCCGCCTTGTGCGATCGATTGTTTGGCGGACCATGGCTCTATCCTGCGGATGCGTTCGTTGAAGCACGAAATCCACTGTGGGCTGATGGGAACGGCCGCATTCGAAGATGCGAAACATTTCTTCCGACCAGTAGATCTTCCCGCTGCCAATATTCCAGCCGAAACTGCCGATATGGCTCAGCCTCTGCGCTTCGGCCAAATAGGCTTCGCTTCTTTGCAATTCGGCGGTCCGTTCCGCCACCTTCGCCTCGAGCTCGTCGCGGGCTTTGTAAAGCTGTCGCTCGCTCTCGCGCAGCGCCGCCTCGGCGCGGCGGTGATCGTCGACGAGGCGCGCCATCCGAAATGCCGTCGCGGCGTGATTAGCCGCCACGGAGAGCAGCAGCTGGTCGATTTCGCCCGGAAAGCCGGCGCGATCGCACGCCGCGGCAACCAGGCCGCCCTCCGCATTGACGCCGACGGGAATGACGATGCCGCGACCTCCCTGCGCGCCATCGCCGATATCGCGAACGATTTCGCTGCGCGACAGGCGGTCCTCGGCGAGGTAGTGCTGCAGCCATCCCGGAACTGCCGGCCATGCGCCGCCTCGCGCGGTTTCGACCGTGGCCTGCGTGTTGGGATCGCGCAAGCGCACAAAAGCGAAGTCAAGTCGTAATGAATTCACCAGCACGTCGGCGAGCCCGGCGGCGATGGCAGGCGGTTCCCTGCCGACCCAAGCCGCCGGCACGGCAGACAATGCCACGAGGTCCCTGAGCGCTGCTCGCAGCCGCGGAGCATCAGCCTCGAAACCCATCGGCATTACCCTGATCACCTCGCCCGCGCGGACCTGGGTCTTTCCCGGAGTTCAAGCAAGAACTGGTCAGGCGGAACGAAGAATGGATTCTCTTGCAGGACCCCTCCGATGATCACGACCGGGTGCGTCCGCATGACGTCCATCACCACACTCGCGCTGAACTTCGACAGATCGTAGGTGCAGATCACGGGATCATCGTGCTGGGCAACCACGAGATTCACATGTGTCTCGTATTCCAACCACTTGTCTATTCCTGCTTTGTCGACCAAAGTCCATTCGACGCGCGATACGAACCGGGTCAGCGGATAACCGGCTGCCGATCCGGATTGGAGCACCTCTTCGATCAAGGCCAGCATCCCATCCTGATCAAAGCGATCATCGCGCAAGTAAGCGTCGCGCCAGCGCCGTAGCTCGAGCTGGCCCGTTCGGAGCGCCCCGTCCACGTCGATGCCAGCTTCGGCGAGCCGCCTTAAATGGTCTTCCCACAGCTCGGGGTCCACGATGTGGAAGGCTTTATCCCCCTGCTCGAACCCCTCTTTGATGAACGAGCGGAGCACCCTGTGCTGCTCGTCGAGACCGTTGAAGAAAGCGCAAATGTGCCGGTGCTGGCCGAGACCGCTGCCGGCGCACTGCACGGAACTGCCACTCATTGCCATGTTTAACCTCCTGCCGACCAAGGGCGTGTGTCAGAGCCGAACGGACACCAGCGAGCAAATCATCCTTCCCAAAGGGCTCGCCCGGGTAAATCGATGACGCCGGCCAACAGCGGGCGCTCACGGCGCCATCGCCAGGATACGTGGCGATCATACAGGAAGTTGTCGAACGGTGGTACCGAATCTGGCCCGGCCATGCCTGGCATCCGCACTTCGGCGGTCGGGCCGGGCCACGCGCCCAATCTCTCGCGGCGCGTTGATCGCGGCGGGAAGCTTCTGATCGAACTGCATTGTGTTCAGGTTGACTTTTCGTCAGCGCCGGAACGTCCTTCACCAGATTGGAAATTGTGGTGGACGAGTCGGAATACCGCGGGCACGAAGAACAGCGTGGCGATGGTCGAGCAGATCAGACCGCCGATAACGGCGCGGCCGAGCGGCGCATTCTGCTCGGCGCTGAGCGCCATCGGCGCCATGCCGATGATCATGGCCATTGCCGTCATCAGCACGGGGCGGAAGCGCGTGAAACCCGCGTCGATCGCCGCCGTCAGGGCGTCGGCGCCCTCCGCGAGCCTTTCGCGCGCGAAACTCACGACAAGGATGCTGTTCGCGGTCGCGACGCCCATGCACATGATCGCGCCCGTGAGCGCCGGAACGGACAGCGTGGTCCGCGTCACGAACAACATCCACACGATGCCCGCCAGCGCCGTCGGCAACGCACTGACGATCACGAACGGATCGAGCCAGGACTGAAATATGACCACGATGAGCAGGTAGATTAGTACGACCGCCAGCGCGAGGCCGATGTAGAGCTCGGAGAACGCGTAAGTCATAGTCGCGGTTTGACCCCGCATCACGACGGTCGAGCCGGGCGGCACGTCTTTCGCGGTGTCGGCGATGATCGTCTGTATATCGTCGGACACCGCAGCCAGGTCGCGCTCGTTGTTCGTCGCGAAAATATCGATGACCGGCTGGACCGCGTAATGCGAAACGACCGACGGACTTGCCGCGTGGCTGACCCTGGCGACGCCGCCGAGAATTTGCGACGCGTCGCCCTCGGAAGCTGGAATATTCTGCAGGTTGGAGGTCGAACTCAGCCAATATTGCGGGGTTTGCACGACGATCTGATAGGCGACGCCATTCCTGGGATTGATCCAGAACGTCGGAGCGAGCTTGAAACTGCCGGACAGCGAGTTCTTGCATGCTCTTGGCGATGTCGCCCTCGGTGAGACCGATAAGCGCCGCCTGGGCGCGATTGACGTCGACCTTGAACGTCGGGTTGTTGAACGCCTGCTGAATGCGCGCGTCGGCGACGCCAGCGACCCGCGCGATCCGCTTCAACAACACGTCGGCATAAGCGCGATTCCTATTCTGATCGGGTCCGAAGACTTGAACGTCGATCGGCGACGGCAGTCCGAAGTTGAGGATCTGCGAGACGATATCGGCAGGCAGGAACGCGAAGGAAGCGCTGGGAAACAATGGCGGCAGGGCCTCGCGCAGTTCCCTCACATAGTCGTCCGATTCGGCTCGATGCCCGGGTTTGAGAGTGATCAGGATGTCGGCGTCGCCGGGGCCGACAGTGCCGGAGTTGTTATAGGCCGAGTTGATGCCGCTGAGCGGCAGCCCGATATTGTCGACGATCGGACCGAGCGCATCGGGAGGAATCACGGCACGGATGACCTCCTCCACCTGGCTGGACAGCCGCGCCGTCTTCTCGATGCGCGTTCCCGTCGGAGCGCGAAGGTGAAGTTTGAGCTGGTTGCCCGCAACCGCAGGGAAAAAATTCTGTCCCAGGAACGGGGACAGCGCGAACGAGCAGCCGACGGCGACCAGAAAGCCGACGATGAAGATCCCGCCCGCGCCGACCGCGGCCGTGACGAGCCGGCGATACTCTGCGCGGGCGCGCGCGAATCGACGCTCGAACCCCCGCTGAAACATGACCAACGGATTGCGCGTCGGCGCCGCGGCTTCGGCGTCGCGGCGCCCGCGCTGACCGCCCAGCAGATAGAGCGCCATCGTCGACACGAGAGTTCGGGAGAGGATGTAAGACGCCACGAGCGCGAACACGACCGCTTCCGCCATCGGTCGGAAGAGATAGCCGGCCACGCCGCCGAGATTGAACATCGACACGAACACGACGCAAATGCACAGCAAGGAGACCGTCGCGGGAAGGACGATCTGGCGCGCTCCGTCCATGATCGCGCTTTCGATGTCCTTTCCCTGTTCGAGATGCCAGTTGATGTTCTCGATCGTCACTGTGGCGTCGTCGACGAGGATGCCGACGGCGAGCGCGAGACCTCCGAGCGTCATGATGTTGATTGTCTCGCCAATCGCGGCGAGCGCCGCGACAGAGGCCAGAATCGCCAGGGGAATCGAGATCGTGATGATGAGCGTCGAACGCCAACTGCCGAGAAATACCAGGATCATCAGCCCCGTTAGGCATGCCGCGACGACGCCTTCGAAAATGACCGAATTCACCGCCGATTTGACGAACGGGGACTGATCCCCGACCGCCTCCAGATGCAGGCTCGCCGGCAGGGTCTCGCGCAGCTTGGGAAGCAGCGCCTTGACTCCGTTGATGACGTCGAGGGTCGAAGCCGATCCCGCCTTGAGGATCGTCATCAGCACGGCGTTGGAGCCGTCGACGCGCACCATATTGATTTGCGGCGGGCTCCCGTCGTGCGCATAGGCGACGTCGCGAATGAAGATCGTCGCGCCGTTGACGACACGGACCGGCAAATCGTTGATGCCGGCGAGCTGGGTCGGCGAACCGTTGAGCGAAACGACGTACTCGAAATTGCCGACTTTTTCCGTGCCGACCGGCGTCACGATGTTCTGTTGACCAACGGCATTGACGATGTCTTGAGCGGAGAGCCCATATGCCTCCAGCTTTCGCTGATCGACGTCGATCTGGACTTCGCGAAACTTGCCGCCGTAGGGGGAAGGAATGGCCGCGCCCGCGACCGTCGCCAATTGCGGACGAATGAAATTTTGACCGATGTCGAACAGCTGCTCCTGGGAAAGCGATTGGCTCGACAACGCCAGTTGCAGAACCGGCACGGTCGTCGCGTTGAAGCTGAGCACGTATGGCGGCGTGATTCCTGGCGGCAACAGCTTCAAGACCGTTTGCGAAGCCGCGGTGACTTGCGCGAGCGCGGCGTTGATATTGACCTTCGGTTGAAAGAACACCTTGACCACGCCGTATCGCGGCAAGGACTGGGATTCGATGTGCTCGATGTCGTTGACCTGGGTGCTCAGCGTGCGCTCGTAATAATAGATCACGCGCTTCGACATATCGTCGGCGGGCAGACCGTCGTAAGTCCACACGACCGCGACGACCGGGATGCCGATGTTGGGAAAGATGTCCGTGGGCGTTTTCATCCACGCCGTCACGCCGAAAATGACGATCAGGATCGCCATGACGACGAAGGTGTAGGGACGCCGAAGCGCGATCCTAACGAGTGCGAGCATTGAATCTGGCGCGCGATGCGCGCCGACGTTCGCGAGAGCGGCCGGCGCAGACCCGCCGAACGGCCGCGCCGCCCCACATCGCTCAAATAATGATGCTGCCGAGAGAACAGAAGGGGGCCAGTGATTAAATAATATTTGCGCCTTAACCGGGCGAATTTCAGTGAAGCCTACCCGGGCTTTGTGCTCCCCAATCCGGTGGCGCCGCACGCGCAGCGCCGTTGGAGCCGGACGCCCCTGGCGTGACGCGGCAGGCGCAGCCGAAGGGCAGCGGCGCCTTCAGCGCTTCGGGTAGGCCGTGAAAACGTAATCTTTCGCCGCCACGATCGTGTGGCACGCGAACCCGCACTTGGCGTCGTTCGCCTGCGGCGGCTTGTCAGTCAGGTCGCCGGGCCTGAACGTATCGGTTGCGGCGTCATACTCGAACTCGGCCCATCCCCATCCGCCGCTGTCGGCGAACGTCTTGCTGTCCTTCTCCATGAAGTCAATGTCATGCAGGGCGCCCGGCACTGTCGGGTCACCGGGCTGCTGGGCGTTCTTCTCCGCGTTCCAATGGATCTTCGCCATCTTGGCGCCGTCGGGGAAGGGCTTGCCGTTGCTGGGAATGCCCGCCTTGTAGGCCCCGATCATCTCGGGATTGCCGAGGATCGTCTCGATCGTACTTCCGTTCTGACTGACGGCGACCGTCTGCCAATCTTCGTATCCCCTGAAATCGGCGAAGGCGAGGCCACCCGGCACCTTCAAGGCGTATTTGTCCTGCGCCGCAAGGGCGATGCCGCCCAGCGCGGCAAGCAGCGCCACAACGGTGACGGTCGGCGGGATGCGCGTGCGCTTCATCTTCATCTCCTCTATTTCGGAGCGGGTCGCCGATGCGATTGCCCTTGGGGCGAGAGCCGGCTTGCGCGGGTCTGCAACAATGAAGCCTCAGCCCTCGACGCGGCGCGGCCCGTTCAGTTGATGAACCGAGAAAGATCAGGTCTAGAATAGTCAACTCTATGCTGGAGGGAGCGCCGGGGCAATGAGATGGCTGGGGAAGGACCGAAACCCGACCGCGACGAATGTGCGTGGGGGCGCCTCCGGTCATCTCAGGGGGCGGGAGCGCGAAGACCCTGGCCATCGTCGCGGCCGGCGCTATGATCGGCAGCCATGACCGAAGCCGAGATCGCCGAACTTGCGGCCTGGGTCGCCGAGAAGGGGCTCCAGGGCAAAACGGAGACCGCCATCATCGCCGGTTTTTGCGAGCGCGCCGTCGCGTGCGGCGTGCCGCTCATGCGCGTCATCGTGCTCATCGATACGCTGCATCCCGTTCACGAGGGGCGGGCCTTTCGCTGGGAACGCGGCAAGCCGGGCGCGACGCTGGTCGAATACGGGCGCAGCACGGAAGGCGAGGCTGCCGAGCGCTGGCGCAGCAGCCCGTTCTACCGGCTGCTGGAAAACGGCGAATCCCTGCTGCGCCGACGCATCGGCGAGGGCGAAGACGAGTTCGCGACCTTTGCCGAATTGCGCGCCGCCGGCATCACCGACTATGTGGCGATCGTCAATCGTTTCGCCGCCAGCGGGGTGATCGGCGACATGGACTGCGTCTATTCCTCGTGGATGAGCGATCTCCACGCCGGCTTCGGCGAGGACGATGTCGCGGCGTTGCGGCGGCTGATGCCGTTCCTCGGACTGGCGGTGAAATCCGCATCGCTCGGCCGCATCGCCGAGACGCTGGTCGAGACCTATCTCGGCCGCGACGCGGGTCGGCGGGTCTTGAGCGGCCGCATCGCCCGCGGGGTTTCCGAGCGGATCGAAGCCGTGCTGTGGTTCAGCGATCTGCGCAGCTTCACGCGCATCTCCGACACCTCGCCGCCGGAACAGATCATCCCGCTGCTCAACGATTACGCCGACGCTGTCGTGTCCGCCATTCACCAGCACGCCGGCGACGTGCTGAAATTGATCGGCGACGGCGTGCTGGCGATCTTCCCGGCGCAGGAGCGCAGCCGCGCTTGCGCCGCGGCGCTCGATGCGGCGCTGCTGGCGCAACAGACGGTGTGGGCGCTCAATATGCGCCGCGCCGGCCAGGGGCTGCCGGCGACGGAGATGTATCTCGGGCTCCATATCGGCGAGATGTTTTACGGCAACATCGGCAGCAAGGAGCGGCTCGACTTCACCGTCATCGGCCCGGCGGTCAACGAGGTCAGCCGGATCGCCGCAATGTGCAGGTCGGTCGACCAACCGGTGCTGCTCTCGGCCGCCTTCGCCGCTTCCGTCACCGACCCCAGGCATCGCCTGGCCTCGGTCGGACGGTATGCGTTGCGCGGGGTCGGCAGGCCGCAGGATCTCTTCACGCTCGATTCCGAGCGGTGACAAGGATCTTAAGGAATTGACCTCGCGGCGCGGCGATGCGAGGAGGGCGCGCCGCAACAAAGGGGCGCTCGTTTCATGACCGAAGCCGTAGACGTTCTGGGCCTGGGCAACTCGCTGGTCGACATCATCGCCTATGCCGACGACGACTTCCTCAAGGCCCAGGAGATGCTGAAGGGCGCGATGACGCTGATCGACGAGGACCGCGCCGAGGCGCTCTACGCGGCGCGCGTCGATCCGCGAATCGTCTCGGGCGGATCGGCCGCCAACACCATCGTCGGCGTCGCCTCGTTCGGCGTCAGCAGCGCCTATATCGGCAAGGTGAGGAACGACGCGCTCGGCGACGCCTTCGCGCAGGACATTCGGGCGTTGGGCGTCGGCTTCGCGACGCGCCCGGCCGAGGATGGACCGGCGACGGGCCGTTGCTTCGTCTATGTGACGCCGGACGGCGAGCGCACAATGAACACTTACCTCGGGGCGAGCACCTATCTTTCGCCGCCCGACGTCGACGAGGCCTTGGTGCGCTCGTCGCGCATCATCTATCTCGAAGGATATATGTGGGACAGGCCGGCGGCCAAGTCGGCGTTCCAGAAGGCGGCCGAAATCGCCCGCGCGGCCGGCCATCGCGTCGCGCTGACGCTGTCGGATTCGTTTTGCGTCGATCGCTTCCGCGGCGAGTTCATCGATCTCATGCGCCGCGGCCTCGTCGACACGTTGTTCTCCAACACCGACGAGATCCTGTCGCTCTACCAGACGCCTCATTTCAGCGAGGCCATCGATGCGGTGCGGCGCGAGGGCGCGCTCGCCATCGTGACGCGCTCGGAAAAGGGATCGGTCGTCATCGACGGCGGCGCGACGCACGAAGTCCCCGCCTTTCCGGTCGCGCACGTCATCGACACCACCGGGGCGGGCGACATGTTTGCGGCTGGCTTCCTGGCGGGCCTGGCGAAGGGCGCGGACCTCGAGACCTGCGCACGGCTCGGCGCGCTCGCCGCGGCCGAGATCATTCAGCATCTCGGCGCCCGGCCGCTGGTCTCGCTGGCGGCGCTCGCGCGAGAAAACGATCTGGCGGCCTGAACTTCGGTTTCGGACCGGTCAGCCGCCGCGCTCGCCGGCGAGATAGGCCTTGAATTCGCTCATCGATGCGAATTTGAATGCGCCGCCCTCGGTCTCCGCCTCGATCGAGCCGTCCGAGAAGATCATGTAGTTGGCGCCGCCGGAGCTGTAGCGGCCGACGAGCGTCGGCGCCGCTTCCGGCTCCGCCAGCGCATGCTCGATCTCCCCCATCGTCGGCAGGTGACCGACACGGTTCTCGTTGATCGGATCGTCGTCAAGCGCGGCCGGCTCGCTCTCGACTGGCGGGGCTTCGTTGGCGAATGTCGGCTCCACCGGCGCATAGACGCTCGTCACCAGGGGCTCGCGCGCGGCGACCGCCTCGTCGGCCGCCGACGGCGCGATCTGCCACGCGTCACGATTTTGCGGCGCCTGGATCGTGGCCGCGATCGCGCCGAGGCGATGGATCAGCGCGCCGATCGCGAGCGTCACGGCGCCGAAGCATAGCCCGAGCGTCCCGCAGATCGCGTAGAGCAGACCCATGTCGGTCGGCAGCAAGTTGAAGCAGGCCACGAGACTGCCCGCTCCGGCGACGACGAGGACGAGTCCAAGAATAAAAGCAAAAATGGCCATGCGCCTTCCAACTCGTTCAATTTGTCAAAATAGCGGCGCGGGAGGGAACGCGTTCACGGGAACGTGGGTTTTGACCGTGGGGTTCCGCGTGTCGGCGAGCGGCCGCACTGTTGCGAGGCGCCCGGCGCCGGTCTAACAATGGCGCCGCGCGCGGACGGCGCCGCTCATTCGGCGCGCGATCCCGTGCGTGTTCATTCAAGGAGCCACGTCGATGACCTTTTCGCTTCCCGAACTGCCCTATGCTCATGACGCCCTGGCCCCATACATGTCCAAGGAGACGCTCGAATATCATCACGACAAGCACCACCTGGCCTATGTCAACAACGGCAACAATCTTCTTAAAGGCACGGAATGGGAGGGCAAGTCGCTCGAGGAAATCGTGCGCGGCTCTTACGGCAAGAATCCGGGCCTCTTCAACAACGCGGGCCAGCACTACAACCATATCCATTTCTGGAAATGGATGAAGCCGAAGGGCGGCGGCAAGATTCCGGGCGAACTCGAAAAAGCGCTGATCGATTCGTTCGGCTCGGTCGACAAGGCCAAAGAGGATTTGATCCAGGCCGGGACCACGCAGTTCGGCTCGGGCTGGGGCTGGCTCACCGTCGTCGACGGCAAGATCGTCGCGACCAAGACGCCCAATGGCGAAAGCCCGTTGGTGCATAAGGGCGATCCGATTCTCGGCGTCGACGTATGGGAGCACTCCTACTACATCGATTACCGCAATCGCCGCCCCGACTATCTCAAGGCCTTCGTCGAGAACCTGGTCAACTGGGAATACGTGGCGGAGCGCTATCACGCCGCGACCAAGTAAGGTTCGCGCGCGAGCCGCGAAAGGCTCGCCGATCGCTCCAGCGACCGGCGAGCCTCATCTCGACCGGGCCGACGATTACTCGTCGGTCAAGTTGATCGACTTGTCCTTGCACAGAGCGACGCCGTCCGCTTCCGTGCTCGTGCCGTCCGCGTAGACGCCGTGCAGGTCGAAGAGGCAGTCCTTGTCGTGCGCGAGATGGACGACGACCTTCTTGCCGGGCGCGAGCGGGCCCGCGATTTTCTTGCTGTCGGACGAGCCCGAGGTCGCTGCAAGGAGTTCCGTCAGCGCGACGTCGCGCTTGTTGCTCACGGTCACGGCGACCTTGGCTGGCCCGGCCTTCATGGCCTTGGCCTTGGGCTTCGCCGGGGCGGCGGGGCTCGCTGCGGCGCCGGCGTCGCTCGCCGCTGGGGCGGCGGTTTGGGCGGTCGCGGCGCTTGTGGCCAAGAGCGCGCCTGCGATCAATCCCCCAAATGCCCATGAAATTCGACTATTCGCACTCATACCGCATCCTCCATTCGGGGCGCTCGTCCCTTGGCGCCCCGTTAACGGCGGCGACAATGGCATTAACGCTCGTTAAGGGGAAGACTGCTGGGCGCGTGAGGACTTACGCCGCCGGGGGCGTGAGACGATGCGCGGCGGCCAATAGCATCGGCAAAGCGTCGTCGATCTTCTCCGCCACGAGATAGCGCACCTCGAATCCTTCGCGCACGAAACCAAGATTGCGCATGTGCGCGAACAGCGCCAGCAACGGCCGCCAGAAGCCGCCGATGTCGGCTAACAAGACCGGCTTTCGGTGACGTTGCAATTGAACCCAGGTGAGTTGCTCGACGAGTTCTTCCAACGTGCCGATTCCGCCGGGAAGAGCGATGAAAGCGTCGGCTCGCTCGAACATCATCTGCTTGCGCTGATGCATGTCGTCTACGACGATCAGGTCTTGCGCCGCGAGAAGCGCGTGTTCACGCTTGATCAGAAACTTGGGGATAATTCCCGTTACGCGTCCGCCGTCCGCCAAGGTCGCGCGCGCAACTCGGCCCATCAGCCCGTCGCCGCCGCCGCCGAAGACCAACCCGATCCCGGCGCGGGCGAGCCCCTTGCCGAGCGCATCCGCGGCTTCGCCGAAGCGCGGGTCGGCGCCAGGGCTCGAGCCGCAATAGACGCAGACGTTTCGAATCATGTCCATCAGCCGATTTGCCCCCACGCTCGCGCGAGCGTCAAGGCGCAAAGGCCGCCCGCTTCGCCGCGACCGGCCCTCGGCGATGAAAGCCGCAACGGAACGCGCGAGACAGCGCGCCGTCGCGACGCGACAGCTTATTTGGAGCGGCGGCGACGCTGCTGGCCGAGACCCATTTGCTTGGCGAGTGCAGAGCGCGCTTTGGCGTAGGCGGGAGCAACCATCGGATAGTCAGCCGGCAAGCTCCACTTTTCGCGATATTGCTCGGGTGATAGATTGTATTGGGTGCGCAAGTGCCGCTTCAACGACTTAAACTTACGCCCGTCTTCCAAGCAAACAATGTAATCGTTGGTAATTGACTTCTTGGGAGCGATGGCCGGCTTGGCGACCTCGGGGACAGCGACGACGGCGCCGCTTGCGACCCGAACGATCGCCGCATGCACATCGCTTAGCAGAGCGGGCAATTCGCTCGCAGGAACGGAATTGTTTGAAACGTATGCCGAAACAATTTCGGCCGCGAGTTCAACATGATTATTCGATTCGCTCATAACGAAAACAGCTCCAAATGCGCCATTTACAGGCCCGGGTGAATTGGGACCTCAAACCACGCGACAGCTTTGTCGCGGTCGAAGGATGTCCAGAAACGCCGAAATTTCACTCGTTCGCTTACAGAACGCTATGTTCATAGGCTCAAACAAATCGCAATTCAAGACTGTTTCTGAACTTTTTTGTATTGTCACAACAAGTTACCCCTGGCAAATATTGCACTGCGTGAACCCCCCAAGCCGACAAGACTGATGCTCGCCGCGCGACCTAACGTCAGTTCTTCACCGCGCCATAAAGCAAAGAGATTAACCATGCGGCGCCGATGCGGCTTCCCCCGCTTCGCCGAGGGCCAGCCATCACCGGGGGTGCTTTCGGATCGCGGGGGGACTATATCTCAACTCAATCGTCAGCTTGCGGATCGTTATGAAGCATCAGAAATCGTCCAGTTTCGTCGCCGCGCGGGCCCGCGCGCATGATCGGGGCTCTCTCACGGGAACGGTAAGGCTGCTGTGGCCTTACATCTGGCCGACCGACCGCGTCGATCTGAAGCTTCGCGCCGTCCTCGCAGTCGCGCTGATGGTCCTGTCCAAAGCAGTGACCGTGGCGACGCCCTATGCGCTGAAATGGGCGACGAACGCATTGACTCCCAACGCTTCTCGCGAAGTCCCGCCCTTGCCGGCGTTGCTGACCGGCGTCATCGCCCTGACTGTCCTTTACGGTTCCATGCGGATTCTGATGTCGCTGACGCAGCAGGGGCGCGACGCGCTGTTCGCCTCGGTGGCGATGAACGCCGTGCGCCGCCTGGCCATCGAAGTCTTCGTTCATCTTCATCAGTTGTCGTTGCGTTTCCACTTGGAGCGCAAGACTGGCGGGCTCACGCGCGTTCTCGAACGGGGCCGCAACGCGATCGAGACGATCATCCGCACCTCGATGCTGGTCGCGGTTCCGACGATCGTCGAGTTCGCGCTGATCGTCGCCGCGTTTCTTTATTCGTTCGACTGGCGCTATGTCGCGGCGATCGCCGCGACCGTCGCCGCCTACCTCGTCTATACGACGATCGCGACGAACTGGCGCATCGGCATCCGCCGGTCGATGAACGAGAGCGACACCGACGCCAACACCAAGGCGATCGACAGCCTTCTGAATTTCGAAACGGTCAAATATTTCGGCGCCGAAAAACGCGAAGAGGCGCGCTACGACAAATCCATGGCCCGCTACGAGCGGCTGAGCGTAAAGACCTATGTCTCCCTCGCGGTGCTGAACGCCGGGCAAGCGGTCATCTTCACGATCGGCATGGTCCTGGTTCTCGCGATGTGCGTCGACGGCATTCGCCATCATCGCAACGATGTCGGGGATTTCGTGCTGCTCAACGCGATGATGTTGCAGCTTTATCAACCGCTCAATTTCATGGGCATGGTGTATCGCGACATCAAGCAGGCGATCGTCGACATCGAGATGATGTTCGACATTCTGTCGCAGAACCCCGAGATTCAGGATCGCCCCGGCGCCAGCCCGCTCGTCGTCACAAAGGGGGCGGTGCGGTTCGAAAACGTGGAGTTCAGCTACGATCCCGAGCGCGCGATCCTGCACGGCGTCACCTTCGAGGCCCCGGCCGGGCACACGATCGCCATCGTCGGCCCATCGGGCGCGGGAAAGTCGACGATCTCGCGGCTGTTGTTTCGCTTCTACGAGCCGTCCGCGGGGCGCATCACGATCGACGGCCAGGACATCGCGGAGGTCACCCAGTCCAGCCTGCGCGCGGCCATCGGGATGGTGCCGCAGGACACCGTGCTGTTCAACGACACGATCCTCTACAATGTCCGCTACGGCCGCGAGCACGCGAGCGACGACGATGTCAGGGCCGCCGCCGAAGACGCGCAGATCGACGCCTTCATCCGCTCGCTGCCGCAAGGGTACGGGGCGCATGTCGGCGAACGTGGCCTGAAATTGTCGGGCGGCGAGAAGCAGCGCGTCGCGATCGCGCGGACGATGCTGAAGGGGCCGCCGATCCTGGTGCTCGACGAGGCGACCTCGGCCCTCGACACGTTTACCGAGCGTGAAATCCAGGCCGCTCTGGAGCGCGTTTCGCGGGGGCGCACGACCCTGATCATCGCCCATCGGCTTTCCACGGTCGTTCACGCCGACGAAATCCTGGTGCTCGACAAGGGCGTCATCGCCGAGCGCGGAACGCACGACGCCCTGCTGGCGCGCGGCGGGCTCTATGCGGGCCTGTGGAACCGGCAACGCGAGGTGGACGCGGCGCAAGAGGCGCTGCGCCGCGCCAACTCGGCCGAGAAGGAAGCTGAAGCGGCGCCGTGACTTTTGCCGCGTTTGGCGCCAAAAGACTGCCTCCCTCGAGGCGCCCCTCCTATGTCGGTTCTGGATTCCGTTCGTCGCCAGCTCACGCCCATCCATCCCGAAGGCTATATCTTCATCGCGGCTTTCATCGTCGCGACCTTGATCCTCGGCTGGCTGTGGGCGCCGCTCGGCTGGATCGGGTTCATCGCGACGCTGTGGTGCCTCTATTTCTTCCGCGATCCGATGCGCGTCACGCCGCTGCGCGGCGACCTCATCGTCTCCCCGGCCGACGGCGTCGTCAGTTCCTGCGACATCGCGACGCCGCCGCCCGAACTCGGCCTGGGCGCCCGCCCGTTGCCGCGCGTTTCCATTTTCATGTCGGTGTTCGATTGCCACGTCAATCGCGCGCCGGTCGGCGGACGGGTGGCGCGCATCGCCTATCATCCCGGCGCATTCCTCAGCGCCGACCTCGACAAGGCGAGCGAGGCCAATGAGCGCAACAGCGTCCTGATCGACAGCGTCGCCGGCCTCTTTGGGGTCGTGCAGATCGCCGGCATGATCGCGCGCCGGATCGTCTGCTTCACTGAGGAGGGGGCGCAGCTGGGCGCCGGCGATCGCTTCGGCCTCATACGCTTCGGCTCGCGCGTCGACGTCTACATGCCCGACGGCGCCCGGATCCTCGTCGGCCTGCGTTCGCGCGCAATCGCCGGCGAAACCGTGATCGCCGAGATAGGACGGAACGAGGGACCGAGGCAATTTCGCCTGAGCTGATGTCGGGAAGGCCAATTCGCGATGAACGAGACCCGGCCGCAATTCTCTTCCCCCCGCAGGCTTGCCGCCGACGAACGCGCGCGCCGCTTCAGGGCCGTGCCCTTGCGCCTGCTCATTCCCAATCTCATCACCCTGCTGGCGCTTTGCCTCGGACTGACGGCGATCCGCTTCGCCTTCGAAGGCTCGATCGAGTGGGCGGTCAGCCTGATCGCCGCGGCCGCGGTTCTCGACGGCCTCGACGGCCGGATCGCGCGGGCGCTCAAGGGCACCTCACGCTTCGGCGCGGAGCTCGACTCGCTCGCCGACTTCGTCGATTTCGGCGTCGCGCCGAGCATCGTGCTCTATTTCTCCGGCCTCGACCAAATGAAGAGCCTGGGGTGGTTGGCGGCGCTGGTCTTTTCCATCGCCTGCGCGCTGCGCCTCGCGCGCTTCAACGTGATGCTCGACGCTCCGGAGCTTCCCGCCTGGCGCAAGAACTTCTTCGTCGGCATGCCTGCGCCGGCGGGCGCGATCGTCGGGTTGCTGCCGGTCTATTTGCGTATCCTGCTGGCCCCGGGGTCCGGCGAACCGCGCTTCGTGGCGGTCGAAATCATCTATGTCATCGGCGTCGCGCTGCTGATGGCCAGCCGCGTGCCGCATTTCTCGGGAAAATCGATCGGCCGGGTGCCGCACGAGTATGTCGCGGTCGTCTTGATCGGCTTGGCGGCGGCGCTGCTGCTGATCATCAATTTTCCGCTCCAGTCGCTGGTCGCGCTATCGTTGGCTTATCTCGCGACGATTCCATTCAGCGTGCGGCGCTTCTGGACGCTTCAACGCGAGAATGGTTGAAACCGATAGAGAGACGGCGCGGTTCGGACACAATTGCCGTTTCCCCTTTCCATGAATTCATATAGGGTCCGCGTGTTTTTGCGCTTGTCCCGGTCCGTCGAGCGCCTCATTTCCGGTCCTCGCCGTCAAGTGTTGCGCGGCGGAAGCAAGAAAGGCCCCAATGTCGAAGGAAGAATTGCTTGAGTTTCCGGGCTTCGTCGTGGAATTGCTGCCCAACGCGACGTTTCGCGTCAAACTCGAAAACGAGCACGAAATCATCGCGCATACCGCCGGCAAGATGCGCAAGAATCGCATCCGTGTTTTGGCCGGCGACAAGGTTCTGGTCGAGATGACGCCCTACGACCTGACCAAGGGCCGCATCACCTACCGATTCAAATAGGCGCGCCGTCCATGGTCGCTTCGTTGTGAGACGCCCAGCGTGAGCGAGCCTCTGATGCGCCCTCGCCTCGTCCTCGCCTCGGGCTCGCCGCGCCGTCTGGCGCTGCTGGCGCAGATCGGCATCGAGCCGGACGCGGTCATTCCCGCCGATATCGAGGAGACGCCCAAACGCAACGAATTGCCGCGCGCGCTCGCGCAGCGTCTCAGCGCGGAAAAATCGGCCATCGCCACCGCGATTGCGCGGAAGCGGCACGATCTCGCCCCGACGCTGGTCCTCGCCGCCGATACTGTGGTTTGCGTCGGCCGGCGCATCCTGCCCAAATGTGAGATCCTCGACGAGGCCGAGGATTGCCTGAACCTGCTTTCGGGGCGCGCGCATCGCGTTTATACTGGGCTGACCCTGACGACCCCGAGCGGGGCCTCGCGCGAGCGTCTGGTCGAGACTCGCGTGCGCTTCAAGCGCCTGTCGCGCGGCGAAATCGCGGACTATCTCGCCAGCGGCGAGTGGCGGGGCAAAGCCGGGGGTTATGCGATCCAGGGGCTCGCCGGCGCTTTCGTGCTGCGCCTCGTCGGCTCCTACAGCAGCGTCGTCGGCCTGCCGCTCGCGGAAGCGGCGGCGCTCCTGGCAGGCGAAGGCTATGTGGCGCATCGCGCCTGGACGTCGGGAGAATGAGCCGATGGCCGAAACCGCAAAACCCGCCGACCACCGTCAGGCGGTGAAGTCCAAGGCCGTCTGCGTCAATTGCGGACGGCCCCGCGATCCGCGTTACGACCCGTTCTGCTCGAAACGCTGCGCCGATGTCGACCTGCATCGCTGGCTGAAGGGCGCCTACGTCATCCCCGGCGGCGAACCCGCAGGTCCGGAGGCCGACGAGGACGAGTAAGCCGCGGTCGGCGTCACTCCGCCGCCTCCCCGGCCAGCGTCTCGCCCCCGCCGATCTGTCCGCTCGCGCAGGCGATCGCGAACGCGTAGGCGCGCGCGATGTCGTCGAGCCGATCGAAGCGTCCTGGCGCGCCCGCGTGCCCGGCCTCCATCGCCGTGCGCAGCAGGATGGGACCGCCGCCCGTCATCGTGGAGCGCAGTTTGGCGACCCATTTGGCGGGCTCCCAATAGGTCACGCGCGGATCGGTCAGTCCCGCGAGCGAAAGGATCGCGGGATAGCGCTGCGCATGGACATTGTCGTAGGGGCTATAGGAACGGATCGTCGCGAACGCCTCGACGCTGCGGATCGGATCGCCCCATTCCAGCCATTCCGGCGGCGTCAACGGCAAGGTCTCGTCGAGCATGGTGTTGAGCACGTCGACGAAGGGCACGTCCGCGATGATCCCGGCGTAGAGTTCCGGCGCCATGTTGGCGATCGCGCCCATCAACATGCCGCCGGCGCTGCCGCCGTGGGTGACAACGCGGCCCTTGGCGGCGAAGCCCTCCGCGACGAGATGGCGCGTGGCGGCGAGGAAATCGCTGAACGTGTTCGGCTTCTTGGCGAGCTTGCCGTCCTCGTACCAGCGCCAGCCCTTGTCGGTGCCGCCGCGCACATGCGCGATCGCATGGACGAAGCCGCGATCGACCAGGGAAAACCGATTGGTGGAGAAACCCGCGTCCACCACGTGGCCATAGGCGCCATAGCCGTAGATCAGCATCGGCGCCGTCCCGTCGATCGGCGCGCCGCGCCGATAGAGCAGCGAGATCGGGATGGACTCGCCGTCGTCGGCGCGCGCGAAGACGCGGCGCGTGACATAGGCGGAGGCGTCGAAGTCCTTCGGCGTCATCTGCTTCTTGCGCAGGATGCGCTGGCGCGCGCCGACGTCGTAATCGTAGATTTCCTGGCTGCAGGCCATCGAGGAGAAGCTGAAGCGGAACACCGGCGTATCGAATTCGAAGACCGGCTCGAGCTTGAGGAAATAGGTCTGCGCCTCGAAGACGATCTCGTGCGCCTCGCCGCTCGCAAACTCGTGGATCAGCAGGCGCGGAACGTTGTCCTCGCGCGCCAGCAGGACGAGATAATCCTTGAACAGCGCGGCGCTCTCGATGAGGCGACCGTCCTTGTGGGCGATGAACGGACGCCAATTGGCCTCGCCCGGCGCGGCGCGCGGCGCGGTCACGATCTGAAAGTCGCGCGCGTCGCCGCTGTTGGTCTTGATGTAGAAGACGTCGCCGTGATCCATCGCTTCGTAGCGCAGCCCCGGCCGGCGCGGCACGATCAGCAATGGCGGCGCGGTCGGGTTGTCGAGGTCGACGACGCGCGCCTCGGACGCGTCGTGGCCATGGACGGAAATCATCGCAGCGCGGCCGAGCCGCGTCGGCGCGATGGCGATGAACCAGGCCGGATCCGCCTCCTCGAAAACCTCGACGTCCTCGCTCTGGGAAGCGCCGAGGCGATGCAGCATGACGCGCCAGGGCCGGTGGTTTTCGTCCTGCGCGACATAGAGAAACGCGCTCGAATTGCGCGTCCACACCGCTTCGCCGGCGGCGTTGTCGACGCGGTCGGGTAAATCGGCGCCGGTCGCGATGTCGCGCACGGCGATCGTATACATTTCCGAGCCCTTTTCGTCGGCGCTCCAGGCGAGCTTGCCATGATCGGGCGAATGGCGGGCCGCGATCAGGTGGAAGAACGCCTTCGTGGCGGCGCGCTCGTCGCCGTCGAGCAAGATCGTCTCCTTGCCGCCCGCGCGCGGCCTGCGGCAGAATATCCGGTGCTGGCCGCCGTGACGGAAGCGGGAATAGTAGGCGTAACGGCCGTCCGATTGCGGAACCTCGCTGTCGTCCTCCTTGAGCCGCGCTCGCATTTCGCGCGCGAGTTGCCTCTGCAACGTGCGGATCGGTCCGAGAACGTCTTCGGCGTAGGCGTTCTCCGCCTCCAGCAGCGCGCGTATGTCGGGCGGCAAGGCCGCGGGATCGCGCAGCACCTCGCGCCAGTTCTCCGCCCGAATCCAGGCATAGTCGTCTCGCCAGGACACCCCGTGGGCGCGTCTCTCTTGCGGCCGCTTGGCGGCCACGGGCGGCGTCGGTTCTCCGCGTGGCTTGGCGTGGGGCATGGCTGGCGTCCAAAACTGTCGAACCCGCGTCTTGCCATGCGATGCGGGCAGAGGGAAGGCGCTGTCGATCGGCCGTAGGGAGGCCCCATACTATTACGAAGGCGAAGCGATCGTGACGAATCAGCCGAAGTGGCGCAGACGCGGCCAGACTTGTTGCAGGTTCTGGAAGCTGTCGCGGCAAAGCCAGAGGGTCTGGTGGGACTCGTCCGGCATTCCCAGGGGATTGTCGAGCCAACCGACCGGCTCGACCGATCGAAATCTCTTCAACAGGTCGTCGCGGTCGCCGCCCAGAATCAACATCACGCTCCCGTCGTGCCCACGCGGCCCCCATAGAAAATAGGTTTGATGCGCGCTGATCGCGGGCGGCAGGTTCCACTGCCCGCCGAACACGTCGATTGCCGCCGCCTCGCCATAGTTGCGGCCGAAGAACACGGCTCTTCGCTGATCCCCGGGCGGCAGCGCCGCATAGGCCTTGCCGACGACTTCGGCCATTTCCCGCCAGCCGAACATATCGGCGAAATATTGCGGCAGCACGCCGAGCTTGATGCGCTCGCCGGTGCTCGGCTGCAAGCCGAGCCAGCGCTGATAGACGATGAAGCTTTCGACCGGCAGCACTGGCATGACCAGGGGCGCGGTGAACGCCGCGCCGACCGCCAACGCCACGGCGAATGTCGCCCGCAGGATCCGAGAGAGCCAAGATTCGAGCGCAACCGCGCCTCCGGCCATCAACAGCGGATAGGCGCCGGCCGGATAATAGGGTTTGCCGTGCGCCACGATTGTCGCGGCGATCAACAGCGCCCAGCCGATCGCCACCCACCGCAGATCGGCGAACCGTCGCCAGAACGCGAACGCCGCCAGTCCGGCGAGCCAGACCGGCGCGGACGGCGGCCCGAGGATCAGCACCTCCTGTAGCAGGAACGCGACAGGGGAAAGCGGGATGTTCTTGTGCGCCGCCAATTCCGCGCTTTGCGCCAGGAACGGCCAACCATTCGCCGCCTGCCAGACCAGGTTGGGCGTCGCCATCGCCAGAGCGAGAACGACCGCCGCCCATGGCTGCCAATTCTTCAGCAGGCGGCGTTGCGGGGTCGCCAGCAATCCCAGCGCGAGACAGGCGAGGTAAACCACGACCATGTACTTGGCGAGAAAGGCGACGCCGGCGACGACGCCCACGACCCACCACCAGCGCGGCTCCTCCTCCCGCTCGGCGCGAATGATGGCGAGGGCGCAGGTAAGCCAGGTCAGTGGCTCAAAGGCGCTGGTGGTCAGGAGCAGGCCGTCAATCTGCAAAACGCCGCCCGCAAGGACCGCCAGGCCGGCGAGCCAGCCGGCATAACGTCCGCCGCCCAGATTTCGCGCCGCCGAGACGGTCAGCGCAACCGTGGCGGCCGACGCGAGCGCCGGCAGCAGTCGAAGACCGCGCAGCGAGTGGAAGGCGGCGTCAGACGCCCAGGCGATCAGCGGCACGAGCGGGGGCTGGTCGACATATCCCCAAGCCAGATGCCGTCCGCAGACGATGAAGTAGAGCTCGTCGCGGAAGTAGCCATACGAGCCGTTGAGCCAGAGATGCAGGATCAGCATCGCCAACGCGAGGCACGCTGCCGGACGGTCGAGAAGCTGACGCGGGAGAGACATGCGGCCCCAGGGATGAGCGCCCCAGCGAACCGCGTTCCCGCCCTCGTCGCAAGCGAAATCTGGATTTGCGCCGAGCGGCGCCTTCGCGCAGGGAGAAGCATCCCGACCGCGATCGATCTCGCCCGTTTGCATCGACGGGCGATTTCTATAGGTTCGCCGCCGCGTGCGCCGCGATGAGGAGGATTCATGCCGCCGATGATTTCCGTCGCCGCCGTCACCAAAACGTACGAGTTCGGCCTTACCGCGCTCGACGCCGTGAATTTGGAGATCGCGAAAGGCGAGATCTTCGCGCTGCTCGGGCCCAACGGCGCCGGCAAGACGACGCTTATCGGCGTCATTTGCGGCATCGTTTCCATGACGTCGGGACAGGTTCTGGTCGACGGTCACGACATCGTGCGCGAGTATCGCGCCGCCCGCTCGATATTGGGTCTCGTGCCGCAGGAAATCGCGCTCGACATCTTCTCGACGGTTTGGAACACGGTCCGCTACAGCCGGCGCCTGTTCGGCCGCCACGCCGACGATCGCTACATCGAACTGCTGCTCCGCGACCTGTCGCTCTGGGAGAAGCGCAACAATCGGATCGTCGAGCTTTCCGGCGGAATGAAAAGGCGCGTCATGATCGCCAAGGCGCTCAGCCATGAACCCGACGTGCTGTTCCTGGACGAACCGACCGCAGGCGTCGACGTGAACCTGCGCCGCGACATGTGGGCCCTGGTTCGCGGCCTGCGCGACAAGGGCGTCACGGTCATCCTGACGACGCATTACATCGAGGAAGCCGAGGAAATGGCCGATCGCATCGGGGTCATCAACGGCGGCCGCCTCGTGCTCGTCCAGGAAAAGACCGCGCTGATGCGCAAACTCGGCAAGCGACATCTGACGCTGACGCTGCGAAAGCCGATGGACAGCCTGCCGCCCGAGTTGGCGGACTGGCCGCTCGAACTCGGCGAGAGCGGGCGCCGCCTCATCTATACCTTCAACGCGGATGCGGAAGGCGCCAGCATCCCTCTCCTGCTGCGCCGCCTCGGCGAGCTCGGCGTGGATTACAGGGATCTCGAGACGTCGGCGAGCACCCTCGAGGATATCTTCATCGACCTGGTGGGGCGCGGCGCATGAGCAAATCGAGGTCGGTCAATCTGGACGGCGTCCTGGCGATCTATCGCTCGGAGATGGCGCGCACGCGGCGCACGATTCTGCAGAGCGTGGCGATGCCGGTGATCACGACGGCGCTCTATTTCGTGGTGTTCGGCAGCGCGATCGGGTCGCGCATGCAGCATGTCGACGACGTCAGCTACGGCGCGTTCATCGTGCCGGGATTGATCATGCTTTCCCTTCTGACCCAAAGCATCTCGAACGCGTCGATCGGCGTCTACTTCCCGAAGTTCACGGGCACGATCTTCGAGATCCTGTCGGCCCCGCTGTCTTACGTCGAGGTCGTCATCGCCTATGTCGGCGCGGCGGCGAGCAAATCGGTGGCGATCGGCCTCATCATTCTGGCGACCGCCACGCTCTTCGTGCCGGTGCATGTCCTGCACCCCTTCTGGATGGCGGGGTTCCTGCTGCTCACTTCGGTCGCCTTCAGCCTGTTCGGCTTCATCATCGGCATCTGGGCGAGGACCTTCGAGCAGCTCGCGATCTTCCCCGCTCTCGTCGTGACGCCTCTGACGTTCCTCGGCGGCGCCTTCTATTCCATCGACATGCTGCCGCCGGTCTGGCGCACCGTGAGCCTGTTCAATCCGGTCGTCTATCTCGTCAGCGGCTTCCGCTGGAGCTTTTATGGCCGCGGCGACGTCAGCGTCGCCGGCAGCCTCGGCTTCACGATGCTCTTCATTGCGATCTGCCTGATGGTCCTGTGGTGGATTTTCCGGACCGGCTACCGGCTCAAGCCGTGAATGGGCGTCGCTGCGACCGGCCAGCCGTCATTGCGAGCAAAGCGAAGCAATCCACGCTTGGGGTCGGCGGCAGCGGCTTAGTCACACCTTCTCCCATCCGCCGCCGCGGCCGGAGCGGAAGGCGGCGTCGATGACGCGCATGTTGGCGATCGCGTCCTCGATTGGAAATTCCAGCGGCGCTTCGCCGAGAATCGCGCGCGAGAAGACGTCGCCCTGCAACGTATATTGATCGCAGACCGGGAATTCCTCGACGCGCGCGCCGCCGCCGACGAGATCGGCGCCGCTGTCGATGACGAGGCGCGTCGGCCGGTCGATCGGCGCGTTGAAGGGAATGGCGACCTCGACGCGGCCGGTCTCGCCGACGATGGTGACGCGCTGATGGGCGGAGAGCTGCGTCGCGCAGGTGAACGTCAGGTGGCGGCCGCCAGGGAATTCGATCAGCGCGCTCGCCAGCCGGTCGGTGCCGAAGGCGGGATCGATGTCGAGCGCGGCGACGAGGCGCGTCGGCTCGGCGGCGAAAATGTAGCGCGCCGTGACGATCGCATAACAGCCGATGTCATAGAGGCCGCCGCCGCCCGGCGGGCGGTTGCGGATATTCTCCGCGTCGGTCAGCCGATAGGAGAAGAACGTCTGGACCGCGCGCACGTCGCCGATCGCGCCAGAGCGCGCGATCTCGCGCGCGCGCCGCCATTGCGGGTGATAGCGAACCATGAACGCCTCGGCGACGAGCTTGCCGGAGCGCCGGCGCGCTTCGATGAGCGCGCCCGCTTCGGCGGCATCGAGCGCGATCGGCTTCTCGCACAGGACGTGCTTGCCGGCTTCCAGCGCGCGGATCGTCCACGGGACGTGCAACTCGTTGGGCAAAGGGTTGTAGACCGCCTCGATCGCGGGATCGGCCAGCATTTCCTCGTAGGAGCCGTAGGCCTTGGCGATACCGAGATCGTCGGCGGCGCGCCGCGCCTTGGCGATATCGCGCGAGGCGATCGCATCGATGCGCGAAACCTCGCCCCCCTGCATGGCGGGAATGACCTTCTCGATGCCGATCTTGGCGGCGCCGAGCACCCCCCAGGACACTTTTCTCGTCATCCCCTCCCCCTTCGTTTTTCGTCTCATGCTTCAGCCGGACGGTCGGCGCGCGACCTGCCCTCACCCCAACCCTTCTCCCGCGAGCGGGAGAAGGTGTCGCGCCGAAGGCGTGACGGATGAGAGGTCCCCAAACCCCCGAACCCTTCGTCCGAAGACCGTATCACTCTTTCGGCGCGGGCGCGCGCTGCTCGCCTTGGCGCGCGATCATCCACCCCGGATATTCGGGCGCCAGCGCGCTGACCTTGTCGAGCGCCGCAATCTCCTCGGCGCTCAGCGTGAGATTGGCGGCGGCGAGATTGTCGTCGAGCTGCTCGATGGTCTTGGCGCCGACGATCACGCTCATGACGCCCTTGCGTTGCAGCAGCCAGGCGAGCGCGATGCGAGCGACCGAGACCTCGTGCGCTTTGGCGATCGGCTGCATTGCGTCGATGATGTCGAAGGCGCGTTCGCGATCGACCGGGGGAAAATCGAAAGCGGCGCGCCGCGCGCCCTGCGGGCCAGCGCCGTCGCGCGTGAACTTACCCGACAGGAGGCCTCCGGCCAGCGGGCTCCACACCATCACGCCGAGGCCCTGGTCCTCGACGAGCGGCACAATCTCGCGCTCGAGATCGCGGCCGGCGATGGTGTAATAGGCCTGTACGGTCTCGAAGCGGGCAAAGCCGCGTCGTTCCGAAATCCCCAGCGCCTTCATGATCTGCCACGCCGCCAGATTGGAGCAACCGATGGTGCGCACAAGGCCGCGCGACACGCAGTCGTCGAGCGCGCGCAAGGTCTCCTCGATCGGCGTGACCGGGTCGAAGCCGTGGATTTGATAGAGATCGATATGGTCGAGGCCGAGCCGCTTCAGGCTGCCGGCGATCTGATCCATGATATGGCCGCGCGAGAGGCCGACCGCGTTGGGCCCGGGCCCGCTCCGGCCGCGCACCTTGGTGGCGATGATGACGTCCTCGCGCTTGACGCTGAGGTCGCGCAGGGCCTGGCCGAGCATGACCTCGGATTGTCCCTCGGAATAGACATCGGCGGTGTCGATGAAGTTGACGCCGGCTTGCAGCGCGCGCTCGACCAGCGCGGTCGCGCCCTTCTGCTCCACCATTGCGATGGCGCGCCACATTCCCGCGCCGCCGCCGAAGGTCATCGCGCCCAGGCAGATTTCCGAAACGTACTGGCCGGTACGGCCGAGCGGACGGTATTTCATGGGCAGATCCCTTGAGGCTGGAAAGGCAATCGCGCCGCAACGCGGCGTCGCGTCATCGCGACCATTTAATGCATGCCACGCCCAAGTCGAATCATTTAGCCGTCATTGCGGCGAAATGCGCACCGCGCTCGAATTTCATCAAGCGGCCTGCTCGGTCGGCGGCGCCAAGGCGCCGGTCATCATCGCCACGGCGTCGGACATCGTCTGCTTCCTCGGGTCGATCACCGTCAGGCGGCGGCCGAGCCGATGGATATGGATGCGATCGGCGACCTCGAAGACATGCGGCATATTGTGCGAAATGAGGATGATCGGCAGGCCGCGCATCTTCACGTCGACGATGAGCTCCAAGACCCGGCGCGACTCTTTCACGCCGAGCGCGGCCGTCGGCTCGTCCATGATGATGACGCGACGCGCGAAAGCCGCCGCGCGCGCGACCGCGACGCCTTGCCGCTGCCCGCCCGACAGCGTCTCCACCGGCTGGTTGATGTTTTGAATCGTCATCAACCCGAGTTCGTTCAGCTTTTCGCGAGCGACCTTTTGCATCGCCCGGCGGTCGAGGGCGCGGAACCAGTCGCCCCAGAGACCTGGCGTGCGAATCTCGCGCCCCAAAAACATATTGTCGGCGATCGACAAGGCCGGCGACAACGCGAGATTCTGGTAGACGGTTTCGATGCCGGCCTGGCGCGCGTCGATCGGCGAGCGGAAGTGAACGACTTCGCCGGCCAGCCTGACCTCGCCTGAATCGGGGATCACGGCGCCGCAAAGCGCCTTGATCATCGTCGACTTGCCTGCGCCGTTGTCGCCGATCACGGCGAGAATCTCGCCGGGGTAGAGATCGAAATCGCAGTGGTCGAGCGCGGTGACGCGGCCATAACGTTTGACGAGGGCTCGGGCCTGCAGGATGGGTTCGACGGTCACTGGGAGACCCTCCGTATCCACTGATCGAGGGCCACGGCGACGATGATCAGCACGCCGATGGCGAACTCCTGCCAGAGCACGTCGAGCCCGGCGAGCGACACCGCCGAGCGAAAGACGCCGACGATCAGCGCGCCGATCAGCGTGCCGATGATCGAGCCCCGGCCGCCGAACAGACTGGTGCCGCCGATCACCACGGCGGTGATGCTGTCGAGGTTGCCGTTCTCGCCTGCCGTGGGGCTGATCGCGCCGATGCGGCCGATCAGCGCCCAGCCGGCGATCGCCGAGATGAGCCCGGCGAAAACGTACACGCTGAGCAGGATGCGGTCGGTGTTGATGCCGGCGAGACGCGCCGCCTCGGGATCGTCGCCGGTCGCATAGACATGACGGCCATAGGCGGTGCGGTTGAGCACGTACCAGACGATGACCGCCAGGACGATCAACAGGAAGCTGGCCAGGATGATGCGCGCGCCGCCGATCTGGAAGGGAACGCCCATCAGTTGCAGGAACGGCGCGCTGGTGTCGAGGTCCTGCTCACGAATGGTCTCGCTCTGCGAATAAAATGTGTTCAGCGCCCCGATGATGCTGAGCGTGCCCAAGGTGACGATGAACGGCGGCATTTTCATGCGCGTGACGAGCGCGCCGTTGAGAAAGCCGAAGGCGAGGCCGCACAGCAATCCCGCGGGAAACGCGATGATGATCGGCACGCCGTCGATGACCGCCAGACGGCCCATCACGACCGATGAAATCACCATGATCACGCCGACGGAGAGATCGATGCCGGCGGTCAGGATCACCAACGTCTGCGCAATGCCGAGGATGGCGATGATCGTCACCTGGGTAAGCACGGTCGACAAATTGCTCGCGGTGACGAAATGCGAGTAGTTGACGCTGACCCCGAGCAAGAGGCCAAGCAGCAGCACGACGAACGGAACCGTGGTGGGATAGAGGTGCAAGAAGCGCTGCAGGCGTTTGGCCAACGGGAGGTGCTCTTCCTCGAAGGCGACCTGCGCTGTTGCGGCCGCGGCGAGCACGCGCTCGAACTCCTGCGGTGTGGGCCGCTCGCCTTGCGAAGCTTCGCTCATCGCTCGCTCCCCCCTTTGTTTCCCCGCGGACTTGCGCCTGCACGAGATCGACGCTCGAAGGCGAAGCCTGCGAGCGCCGAATTGTCATCGTATTAAGCGATCAAATGATTGGGAAATCAACCCCAGCAGAGCTTCGCGCCCTCGGTGGTGTCGATGGAGGGAACGCCCGGCACGGGATGGTCGGTCACGAGCTTTTCGCCGGTGTCCATGCTGACGGGCTTCTTGCCGGTCTTGACGTAATCGACAACCGCTTGGACGCCGTCGGCGGCCATCAGCAACGGATATTGCTGGGCGGTGGCGCCGATGATGCCTTCCTTGACGCTCTTGATGCCCGGGCAGCCGCCGTCGACGGCGACGATCAGCATGCCCTTATTCTTACCCGCCGCCTTCAGCGCGGCGTAGCCGCCGTCCGCGGCCGGCTCGTTGATCGCGTAGACGACGTTGAAGTCGGAGGTCTTCTGCAGGATATTCTCCATCGCCTTGCGGCCGCCTTCGTCCGATCCTTGCGTCACGTCGGAGCCGACGATCTGCGGACTGTCGCTCATCGCGTAGTGCTTCGGGTTGGGCACCTTGATGCCGAACCCAGTGAGGAAGCCATTGTGGCGCAGATAGTCGACCGTCGGTTCGTTGGCGGCAAGGTCGAGCGTGGCGATCTTGGCCGCCGAGGCCTTGTCGCCGAGCGTGGCCTTGGCCCATTCCCCGTCCAGTTCGCCGGCCTTGAAATTGTCGGTGGCGAAATTGGCGTCCGCGGCGGTGACCGGATCGAGCGGCGTGTCGAGCGTGATGACCAGGATGCCGGCCTTGCGGGCCTTCTCCACGGTCGGCACGATGGCGGTCGAATCGCTCGGCACCAGCAGAATTCCCTTGGCGCCGGCGTTCATCAACGCCTCGATCGCCGCGACCTCGCCGTCGTTGTCGCCGTCGAACTTGCCGGCGTAGGCTTGCAGGGTGACGCCGAGTTCCTTGGCTTTCGCCTGGGCGCCTTCCTTCATCTTGACGAAGAACGGATTGGTGTTGGTCTTGGTGACCAGGCCGATGATGGTTTCGGCGGCGGACGATGGCGCGCTCATCATCCCGATCGACAGAGCCGCGATCGCCGCGGTCGACAATATTCCAAGTTTCCTGGACATGGTTTCCTCCCGAAACAACGACATTGGCGACGGAATCTGCGCTTCGCGCATGAACGAAACGTCGAAATCGACTTTGACCAAGCCGCATCCGCGCCGCCGCGTCATTATAGGGGCAAAAATCGACGCGAGAGTCAACGGATAAATCAATCCACCTGATTTATTATTGACACCTCGCCTCCACCCTTGCATGGTGCGAAAAGCGAGAGATGCGGCCCCGCCGCCTGCGTGAAAGATACGCCGCCCGGGCAAGCGCCCGAGGAGAGTTCATGTCGGAAGCGGTCGAAGAGAGCGCTGCGCCCAGCCCGCCGCCGTCGCCGATCGGCAGCGGCGCCGATCAGACGGGCGTGCGTCTCTATAACGAGCGACTGATCCTCTCCCTCGTCCGGCGCTTCGGACAACTCTCCAAGATCGAAGTCGCGCGTATGACCGGACTTTCGGTGCAATCGACGTCGGCGATCATGAACCGTCTGCAAGTCGACGGCCTCTTGCGCCGTGAGGCGCCGTTGCGAGGACGCGTCGGGCAACCGACGGTTCCGGTGTCGCTCGATCCCGAGGGCGCGTTTTCGCTCGGCCTGAAGATCGGTCGCCGCAGTTGCGACCTCGTTCTAATCGATTTTTGCGGCCGGATCCAACGTCGAACGCATCGAACCTACGCCTATCCAACGCCGAATTTGGTCATGGACTTTCTGAGCGACGCGCTGGAGCCGATGACGCAAACCCTGACGCCGGCGCATCGTCGCCGCATCGCTGGCCTCGGCGTCGCTTCTCCGTTTCAATTGTGGAATTGGTCGGCTGAGATCGGCGCGCCGGCGCAAGAGATGGACGCTTGGCGATCCTTCTCGATCGAAGAGGAACTGGCGCGCGCCTTTTCGCATCGCGTGACCTTGTGCAACGACGCCACCTCGGCCTGCGCGGCGGAGTTCTTTTTCGGCGAGGCCTGGCGCCACCGCGATTTCCTTTATTTCTTCCTCGGCGCATTCGTCGGCGGCGGCCTTGTCCTAAACGGGGCGCTTTACCCCGGCGCCACCGGCAATGCCGCGGCGGTCGGATCGATGCCGATCGCCCCGCGCGACCCCAGCCGCCAGCCGACCTCGCAATTGATCGCCCGCGCCTCGATCTGTCAGCTCGAGCGGCGCATCGAAGCGGCGGGAGCCGATCCGTCGTCGATCTGGCGAACGCCCGACGCCTGGGACGACTTCGGGCCGCTCCTCGACGAATGGATCGAGGAGGCTTCGTTCGCCCTCGCCTATGCGGCGATTTCAGCGATCTCGGTGCTCGACGTCGAAGCGATCGTCATCGACGGCGCAATGCCCACCGCGATCCGCCGGAAGATCTGCCAGCGCGTGGCGGCCCTCGTCGAGGCGCTCGATCGGCGCGGCTTGTCCGACGTGACGATCATCGCCGGGGCGATCGGCGCCGACGCGCGTGCAATCGGCGGCGCGGCGCTGCCGCTGATCAAAAATTTTGCGCGCGACAGAGAAGTGTTGTTTAAGGACGCGCCGATCGGCCCGAGCTGACGCCGATCCGCCTCGACGGATCCGCGGCGCCGCGGCGTTCGAGAAAGAGGCGTCGAGCGCCCTCAGCGTTCAAGCGCCATTGAACCCAAAGCGAGAGAGATATCCATGGTGGCCAGATTCATCAAAGTCGAGCCCTTCGATCTCGTCGTCTTCGGCGGCACCGGCGATCTCGCCTACCGGAAACTGTACCCCGCGCTCATGCACCGCGAAGTGAGCGAGCAATTCACCGACCCCACGCGCATCATCGGCGTTTCCCGTCGCCACCTCGATAGCGAAGCGTTTCGAGATTCCATCAAGGACGCGGTAGCCAAGTTCGGGCCTGCGGACGTCGCCCCGGCCGACTGCGTCGATCGCTTTCTCAAGCGCTTCGAATATGTCGCCGTCGACGCCGTCGGCGAAGCCGGGTGGGATGAGCTGAGGGCGCTGCTCGGTCCTGACGAGCGCACCCGCGCATTCTATCTCGCGACCAGGCCCGATCTCTTCGGGCCGATCGCCAAGCGCCTCGGCGAAACCGGACTGGCGACGCCGCGGTCGCGCATCATCGTGGAGAAGCCGATCGGCCACGATGCAGAGAGCGCCGCCGCGATCAACGACGCGATCGGCGCCGTTTTTCAGGAAAAGAATATTTTTCGCATCGACCATTATCTCGGCAAAGAGTCGGTGCAGAACCTTATGGCGCTGCGCTTCGCCAACGCGCTGCTCGAGCCGCTGTGGAACAACGCCCACGTCGATCATGTCCAGATCACCGTGGCGGAGACGCTCGGCGTCGAGGGACGCGGCGCGTATTATGACGAATCCGGCGCAATCCGCGACATGGTGCAGAATCATATGTTGCAACTTCTCTGCCTCGTCGCGATGGAGCCTCCATCCTCGCTGCAGGCGGACGCGCTCCGCGATGAAAAGCTGAAGGTGCTGAAATCGCTGACGCCGATCGACGACTCGAACGCGTCCCAGTTGACGGTGCGAGGACAATATCGCGCGGGTTTCGCCGAGGGCGCCCAGGCAGCGTCCTATCTTCAGGACATCGGCAAGCCGGCGAGCGAAACTGAAACCTTCGTCGCGCTTAAAATCGCAATCGCCAACTGGCGGTGGGCCGGCGTCCCCTTCTACTTACGCACCGGCAAGCGTTTGCCGCAGCGCTTTTCCGAAATCGTCGTCGGCTTTCGCCGCGTGCCGCACGACATCTTCGAAACCGAGGCCGACGGCATTCCCGCCAACCGACTGGTCATTCGCGTCCAGCCCGACGAGGGGATCAAGCTCTGGCTGATGATCAAGGAGCCGGGCCCCGGCGGAATGCGCCTGCAACACGTGCCGCTCGACATGAGTTTCGCCGAGGCGTTTTCCGCGCCCGCGGCCGACGCTTACGAGCGGCTGCTGATGGATGCGCTGCGCGGCAACGCCTCGCTGTTCATGCGCCGAGACGAAGTGGAGGCGGCCTGGCGCTTCATCGACCCGATCCGCGAAGCCTGGTCGCATTCGCACGATTTGCCGCGGCCCTACGCCGCCGGCACTTGGGGGCCTGCCGCCTCGATCGCCCTGATCGAACGCGACGGCCGCACTTGGAACGAGGAATACGAATGAATACGACTGAACTCACCCGCCGAGACTTTCCCGACCCGATCGCTCTCGCCTCGGCGTTCGCCGAATGGACGGCCGAGCGGTTGACGAGAGCGATCGAGGAGCACGGCGTCGCACTGCTCGTCGTCTCCGGCGGTACGACGCCGCTCCGCTATTTCCACGCGCTCTCGACGCAACCGATCGACTGGTCGCGCGTCGTCGTCACGCTCGCCGACGAACGCCGGGTCCCCGACGACAACCCGCGATCCAACGCCAGACTGGTTCGCGAAGCCCTGTTGCGCGACCGCGCCGCGAGCGCCGAGTTCGCCCCGCTCGCGGATTCGCGGCTGGACCCCGACAGTGAATTGACCGCCGCAAATGCGCGCATCGCCGCCCTCCCCCTGCCCGCCGATCTCGTCGTCCTCGGAATGGGCCAAGACGGCCATACCGCCTCATGGTTCCCCCGCGCCGACCGCCTCGCCGAAGCGATCGACCCTGGCGCACGCGTCCTCGTCGCGCCGATCCGCGCGCCGAATGCGCCGGAGCCGCGCCTCACGCTGACCGGACGCGTCATCCTGCGCGCCGACGCGATCGCCCTTCATATCGAAGGGAACGACAAGTTGGCGACGCTGGCGCGGGCGCTGGGCGAGGGACCCGTGGAGGAGATGCCGATCCGGGCTGCGCTTCGCCAGGCGGCGGACCGGCTGACCATTTTCGCGGCCCCATGAGGCTCGTACGCAAAGCCCCCAAGCGTATTGCGATCGGGGAGCCCGCCGCTAAAACGTGATGTTGGTGCGCAAGCCGAACACCAGTTCGTTGCCGATCTTTCGCGTCGGGTTGTTCGGATCGACGATCCCGCCTCCCGGATTGAAAAAATACTGAATGTCCGGCTGAAGCTGCCACCACGCCCTGACCTGATATTGGTAAGTCGCTTCCAGGTAGGTCTCAGCGGTCCGTTGGGGTGAGAAAACACTGGGATTGTAGAGCGCCGCGTCCTGAGCGAACCCGCTCGCGCCGTTGCTGACTTGCGCAATCCCCATACCGAGGCCCGCAGTGTCATCCTTGCGTCCGAGGATCGGCTCGTGCATCGTCACGCCTGCGTTGACGCCGAAACTGATGAGGTTGCGATCCTGCAACGGCGCGAACATCGGACGCAGGAACACACTGACGTTGCGGCCGGAATCCGCCGCGCGCCAGATCATCTGGTCCGCCACCGCGTAGAACGCGTAATCGCCGCGCAGGCTCGCGGGCGTCTGATTGTTGGCGGGATTGCCGAGGGGAAGGCCGGCCGTGTTGTAGCGCAGATCGGCGAAGTTCTCACTGTCGTACCAGAGCCCGATCTTATAGGTTCCCGGGAGTTGCCCGCCCGCGTTCGCTGTCGCCGAGGCGGCCGGCGCCGGAGTCGTGTACTGAAGCTCCGCGATCGCAAGTACGCCGCCATTCAACGGGAAGCTGACGCCGCAGCAATTTTGCTTCTGCGGGTCGCCGGTGTTGTTGTAGACCGGGCTGCCATTGAAGGCGCCCGCTAGAAACGTGAAGTCGCCCTCGTGCACGCGCGCACGCACGCCCAGCGCCGACAGCGGATAGGCCGGGCCGCCTCCAGGCATGTCGAAGGTGGGCAGAGTCGCCCAACCAAACGCCGAATTGAGGAAATAACTCCCATTCTGGCTGATCATGAATTCCTGATCGAGGCTCTGCTGGCCGACCTTGACGTCGAGCGCGCCGCCGAACTTCTGCTGATACCAGAGTTCCCAAAGTCGGGTGGCAGGCTCGGCTTCGATGCCGGTCGCAAAATTCAAAACGTCGAGATTGCTCGTGGTCAGATTGCCGCCGTGGATCTGCAGTGCGCTGACGTTGAACTGGCCGTCCTTCCAACCCAAGGCGGGCTGCGTATCGAGCTGCATCGTCGCGGTGGTCAAGCCATTGTATTCAAATCCTTGACGCAAGCCGCCGGTGACGTTGCCGAACACTTCGCTGTTCTCGACGATGCCCAGCGTCAGGCCGTATTTACTCAGCAGGGGCCGCAAGCCCCCGAGGTCGCCGAACAGGTTCGGGCCTTGCGGTAGAGAACCGAACGGATCGGAGGCGGGCTGCGTAGCCGGAGGGCTCGGGCCTCCCGAAGGTTGCGGGGCGCCTGGCAAGTCTGAATCGGCGCGGGCGCCGGAGCACAAGATCCCGACGGCCCCGGCGAGGCAGAGCGCGAGGATCCTCGGTCCGGATCTCGCAATCCGCTGCACGCCGCACGGATGAGCGAACGACATAGCGAACTCCCCGACGCCCAGCCGCGTTTTTAATCAACCTAAGTCAATCCAAAGCCCAGAGGCTAGACCGATCAATCCGATGATACGCTCGACCATTGGCTAGTTTCCCCGGCCTAACCGCGTAGCGGAGGCGAAGAAGACCGGCGACTAGACGACGCCAAGCATTCCGGATGCCTCCGCAAGGTCTACGACGTTGCCGCGCGGAATGTTGTCTATCGACGCAAGATAATCACACGGGCGCCGGAATTGCCACTCCCGCTGGCCGCACTCAACAGACAAGTCGGGATTGTCCACAAACATACGCCCGGAGCCGCGGCCTGGTCGAAGGTCGACCCGGGGGAGTCGGAGCCCCGGCGCATCGCCATCTTCGACAGTGACGGCACGCCGATGTATTTCCCGCTCCTGTTCGCGCTCAGCCTCGTCTGTGCTAACCGCCGGCCGCGACAGTCTGCGCACGCTGCTCAATCGGCGGATAGTCCTTTCCCAGCCGAAGATCGAGCTGCCGCCATACCGAGCTCATGGCGTCGGCCAACTGTCTGATCAGCCGAATGTCATGCGCCGGGGTGGGCGTAATCCGCAGCCGCTCGGCGCCTCGCGGAACAGTCGGATAATTGATCGGCTGGATGTAGATCCCGTGCCGCTCAAGCAGGAGATCGCTCGCTTGCTTGCACCGATCGGGATCCCCGACCATGACCGGGACGATATGCGTCTCTGTCGCCATCAACGGCAGGTCGGCTTCGCGCAGAGCCGCTTTTGTCGCCGCCACGGCGGCGCGCTGGCGCGCGCGCTCGGAACCCGACGTCTTGAGATGTGCGATCGCGGCTGTCGCCGCGGCAGCCACCGCTGGGGGCAAGGCCGTCGTGAAGATAAATCCGGGAGCATGGGATCGGACCGCGTCCACGACAGCGCTCCTGCCGGCGATGTAGCCGCCGAGCGTGCCGAAGGCCTTGGCTAGCGTTCCCTCGATGACGTCGATGCGCGCCATCACCCCGTCACGTTCAGCGATGCCTGCGCCGCGCGGCCCATACATGCCGACCGCGTGCACCTCGTCGAGATAGGTCATCGCGCCATAGCGCTGCGCAAGGCCGCAGATCGCTTCCACCGGAGCAACGTCGCCGTCCATCGAATAGACGCTTTCGAAGACGATCAGTTTCGGACGTCCAAGCGCCGAGCGAGAGAGCAACTCCTCCAGGTGCTCGAGATCGTTATGGCGCCAGATCTGCTTCGCACAGCCGGCGGCGCGGACGCCTTCGATCATCGAGTTGTGATTGAGCGCATCGGACAGGATCACGCAGTCCGGCAGGAGCCTGGCGATCGTCGCGATGCCGGTTTGATTGGACACGTAGCCTGACGTGAAAACGAGCGCCGCTTCCTTTCCGTGCAGGTCCGCGACTTCGGCCTCCAGCTCCACCAGAGCCCGATTTGTGCCCGAAATGTTGCGCGTGCCGCCAGCGCCCGCGCCCATCGTGCGCGCGGCGGCGCACATTGCATCGATTACCTTCGGGTGTTGACCCATGCCGAGATAGTCGTTCGAACACCATACAACGACCTCCCGCTTGCCGCCCGGGCTGTTCCAAAGCGCGTAGGGGAAGTCGCCCACTTTGCGTTCCAGGTCGGCGAAGACCCGGTAGCGGCGCTCACGTTTCAGAGCAGCAACGGCAAATTGAAAGCTTCCGAAATAATCGAACATTCCTGGGATCCTTTGGAGATCGGGTCGCCTTGACCACGCTCTGGCTGATCGAGACGGCTGCCGGCCGTCGCCGCATTGCTCCCCTGACCGCAACTGCGGAGAAAAGGAGGCCGCCTGTGTCGCCACAGGCGGCCCAAGTCTATGGGGAGGAAACGCCCAAGGAGGGCGACAACGAACGTAGTCTGATCTGTCGAAGTCGGATATTGAGCGTTGGTTTGCGCGCCGTAGCGAGTCGTACTAGTGACTAAAACGAAGGTATAGGCTGCTCGGCTGAAGGCCTGGATTGAAAGTGGCGCCTTGAACCCAAATAACTCGACCAACGGCAGGACTGTCACGTCGACGCGAGCCCATCGCCCGCTTCGGGCCGCGCCAAATCATCGACGTCACGCAAGCTCGAGGTGAATCGAGAAACGGGACAGATCGACTGCCGAATGGCCTCGGGCGAAAACCGATGCCGACTGCACTTAGCGAAATTGCAGCATCCCAAAATGTCCTCAGCGAAATCGCGGTATCCGAAAAGCGGTTCGACGCAAACCATCGTATGATTTTATTCTTCTGCTCCTTCACTAAGTATCGCCGGATTGTCGCGACCGGGTGTTGGACCGTGGCCGTCGCTTCAAACTCAGGACGCTCGCCAAGTGATCCGCACTGAGCGCCGGATCGGCTGGTTGTCCTGCGCTTCCACGATGTCGCCGCAGCCAGACAGAGGAGAGATGGACGAATGAAGAAGCTCTCGAGACGCAGCTTGATTGCTGCCGGCGCCGCCGGAGGCGTCGCCGCCCTTGCCACAACAGCGAAAGCCGCGGGATCGTTCGGCAACCCTGACCTGCCGCCGCAGGGCGCGATTAACGCGAAAGGCGGGAGCTTCACCGATCCCGGCCCGCAGAATCCGCCGCTGGCCAATAACCTGCCGTCCTTCCTCGATCCGCCGCCAACGGATGTCGGCGGTATGCCGATGATCTGGAATTCGTTCAACATTGCGGCGAAGCGAGTCCAGAACGGCGGCTGGGCGCGCCAGGTGACGCAGTCCGACTTCCAGATTTCAACGACTATCTCGGGCGTCAACATGCGCCTCGACGCGGGCGGAATACGAGAGTTGCATTGGCATCAGCAGGCCGAATGGGCGGTCATGACCTACGGCAATTGCCGCGTCACCGTTCTGGATGCGATGGGGCGGGCTTCAGTCCAGGACGTAAAGGAGGGCGACCTCTGGTATTTCCCCGCGGGCTTGCCGCACTCGCTGCAAGGTCTCGGTCCGGACGGCGCCGAATTCGTTCTCGCATTCGATAACGGTCTGTCGTCCGAATACAACACGTTGCTGCCCACCGACTGGCTCGCGCATACGCCACCGGAAGTTCTCGCGAAAAACTTCGGCGTTCCCGTCGAATCCTTCAAGAATATTCCGCTGCAGAATCGCTGGATTTTCCAGGGCGAGGTTCCAGGCTCGCTGGCGGCCGATCAGGCGGCCGTCAAGTCCGAGGCTGGCGATCCGCCGTTCCCGTTCATCTTTCACCTGTCGGAAATGAAGCCCAACAAGGTCACGGCGGGAGGCCAGGTGCAGATTGCCGACAGCACCAATTTCAAGGTCTCGACGACTGTCGCCGCAGCTTTGGTCACGGTGAAGCCCGGCGGCCTGCGCGAGCTCCATTGGCACCCCAATGCCGATGAATGGCAGTATTACACCAAGGGCGAGGGGCGCATGACGGTGTTCAACACCGGGCCTGCCGCGATGACCGCCGATTTCCGTCCCGGCGACATCGGTTATGTCAAGAAGAGCCTCGGTCACTACATCGAGAACACCGGCAAGACCGACCTCGTCTTTCTCGAGATATTCAAGGCGGATCGCTTCGAGCAAGTGTCGTTGTCCGATTGGTTCGCGCATACGCCGTCCGCCATGGTGGCCGCGACCTTCAACCTCGACCCGACCGTCATCGCGCAGTTCCCGAAAGTACGCCCGGACGTGATGCCGGTCTAAGGCTGGATCGAAGGACGGAACCGTCACGGCGCGCCCTCTCGAGGGCGTGGACCCGATGCCGCGCGGTCGGGCGCGAGAGAGTGAGTGGCTTCAAGATGAACGGGCTGTATGGAACCGTTCGAACGGCGGAGCGTCAATCCTTCGTGCGATTTCGAAGGATGCCGCTCGCTGCTGATCCGCCTTGTTCATTGTCCATCAGGCGGAGCCATAAACCGGAAATCATGTCCGAGTGAATCGGATCAGTGAAAGAGGTTTCAATGGATTCCACCGCTCTTCTCCTGTCGAGGCTCCAGTTCGCCTTCACCATCTCGTTTCATATCATCTTTCCTGCGTTCTCGATCGGGCTGGCAGCCTGGCTCACCGTCCTCGAGGCGTTGCATCTCGCGAGCAAGCGTCCGGCCTATCGAGCGGTCTTCGAGTTCTGGCTCAAGATTTTCGGCGTGGCCTTTGGTATGGGCGTCGTGTCTGGAATTGTGATGGCCTTCGAGTTCGGCACGAACTGGAGCGCGCTTTCCAAGATGTCGGGGCCCATTCAGGGACCGCTCTTGTCGTATGAGACTTTCACCGCCTTCATGCTGGAAGCGTCGTTCTTCGGCGTCCTCATCTTCGGCCGGTCTCGCGTGCCGCCCTGGTTCTATCTCTTCTCCACCGCGATGGTGGCGTTGGGCACCACGCTGTCCGCCTTCTGGATCATGGTCAACAACAGTTGGATGCAGGTTCCCGTCGGCTATACGATGGAGCATGGGATGGCCGTTCCCACCGACTGGGCCGCCATAGTCTTCAGCCCGGTCGTCTGGGTTCGATTTCCACACATGCTGCTTGCGGCCTACCTATCGGGCGCCTTCTGCGCCGCCGCGACCGGCGCCTGGTATTTTCTGCGAAGCGAGTATCTTGTCGAAGCGCACATCATGCTGCGCATGGGGCTGTTCCTCGCGGCCGTGCTGGTGCCCGCGCAGCTGCTCTTTGGACATTTCACCGGCGACTACGTCCACGACGATCAGCCCGCGAAATTCGCGGCGATCGAGGGTCGCTGGCATGACGAGCAGCCCGCCGGCGAAGTCTTGATCGCCCTCCCCGATCCGGCTGCGGAGGTCAACCGCTATGAGATCAAGATTCCTGTCCTCGGCAGTTTGATCGGGAGCATGAGCTTTACGTCCAAGGAGGTCGGCCTGACCGACTTTCCGCGACAGGACCGGCCTCCGGTGCTCGTCCCATTCTTTACCTTCCGGATCATGGTTGGTTGCGGCATGGTCATGTTGGCGCTGGCGTGGCTCGGTTCCTACCTGAGCTTGAAACGTCGCCTGGAACGCAATCGCTTCATGCTCTGGCTGATCTTCTTCAGCTTCCCGCTGCCGTTCATCGCGATCCTCACCGGTTGGTGGACGGCGGAGGTGGGGCGTCAGCCGTGGGCGGTCTATGGGCTCATGCGGACCGCCGACGCAATGACGCCTTTCCTGACGACCCGCGCCGCGGCAATTTCGCTCGTCGTCTTTTGCACGGTCTACGCCTTCATATTCGCATTCGGGACCTTCTACATCTACCGGCTCTTGCGGGCTGGTCCCGTCGGCCATCTCGCCATGCCGCCGGGCGCCGCCGTCCCGAACCGCCCGATGTCCGTCGTTGATGAAGAGTCGACGCTCGACAGCGGTCACACGGTTGCTGGAGAATAATCATGGTCATGTTCTGGGTTGCGATACTGGTCATCAGCACGCTGCTCTACGTGCTGCTGGACGGGTTCGATCTCGGCATCGGAATGCTGTTCGGATTGACGCTCCGCGAGGACAGACGCCGCGCCATGTTGAGTGCGGTTGCGCCCATCTGGGATGGCAACGAGACTTGGCTCGTCGTGACCGGCGTCGTGCTGTGGGGCGCCTTCCCGGTCGTCTATGCGACCTTGCTGTCGGCGTTCTATCTCCCGCTCATCATCATGCTGGCGGGTCTGATCCTTCGCGGGGTAGCGTTCGAGTTTCGCAACAAGACAGTCAGAGCGCGGTGGATTTGGGATCTGAGCTTTGCCGGTGGATCCCTCGTCGCGACATTCATGCAAGGGTTGACCGTGGGCGCCCTGGTGGAAGGGCTGCGTTTCACCAACGGTCAATATTCTGGCGGCGACTTTGGCTGGCTCACTCCATTCGCCGTGCTGTGCGGCATCGGATTGTGCCTTGGATACGCGCTTCTCGGCGCCTGCTGGCTGGTCAGAAAATGCGAGGGCGAGGTTCGCGACGTGGCGTATCGGCAGATTCGCGTTCTGGCGGTTGGCGTGCTGGCGTTCCTCGTCGTCGTGTTCATCAACGCGCTCGCCGAGCACCTTTCCATCCTGAGTCGATGGATGCAGCGGCCGTATCTTTTCGTTTTCCCGGCGATCGGCGCGATCGCCGCGATTGTGCTCGCCGTCAGCATCGTCCACCACGACGATCGTCGGCCGTTCGTCATGGTGTGCCTCATATTCGCCTCGGCGTTCGGCACGCTCGCGCTCTCGTTCTGGCCCTACATGATCCCCTTCGTCATCACCATCGACGCGGCGGCGGCGCCGCATTCCAGTCTTGCGTTCATGTTCTGGGGCGAGGGTCTCTTCGTCTTCCCGCTCATGCTGCTCTACACAATCATCAGCTACAGCGTCTTCCGCGGCAAGGTCAGAACGACAGACGGGCACTACTAGCTGTAATGCGAAAGTAGAGGAGGAGTCGAGTGGATGATCCGGAAGATCCTCAAGGCGGCGACGGCGATCCCGCCGACCACGGCCAGAACGAAGGATGCATTTCCTATGCGCACACCACGCATCATCGGCCTGGCGGGTTGGAGCGGTTCGGGAAAAACCACGCTGATCACACGGCTCATCCCCTTGCTGACGGCCCGTGGCGTGACAGTCTCGACCATCAAGCACGCCCACCACGGCTTCGACATCGACAAGCCCGGCAAGGACTCCTACGAACATCGGAACGCCGGGGCCAGGGAGGTTCTCGTCGCCTCGGGCAATCGTTGGGCCCTCATGCACGAACTGCGTGGCGCGCGAGAGCCGGATCTGCGCGAACTCTTGACGAAACTCGCGCCTGTGGACCTGGTGATTGTCGAGGGCTTCAAGCAGACGACTCCGGTCAAGATCGAAGTGCACCGCTCGTCTCTCGGGAAGCCGTACCTCTATCCGAACGATCCAGCAGTGGTGGCGGTCGCGAGCGACGTCCCTGTTCCGCCGCCGTCGACGATTCCGACCCTAGCGCTGGACGATATCGAAACGATAGCGGACTTCGTGTTGATGCGGGCGCCGCCGGCGACCCAACTCTCTTCGACACGATTTGACGATCCGCCATCCGGAGCGGAGGCGGCTTGAGAATCGGCCGCCGGCGAGGCGCCACAATCCGTCCGTCAACTTCGCGGTCTTCCCGCGCCAGACCTATCGCATGATCCCGACGCGCATCAGGAGAGTACAAATGTCGGAGAAGACCATATTGGAGAAGCCCATATTCGAGCCCAACGAATCCGCGGCCGGCGGTTGGGGCGCGCTCCACGCCACGGCAAGGGCATTGCGGAAGCAAAGCGCTCTGGCCATGGGTGGAAGATCGCTTCTGTCGATGAACCAGCCCCATGGGTTCGACTGTCCGGGCTGCGCGTGGCCGGATCCGAAACACACGAGCTCTTTCGAGTTCTGTGAGAACGGCGCAAAGGCAGTCGCCTGGGAGACGACCCAAAAAAGGGTGACGAGGGAATTCTTCGCGACCTGGACGGTCAGCGAACTGGAGCAGCAAAGCGACTATTGGCTGGAGGACCAAGGGCGGCTGACCGAACCGATGCGATATGATCAGGCGACCGACAGGTATCTCCCGGTGTCGTGGGACGAGGCCTTCGCATTGATCGCGCGTGAGCTGCGCGCGCTCGCCGATCCCAACGAGGCTGAATTTTATACCTCGGGTCGAACCTCCAATGAGGCGGCGTTCCTGTATCAGCTCTTCGCACGGATGTACGGCACGAACAACATGCCGGACTGTTCGAATATGTGTCATGAGCCGACCAGTGTCGGGCTGCCGGAATCGATCGGCATCGGCAAGGGAACGGTGCTGCTCGAAGACTTCGCGCACGCGGACGCTATTTTTATCTTCGGCCAGAACCCCGGGACCAACAGCCCGCGCATGATGACCGAGTTGCATGCCGCCTCTCGCCGCCGCGCCGCGATCGTCGTCTTCAACCCATTGAAGGAGCGGGCGCTGGAGCGGTTCGCTGCGCCGCAGAATCCGATCGAGATGGCGACGATGGGGTCGACGCGCATCGCAAGCGAATACTGCCAGGTCAGGGTCGGCGGCGATGTCGCCGCGCTCAAGGGCATCATCAAGTTGGTCCTCGAGGCGGACGCCGCTGCGCGGGCCGCCGGCCAACCGCCGATCCTCGATACGGCGTTCATTGCCGAACACACCGATGGTTTCGAGGCGTTCGCCGCCGAAATCAAAGCGACCGCCTGGGATGAAATCCTCGCAACCAGCGGTCTGCCGCGCGCTCAGTTGGAGCGGGTTGCTCAGATTTATATGCAGAGCAAGGCGGTGATTGCCTGCTACGGCATGGGCATGACCCAGCATCAACTCGGCACCGACAATGTGCAGCAGGTGGTGAACCTGTTGTTCCTGCGCGGCAATATCGGCCGTCCGGGCGCTGGCATCTGCCCGGTGCGCGGTCACTCGAATGTCCAGGGGGACCGAACGGTCGGCATCGACGAGAAGCCAAAGCCGGAGTTTCTCGATCGCCTCGGAAAAGTGTTCGGGTTCGATCCGCCGCGCGCTCACGGCCACAACGTGGTCCACGCGGTACAGGCCATGCTGGACGGCCGGGCCAAGGTGTTCATCGGCATGGGGGGCAATTTCGTCGCCGCCGTGCCCGACAAGCCCCTCGTCGAGGAGGCTATGCGCAAGCTGCGCCTGACCGCCGCGGTGACGACCAAGCTCAACCGCGGCCATCTCGTTCACGGACAGGAGGCCCTGATTCTGCCCTGCCTCGCGCGCAGCGAGATCGACGCGCAGAAGAGCGGCATGCAGGCGGTGACGGTCGAGGATTCCATGTCGATGGTGCATGCGTCCGGCGGTCTGCTTCCGCCGGCGAGCGAAAGCCTGAAGTCGGAGGTCGCGATTGTCTGCGGCATGGCGCGGGCCACACTCGTGGGAGCAGCCATCGACTGGCAGGGATTTGTCGATAATTACGATCTCATCCGCGACAAGATCGAAGAAGTGTTTCCCGACCTGTTCACGCAGTTCAATGCACGGATCCGCAAGCCGGGCGGCTTTCGTCTCCCCAATGGCGCGTCGGAACGGGTCTGGCGAACGTCGACGGGCAAAGCGCGGTTCATCGTATTCGCAGGGGTGGACGAAAACCCGATCGTCCCGCACCCGGAGATGCTGCGCCTGGCGACCCTGCGCAGCCATGATCAGTACAACACGACGATCTACAGCATGAGTGACCGCTACCGTGGCGTCTATAACATCAGGACGGTCGTCTTCATGAACAAGGACGACATGGCGGCGCGCGGGATCGCTCCCCAGACGCTCGTTGAAATCGAGGCGCTGACCGACGATCGTTTCGATCGACGGGTTCGCGGCTTCACTGCATTGCCCTACGACATCCCGAGCGGATCGATCGCGGCGTACTATCCGGAGACCAATCCGCTGCTGGCCCTCGCCCATCATGACCGCAAGAGCCAGACGCCTGCAGCGAAGTCGATTCCCGTTCTCGTTCGCGCGATGGCCGCTGAGGGATAGGGCCGGACGGGATGGGCCGGGGCGACCCCCTGGCGACTCTGGATGCCGAGCGCACGCTCGCCAGCGCGGAGGCGTCGCTTGCGACCATTCGAGCGCAGATCGCCCAGGATCAGGTCGCCCTCTTCCGGGCGCTTGGCGGCGGATGGGAGACGCGGGCTGAAACTCGGGCGCGGCATTCCTGACGAGCCTCATCGGGAGGCGTCGAGAAAATTCTTGGGCTACGCGCCTCACTGCATCGGCAAACGAATTGTTGGCTTAGGGTGAAGGTCCGTTACGTCACGTGACATCACCGTTGTGGCTCTCCAGGGCAGCCTCGAGGCATCGGACGAGAGTGGCTCCGTCAAAGGGCTTGGATACGAGGCAAATTGCTCCGGCGCCCTGGGTTTGCCCGCGAGCAGCCTCCTCGGAGAAGGCCGTGATGAAAATAAAGGGTACGCGCTGACCCTGCGCAAGCAAACGGGACTGCAATTCGAAGCCGCTCATGCCGGGCATCTGGACATCGGTAATCACGCACGAAGCGTCATTCCGGAGGCTCGACCGCAAGAACTCCTCGGCTGAGGCAAACGTCTGCACGCTGTAACAAAACGAACGTAACAGATTTTCTGTTCCAATGCGCACTGAGGCATCATCGTCAATTACCGCAATCACTGAGAATTTGGACACCATCGCCGATCCTTCGCAGGTCCAGTTAATAAGCCGCAGTGACATGACGAGGATAGCTGCGACTCCGGATTTAAAAATAATATCTAAGTTTTACTTGGGTTAAGGGTTCGCGCGCCGGATTCCTATCATGGCCGCGACCCGCACCAATTCCGCCAATGACCTGGCGCCCATTTTCTTCATGACGCGCCCGCGGTGTATCTTCACGGTGATCTGAGCGATGCCAAGCTCCGCGGCGATCTGTTTGTTCATCAATCCGGCAGAGACCAAAGCCAGAACTTCCCGCTCCCTGGGACTGAGGGTCTCGTATAGAACCTGCAAATTCGCGACGATCTTCTCATCATTGCGTCGCTGCCGATCGCGTTCAATTGCGCCGGTCACTGCATCCAGCATCTCTTGCTGGCGGAATGGTTTCGTCAAGAAATCGGCCGCGCCGGCCTTCATCGCCGTGACCGACATCGGAATGTCGCCGTGACCGGTCATAAAGACGATTGGAAGATGGATGCCTGCCCTTTCCAGCAGGACTTGAAAGTCCAACCCTCCGATTCCCGGCAACCTGACGTCCAGGACCAGGCAGCTTGGAGCATCCGGAAGTTTTGTCTGGAGCAATTCGGGAGCGGAGCCGAACGCCTCGACCCGCAGGCCCACGGATTCAAAAAGATTGGCGAGCCCCCTGCGCATGGATTCGTCGTCGTCGACGACAAAGACGATCGGCGCCTCAGCGTTCGCGATCTCCTGCCGCGATTTGGCGCCGCCCGTCATGACGCGACTTCTTGACGCAAAGGCAGGGTGAACTGAAAGATCGTCCCGTGAGGTAAATTCGGCGCGGCCCACACCCGTCCGCCATGAGCTTCGATGATTGAACGGCAGATCGAGAGACCCATGCCCATACCGGTGGGTTTAGTCGTGAAGAAGGCGCTGAACAGCCGATCCACGTCCTCGGCGGCGATTCCGACGCCGCAGTCCTCCACCGTCAGCAGCACCTGGCGCTCCTCGTTTTGGCGCGTCCGGATTGTCAGTTGGCGGACCCTATCCGTCACCGTTTGCATCGCTTCGATGCCGTTGATCGCCAGATTGATGACCACCTGCTGAAGCTGAGCCCGATCGGCGAGGACCTCGGGTCGAGCAGGCGCGAGCTCCATCCGCAGGGACACCTGGTTGCTGAGCAGTTCACGCTGCACGAAGGCGATGCTGTCGTTGACGACGTCGTTGATGTCGAGCGGCGCCTTCTGAGTGCCGGACTTTTTCAGGAGCGTGCGCACGCGCCGGATGACGTCGCCGGCCCGATTGTTGTCCTTGACGATCCACTCCAGGGAGCGGCGCGCAGCGTCCAGGTCGGGCGTTGGGCGATCGAGCCAACGCAGACAGGCTTCCGCGTTGGCGCTGATGCCGGCGAGCGGCTGGTTGACTTCGTGGGCGATCGATGCGGTCAGCTCTCCCAACGTCGTCACGCGCGTGACGTGAGCGAGTTCCGCTTGCGCTTCGCGGTATCGCCGCTCGCTCTCCCGCAGGTTCTTCTCCGCCTGCTTGCGCTCGGTCAAATCGAGCACGAAGGCGACGCCCTGGTCTCGGCGTTGGCCGAAGGTCGCTGCGCCGACAAGGATGGGCACACGGCCGCCGTCTTTCCGTAAGTGCTCTTTCTCAAAAACTTTGCAGGTTCCGGTCGCCCTCAACTCCGCCAGGGCCCGTTCGTCCGTTTCGCGCCATTCGGCGGGCGTCAGCCCCGTCCAACTCACCCGACCCGAGCCGAGATCGTCGCGGCTGTATCCCACCATCTGAAGATAGGCTTCGTTGGCCTCGACAATGCGACCTTGAAAGTCCCAAATGCAAACCCCGATGATGTTGGATTCGACCAGGCGCCGGACCTTCGCCTCACGCTCTTGGAGATCGCTGTAGAGACGGGTGTTCTCCAGCGAGATCGCCGCTTGCGCCGCCAGCAGTTCCAGGATTGCGATTCGATCCGGGGGGAAAGCGTGCGAGGTCAACGTGTTCTCGAGATAGAGGAGCCCCGTCAGCCGACCTTGCCTGATCAGCGGAAGGCAGAGGATCGACTTGACTTGCCGGCCGCGCAGATAATCGTCCTCGGAGAAAAGGTTCTGCTTGGAGGCGTCATCGAGAATCACGCTTTCGTGGGTGCGGACGACATAACGGACGAGCGACTCCGGACAGGCGATCGAGGTGATTGACTTTTCGCACAGCGCGACTTCGACCTGACTGCCTGTGGCTCGCGCCTCTGCCTGAATCAAATGATCGTCCTTTGCCGGCAGTATCAGAAGGCCACGATCCGCGCCGGCGTTCTCGAGCGCGATGGTCATCAGCCGCTCGATCAGTTCGGGAAGAAATATCTCGCCTGACAGGGCTTGAGAGGCTTTGACGACGGTCGCCAGATCGAACTGCTGGGTCGGGGAGCCAATGGTCGCCGTGGGCCGGTGTCCCTCCGGAACTGTCAATTGCGGATAGAGCCGATCGAGCTGCCTCACCTTGCCGTCCGCGCCCCAGCGAAGATAACAGTCCCGCGCGTTCCGGAGATAGGCGTTGGCGATGGTCTCGAAGCCGCGCGCCGCGTAGAACCGCGCGGCCAACTCATGGGCGAGGCCCTCGTTCTGGACGAAACCGTGCTCGCGCGCTGAGTGGATGGCCTTTTCATAGAGGCGCTGGGCATCCAGTTCCCGCTCTTCCAGACGTGCGAGCTCCGCCCCGACCAATGCCGCTCGGTTGGCGAACGTTTCAGGACAGTTGTCTGCCCAAATCGCTATTTGCTTGAGATGGGCGGCTAGGGCTTCCACATGCGCGAGCCGCTGTTCGGCCGTCGCCATGTCGCAACGCCCCGCCTGCGCAAGCGCCGCGTAGAAATGATACTCAGCCAGCTCGAATTGCGTCGGCATCGCCCAAAGCCGAGATGCAGCCTTCGATGCAGCTCCGACAGCCAGCGCATAGTCGCCGGCATAAATGCACGCCTGCAGTTTGCGAACCCAATACCAGCACGCGGCAAACGCCAGCTGGGGATTGCTCTCGATGCGCTGCTCGAAGCGGCCCTCGTCGAAGTCTGCGTCGTCGAAGGAGACAAAGGTCGGCGTCAGTCCCCGAAGCATGCGGATGAGCCTGAGCTGGCCGGTCATGCAGTCGCTGACGAGACCGAATGACATCTTCCGTACGAATTCGAGTCCTGTCGCGGCCTCCCGTTCGGTATCGGCTAGCGGATCGCCAGAGGCGAGATAATTCGTCACGAGGTCGACGCAGCTGTAGGCGACATGAGGAAGGTCGCCGGCTTCCTGCGCCGCCGCAAAAGCTCGCCGCAGGAAGTCGCGCCCTAGAGATAGGCGCTGCGTCCAGTTGACGACGTGGACAGCAAAGACGAGGTAGACGCGCGCCCTGAACCGACCGAGCCCGGGCTTCTCGACGAGATCGAGGCCAAGCCTGCCGAAGCGGAACCCCGTCTGATAGTCTCCGAAGACCATCCCCAGCACGCTGCCGAGCCACACATACGCAAGGCAGGATCCGTTGCTGTTGCCATGCTCCAGGCTAAGCGTCGCCATTCGACAAACCACGAGGCGAAAGAGATTCTCTCCGGTGAAAAGGGCCGGTGACGTGAGCATCGTGAGCACGTCCATGGTCGCGCTTCGGTCGGCGTCGGTCATCAACGGCAATTCAGCCAACGACTCGATCGGGAGGGACCCGAGCCGTTGCAACAGCCGATCGTAAGCCTGACGGACATCCTCCTCCGTCGCGGGCCACGGCCACCGTCCATCATCAACCCGCCGCAGGTAGTCCAATCCCACCCCGACCGCGCTGTCGCTTTGGTCCAAGGTCGTGTAGAGATTGAGGCGCACGCAGGCGACGGCGGCAGAGTTGGCGACGGTCCGCGCGCGAATTGACAGCGATGAAAGCCGGGCTTCGGCCGACGCCAACTGTCCTGTCAGATACTCGCACTCCGCGCGTTCGAGCCACAGGCTGAACGTCAAATCGTACCGCGCGCCCCAATCGCTTTTGTCGAGCAGGGCCATGCCGGCCATGAGATAGACGCACGCGGACGCATAGGCGGTCGATGCCTTGGCTTTTCGCCCGGCGCGTAGGTCGATCGCTGCGATCTGCGCTTTCTCATCGCGATCCACCAGCAATTCGGCGCCTCGATTGAGCTGGTTGGCGACATCGAAGAGATGCTCGTCGAGTTGGTCCGTTGTCATGCTCGCAAGCAGCACGCGGCCGATTCGCAAGTGGACGTCGGCGCGACGCTCTTCGGGAATCAGCGTGTAAGCCGCCTGCTGGATCCGGTCGTGCAAGAATTTGTAGGCGCTACCCTGGCGGACGACGAGGCCAGCGTGGACTGCCTCCCAGATCGCCGGACGAACCGTCTCCACATTTTCCCCGTGAACCAGGCTGAGAGTGGCGATGTCCACGATGCTGCCCAGGCAGGCGAGCTGTTTCAGGGCCTCCTGCGCGTTGGCGGACAACCGGTTCAGCTTCCCGGCCATGAGGTCCACGACGTTGTCGGTGTAGTTCTCGGCGCGTATGCGGTTGATGTCCCATCGCCAACCCGGCGCGGCTGGGTCGAACGCGAGCAACCTCTCGTCGGCCAGCGCGGTGAGGAACTGGATCGCAAAGAACGGATTGCCGCCGGTCTTCTCCTGCACCAGCTGCGCGAGGGGTTGGGCCACTTCCGCCTCGCAATGCACGGCGTCTGCGACGAGCCGGCTGACATCGTCGAGCCCAAGGGGTTTGAGCACGATCTCCTGGACCCGCGCTCCGGCCTCGCGGATCGCCGCGAGCGTGCGCGGAAGCGGGTGCGCGGGGCCGACCTCATTGTCCCGGTAGGCGCCGATGAGCAGCAGGCGCCGCACCTCCGCGTGCGTCACCAGGTGCTCGAGGAGTCCGAGCGTTGCCGTATCCAGCCATTGCAAATCGTCAAAGAACAGGACCAGCGGATGCTCTTCACGAGCGAACACGCCGAGGAAGCGCCGGAAAACCCTCTGAAAGCGGTTCTGAGCGTCCTGCGGCGGCAGGTCCGCCACCGGCGGCTGACTTCCGATCACAAGTTCCAACTCGGGAACGAGGTTCACGATGAGCTGACCGTTCGGGCCAAGCGCCTCGCTCAGCGCGGCTCGCCAGTGGTCTACCTCCGCCTCGCGCATTCCCAGGATCTGGCGGATCAGGCTTTGGAAAGCCTGCGCTATGGTCGTGTACGGGATATCCCGCTTGTACTGGTCGAACTTACCGGCGGCGAAGAGGCCGCGCGACGGGACCAGGGCCTTGTGCAATTCGTTCACGACCGAAGATTTGCCAATGCCGGAATACCCGGACACGAGCACAAGTTCCGGCGCGCCGAGCGTTACGACCCGGTCAAAGGCCGCAAGGAGGGCGTCGATCTCGCTTTCCCGTCCGTACAGCTTCTCCGGTATCAGCAATCGGTCCGACGCGTCATGTGCGCCGAGAGGGAACGGGGCGACGCGACCGTTCGACTGCCAGTCCGCCAGGCACCGGCGCAGGTCGGCCTCGACGCCCGCAGCGGTCTGGTAGCGTTCCTCGGCAGTCTTGGCGAGCAGCTTCAAGACGATAGCGGAGACAGGCATCGGCACGTCCTTCACGCGCTCTATGGGCGGCGCGGGCTGCCTCGCAATATGGCAGTGAACCCATTCCATCGGATCCGACGCGGTGAAGGGCAACGCGCCGGTGAGCATCTCGTACAGGGTGACTCCGAGCGAATAGAGGTCGCTCCGGGAATTGATCGAACGATTCATTCGTCCGGTCTGCTCGGGGGCCATGTAGGCGAGCGTCCCCACGACGAATTCGGGAGGTTCGGGCGACTGATGCTCGCGCGGAAGACGCGACGCGAAGCCAAAACCTGTCAGCCAGGCATGGCCGGTCGCGAGGTCAACGAAAACATTGGCCGGCTTGATGTCCCTATGGATGAGACCGTGTTCGTGCAACTTACCAAGAGCGGCCGATATTCCGATAGCGAAGCGCAGAAGCCTTTCAATCTCCATCGGTCGGCCCAGTAGCCGGTTGAGGGGCTCGCCTCCGGGGTCCTCGCGCAGCAGCATGGCCCGGCCGTGCGCGCGCATAAGCGCCAGCGGTCGCAGCGCCGACCGGCCGTCCAACTCATCCCTCAGTGCGTATTCATGAGCCAGTCGATCACCGAAGGTCGGCGAGGGGTGCTCCCCGGCTGACAGCTCGATCACCACGGCGGTCCGGTCGCCATCGCCGCCATCACGCCATCCTCTGCAGAGGACGCGCTCGCCATCCTCCGACAGCACCCTGAGGGAACTAACCCCATCCGCTCCGAGCGACCAGGACGGGTTCATTTGACGCGCTCCGCGTTCACTTCCGATGGAGCACCATCATCGATGCTCTCACGGCCAAGCGAGTTGCTCGCCACGTGTCAGTGTCTCCATCGGGACGTCCACCCTATCGCCCTCCGACGGTCCTTCGAGAAGGTGGAGTCAATACAGCGCATACGTTCGATTCTCTAAAACGCGATACATACCAAGGTATTAGTTCGTCCCACCAACACCTGCCCAACGTCAACCAATGTAGGATACCGAATTGCGCCCGACACGACTAGGCTTGTCGAAACTATGGCGCCAGTTCAAAACAACCGCTCGCTTGGATCAGAAATTGTCAATTATATTGATAGCGCAAAAGACACACATCAGAATTGATTAGTCTTGGCATTTCCTAAGTTGACACGCAGTGTATTCTTACATTTGAGCCTTAGCATTGGCGCGGGTCGACGTGATCGAATTGATCGAACCGATTAACTTAGCGGCGCAGGACGCTTCCAAGGAAGGAATCCGGTTGAACCCGATGACGCGCTTCATTATGGCCATCACCGCAGCGGCGCTGTTGGGCTGCACCCCCGTCGCTGCACAAGTTTCACCCGGCGTTTCGCCGCTGGGCATGACATCTCCGCTTGGCATCGGTTCCGGTCTGCCGGTCCCACCCACCCTCGTGCCCCTGGGCGCGACGGACGTTCCCGTGCAAGGGGTGAGCCCGATGACGTCGAGCGTATCCGGTCCGCCGGAAACGGGCTCACGCCGGGGCGTGCGCAGGTTTCGGTGGTTCGCTGCCAGAAGCCTCGTTCGGCCTGGGAACTGTGGCCACGGCGTCAGGAACGGGAGTTTCGTCGCCGGGCATGGGAAGTTCGTCACCGGGGATGGGAAGCTCGTCGTCGAGCGTGGGAAGTGCAATGACCGGGACGTCCTACGGCACGGGCCTATCGGCTGGCGGGACTTCGGGATCGCCCACGACGTTTGACGGCGGCGGCATGGCCGGAAGCGCGTCGGGCACATGCGTCGCGAGCGACAGCAGCTCTTTGGCGGGACCTGCGGCGTCAGCCTCGTCACCCACCGCGCGTGTTGGAATTCCATTGGGCTCCACCGAACTGGGAGCCGGCGGCCTCAGCCCCGTCCCCATTGCTCCAGCCCGGACATTCCGGTCGCCCGCTCTCAGTACGAGCACGACGTCCGTGCCCCATCGCCGGAGTGTCTCCGAGTGCGGGAATGTATTCGACGACCGGCATGTCGATGTCATCAGGTCCTTGCTGAACAGCATCTCACCCAGGGGCGCGCATATGCGACGCAGGATTGTCATTCCTACCGTTTTGTTGATTGCCGCCGTTGGGATCGGCAGTGGTCTCGCCATTACGCATGCGGCCTGGGGCAAACGGCCGACGCCTCCGACCGTCGCGACGCCACCGGCGCCGATCGTCGCCGGAACGGTCGTTCAGCACGACGTGCCGATCTATCTGACCGGCGTCGGAACCGTCATCGCCTATAACACGGTCGTCGTGCGCAGTCAGATCCAGGGACAAATCGTCAGCATCAACTTCACCGAAGGCCAGAGAGTTCATGCTGGCGACCTGCTCGCGCAGATCGATCCCAGGCCCTACCAAGCCCAGGTCGACCAGTTGACGGCGACGCGCGAGCGCGATCAGGCCCAGCTCGTGAATGCCAAGGCCAATCTCGCTCGCTACACTCCGCTGGGGCGGGAAGGTTGGGCCACGCCACAATTGGTCGAGACCCAGAAGGCGCAGGTGGCGCAGCTGCAAGACGCCGTCAAGGCGGACGAGGCGCTCATCCAAGCCGCCGAGGTTCAACTCGGCTATACCCGGTTGACCTCGCCGATCGATGGAGTGGCCGGGATTCGTCAGATTGACATTGGCAATATCATCCACC
>CAWEYC010000049.1:0-28447 GCA_963813195.1 uncultured Alphaproteobacteria bacterium | reverse complement strand
CCGGGCCAACCGGTATGCGCCGGGTTCTTCGAACGGGGTTCAGTCCATCAGACGAATGACGGTGACGGCATTCTCGAGGAGGCCAAGGGCTGATTGGCTTCATCTGCGCGGGGGACTGGGCTCGTCCACGGGATCGGCTGCCGCCGTGACGTCGACGACTTTGTGCCTGGCCCCTCGCGCTCGTCGACCATTTCGATTTCCGAGTCCTTTGTTCCCATCCTCAGCATCGAAAGAACCTCTGGCTCGCGCCGGGAACTTTGTTGGCGCTCAGCCGTTCTTGTGGCGGGAATGGGGCCGCTTTGCGTCCCGAACAGCGCAAAGAGGGGTCGATCATGGGGCAGATCATCGGCGTCGTCGGAAGCGCTGTGCTCTTCTTCTCCTTTTGCGCCTATTGCGAGGCGCGAGATGTTCTTCAATCGACGCGGCACGGGATCTCGCCCTTGACGGCTAAGCTTGCCGGCGTGTTGGCTGCCAGCTTGACGGTACTCGCTGGTTTCCTCGCCATTGTTTACCTTCTGATGGCCGGCGCGTCCTATGGATAAATTATCCGATGAGCCATAGCATTGCCGGCACGATAGGGGAGAACTGTTGCCCATCGCAATTTTCCTCCGGCGCATACGATCCTGACCTGGTTAGGCTGATGGCCGACGCCCTGGAGTGCGCTTGGCGCGGAGTCTCGCTCGGCCCGAAGGATGCGGAGCTAGGTCGACTCGTCCTGGCCGGCGCCATCATCGACTGCGTCGACGCGGGCGACCGCGCGCATGATGTCCTCGTCGCCAAGGCGAAGGCTGCGCTAGCCATCGCGGCCCGATTCTCACCCGGAGATGTTCGTTTCGCTCCACCGCGGGCCGACCTCTGACAAGAACGGATCGCGCAGGATGTGTGGCCGCGACGAGGGTGTGCGCTGTGGCGGCTCATGCGGGCGACAGCGGCGGCTCGAGACCAGCCTACTCCACGGAACCGCGGCCGGATGGCCGGCGTTGATTGGTCTTGGAGGGGTGCGGCATGTCGCCTCGCGCTAATTGGAAGGGGTTCATCAAGATCGACGACCTTTCCTGTCCGGTGGCGCTTTATACCGCCACGTCGGCCTCGGAACGCATCGCGTTCCACACGATCGATCGAGCGACCCGAAATCGCGTCCACCGGCAATTTATCGATCAAATCACCGGGCGGGTCGTCCAGCCGGAGGATCAGGTCAAAGGCTATGAGGTCGGCAAGGGCGAGTACGTCGTGCTCGAACCGGAAGAGATCGCCGCGGCCTTTCCCGAGAGCGACAAGACCCTATCGGTCGAGGGCTTCATTCCATCCGAAGATCTCGATGATCTCTACTTCGAGCGGCCCTATTACTTGGCGCCGCGCGAATCGGTCGCACAACAGTCATTCGCGCTGATGCGGGAGGCAATGCGCAAAGCCAAGGTCGTCGCGTTTGCGCGCGCGGTTCTATTTCGACGCATGCGGAACGTGGTCATTCGCCCATATGAGAACGGGATGATCGCAACGCTGTTGAACTTCGATTATGAGGTCCGCTCGGCGACGGACGTTTTTGACGAAATCCCGCCGATCAAAAGCAACCCCGAAATGCTGGATCTCGCCAAACACATCATCAGGACCAAGCTGGGCCGCTTCGACCCCGGCGCTCTCCAAGACCGTTACGAGGCCGCGATTGCGGAACTGGTCAAAGCCAAGATTGAAGGAAAGACAGTCAAGACTGCCAAACCCGCCGCGGCGCAAGCCAGGGTCGTCGATCTCATCGACGCCTTGCGGCGAAGCGCGGCCGCCGGCGACGCGCGCCCCCAGCGAAAGTCACAGTCACGCACGCGGCGCACATCGGGGAGCCGGCCCTCAACCCGCCGCGCGCCCGACTCGCGCAAGGCGAGTTGACGACCGACCGGCCGGAGTACCGGCATCGGCGGGCAGTGGCGTACGGACGTCTTGAAATTCAACCCTCATTTCGGTCGCCGCCGCTCGCTCTCTACGCTGCGCCGTAGTGCGTCCATAATGCTGATGACATTGGTTGAACCCGCAGGCGCTCGCGGCTTTGCCCGGGTTGGACGAGCGCCCTTCTTCTTGGATGCGATGATCTGCACGAGATTCTTTTGCACGGGATCGGCGGTCAGTGAAGGAGTCCACGGCCGAGTGCGCTCTTCGATCAGCGTCAAAATCAACGACATCAGTTTCGGGTCGGGTTTGTCGGGTTGGATGGTGTTGAAATATGTCTTCGCGTCGCGAATTTCGTCGCCATAGCGCAAAGTCCATAGAACGATGCCGCGCTCCCGCGGTTGCAGCAAGACGGTGCGCTCACGCCGATAAAGAACAAGCCGAGACATGCCGACAGTCTTCGTCGCGTTCATGCCGTCGCGGATGACGGAAAAGGCCTCCTCGCCAACCGGATCGTTCGGCGTCAAGAAGTGAGGCCGATCGTACCAGATCCATTCGACCGACTCCTTGGGGACGAATTTCTCGATATCGATCGTTCGGGTCGTCTCCAGAGCCACACTGTCGAGCTCCTCATCTTCCAAGGCGATGTATTCGCCGGCGCTGCGCTCATACCCCTTGACCATATCCTTTTCGTCGAGAACCTTGCCGGTCTTGCCGTCGAGATATCGCGACACCACTCGATCGCCGGTGTTGCGATCGATCGTATGGAAGCGAATTTTTTCACCCCATGTATGGGTGGGAGTCATCGCTACAGGGCAGGTGACGAGCGAAAGCTTGAGATAGCCCGTCCAAAAAGGTCGCTGAACCATGAACACGCCCGCACTTACACATAGCTGGCCTTAAACGATCGCTCCAGATGATTGTTCCGGGCTTAGATGGAGCGAGCCAACTCGCCCAGCAGAGACTCAGCGCGGGGCCGATACGGCGCCGGACGCGCCCGCTTGAGGGCGCTCCGCAACGCGCCGTTGCGAAACGATTTCTCGACCATCGTATGCACGTAGCTCTTTCGCACGATCGCCGGCGTGTTGACGAGTTCGGCGGCAATCAATCGCATAACGGCTGAAATCTGCCGCTTTCGTTCGCTCTCGCTGAGAGGCGGCGCGGCGATCGCGGCGAGTTTCTCCGCAGCCAACGCGCTTGCCGCGGCGGTCCGAAAATCCTTGGCGCTGACCGATGCATTGGATACGCGCTGTAAGTAATCGTTGACGTCGCTCGCCGTGAGCGGCCGAGGCGGTCCGGGTTCATCCGGGAACTGTAGCAACCGGCGCCCGGGAAGCTTGGCGATTTGACGCAGGGCCCGCGCGAGCGCCCTCTGGACGATTAGGCGGCGGACGATTTTGCCGCCCTTGCCCGGAAACTGGAGCCGAATGGTGTCGCGGCCTATCGAAACATGCCGCTTGAGCAATGTCGCCGCGCCGCAACCGCCATCGCTGCGGGCGTAGCTCTCACCGCCGACGCGAATATGGCTCTCATCGATCATGGCGACCGCGCAAGCTGCCGCTTTCGCCTTGTCAAGTTGCCGGGACGCCATATCGCGCCGAACGCATAGTCGAATCCTTGGAAGCGCGGCGAGAAGGTCGACGACTCGAACCACTTTGCGCTTCTCTCGAATGTCGTTCCAATTTACGTGGTAACGATACTGCCAGCGCCCGGCGGCGTCGCGTCCAATCGCCTGGAGATGAGCGCGGTCGTCTGATGCGATGCGCACCTCGACGTAGGCGGGAGGGACGGCAAGCTTGCGAATGCGCGCCAGAATCTCGGGGTCCTTGATGTGGCGGCCTGAAGAATCGAAATAGGCGAACCCGCGCCCCGCGCGTCGGCGCAGGATGTCGAGCTCGCCAACGTCGATCATTCTGAGTTGCGCGCCGCCCATTTCAACTACATCGCCGCCGACGGCGCTTCTGGGGGAAGTTCGGGTGGAGGCGTTCCGGGTATTTCACGAGGTTCTGGGACGTGCACAACGTCGGTGCCCGGCTCCGGAACGCCAGTCGGCAGGTCTGGCTTCGGCATCTCTGGCGGCGTATGCGGCCGGACGGGATTGGGGAAGACGTCCGGCCCGGGATGAGGAACTGGCTGCTTGGGTTCCGTCGGCACTCTATGCCTCCCGTTGGTATGGGCTGTCCTGTGGGAATGCCCCGAGGTCGCGGTTTGTTCCGCTATCGACCCGCTCGACGGACTCGCGGAACCGCGTGACGAGATCGGCGAATAAGAAGAATCCGATGCGCGCTGCAGAGGGTAGAGGCTCTTCGCCGCGCGACCCGGCTTAGCTCGCAACGAAGAGCAGCGACCGTCGGCTCGCCTCGAGCAATTGATTCGCCGTATTGCCGAAGAGCAGCGCCTCGCTCGGGCGCGCCGAGACCCCGAGCACGATCAACGAGAGATCCGAATTATCCGCTTCCGCTAGGATCGCGGCGGACGGCCGATCTGAAATCTCGATCCGGGTGCGCACGCGCACATCGTAACGATCCGCGACTTCGACAATCTCCCTTAAGACCGCGTCCGCGTGCCGGCTCGTCAGGAGCCTGCCTCGACGCGCCTCGGCTCCATCTGGCGCAGGCTGAACCGGCGAGATGCAGAGGATCGTGAGGTCGACATGAGCCGCGCGCGCAAGTTCGATAGCGAGTTCCGCGCCATGCTTGGACACCGAAGTCCCCGTCACTGGCGCGAGGATCCGGAGGCGGCCGGCAGCGGGGTCGTCCTTATGGACGCCCCGCGCTATCGCGACGGCCAAGGGGCCGCCATAGGCTCGCGCGACCTTGGCGATCTCCGGATTGAACCCACCTTCCGGCATATTTGCCGGATCAAGGCCGACGATCAAGAGATCATAGCCCTTAGGCGCCTCATGCGAGACCGCTTGTTCGGGCGCAGTGTGTTTGGAGCGGGTCGTAATGGGGAGCGCGACGTCCTCATCGGCGTCGCTATGCGCCCGATCGGCGCTTCGCTTCACGTCCTTGACGATTTCGTCCGCTCCCGCGTCTGCCCTTCCATCTTGATCGGACGAATCGCGCTCCGACCTGATATGGAGCACAGTCGCGGGCAAGCCGCGGGAGCCGGCCACGAGTCCCGCCAACCGCGAGGCGAAGCGGCCGTTAGGATCGTTGCTCACTGCAAGCAGCAATCGCTCCATATTGGCGACGAAACCATTTTCTTCGAACGCCTCTCGTTCAAGCCGCTCCTTTTCTCCTGGGCGAAGCGGCGCCCGCGACAACGCCCAGCGCAACGTCGGCGGCATCGCGCAGGTCGTCAGCACCGCCATGGTGACGATCATCGTATAAAGGCTCTCGCTCAACGCCCCGATTGATAGGCCGATGCTGGCGACGATCACCTCCGTCGAGCCGCGCGCGTTCATCCCGACTGCGAGGGCGAGGGATTCCCGTCGCGAAAGTCCGCCCACCGCGCCGCCGAGGAACGCGCCGCCGAATTTGCCGATGCTCGCGATCAAAACCAGTCCGAGAGTGAGCGCGGCGAGCGTGGGCGACTTCAACAGCGTCAGATCCGATGTCAGCCCCGCGAGGGCGAAGAAAATTGGCGCAAAGAACGACGTGACCATCCCGCGTAGCTGGGCGCCGATATGTTTGGTCAAGATCGGCGACTCGCCAATCAGCAATCCCGCGACAAACGCTCCGAGCAGGGGCTGGACCCCAATCGCCTCGGTAATCAGCGCCATACCGCCCATGATGATCAGGATCAGTGTCACGACGGGAAGCTCGCTGACGAAGTTGTCGTTGACGAAACGGATCGCGGACGCGGCCGCCCGGCGACCCAGAAGTCAAACTCAAGACAAGAAAGGCGACCACGCCGGCAACGCTCTTCGCGAGTTGCTGAAATTCGATCGCACCGACGCGCGCGATCCCGAAGACGACCGCGATAATGATCCAACCGATCGAATCGTCGATAATCGACGAGGCGATGATGACCTGTCCGAGATCTCGGCGCACGAAATTCATTTCATGGACGACTGTGGCTACGATCTTGATGGACGAGATCGACAGCGCGACCCCCAGGAAAAGCGCCATTACGAGCCGCTGCTGTGTGTGCGGGATCAAATCCTCAGGAAGGAAGAACCCCAGAACAACGCCGCAGGCGAACGGGATGGCGACACCGGTGAGCGAGACGCTGATCGCGGGGCGGCCGACCGTACGGATGAGTTTGAGATCGGTGTCCATACCGGTCAGCAGCAAGAGCAGCAACACACCGACTTGCGCGATGCCGTCGAGCATAGCCCTTTGGGCCGCGTCGGACGCAAACAGCGCATGCTGCAGTTGCGGGAGCAGGAAGCCGAAGAAGGAGGGGCCGAGCAGAATGCCAGCGGCGAGCTGCCCCACCACGGCCGGCTGGCCGAGGCGCTGCATCGCCTCGCTAAGAATGCGGGACGTCAGCAGAATAGCGACGAGCGCGGCAAGGAAGCTCGTCGCCGACGGCTCCGCGGACACGCCCTCTGCCGCCATTGCTGGGGGGGACAAGCTTATCGCGGCGGTGGCGACCACCGCGACCGTCGTGGATTTGGCGCGCAATAGCGCCCTCCGAACGTCAAGCCGCCACTGTGCAACGCCTCGAACCGACTCTCCTCGTCATCTCGGCATCAAAACTGCGACGGCAATGAACAGCCCGACGACAAGCAGACAGCTGATAATGACGACGTAGCGAACATTGTGGCCGGTTACGCCCTGCCTTGCCTCGATTTCGTTCCGAACAACGGGTCGCTCGTCCATGATCAACCTCCAGGCGCCGATCATTTCAAAACGCCATCGTGGCCGAAGACGTTCCGTTGGTTCCCCTCGGGCCTCACGATGCCCCTTTCGTGCGCTCCGGCTTCGATCCGTCGCGGGTCAGTCGGCGTATCGCGCGCAAGTCTTCAACGAAACGGGCGTATTCGGCGAGGCGCGGCTCTTCGTCGGGGATGCGCAGAAGGTAGGACGGGTGAACCGTCGTGAAAACCCTGAGGCCGTTGGGAAGTTCGATCGCCTTGCCGCGGTTGGGTGCGATCGGCATCGGACGCCCCGCCAGGCTTTGCGCCGCGGTGGCCCCGAGGGCGACGATCAGCGTGGGTTCGACCACCTTGATCTCGTCGAAGAGCCAACGCCGACAAGCATGGATCTCGCCGGCATTCGGCTTCATGTGAAGGCGCCGCTTGCCTCTCGGCGTTTGCGCGAATTTGAAGTGCTTTACGGCGTTGGTGACATAAATTCGGGACCGGTCGATGCCGGCCTCGGCGAGCGCCCTGTCGAAAAGCTGGCCTGCCGGACCGACGAAGGGCCGCCCGGCGACGTCTTCCAGATCGCCAGGTTGCTCGCCGACAAAGAGCATGGCGGCGTCGGCCGGTCCCTCGCCGAAGACCGTCTGCGTCGCCGCGGCCCACAGCGGGCACTCGCGGCACTGCGCCGCCTCTTTCCTGAGTCTTTCAAGTTGCTCGCTTGCGATCACCACGTCCATGTTCGGGCCTTCGAGAGGTCCGCCCGGTTCAATTGATCGTCGATGGAAGCGTCGCCCGGACCCACGCGACTGCATCCCTGCCCACCGCCGGCGCCGCGCTGCCCCAGCTGCTTCGCACATAGGTCAAAACCGCCGCGATCTGCTCATCGTTGAGCCTCCGCCCGAAGGAGGGCATTGCCGGAGCGGTCGGCTCCTTCGCCGTCGCGACGCTTCGCGCGCCCTCGAGCGTAATGCGGATGAGACTCGTCGCATCCTTGGAACGTACGTTGGAGGACTCCGCGAGCGCCGGAAACAGGCTTGCAACTCCTTTGCCGTCCAACCCATGGCACGCCGAGCATGCATCGGCATAAATTGCGCCCCCGGCCTTCATGAGAGGCGCCGAGGCGACGGGTTGCGTCGCCGCGCCCGCGGTCTTGGGAAGATCCTTCAAGTAAGCTGCAACCGCCTCGAGATCGGCGTCGGTCCAAAGCGAGCTCGAGTGTGAGATTTCTTCTCCCATGGTCCCAGTTGCGGCGCTGGCGGCGTTATGACCGGTCTTTAGATACTGGACGATGTCGGCGACGCTCCACCGCCCGAGCCCACGATCATCGTCGTTGGTTATGTCAGGGGCAAACCAGCCCTGCAAGGTAAAGCCGTGCAATGCCTGATCGTTCAAGTCCCCACCCAGCAACGTCTTGGGCGTGTGGCAAGCGCCGCAATGCGCGATCCCCTCGATCAAATAGCCGCCGCGGTTCCACTCGCCGGACTTCGTCGCATCGGGCCTGAATTCGCCCTTCTTGAAATAAAGCGTGTCCCACAACAGCATTGCGTCGCGAATATTGAACGGGAAAGGCAACGTGTCCGATACGACAGCGTTGCGGACCGGCCTTACGGTGTTGAGATAGGCGCGAATGGCAAGCGCGTCGTCTCTCGTCAGCTTTGTATAGTAATTGTAGGGCATCGAGGGATAGAGAGGCGCGCCGTTGGGCCGCTTGCCGTCCCGCAAGGCCGCGACGAACTCGTCGTCGCTCCACGCCCCGATGCCGGTCTCGTTGTCGGGGGTGATGTTTGGCGCGACCATCGCGCCGAACGGCGTCGGCACCGCTCGTCCTCCGGCGAACGGCATCCCCTGTTCCGAGTGGCATCCCGCGCAATCGGCGAGAGTGGCGAGATAGCGGCCACGCTGGATTTGGGCAAAGTTCTGCGGATCGAGTCTCGATCCGAGCCCGCTGGGGACGGTCCGCGTAGTCGCCGCGAAGATCGCGAATCCCGCGACACATGCCAGCACGAAAACGAGAACCGCTGTCGCGAGGACTTTAAACATGAACAAGCGGCCCCGGATTTTTCAGATACTCGTTCCGAATGGTCTCGGCCGACCAAAAGGCAAGGGCTGCGAGCGTGCCGGTCGGATTGTATCCGGCGTTCTGCGGAAAGGCGCTCGCGCCCATCACGAAGAGATTGTGGACATCCCAGCTTTGCAGATAGCGGTTGAGCGCGCTCGTCGCGGGATCGGAACCCATGATCGCGCCGCCGCAAAGATGCGTCGTCTGGTATTTGGTGATGTCGTAGGGTCCCTTGCGATATTGCTTCGTGACCTCATTGGCGCCCATCGCCTTGATGATTTCAGCGAACTTGTCGGTGAGAAAGGCATTCTGCTTGATCTCGTTGTCGTGAAAATCGATCGTTATGCGCATCAAGGGGCGCCCGAATCGATCCTTGTAGGTCGGGTCCAGGTCGAGATAGACATCGCGATAGCTGTAGAAGCTGCCGTGGACGCCGGTGCCTGGCGTAACGGTCGACAGGTAATTGTCGCGGACGGCAGCTTTCCACGCGGCGCCCCAGCGCGGCGTATTCGGCGGCACTTGCGTTGTCTCGATCGGGCGACCATTCGTTTGCACTTGTCCCATGTACCCGCCGCCGACGAACCCATGCGGACCATGATCGAAATTGTCCCCGTTGAACTCGTCGATGCACATCCCGATCGAGCCCGACGCGATGAAGGGATTGAAGTTGAACTTGTCCTTGTCGAAGAAGCCGACCGCATCGGAGATGGTCTGATGCGTGAAATTGCGGCCGACCACGCCCTGGTTGGCGACCGGATCATACGGCCTGCCAACGCCCGACAAGAGCAGGAGTTGGACGTTGAACACGGTGTAAGCCGCGAGGATCACCAGATCGGCCGGTTGCTCCCACTCTTCGCCACTCGCGTCAACGAACGTGACGCCGGTCGCGCGTTTGCCGGAGCGGCCGAGATTGATGCGCGTGACCTCGCATTCCGTACGCGCACTGAAATTCGACTTGCGAACAAGAACCGGCAAGATGGTCGTCTGCGGACTGGCCTTCGAATAATTGCCGCAACCGAACCATTCGCAGAAGCCGCAATAGGTGCAGGGGCCGAGCCGGACGCCGAGCGGATTCATATACGCCTGCGACATGTTTCCCGACGGTTGCGGGAACGGCTTGTAGCCGAGTTCGCGCGCCGCTTTGGCGAATAACGCATGACTGAAGGGTTGGGCTTGCGGCGGATTGGGATAGGGCCGAGAGCGCGGACCTTCGAACGGATTGCCGCCCTCCTGAATGTTGCCCTTCAGATTGCCCGCCGCGCCCGAAGTGCCACACAGATATTCGAACTGGTCGTAATGCCGTTCGAGATCGTCGTAGGTGACGCCCCAGTCCTGGATCGTCATATCGTCAGGTAAGAATCCTGCGCCGTAACGCTGCGTCAAATGCGTCTTCAACACGAAATCGGACGGCAGAAAGCGCCAGGTCTCCGCATTCCAGTGAACACCGCCGCCGCCGACGCCGTTGGGCGGCATGAAGGCGCCCCACGTGCGGATGGGCAGCGCCATTTGATCCATCTTGTTGCGAAAGGTGAAGGTCGTCTGGTCGGGTCGCAGGAAAAGGTCATGCCGGATGCGATAACGCAATTCGTCTTGGTCGTAGTTCGGCGGGAAATCGCTCGGCGCGTCGCGCCACGGTCCCCGCTCGACGGCGATGACGTCGAGACCTTCGTCGGTCAGTTCGTTGGCCAGGATGGAACCCGTCCATCCGAGGCCGACGATGACGACATCCTTTGCTGGCAACTTACGCGCCATAGCTCTCACCTCAGCTCTTGCCAGGGTTCCACTCCGCACGGCCCTGGATGCTGACTGGCGGACGTGGATAGCGTTCGTTGTGGCGGAGAACCCAATCCCGGTAGTCGTAGCGAGCGCCGGGAAAGCCGATCATCCGCCAAGCGCACATGTCGCGATTGCCGCCGTAGATCGGATCGGCGAAGAAGCCCTGTTGGACGTCGGCGAGGAGCAGCTCGAAGAACTGTTGGCCGTCGACTCCCTCAAGCTTCGCTTCGCCCTTCTCAAGACCGCGGATGACATTGTCCTTGGCTGTATCCGAGAGACCGACAAAGGGGTGGTTGTCCTGCGTCTTTCGACAGAATTGGTCGAGCGCGGCCAAACCCTTTCGATATTGCGCCGCCGGTCCAGCTTCGTCCTGGGGACCTTGGCTCTTGAGGCCTTTGAGGAATGGCGGCTGGACATAGAGGCCCGACTGGCGGCCGTATGGCCCGGCGAGTTGGCGGTCGATGAAAACCGCGCATCCGGCATCCTTGCCGCCGGGCGTCTGCGGGTCGGGAGGGATGAGTTGGTCCGCCAGCGCCTCGACCATCGCGCCTTCGGCCGGGGTAAAAAACACCCACGGTCCCGGCCGAAAGGGCGTGGGGGGATCGCCCGCGTAAGGCTGCCAGGGCAGGGCGCCGGCGATGGTGTCGGCCCGCGCGGCTACGCGCTCGCCGAAAAACGCGGCGGCTGATGCGAGGATTGCTCGGCGATGGAAGCGCAGCACGCGGAAATCCCAATTGTCGGTCAGCTTCATCCCTCTGTTCGAACCAGCTCGGGGCCTATTTCGGAGGACGTTTTCATCGCCCCCTCACGGGCCGCCGCGACTGCCCTGCAAATGAGCGAGAGCGAACCTTGTCAGTCCTCGCGCCCGAATTCTTGTCGAAGCCTGTCTTTGGCCGCCTCGAGCGTTCGCTTGCGCCGGATTGGCAAATTCCGGCCCGCCCGATTGATATAGAATGTCAGCATCGACATCGCCGCCCGGAACGGGCTCGATCTCTTGCGATCACTGAGTTCGGCGGACCGCTTAAGCGATTTTGCGATCTCGGAGGCGTTCCCGTCGGTGAAAATCCGCGGCTCGATGTCGAGTGCGTTGGAATGCTCGGTGACCTCTCCCGACCATTTCTGTCGTCCGTCCTTGTCGGCCATTTCGAGCCTCCGCAGAAGGTCGCCGCTGAGATGAGCGCAACGCCGCGCGATACAGCGGCCCGGCGCTAAACGGCCACGCCGCAAAAGAGTTCCCGCCGCCGCCGCTGCTTTTTGGACTGCCGTCTCGCGCTTCCGAGAATCGTGGCGAGGCCGTTGCGTCGCAACGGACGAAATCACAATTCTGGGAAAGCCGCTCCGGCGCACATCGACGCCTTTGTGACGTCATGCTATTGTCAAACCGACCGGCCATTAATGCCTTGCTGATGTTGCCAGCGGCTTGGCTTCCAGCGCCAGGAGCGAGTCCACGCAGCTTGTCAGTTCTGCGCCCGGTATATTGCTCCAACCGTCAACCTTCGATATGCTGCTCGCAGAGTAGGGGGCGTATGATGGAAGTTCGCAACCTTCGGCCAGACGAAACTCAGCCCAGCGGACCCGCTTGGGTGCTGATCGAGAAAATTGGCGACAAATACGCCGTTCGCGGCCAGGCGAATCATAAGGCGGTCGACGCCTCTTTCGCACCATCCGACTTCGACACCGCGGAGGTGGCGATAAAGGCGTCTGTGGCATGGGCCGACCTTCTCGGAATCCCACTGCTCTACGTGAAGGACGGCCAGTAGGAAGCGAGCGCGCGAAACAGCACGGCTCGCAGCTCGGGCGCTCCGGGCTTCCTCGTCGTCAGGCCATCACCACATCGAGCCCCAGTAGGGATTGACGCCGTAAAAGTCGTGGATCTTGGTTTCGAAGTCCCGATCGCCCCAGGCCGGAGCGCTTCCTGCAGGGTAAGCCGGCGCTCCCTCCAGTTGTCTCCGGTCGAGGTTGACGACGTAGCCGCCCTTGTTCGTGTCGTATTTCAGCACCGACCAGGGCAGGGGATGATAACTATTTCCGATCCCCAGAAAGCCGCCGAAAGACATGATGGCATACGCGACGTTTCCTGACTTCTTGTCGATCATCACATCGTGAATGGAGCCAAGGCTTTCGCCGGAATTGTTGTAGACCGGGGTGTCTTGAACCTTGTTGGCCGCGATCAGCGAGGAAGTTTCTCTAACAGTGTCCATTTGATGTCTCCCTAAAGTGGTGGTCGCCGACGATCGCCCAAAGGGGTTGCGCAATTCCGCGCTTCCCGCCCTTCAGGCGGCGAGCGCAAGAAAGGGACTGTCGAGTTCAGCACGCGCCGTCGCCGGCTGCTTCGCTGTCGCACATGCCAACGCTAGCGCTGGCCGCGCTGCGGCTGACTTCCGACGCTTCTCCGGATCCTTGGCGAAACCGGGACGCCCTGACTGCCCGTGGGAGCCGACGCAAGTTGCGTCGCCATCGGTCGTCGTTCGCTATCCTAACCGTCGTAATCGATTGAGGTTCCCCGAATATTTTTCGCGGCGGAATTTCAAAGAAGGGCGATGTACATTCGCCGAGCGATCTAATTTTCGCCGTGATCGTCGAAGGCGATGGCATCGCGCAGACGGCAATCTAGGCGGCCGTTGGCGACATCGCCGACAGAGTGACCTGGGAGCTGAACGAGCGTTCAAGAGATCGGCCCGCGCCGCAGCGATCGTTTCCCGGCTGCAGCGCCGCAATAAATCTCCGGCTCGACTACGGCGACCAAACTTATCTCGGCCCCGACAATATCAAGGACAAACCTCGCGCCGGGGCACTCGAACGCCGCAAACGCCGCAACGTCGGCGCACTGAACGCTCCAACGTCGTCCCGCGTCTTCGCCGCAGCCGCAACTCAAGGCGGGCCGGGGACGAGATAGACGTCTCTAACATAGTTCAACAGCAGGGCGTAGTTGCCGGCAAGATTTTCGACGATCTGGGCGAGATCGTCGAGCGTGTATTCAACCCGATCAACCGCGTCCTCGACATACGCCGCCGGGGTCACGGAATCGCCGTGCGAGGGCCTCACGCTCGGGGGAATGCGGAGAATCCAGTTCGGTTGCACGCCGGTCGCGGAGACCCCTGCCTTCCAGGCGGAATGGCCGATGTTATTGAGCAACGGCGTCAATTTCTCCGGTATGAGCAGATGACCACGGATGCGGTCGAATTGATCCAAGGGCACCGGGCGGTGCCGAAGCAGGTCGAGCAGAACCCGCCGCTTGGCCGCGAAGTCGAGGCCACGGGTCAGCAACATGACCGCGGCCGCGTCCGATCCGGCGACGGTGGCCATGACGTCTTGCATTAACAGTTCGTAACGTGCGAACCACTGCACGATCGTTCCGAAGAGCTCCAAGTGACGGGGGGTAAGGCAGTCCAGGGTCGTGTTCTTCATTTGCACGTGCGCCCTTCACTCCGCTTGTTTGAGGAGACGTGAGCAATCATGTCGTCGCACTCCACCGGCTTGACCGCGTCACGCGGGGGGTGGGCGCCGGGGCGGCGGAAGTCGGGGTGGCCACATTCAAGCCGCGGACGCATCGCTGCAATGCGGCCAAATGCATTGCCGTTCTGCCTAGTTTGTGGCATGAGCGCGCGCGTCGAAGCAATCTCCAAGGGAAGCAATGTCGTTTTTGAACAGCAATAATTTCCTCGATCGCCAGGCGGCTGCCGCAAAGGCCCGTAAAGCGCTGGCCGAGAAGTTCCTCTCCCGCCCGAAATACGACCCGCAGGATCCCGCAGTCATCGAGCGCGAGGCCAAGCGCCGAGCCATACTCGAAGCCCGCGCCGAGCGCGAAGTCGAACGGCTGAAGCGCAAGGCCGAGGCCGAAGCTGCCGAAGCGGCGCGCCGCGCCGCCGAGGAAGCAGCGCGCCAAGAAACGCTTCGTCTTGAGGCTCTGGCGCGCGAGGCGGCCGAAACGGCGCGCCGCGAGGAGGAAGCGCGGCTCGAATATGAGCGCAAGCTCGACCGTGACGCCCGCTACGCCGCGCGCAAGGAGCGCAAGAAGAAGGCGAAGAGCGCAATCGAGCGCTACCGCTGACACGCCCCGATTGATCGCCGGCGTCAAGTCGGGCAAGAAGGCCTGGAATCGGCCAACTCGGCTTCTTCGACGGGGCGAACAATCGAATGTCGAAATCACTTCGCGTCGGCGTGGCGGGTTTAGGGAGCGTCGGCGCCGCGCTGGTCAGGCTCCTGGAGCGCGAGCGCGCCGACTTGTCGGCGCGCACGGGTTGCGAGGTCGCCATCGTCGGGGTCAGCGCGCGCAGCCGGCGCGACCGCGGTCTCAATCTCGCGGGTGCGACCTTCTACGATGACGCTGTATCCCTTGCGGCAGATGGAAATCTCGACGTCTTCGTCGAATTGATCGGCGGCGCCGAAGGGCCAGCCTACGAGGCGGCAAAGGCCGCTCTGTCGCGTGGTGTGCCGCTCGTCACCGCCAACAAGGCGATGATTGCGGCGCACGGCCTGGAGCTCGCGCGACTTGCCGAGGCGCATGGCGCGGCTCTGGCGTTCGAGGCTGCGGTCGGCGGGGGAATTCCCGTCATCAAGACGCTGCGGGAGGGTTTGGCCGGCAACACAATTCGCCGCGTCTCCGGCATCTTGAACGGCACGTGCAACTATATCTTGTCCCGAATGGAGACCGACGGTCTGCCGTTCGACGTCTGCCTCGCCGACGCGCAGAGGCTCGGTTATGCCGAGGCGGATCCGACTTTTGATATCGGCGGCTTCGATTCGGCGCACAAGCTTGCCATCCTGGCCTCGCTGGCGTTCGGAGCCAAGATCGACGCCGACGCGGTTTCGGTCGAGGGCATCGAGACGATCAGCCTTGCCGACCTCGCCGCGGCCGACGAGCTTGGCTATCGCGTCAAACTCCTCGGCGTCGCCGAGCGGACGCAAAAGGGGGTCGAGCAGCGCGTTCATCCGACCATGGTCGCGAAATCCGAGCCGCTCGCACAGACTATGGGCGTTCTCAATGCGGTGACAATCGACGGCGATGCGGTCGGCGCGCTGACGCTGGTCGGGGCGGGAGCCGGCGGCGACGCCACGGCCTCCGCGGTTGCGGCGGATATCCTCGACATCGCGCGCGGTCACCGCATGCCGGCGTTCGGGCGTCCGGTCGACGCCCTGGAGGACGCCGAGCGCGTGCCCATGCAGCGTCACGAGGGCGGCTATTACGTGCGTCTCGCAGTGGTCGACCGCCCGGGCTCGATGGCGACGATCGCAACCCGCATGGGACAGCGCAATATCTCGCTCGAAGCGATCATGCAAAAGCGCCCGGCGAAGGGGGCGCCGGCAACCGACATCGCGCCCGTCGTGCTGATCACGCACGCGACAACGGAAACCTCGATCCGCGAAGCTCTCGCGCTGGCGGTCGCCGACGGGGTAGTGAAGGAAAAGCCCCAGGTCATCCGCATCGAGCGGGCTTAGAACGGATCGAGTAGACCGAATACGCTCACCAGGGCGACCACTATCCCTCCGAGCACGACCTCGGCGACGCTGGTGTTCATCATCAGCCCGAGCGCCGGCGCCTCGGGCTTGAGGCGCGGCGCCAGGATGTAGCGATTGAGAAGCGCGATCGAGATCATGATCGCCACCAGCGCGATCTTCACGCAGAGCAGGGCGCGGTAAGGGGTCGACGGCGGAAATGGCGCCGCGCCGCTCGTCAACGCGATATTGACGGCGCCCGTCAACACCACCAGCGCCACATCGAACTGACCCCAGAAGGAAAATCGCTTCATCGCGGTCGCCGCGACGCGGCGCAGCGCGGGATCGCGATAGAAATTGAGGCAAAGCGCGAACGGCAGGAGACCGCCCAGCCAAGCGCCCGTGGTGAGAAGATGAAGCGCGTGATTGGCGCGATGAATGGCGCCGACGCCGCCCTGCTGCATTGCGGCGTGACCGACGAGGCATAGGCTCGCCAGCAGGAGCCCGGATACGACCGTGATGAAGCTGGACGGACCGTGCCTGCCGAGCGCCAGCGCGCCGAGAAGGGCGGCTACGACGACGAGCCGTCCCAGCCAGACCGCGCCAAAATCGGTGTCCATCAAGACGCCCTCGAGGGCGTCTGGGTCAACGAGGCCGTTCCAAGAGCCGGACATCGAGGCCGCCTCAAGCGCAATCCATACGAGCGCGCTGAGCGCCGCGAGCGGGATCGCGACCGCCGCGATGCGCCGAGCGGCGGGCGCGAGGGCACGCGCGAGGTCCGGCGGAGCGAGAATCCGGACATAAGCGCTCAAGCCAAAGAGAGCCATCGCCGATAGAAAATGCACGAAGCGGCATGAAGCGAGGGCGCTCTCCATGATTTCCCCTAATTCCAGCAGGCGCGGACGCCGCGATCCGGCCTCACATCTTCATCCCTTTCATGTCTCCGCCTTTCATGCCGCCGCCCGGGCCGGCGGCTCCGATGCCTTGCACGGGGAAGTCGACCGACACGGCGCCGGCGTGCTCGAACGTCAGAGTCGCCTTAACGGTCTCGCCCTTGACCAGCGGGCGCTTCAGATCCGTGAACATGATGTGATAACCGCCCGGCGCGAGCTTCACCGAGCCGTGGGCGGGAATTTCGAGGCCGTCCGGCAGTGCGCGCATTTTCATGACGCCCCCCTGCATGCTCATTTGGTGGATTTCGACGCCAGCGAAGTCCGCGGAGCCGCCGGTCAGCCGGTCCGGTGCGGCGCCACCGTTGCGGATCTCGAGGTAGCCGCCGCCGACTTGGGCGCCTTTGGGCGTGGCGCGCGCCCAGGGCTTTACGATCGTCAAGTCTCCCGCCTTGATTTCCTGGGCGAGGGCAGGGGCGGCGCTCAGGCCGAATGCGAGCGCCAGGCAGGCTGCATGGAAGCGATTCACGTGCGTCTCCTTGAAATACGTTGCGAGGAAAGCCGCGCGTTCGGACGGAACGCGCGGCGAGCTGGCTCAAGGCTTCACGGTGAAGCTGAAGCTGCCCTGGGTCTTATGGGTATCGACTGACACCGCGTGCCAAGTCACGGTGTAGACGCCCGGCGGCAACGTCTTGCCGACCTTCGCGATCAGTACGCTCTTGTCGCCGGGGGCGACGCTCGGGCGGCCAAGCGGCACAGTCCCGCCGGCCGCCGCGCTCAACGCAACGGTGCAGAAGCGCGGCTCGACCCCCTCGCTGAACTTGAGCCGGATCTCGCTGGGCGGCGCGACCGTGCCTCCGACCGATGGCGTGGCTGTTTCGAGCAGCGCATGCGCGTGGGCCGCGGTGGCGGCGAAGGCGAAAGCGAGCGAGGCCGCGATTTTGACGATCGATTGGCGAATCACAGCAGTCCTCCATTGAAGATCGGTTTGCCGAGCGTGTCGGGGAGAACGTCGTCGAGGTAGAGGTCCAACTGGCCGACGACGCCGACCCCATGGCCGCTCGCGCTGTTCACGGGAACGATTGCTTCGAGCGCGAACTGCCACTTGTCGGTGATATAGACCGCGCCCGGCTGGAACGAGCCGGTCGTCTGGTTTCCTCCCGGCGCGAAATTGTAGAGCGGCTTGCTGAAGGCGAATTCGGCGATCGGAATCAGGTGCTTGAAGAACTCGTTGTCGATCTCGGCGACGTGCGAGTTGTAATAGGGCAGGCTGTATTGCAGGGTGAAACCCCAGTTGAGGTTCGTCGAATTCTGGTTGCCATTCGTGAACGACTGCCCTGGCAGGCTTTCGCTCACTTCGCCCGTCACGGCGATCGGACGCAGAATGTTCAGGCTCTTGGGCAGGTCGCCGAACCCTTTGCCGACGTCGAGCACCGGCTGGTACACGTTGTATGGCATCGTCTGGGTACCGGCGCCGGTATTGCCCCAAATGATCGTCGTGCCGAGCGTGGCGATAAGTTCGTGATCAGGAAGGCAGAAATTTCCCCATTGCAACTCGGTGCTGAGACTGTCCCATCCATATCCGCCGGGCTTTTGCCAGGTTGCTCCGTCCTGAATGACCAGCGCGGTGTTGGGCGTGATGGTCTTCGACCAGGAGAAGTTGGCGTCGAACTCCTGAGACCCGCCGGAAGTCTGCGGCAGATAGGTCAGGGTCGGCAGCGCCAGTTCATCGGTGACGCCGGGATCGCTGATGGCGAGCGTTGCGGGAAAGACGCGGTCGCCGCACACGGCGTGCGGGAATGCTGGAGAAAGCCAGAGAGCGGTCGCAGCGCCGACAATAGCGCTCGTGACGACTCGTAAAGTCGCGGTATTCATGGAATGTCGCCTTGAAATCTGAAGGAATGGGGACGCGCGCCGATAGATCGGCGCGCGACGGATTCGGCTCAGACTTCGATAGGCGGCGCGCGCGCCCGGGCGAATCCGGTCGGCCGGGCCCTCGTCCCGCTGAAATCGGCAAGCGCCATCAGAGGCGCAGCGGGGACCTCCACGCGCGCGGGAAGGGTCGGCGCCGGCGCGACGAATAGGACCGCCTGCGCCGCGAACTGGCACAGCGGACAACCATCGTCGCCGTGGCCCTGGTGATGCCGCTCGGGCGTATTCGAGGATGAATCGCCATCGGCCTGGACGCATAGAACCGCCGCGTCCCCGAACGTCGCCTTCAAAGTCGCGGCGACGCTCGACACGTCCGATTGCGACTGGGGGTGATGGTAAGGCAGCGCCGTAAGCTGCGCGACCAGAGCGAAGGCAGCGAGCAAAACGGCAATGCGAGGGAAAGCGAGCAGGTACAACGGACGCGCTACAGCGCGCCGCCTGTTCGTTTTGCCCGCCGCGACCGACACGAGATGATCCCCTGGCGACAGCGCCATGCTCGACCGCGGCACTTAAATGCGAACAGCGCTTGGCTGTCAATTGCGCGCCGAAAGCCTTGGCGAGAAGGATTCGCGCTCCCCGAGACAGTCGCGCCGCGTCTTCGGCGCCAATTGCGCCTGAGTTTGCCCGAATCGCGCGGCGCGTCTATGGCTTGCTCCGGATCATCTCGAATAGGGTCGCGCGACCTCCAAGGTTTCAAACGCCAAGGCGCGCGTCAGGCCTCTTGCTCGATGCACAAAAAGCGGACGCGGCGAAGCGGACCTCGCATCCCCTGAACAGCGATGCAGGGGCGCGCGAATTGCGCATCGCCGCGATCGCCTTGATGTGTGCGGCTATGGCGTGCTTCGCCGGCCTCGATAGCTCGGCCAAGTGGCTCGGCGCGAGAAACCTTTCGCCCGTGGAAGTCGTTTGGGCGCGCTACGTCGGCGCCGCGGCGCTCGGTCTGCTTGTCGCTCGCCCGTTCACGCGCCCGGGCGTCTTGCGCTCTCACAGGCCCTGGTCGCAAGTCGTCCGGTCCTTCCTGCTGCTCGGGTCGACCATGGCAAATTTCCTCGCCCTGCGTCAGCTGCAGCTCGCGGAAACCTCGACCATTTCGTTCCTGACGCCGCTTTTTGTCGCCCTCATGGCCGGGCCCTGGCTCGGCGAGCGCGTCGGCGGGGCGGGGCTCATTGCGATCGCAGTTGGCTTCGCGGGGGTCCTGATCGCGACCCGGCCAGGAACAAGCGCCTTTCAACCGATCGTTTTCGTCGCGATCGGCGGTGTCGGATGTAACGCGGCCTATGCGTTGGCGACGCGTATGCTTGCTGGGCACGACGCGCCCGAGACGACGCTCACGTGGACTCCGATAGCCGGCGTATCCGCGCTGACGCCGCTGCTTCCCTGGGCCTGGTCGACGCCGGAGAGCCCTCACGTCTGGGTGGTCATCGCGACCATGTGCGTGTTCGGAGCGCTTGGCCACTGGCTGCTGATTCTGGCCCATCAACGCGCGCCCGCCTCCGCGCTGACCCCGTTCAGCTACACTCAGTTGATATGGATGATAGTCGCCGGGGCGCTTGTCTTCGGCGACATTCCGCCCGCCGCGACCTTGGTCGGCGCCGCGCTCGTCGTCGCCTGCGGCATTTATCTGGTGCTGCACGAGCGCAACGGCGGCAAGCGCGCTCGCGTCGAGCAATGAGGACGAGTGACGGGGAAATGACGGGCTCGTCAGCGCGGCCCGCTTGTGAGCGGCGCCGCCATTCCGATATGATCGAGCCTGCTTCTTATCCTCAAAGTATCGGGGCGGATGACATCGGTCGCGATGGATCGTGATATGGGCGCGTCGCCCCCAGAGACCGGTTTCCGGGCGAGTTTTGCTGAGCGCCCGACGGAAGCCCAAGCGCCGTTGTCCTCGTCCGCGAAAAGCCGCTGGCTCGCGTTCATCGGCGCTTTCGCGATCCACGCCGGCATCCTGGGCTTGCTGATTCTCCAGTACGAGTTTGAACCCCCGCTCGCTCCGGCCGTGCGGGAAATACCGATCGAAATCGTGGTCGAGACGCCCCAGCCGAAGGAGCCGGACAAGCCCGCGCCGAAGCCGGATCCGCCGGCGCCCACGCGCCAGGTCGAGGAGGAGCCTGCCCATGACGCTCCGAGAGCCGCCAATGACGAGAAGATCGAAAGGAAGGCGCCTGACGACGCGACAAAGGTCGCGGGCGACACTTCTACAGCGAAGGACCCGAGCCTAAATCCCACTCCCGCCGAAGCCGTGGCCCCGACTCGAGACGGCGCGGGCCAGGCGCAGAAGAACTCGACCGCGCCCGTCGTGGACAAGGCGCCCGAGACGACCAAGACTCGCGACGCGAAGCCGGAAGAGGCTGAAGAGGAGGCGGCGGCCGACGCCAACCCGCAACCCGAAAAGCCCCCGACCTTCGTCGGTCAGCCGTTTCCCACTTGGTCCAACGGCGGAAAATTCTCCACGTTCGAACTCGGTGCCGGACATCGAGCTCGGCAGTGCGGCCATTCAGACGCCCGTTTCCGGTGGCAAGGCGAAATCGACGTACCTGACCATCCTCTATGGGTTGATCATGTCTCACGTTCATGTGCCGCCCGATCATGGCGGTCCGCACGAGGGAGAGATCGTCTTCACCGTCGACGGGACGGGCCGGGTCATGCAGAAACAGGTGGCGCGCCCAAGCGGATTGCATGCGCTCGATTCCGCGGCCCTTGCCGCGATCAGCGAGGCCGCGCCGTTTCCGACCCCGCCGCAGGGCTTGCCGATGCGATTGAGGTTCACCTACGGGGCCAAGTGATCCAGGCGCGACTTCGCCTCAAGCCGCGGCGGCCCCGCATTCCCGGCACAGCCCCACCACCTCGACCATCTGCCGATGCGGCGCAAAACCGGCGCGCTCGGCGGCTTCCCGCAGCAAACGCGTCACGACCGCGTCTTCGATCTCGTCGCTGCGCCCGCACTTCTCGCACAGCAGCAGGACGCCTTGATGCGCGTGGCCGAAATGCTCGCACGGCGCATAGGCGTTGCGGCTCTCGATCTTGTGCACGAATCCGTTCTCGAGGAAAAACTCCAAAGTGCGGTACACGGTCGGCGGCGCGATCGGCTTTCCCTCCAGGCGCGCCAATTCGTCGATGATCGCATAGGCGCCGAGCGGGGCGGGACTGCGACTGAGAATCGACAGCACCCGGCGACGCAACGCCGTCAACTGCAGCCCCTTGCTTGCGCAGGCGCTTTCCACCAGCGCCGACCACGCGGGTTCGTTCGCTTCAGGGCCGCCGGAAATCATCGTCTCGCCTTTCACCGCCTATCCCTACCACGCTCACGGCGCTCCGTCGCGAGGGACACGTTCGATGTTGCGCCGCGCACCGTTATAACATAACAATTAGCGCGCCGCGTCGAAAGAAGCGCTGCGGCATAAATGTTGGAGACGTTCCCCATGACCAAGAAGTTTCTGCTCGCGGCGGCCGCAATGGTAGGCCTCATGAGCGCGCCGGCGCTCGCCGACCCGGTGAAAGTCGTCGCGGCCGAGAATTTTTACGGCGACGTCGCGACGCAGATCGGCGGGGCCGATGTCGCCGTGACGAGCATTCTGACCAATCCTGACCAAGATCCGCATTTGTTCGAAGCGAGCGCCGACACCGCCAAGGCGCTCACGGACGCGAAAGTCGTCATCGTCAATGGCGTCGATTACGACCCGTGGATGGAGAAGCTGCTGAGCGCCAACAAGGCGCCCGCCCGCAGGGTGGTGGTTGTCGCGCGACTCGTTGGCCGGAAAGCTGGCGACAATCCGCATCTCTGGTACGACCCGGCCTATGTGAAGGCGGCGGCCAAGGCGCTCGTCGCCGACCTCATCGCCGTCGACCCGGCGCACAAGGCGGACTATACCAAGGGGGAGGCTCAGTTCCTCGACTCGTTGAAGCCGCTGGATGCGAAGATCGCCGAGATGCGCAAGAAATACGCGGGCCAACCCGTAACGGCCTCCGAGCCGGTGTTCGGCTATCAGGCAGGACTGATCGGCCTCAAGGTCCACAACGAGAAATTTGCGCTGGCGGTGATGAACAACGCCGAGCCGACGGCCTCGGATGTCGCCGGTTTCGAGAACGATCTCAAAGGCCACAAGGTGAAGGCGATGCTCTATAACGCGCAGGCCAGCGAGCCGGCGGTCCAACGTCTGGTGCAAATGGCCAAGGACAACAAGATCCCGGTCGTCGGCGTCTCCGAGACCGAGCCGACGGATTCCAACTACCAGAAGTGGATGCTCGGGCAACTCGACGCGCTGGATGTGGCGCTGGGCGGCGCGGCGAAGTGAGCGCACTGCGTTTCAACAAGGTGACCATCCGGCTCGGCGGCCGAGATATTCTCTCGGCCGCCAGCTTCATCGTCGAGGACGGCGAATTCATCGGGATGCTCGGCGCCAACGGCGCCGGCAAGACGACGCTGATGCGCGCCGCGCTCGGCCTGACGCCGGTCGCGTCCGGGTCGATCAGCGTGTTGGATCAGCCATTTACACGCGGAAATTCGTCCATCGGCTATATGCCGCAGAACCGTGGCCTCGGATCCGGCCTCCGGCTGACGGGTTACGACGTCGTCGCCAGCGCGGCGGTCGGCGCGCGCTTTGGCTTCACGCGGCTCGACAAGGCGACACGGCGCGAAATCGATTGGGCGCTCGACCACGTCGACGCGCGCGGCTTGGCGCGCCGCTCGATCGGCGAGCTCTCCGGCGGCGAGCGCCAGCGCCTACTGCTCAGCCAGGCGCTGCTCGGCCGACCGCGCCTGCTGTTGCTGGACGAGCCGCTGATTTCGCTCGACCCGGCTTATCAGAAGGCGGTGGTCGAGATCGCGCGGCGCCTGCGCGACGAATTGAAGATCGCGATCGTCTTCAGCGCGCACGAACTCAATCCGCTGGTCAACGCGATCGACCGGGTGCTCTATCTCGGCGCCGGCGCGGCGGTGATCGGTCCCGTCGACGAAGTGGTGACCGGGCCGGTGCTTTCGCGGCTCTATGGCGCGGAGATCGAAGTCGTGCGCGTCAAGGACCGGTTTTTCGTCATGGCTGGCGACGTCGAAGTCGAGCGCGAGGCGCATCGGCACGAAGGCGCCGATCACGCCCACACCCATAATCACGGCGGCGCGCATGTTTGACTACGACTTCATGCGCACCGCCTTTGTCGCCTCCGCCGTCGCCGCGGTTCTCGCGGGAACCGTGGGGTTCTTTCTGGTGCTGCGCGGCCAAACCTTCGCCGGCCACGCTCTTTCGCACGTCGGCTTCACAGGCGCGACGGGCGCAGCCTTGTTCGGCCTTTCGCCGCTCGCCGGCCTCGTCGGCTTCACGTTCGTCTCCGGAATCGCCATGGGCCTGTTCGGCGAGAAGCTCGCCGAGCGTGACGTGGCGATCGGCATGATGCTTTCGCTGGCGCTCGGGCTCGGCCTCCTGTTCCTGCATTTCTACACTTCGGCGGCGACGCAGGCGGCCGCGCTGCTGTTCGGCAACGTCCTCGGCGTCGACGACAAGGCGGTGATGAGCCTTGTGTTCATGGCCGTAGTCAGCCTCGCCGCGCTCGCCTTCATTGCCCGACCGCTGGTCTTCGCGTCCCTCCAGCCCGAACTCGCCGAGGCGCGCGGGTTGCCGCTGCGCTTCATTTCGGCGGGGTTTCTCGCCATCGTCGGGATCGCGACGGCCGAATGCGCGCAGATCGTCGGCGTGTTGCTGGTGTTCACGCTGATGGTCGGCCCCGCCGCCGCGGCGCAGAATATTTCGCGCGGGCTCAAAGCCGGCGTGGCGCTGTCGGCGGGTCTCGCCCTTCTCGAAGCCTGGGGCGGCCTTACGCTGGCTTTTTATTCGGACTGGCCGACGAGCTTCTGGATCACGGCGCTCTCGGGGATCGTCTACCTCGTCAGCCTTGGCGTGCGCCGAGCGGCCGCCTGAAGGGGCGGATCGGCCGGCAATTCGTCAAGTCGCCGCAAATCCGGCGCGCGTTTCCTTCTCGGAAACGGGGAAAATCAAGAGCTTACAGCCGAACAAATTTCCCCCAAAAGATTCTTGCCCCGCGACTCGCCGCGTCCGCTACGGCGGGACCGAGTTCTGACAAAATTGAGTGTAGCACGAGTTCCGATTTCCAGAAACATCTATCCACAGCCGGGCAGATCGGCCCGAGCTTGCTTCGCCCGACTCATGCTAGACGAGCGGGGATGACGCCCCGGGAATTTCATCGCGAGCGGAAGCCCACCGCGCCGACTGCGTGGGCGCGGCGGTGACGTCCGGCGCGCCCTTCTTCCTCGGCGTCGAGCGCTCGCTCACCGGCAGGCCGTGGCGGCCGCGGCTGGACGCGGCGGGGGAGGCGCGGGCGCTCGCCATCGCGCAGGTGAGCGGTCAGAGCGAGCTGATGGCGCGCGTGCTCGCCGGGCGCGGCGTCGGTCTCGACGAGATCCAGCGCCATCTGGAGCCGACCCTGCGCGAACTGATGCCTGATCCGTTCACCATGCGCGACATGGAGGCGGCGACAGCGCGCCTCGCGCGCGCCGTTCAACGCCGCGAGCGCGTCGCGATCTTCGGCGATTACGATGTCGACGGCGCGGCGAGTGCGGCGCTGCTGAGCGAATATCTGGAAGCCTGCGGCTGCGCGACGACCGTCCACATTCCCGATCGCGTCACGGAGGGCTACGGCCCAAACAGCGAGGCGATGGCGGCCTTCGCGGCCAAGGGCGCGAGCCTCGTCGTCACCGTCGACTGCGGCGCGGTGAGCCACGAGCCCATCGCCGCGGCGAGGCGGCTCGGGCTTGACGTCATTGTCTTCGATCATCATCAAGCCTCGGAAAGCTTGCCCGATGCGCTGGCCGTCGTCGACCCTAACCGGCAGGACGATCTCTCCGGGCTCGGCTATCTCTGTGCCGCCGGCGTCGTCTACATGGGGCTCGTCGCGCTCAATCGCGCATTGCGCGAGGCGCGCTTTTTCCACGGGACGGCGGCGCCCGATCTTTTGGCCGCCCTCGATCTCGTCGCGCTGGCGACGGTCGCCGACGTCGTGCCCCTCGTTGGCCTCAACCGCGCCTTCGTCACCCGCGGCCTCGCCATCATGCGGCAACGGAAGCGCCCAGGATTGGCGGCGCTGTTCGATGCGGCGGGCGCGGATGGGCCGCCGCGCGCCTATCACCTCGGTTTTCTCATCGGGCCGCGGATCAACGCTGGCGGACGCATCGGGGATTCTGCGCTCGGCGCCCGGCTGCTGACCACGCGCGACGATCTTCAGGCGCGCCAAATCGCCGCCGAACTCGACCGCCTCAATCGCGCGCGCCAACAGATCGAAGTTGCGATGCTCGCCGAAGCCGAAGCGGAAGCCTTGCTCGCGCTGGGGCTCGAGGAACGCGGCGCGGCGGTGGTGGTGGCCGGCGAAGGCTGGCCGGCCGGCGTCGTCGGTCTGATCGCGGCGCGTCTGAAGGAACGCTTCGAGCGCCCGGCCTTCGCCCTGGCTCTCAACGGGAGCGAGGCGACCGGGTCAGGCCGTTCGATCGCCGGCGTCGATCTTGGCAGGGTCGTTCGCTCGGCCGTCGAGGCGGGCCTCGCCGTCAAAGGCGGCGGGCACGCCATGGCGGCGGGCGTGACCCTGGCGAAGAGCCGAATCGGCGAATTCCGCGCCTTCCTCGAGGAGAAGATCGCCCAGCCGGTGGCCGACGCGCGGTCCAATTCGGGCTTGGCGATCGACGCCGCTCTGACCGCGGCGGGAGCGAGCCCGGCGCTCGCGCACTCGATCGAAGCGGCGGGCCCCTTCGGCGCGGGCAATCCCGAGCCGATCTTCGCGCTGCCGCGCCATCGCCTCGTCGATGTCTTCACAGTCGGCGCCGACCACCTGCGCCTGCGCGCGGTGGCGGGGGACGGCCGGGCGATGGAGGCGATCGCCTTCCGCGCCGCCGGCAAGCCGCTCGGCGAAGCGCTTCAGCGCCTCAAGGGCGCCAATATCCATCTTGCCGGGGCGCTCGCCATCAATCGCTACGGCGGACGCGAGACGATGCAGCTCCGCGTCGCCGACGCGGCGGAGATTGCGGACTAGGGGCGCGGACTCATAAGCCCCTAGCCAGCTTGGCCTACCGATCTTGTTGAAAAACCGTTCGACCAGTCTCTGCTGCCCGCAATGCAAGTTCCACGATGGCGCCCGCGCACGACATGCTAATCAACTTTATAACCTTGGCAGTCGGAGGATTACTTCTCGCTGAGCTGCAGATTAGGCGGTCCTGCCTTCTTCCTCGTTGCCTGGCCGCGACGAGCGCGGGATCGTCTGTTTCTTATTGACATCCTGCTTCAGAAAATCATGGGCTGTCTTCCCCGGCTCGACGTCGAACTTTGTTTCCAGCGTCGAGAAAGCAGACATTCGGTCGATTCGGAAAACGCGAAATCCGTTGCGGAGCTCACACCAGGCGGCGAGCAACCAGACGGGGCCATAAAACGCCATGATCAAGGGACGAACCACGCGCTCGGACGATCGGCCATCGAGGTCCTGATAGGTGAACCGTATTTTGCGTTCGTCGCGTATGGCGTGGCGCAGCGCCGCCTGATCGATTGTGATGGTTTCACGCGCATGATCAGCCGGCGCCCACAGCCGCACCAAGTCAAACTGACGACGCAACGATTCCGGCGACACGGCTGCGACTTTGTCCATTACGGTTGCCGCAGCCGCGGCGAGTTCAGGATCGGCCCACGACTGGACGATGCGCGCGCCCAGCAACAAGGCTTCGATCTCGTTCTCATTGAACATGAGGGGCGGCAAATCAAATCCCGGCCGCAGGATGTAGCCAACGCCCGCCTCGCCGTCGATCGGGACGCCCCTTGAGACCATGTCGCTGATATCGCGGTAAATCGTGCGTTCGGAAACCTCTAGGCGCGTAGCAAGATCGGCTGCTCGTGTCGCCTTCTTCTTCCGACGCAATATCTGGATGATTTCGAAAAGACGGTCAGCGCGGCGCAATCGGAGAACCTCCTTTTGGAGCCTTGCGCCGAGTTGTACACTCCTGACACGCTCCTGACACCAGGCTGTCAGGAGGGGTATAGTACGTTTCCTTCAACGCCAAGGGGCAGCGCATTTTCGAGGATAAAGAATGAAACGAAGAGCGTGCTTGCTGCTTCTGATGGCGCTTTTGGGGGTGAACTGCACTGCCTCTCGAGCAAGCGACAAACCGTCAATTTCCAGTGAGCCAGGAGCAGGGAGGAGTTCGTCAATGTCTGAGGAGTTTGGGATGCGCGACCTTTTCGACCGATGGGAGCGGGTTTGGCATGAAGGCCAATACGACCTGATCCCGAGCTGCGTCGGGCAGGTCTACGTCCGGCATGACGAAAAAGGCGATCGGACGGTGACACGGGAGGCCTACGCGGCGGAGATCGCCGCGACGCGGCGGGAGCGGCCGGACACACGCTTCGTTGTGTACGATCACTCATTCGAAGGCGATCGCGCATGGTTCCGCTTTACGCTCAGGTGGACCGATCCAAAGAGCGGCGAAACGCACACTCGTGCAGGCATGCAAGTGTACCGGATCGAGGCTGGCAAGCTCGCGGAGACGTGGCTTACGTTGCTCCAGCCAGGCTCTGCATGGACCGACGCCGTTGCGCAAGAGCACTGGACGAGCCCGCCGCCAGCCAAGTAGGGGTAACCGCGGCCGAGACGTTCCTCTTGGCGCATGGCGAATATCGAGCAAGCCGCTCCGATCAAGCTCGACTTTGAGTACGCCCTTAAGTGGGCCGTCGTCGCGGC
>CAWEYC010000048.1:0-74216 GCA_963813195.1 uncultured Alphaproteobacteria bacterium | reverse complement strand
GAGGCCGAAGCCGGCGAGCGGCGCCGCGAGCTGAAGCGGGCTGGCAGCCATAATCCGACGGCGCCAGTCGGTCAATATCGGTTCAAGCTGCTTGCTAGACAGCGCACAACGCGACTGGGGGATGCGCCACGGTCAATAGTCAAGGAGAAATCTTATGAATGACCGTATCCACGAACTGCTTCTCCGGAACCTTCAGGAGGTCTTCGGCGAGGGCGACGCGGTGCGTCGCCGCACGGCAATCGACGAGCTCTATACCGAAGACTGTGTGCTCCATGTGCCGCCCGGCACGTTTGTTGGGCGCGAAGCCCTCGACAAGTTTGCTGGTGATCTCCGCGCGACCCACCCGCACTTTGCGTACACGCCGCAGGGCGAGCCGCAGGCTCTCCACGACGCCGGCCGTCTGGCCTGGAGCTCCGGCCCACGCGGCGAAGCGCCCGAATACACCGGCATGGATGTGATCATCGTTCGCGACGGCAAGATCGCGGCGCTCTACGTGTTTCTCGATTCCATCCCTTCATAACCACCACGGCGTGTGGAATGCGTCCGCAGCTGGGAATTGAGATTTTCGCTCCGAACGGCGAAAATGGTCCCGACCGCGCTTCAATCCACTCTTTGAAGGACCGGTGAGCTAAATGGCCTACAAGCCAATCGAATCCTACGGCGTCATCGGCGACCTGCACACGATCGCGCTGGTGGGGATGGACGGCTCGATCGACTGGTGCTGCCTGCCGCGGTTCGACTCGCCAAGCATCTTCGCCGCAATTCTCGACGAGCGCAAAGGAGGCTTCTTCAAGATCGCCAGCCTCTACGAGGCCCAGCACAAGCAGATGTACCTGCCCGACAGCAACGTGCTGGTGACGCGGTTCCTAAGCCCCGAGGGAGTCGGCGAGGTGGTCGACTTCATGCCGGTCGAGGACCCGATCCGCAGCAAGAAGACTCACCAAATCGTGCGCGTCGTGCGGGCCGTGCGCGGCGCCGTGCGCTTCCGGCTCGAATGCCAGCCCGCTTTCGACTACGCGCGGCGGCCGCATCAGACCACGCTGGAAGGACGCGGCGCGGTGTTTGAGACGCCGGGCATGCGTTTCTCGCTGATTAGCCGCTTTCCGCTGGCGCGTGAGGGCGCCGGAGTGGTCACGGAATTCCTGCTGCACCCGGGCGAGCCATCGACGTTCATCCTGCGCCAGGTCGAAGGCGACGGCGACGCTGGGCTGTTGGAGGCGAAACTCGTCGGCACCGAGCTGCTGACGCAGACCCTCCAGTTCTGGCGGCGCTGGCTGCGCAAGTGTCGTTACCAGGGCCGTTGGCGCGAAATGGTCAACCGCTCAGCCTTGACGCTGAAGCTGCTGACTTTCGCGCCGACAGGCGCAATCATCGCGGCGCCGACCTGCAGCCTGCCCGAAGAGATCGGCGGGGTGCGCAATTGGGACTACCGCTACACCTGGGTCCGCGACGCGGCTTTCAGCCTCTACGCCTTCCTGCGCCTGGGATTGACGAGCGAGGCCGAGCAGTTCATGGGCTGGCTGGAGCAGCGCGCCATCGAAGGAGCCCGCCTCGGCCCCTTGCAAATCATGTACGGCATCGACGGCCGCCACCAATTGCCCGAGGAAACACTCGACCATCTGGAGGGCTACCGCGGCTCGCGCCCGGTGCGCATCGGCAACGGCGCATGCGAGCAGGTCCAGCTCGACATCTACGGCGAACTGATGGATTCGGTCTACCTGTACGACAAGTACGGTTCACCGATCGCGTATGACTCGTGGGACCGCATCCGCCAGGCGATCGACTGGGTTGCCGATCACTGGATGAAGCCCGACGACGGCATCTGGGAGGTGCGCGGCGGCCAGCAGCAGTTCGTCTACTCAAAAGTGCAGTGTTGGGTAGCGCTCGACCGCGCGATCAGGCTGGCGACGAAGCGTAGTCTGCCCCTGGATCGCGCCCGCTTGCTGGTCGAGCGCGACCGTATCTACGAAGCGGTGATGACGCGCGGCTGGGACGCGGAGCGGCGGACGTTCGTCCAGTATTTCGGCACCGACGCGCTGGACGCGGCCAACCTCATCATGCCGCTGGTGTTCTTCATCTCGCCGACCGACCCGCGCATGATCGGCACGATCAACCGCACAATGACGGAGCTGGTTTCCGACAGCCTGGTGTACCGATATGAGGTTGGTAAGGGCGCTGGCGACGGGCTGACGGGCGGCGAAGGGACTTTCAACATGTGTACGTTCTGGCTGGTCGAGGCGCTGACCCGCGCCGGTCGGCTGGAGGAGGCGCGTTTCATCTACGAGAAGATGCTAACCTACGCCAACCATCTGGGGCTGTTTGCCGAACAGACGGGACGTTCCGGCGAGGCGCTGGGCAATTTCCCGCAGGCGTTCACGCACATGGGACTGATCAGCGCCGCGTTCAACCTGGACCGCCGGCTGCAGGGCGCGGCCTGACGCGCCACGGGGGAGTGTATGGTCGGGCAGCCGTCGTATCTGGGAGTTGCGCCCGCCGACTGGGTCGCTGCACTGAAGAGCAGCGGTTCGCTGGAACGGCGGCTGGCCGCCCACGCGCTGTCGGAGATTGGACCCGCGGCGCGGGAGGCCGTCCCCGCGCTCGGCGAGGCCCTGCAGGACCCCGAGAGTTTCGTCCGCGTGTGGGCGGCCGCCGCGCTGGCGCGAGTCCAACCGGAGAACCCCGACGCCATCCCCGCCTTGGTCGCGGGGACGCACGACGGGATCGCCTTCGTCCGCAGTCTGGCGGCGTGGCACCTGGGGCGCCTGGGGCCGGGACACACTGGAATTGAGTCCGTGGCGCCGGGGCTGCGCGAGCTGCTCAACGACAATGACCCGAGCGTGCGCGCGGAGGCCCTGGTGGCGTTGGAGAACCTCGGGGGCAAGGGGGCGCCGCCGGCCGAGCTGAAGTCTCTCCTGCCCACCGCCTGGGGTCCGAACGCCGATCGGCGTGGGATGTCTTTCGCAAATCATTGATGTCGTCGAGTTCGGCATCGCCAGGCGGGATCGACTCGGGCGGCGGCGAAAGCCCGCGCCCGCGGGATGCGCGCTTGCCGATCCATACCAATGTATAGGATCGATAGAACAATATTGAATCCGAATACCCCATCGTAGTATGGAAATCTTTCCCATTTGATATATATTGGACATCGTCGATAGTTGCTAGGCCATTGCCGGTCTAAAGGGTGGCCTATACTATTGCAATCCAGACGCTTAGTTGGCGGCAAAGACCAGTACATGGGCAGGCGACGTCCGTTGAAAAGGGCGGCTAGGCGGAGATGCGCGGAGGCAAGTCAGTCAACTCCGGTGCGCCGCAAAGCAAGTGAACCGGCGCCAGTGTAGGACCCCGGTCGAATACGACCCCGGCGCCGATCAACGCATTAGCAGCCTCTCAGGGATGAGCCGTGTTTGGATTCGACGCTTATGCATTTGGGAACGACGTTGCCTGCGCGGACGCCGGCGTCGGCGCGACCTATTGCGCAGTGGCGTTCTGCGGCGACCGGTCGCGCCATGAGGCGCCGAAGGGCGCCGCGGGTCGCCCCTCGGGCGCCCAAACCGAGGCGAGCGCCGGGGGGCGACGACGTTTTGCGCGCGAGCGCCATTCCCGTGATTCGCATCGGGTCATGAGCGGCTTGGTCGGGCTCCTGTTTCTATGTGAACAGGCATCCGGAAAATCCGGGGTGGCGGCGCGTTCGCTCGCCAATCTCCGCGCCAAGCTGAGCTCCACCATTTTCCAGCCTCGCGCGGTTCTTCGCGCCCTCGGCGCGAAGCCGTTGCATTGCGCGGACGCGCCCGATCTTTACGCGATCTTGCTCAACATTTGCGACCGGGCGCGAATGGAGCGCTTGCCCGAGCTGTTCCTGTTGCCGGCGCCGGACATGAACGCCTTTGCGCTGGGCGTCAGCGACAACGCTTGCATATTGGTCACCGAAGGATTGTTGCGCGGCCTTTCGCGGGATGAAATTGCGGGCATACTGGCGCATGAGGTCGCCCACATCCTCAGCGGCGACACGAGCGCGATGAATTGGGCCGCCGCCATCCAAGGCGAAATCGCGAATTCGGCGTTGTGCGGGATGGCGGAACTGGCGGCGCGACCCGGCCGCCGCGCCGAACCGCAAGCCCTGATGCTCGCCGCCGCGCCCGCCCTCGCGCGCACGCTGGTTTTCGCACTCTCGCGCGTACGCGAGCTCGCCGCGGATGCGATGGCGCTCGATCTGATTGACCAACCGGGCGCGCTAGCGGCGGCGCTCTGCAAGCTCGAATATTTTCACACCGGACGCTCACCCTTGCACGCCTATCTGCAAGACGCGGCCTTTTTCGGCTCCCTTGGCAGTCACCCCAGCACCTGGGAAAGACTCTCCGAGTTGGCGTGATCGCTCCCAGGCGCGAACGCGCCCGCCTTCATACTCGCGACAAAATGAGTGTGATAGGAACGAGAGATTCGATTAGGAGTGATTCATGGGTATTGGAAAATTGATCGAGGAAGTCGGCGGAGCCATAGCTGCCGAGCAGGCCGCTGAGGCGGCCGACCCGAACGCCGGCATTCTCGTTGAGGGCGTGGCCGCGGTCGCCGGATTCATGGGCGCCGCCAAGCTGTCCGACACGCTTGAAGCCCACGCCGACGCCAAGCGGGACGCGAGCCAAGACGCGAGCCAGGACGCTGCGGACGCGGACGCGAACGACCCGGACTCCGAGTCGAACTGACTTCCCGACCGGCCGCGCTGACTACGCTCGGCGTTTCAACGCCCGACGGAGCGATCCGCCGGGCGTTCTTCGCGTCTGCGCACGGCGCCGCACCACTGGGATGATCGGAGGGCGACGTTCCGCCCGCGAGATCGAGATTTTCGCTACCCCTCATTTTTCGAGTTTGACGGACTCCACCCGCTCAGCGGTTAGACAACTCCTCGCCCGCCTGCTGTCGATAGATGCGGGTCGCGCGGATTATGAAGATCAAGAGCACAACCAAAGATGGCCACTGGAACCAGAAGCGACCGTGCCAGGAGAATAGGTTGATCGCGCCGAGGAATGCTACAATCGCGCCGGCCCGGATCGCGCTCACGATCAGCCTCTGCTGTGTCTTCTGCGGCGTGGCTGTCTGGCCAACCCGAACGTCGAAAGGCGGCCTAGCGGCGTCGGACATTACTGCGCTATAGACGGGCACTTCCGCCTCGATGTTCTTCAGCCGCCGCGGCCCGAGGAAATTGAAGCTCAGGCTGAACTTGTTCTTTACCTGATCGAATACGGTCCCCGAAATCAGAATGCCCCCGGGTTCCGCCATGGATTGAAGCCGCGCCGCGATATTGACGTCGTCACCGAATATGTCGTCGCGCTCTACGATCACGTCGCCGAGATTGATGCCGATGCGGAACCACATTTGCCGGTCGGGCTCGAGCTTCTGATTCCGCTCGGCAAGCTGGCGCTGGATGTCCACGGCCGTCTGCACCGCCATGACAGAGCTCGGGAAGTCCGCCAGCACACCGTCGCCGGCCGTGCTGACTATCCGCCCGCGATGCTGGGCGATAAGCTCGGTCATGATGCCCTTGTAGTCGTTGAGCAGCGCCAGTGTCCCGGCCTCGTCCAGCCCCATCAAACGGCTGTAGCCAAAGACGTCGGCCGAGAGGATATTGGTCAGCCTGCGTTCGATCTCGGTGCTCATGCCTGATACTGCTTCGGACGATCATGCTGAAATCACGACATTTCGCTGGCCCTAGGTCCTGGACCGGCATGTTCTGGTCCCAAGCGCTCGCAAAGTCGTCCGTGCAACCTCGACTATGATCGCCCCACAACACTGTGTCCGCATCAGGGGCGGACCGGCGACATCGCTGAGCGCGGTGCAGAACGCCAAGAGTAATCTATCCGCTTGCAGGCTGGCAATCGGAAACCCGACGTCGCAAGCCGAGCCGCTCGCATTCTGGCCCCCGACGTGCTTCATTTCGATTCCTCGACAAGACTCAACAGGACGAGCGAATGTCGACAACCATCGAAAACGCACCCTCCCAGCCCGTGATCGCGCCCCTCTCCGAGCGCCACCTGCCGGAGGCCGAACGCATCTTCCGAGTGGCGTTCGGCACGTTTCTTGGCGCCCCTGACCCGGAAATCTTCTGGGCGGACCGCGACTATGTTTACGGCCGCTGGCGGGCGTCGCATGTCGCCGCTTTTGGCGCGACCTTCGATGGCGCTCTGGTCGGCTCCAACTTTGCCACGAGATGGGGCAGCGTCGGCTTTTTTGGACCCATCACTGTTCGTCCGGATTTGCATGAGCGCGGAATCGCCAAAGCGTTGCTCGCCGCAACTGTGGACCAGTTCGACGCATTGAACTGGACCCCATTCGTGGGACCACGGGTCGTTGGATTTAAGGTGTAATCTCGCCTGCCCTTGCCCTTCAAAATCAAGCCGCTTCTTGCCGCTTCTGTTTCTGCTGTGGGTATGTGGACAACGCGTTTGCGTTGTCCAAGCGAAGCGGCATATCCACAGCTCTCTCCGTCGCCTCGATTTTGTCCGTGCCGGCGCGCCAGACTGCCATCGGCATCTGATTGTTCATCGCCTGATGAGGGCGCCGAAAATTATAAAAAGTCATCCAGGAACTGATGCCGGCCCGCGCCTCGCGGCCATCGGCGTACGCTTTCAGATGGATTTCTTCGTATTTGATCGAGCGCCAGAGCCGTTCGATGAAGATGTTGTCCATGAAGCGGCCGCGCCCGTCCATCGAAATCGCGACGCCCGCGGCTTCAAGCTTGCCGGTGAAAGCGGCGCTGGTGAACTGCGCGCCTTGATCCGTGTTGAATATTCGCGGCTTTCCGTGTCGGAGCAGAGCCTCCTCCAGCGCTTCAACGCAAAACCTGCTGTCGATCGTGTTCGACAGCCGCCACGACAGAACCGCGCGGCTGGCCCAATCGATGATCGCCACGAGATACAGAAAGCCGCGCGCCATCGGGATGTAGGTGATGTCGGACGCCCAGACGTGGTTCGCCTCGGTAATCGCCAGGCCGCGCAGCAGATAAGGATAGATCTTGTGTCCGGGTGCGGCTTTGCTCGTGCCAGGGCGCGGAACCAGCGCCTCGATCCCCATCACGCGCATCAACCGCTGCACCCGCTTCCGGTTGACCCCACGGCCTTCCTTGTTGAGTACGAACGTCATCCGCCGCGAGCCATAGAACGGCAGTTCGAGATGCAGTTCGTCGATGCGCCGCATCAAGGCCAGATCGTCCGCCCCAGTGACGAGCTTGGCGCGGTACACGCCTGAGCGCGCCAAGTTCAGCAGCGTGCATTGGCGGCGCACCGAAAGATCCTTGCCTGGCCGCTCGACCATCGCTCTTCGATCGGGCGCTCTCATCGCCCGGGCCTCTTGGCCAAGAAATCCCGTTCAACCGTCAGCTGGCCAATCTTGGCGTAGAGCTTGGCCGCCTCTCGCTCTCGCTCCTCCTCGCCATCGCCCAAGGCGCTCGCGCCGCGCGCAAACAGGCTCGCGACGTTGTCGAGAACCTGCTTCTTCCAGGCATAAATCTGGTTCGGGTGCACGTCGTGCCGCCCAACTCAGGCACCGTCGCGTCCTCGCGCAGCGCCTCAAGCGCAATCTTCGCCTTGAACGCCGCATCAAACTTCTTGCGTGACTTCGTCATTTCTCGCTCCATCGGTTGCGACAGAGCAGGACGCTTCACACCTTAACAGCTGGCCCCAAATCCGGGGTCCAGTTCACATGGAAGACCACGCAAAATGGGCTGTTCACTTTTGCACAGAGCGCCAAACACGTGGCCCTTTATCAGAAGTTCGGGTTCTATCCTCGGTTTCTGACCGCCATAATGTTTGCGCCGGCGCGCAAGTCCGAAACGATACAAGGCGCGTCGCGGTTCAGCACTCTATCCGATGAAGGGAAGGCCGAAGCGTTGCGCGCCAGCCGAGAGGTCACGGGCGCACTTTATCCTGGTCTTGATCTTTCCGAAGAAATCGCCGCGGTGGATGCCCAAGGCCTTGGCGACACGGTGCTCGTCGAGGGTGCTGGCGGGCTGGCGGCCTTCGCGATCTGTCATTATGGCCCCCGCAGCGAGGCCGGGAAGGGCTTTTGCTTCATCAAATTCGGGGCCGTACGCGCGACACCGTCGGCGGAGAAAGACTATGGACGTTTGCTGGACGCCGCCGAGTCGCTCGCGGTGTCGGCCGCCATGCCAAATCTCCTGGCCGGCGCGAACCTGGCGCGGTGCGAAGCGTATCAGCACTTGGTCGCACGCGGTTTCCGCACCGCTATTCAGGGCGTCAACATGCACCGACACAACGAGCCAGGTTACTGTCGGCCAGGGATTTATATCATCGATGACTGGCGATAGCTCGATTGAGACCCCTCAGGGCGCTCGGGACCCTACCATGCCGCCGCCCGGGCAGGCCTAGCGAGACGCGAGCAGCGCCTCAGTTTGTCAGGGCGCACCGACTGCTTGGTCTTACTGCCTTATGAGCGCAGCCGTCGCATTCCCCTGCGAGCTGTACAAAGATCCGGTAGCCGTCCTATGGCCGGTCCGTGTGAGAACGACCCTGACCCCATTCTCCCCATATGTGACCCTTGTCGCCGTCACGTTGCTCGCTGAAACCGCCGTTGAAGCGCCTAGGTAGGTATAGCTCACAACCTTATTCCTGACGATCGTAATGGACGTGGCTTGCGAGGCTGATCCTCCCCAATTTCCGCTCCACGTCCCGTCCCATGAATGGCTTGAATGGCGCCAGCGGTGTTTTGGCGCGGCGCGCAGGGAGCCGGCAAGGAAAAACGAAAGCGGTAGAGCGGCCAATACGGCCCGGCGATCGATCGTCATCAAAAGCTCCTGAATGCGCGTTTGACCGCCCAGCGCTTTATGGGGCAAAGCCGCCACCCGTATCCTATCAGTGAAGCAACTGCTGGCACAGCGCCGATCTGCGATGTTGGACAAGGACCTGGCGCAAACGACCCACTGCGGACCTTCATCGCCGACGGCGGAACGACCCGAACGGGTCCGATTGCACCCGTTGGCGCCGTCACCGGGCAGCGTCGCGGTTGGGGGAAGAGCGGCCGGTCGCGATGACCCTGAAAAGCGAGTATTGCCACACAATTTGCACCGGCTGCGTCGGCGCTTGCCTGGACCACAATCGAGATAACCCGACTCGCCCTCAAGGGTATGACCGATACCCTGGGTTATGTCGCGTTCATACTCGCGCATATCGACCACAATGGCCGCTCTTTACATCATCTGGGGTATTGTCCTATAATGACAGCTTGCGCCTCTAGCTATCGTGCCTTCCGCAACTTGCGAACGCGAGCGCCGTACAAACAAACACTGGGAACGAAGCGCTATCCCCACCGCGCTATCTTTGCCTTCCGGCCCCGAGCCGCATGCCGCTAATTTACGCCAATAAGGCTCAAAATTTCACTTTCCAACTGGTGTTGGTTTCTCAATTTAGCTCGGCCTAGATTTCTTCAGTGGTGCTCCTTGGCGCCCACCACCAACTGACCTTTGCTGGTCAGAATTATTGATTTGTTTCCGGTGACGATGGCCATGAGATCAGCGCGAGGGATGTTGGCATAGACTGTTCTAGAGAGGCGACAAATGACCTTCGGGAAGCGAACTGAAGCGACGTTTGATCCGACTTTCGCTCGACTTTTCGAAACGCCCGAGGCGAGTTTCGCGGAAGCCAAACGACGCATAGCCGAGGCAAAGGCAAGCGGCGCCCGCTGGTTGGAACTCAATCCAATACTCGGCCCGCTCCAACGCCTCCCGGACGAAATAGCTGGTTTGCAATCACTTCGAACGCTGAAAATCCGATTGCGCTCGATCACCTCCGTTGCGATTCTCGCACAGCTGACCGCGCTTGAAGACCTCGATCTCGCCACGACGGCCGTTTCCGACATTTCTCCTCTTTCGCGACTGACGCGGCTGAAGCGGCTTTCACTGAACCGAACCAACGTCGTCGACCTCTCTCCCCTGGAGGAACTTGGCGACCTGCAAAGTCTGTCGGTCGAAGCGACTGCGGTTTCTGATCTGGCGCCGCTCCGCAATCTGAAGTCGCTGACAACCCTCAATGTTGGCGCGACACGCATCCAGAGCATCGCGCCAGTTGCCGGGTTGACCGGTCTAACCCATCTTCGTTTCTGGCAAACGGAGATCGACGATCTCGCCGCGATTGCGGACCTGGTTCGTCTGACAAATCTCGCACTGCAAGAGTGCCCCGTCGTTGATTTGACTCCGCTGAGACGGTTGAGCGAGCTAGGGCGGCTTTGGCTGGATGAAACGAAAGTCGCCGATCTACGACCGGTCCGTGAACTTCACAATCTATATTCGCTTCATCTCAGGAACACTCCGGTTTCTGACCTTAGCCCCTTGAGCGGACTTCGTGGGCTCGGCGCATTGGACCTGGGTGGTACTCGGGGATGCGACCTCACCCCCTTGGTTAACTGCACTGGGCTTCACACGCTCGACCTCAACCGCGCTCGCGATGTCCGTATAGCGCCGTTGGCCGAGATGACGTTTTTGGCGGATGCCGTCCAGAGAAGCGTGGGACAAAGCCACGTTACCAATGGGTTGTCGGCCTACAAGGCCGACTTCGCTTCCCAACCGCCCTTTGATCGGCTGCAATTCCTGAGCCAGCCGTTCCGGACCGTGGAGATCATCAACCACCTGCGACGTAGTCGAGGGCGGGAACCATACTTTCCCGATGGTTACTCGCCCCCTCCGGGCCATTCTGTCGCGCCACGCTCTTCGAGGGAGGCGCCAACCTCGTACAGGGTTAGCGCCGCGGGCAGTCCCAGCGCAATTGCGACCAAGCTTTCGTCATAAAAGCTGTTGTTGTCCGTATCCAACCTCGGTGGCCGTGGAAGCGTTGGACTCCGGCGTAGGCGATCGCGGGCGACGGATTGTCTGTCGTTCGGATTGAGCGGGGCGTGGCTCCGGCACAGAGGACGGATTATCCAAGTCCAGGAATCAGCTCCCTTCCAACCTCAAATTTGATGGTTGAGCCGGAGAGCGCATCCCCAATCGGTTCCGACTTACCGCCGAGATGCTTCGCCAGGAACGCCTCCGCCACAGCGCAGAAGGCGATGTTGTTTTCCTGGCGAACGAAGCCATGGCCTTCGTCGGAAAAGGTGACGTAGGTGACGGGGACCCGGCGTTGCTGCACGGCCTGCACGATCTGCTCGCTCTCCTTCGGCGTTACTCGCACGTCGCGCAACCCTTGCCCGATCAGCAACGGGCGAACGATCTTGTCGGCGTGGGTCAAGGGCGAACGCTCCAAGAGCCAGGCGCGCCCGTCTTCCGTTTCCGGGTCGGCAAGTCGACGCTTCCAAGTGGAAAGCCAAGTCCAATACGGTGGGAAGCTGCGCATCATCGTGACCAGATTCGACGGCCCGAACAGATCGATTATGCATGCGAACGTCTCTGGCGTTTTCGTAGCAGCGGTGAGGGCCGCAAAGCCGCCGTAGCTGGCGCCAAGGAAGCCGAGCCGCTTGGGATCGGCGTAGCCTTGGGCAACAGCCCATGCAGCCGCGTCGCTGAGGTCGTCTTGCATGCGGCCACCCCACCCTTGATCCGCAAGATTGACGAATTTCTTGCCGAAGCCGGTCGAGCCCCGATAGTTGACGCTCAGCACGCCGTATCCGCGACTGGCGAGCCATTGGTGGGTCTCGTTATATTCCCAGTCGTCGCGATAATAGGGCCCCCCATAAATCACCATAACCAATGGGCCGTTCTTTGCTGCCTCTTCGGGGAGCGTCAGGTAACCCGGCAGCTTGACGCCATCGCTGGCCGGAATGACGACCGGCTTCATCGGCCGCAGCGCCACTCCATCCAGATCGAGTCGAGATTTGAATAAAGGCGTCAGCGAGCGCGCATTGCGGTCGTAGAGCTTGAATTCGTCCGCCGCATCGCTCCGATAATAACCGACGACGATGCGCCCGTGTTCGTTGCTCTGACTTTCTATGGAAAAGTCGCCGTCGCCCTCGCCCGCGAGCAGCCGATCCAGGTCGAAGGCGTAGGCTGGATCGATGAGGCGCCAGCGCTTACGCGCGGCAGACGATGCGGTTGCGTAAGGCCGAATTGAACTTGGATCGTAAATTACCTTGGCAATGTCAGCCTCGGGATCTTCAGCGAGCACGCGGCTTTCCCCTGTCGCGATATCGATCTCCACCAAAGCTGCCGTGTCGCGCGCACGAGAATCGATTAAGAAAACCGATTTTCTGTTCGCGCTGATCGCATCCGGCCAGGTCGTCAACGCGTCTTCCGGGAGAATCCTTAAGAAGAGACTCCAAGTCCCATCCGGCTCCAGCTTCTGCACCTCAGCGGAGCCATCCGGGAGAAAGCGACGACCGAGATGAACCTCGAAGTCGATGCCGGTGTGGACGCTCGTAAAGCCTGGGTTTTGAAAAACCGGATGATTATCGCCGGTTGTGACGTCGGTCCGTACAATATCGAACAGGCGACGATCGCGTGCATTAACACCAAACAATAACTCATTCGGAAATCGCTTTGATCTCTGCTGGACGTAAGACCGAACACCGCCGGCCGGTGTCAGCGGTATTGTCTTTCCAGTATCGAGATCAACGCTGTAGGCGCGGTAGTTCTCATCGCCGACCGAATCAAAAAACACGATATGCTTATTAGTCCAAGCCCAGATACAATTCCAAGAGACGGAGCGATCGGCGGCATGCGTGACTTGACGCGACTGCGCGAGATCGCCGACAGGCGCGACCATGAGGTTCAAGACACCGTCGCGAGGTTCGCTCCACGCTACATTCTGGCCGTCAGGACTGAGGCGTACAGACGATCGATCCGGATCGCGAAAAAACAGTTGGCGGGAAGGCAGGTCGAGGCTCTCTGTCGCCGCGACTTGCGCCGGCGAAATAGCTTTTAGCGCTGCCGCCGAGAGCCCAAACGCCGAAAGTTTAAGAATGTCGCGACGGCTCGATAAGAGGGACATCTAATGCCTCTCCCTTTGCACTCCAGGCCGGGGACCCAACAATTGCACACTCGTCCGCCAAAAAGAAGAACGAGTTCAAAATGCTCTATCCGTGGCGGCATTGACATTGGCGCGCGTTGACAATCTCTTTCTGATTGTCCGAATTTCGGCTATCCTGTTATTTCGGCGATCGGGGCGCTTTGCCTTTGGCCGAGCGAGCGGGTCGGGGCGGCAAGTCATCGCGGGGCGGATTGTCAAGCCTTTCTGTAATCGGGGCAGATTTCCGGGCGATGCGGGCAGGCTTCAAGGGTGTGCGGTTTGGATGAGGTCGACGAGGGGTGGGATTGTTGGTCCTGCGACTCCGAGGCGTGCGCCGATGTATTCGAAAAAGGACACTTTGAGCTTCATGCAGGTTTTGGCGAGCCCGAGCATGGTGTCCCGTGCGTCGCGGCCCTTGTTGCTGACGGTTCCGCCGGAGATTTTTCGCTTGGTGACGAAAGCGCGGATGTCGTTTTCCGAGGCGTTGGTGTTGAGCGGGATGCCCGGCCGCTCGAGAACGCGTAAAAGTTCGTCTTTGTTGCGATAAAGACGTCTGAGGAGACTGTCGAGCGTCGCGTAGCCGGTTCTGGCGCGGTTGAAGATGCGGTCGAACCGCGCGCGCAGAACCTGGGCTTGTTCAGGATTTGGGGCGAGTTTGTAGTCTTTCAAAGCGCGATAGAACCACCAGATCATCCGCTTGGCGATTTCGATGGCGTTGCGCTGCTTGTCATTGGCGGGGACCAATTTATGGACGAGCCGCTCAGCGTGAACCCAGCACAAAGCATGGACGGCGATGCGGAACTGGCCGGCGTCGTCGGAAACGACGACGGTGTCCTGCAACAATCCTTGATGGCGGATTGCCCCCCACAGCGCGCCTTCGTTAGCGATCAGGACGGGATCGGGAGTGACTTTCAGCACGCTCAGCCCCAGCGCCTGCAAATGCCGCTCCCAGCCCTCGGGGCTGCGGAAAATGCGGTCCTCATGGCCAGCGAACTTGTCGATGACGCTCTGCGGCAGGCCGCGCTCTTTCATATAATCGAGCGCCGCGTCGTTGATCACATAGAGCGATGCGCCGCCGCAAAGGCGTGACAGAAAAGCCATGCGCGATTTGGCGGCGCCGGTGCGAAAGACGCAAAAGCGATCAGAGCCGATCTGTGTGGCGTAGCCGTTCTTGCCAGCATGGCGCGCCCCTGTATCGTCGACCGTGACATAGGCGCCGCCCAGGCCGGCTTTCAGCACGGCCTCATCCTCGGCGCGAAACGCCTCCAGCTTGGCCGTCAACAGGCGGACGACCTGTCGCTTCGAAATCACCACGCCTATGTCATTGAGAAACGTCACGATGCGCTCGCAGGTCATTTGTCCGGCAAAGTGAAGCGTCAATACGGCGCGATGTAAGTGGGGGCCATAGCCCCCGACAATCCCAGCAGCCAGATCGGCAATGATCGTCTTGCCCTGCGGCGTTTCCCATCGCTCGCGCCGATAGCGCGTCACCTGCGGATGCAGGCTCAAGTCCTGAACCACCACGTCTTCATAGCCCTTGTGACGCGAACCGGCGGGAGCTTTCGCTCTCACCACCACCGTTGCGCTGATCGTCAGCTTGTCGAGCTGGCTGCCGCGCCGGCGCGTCGAACGTCCCCCCTTGTCGCCGCCAGCCTTTGGCCCATCCGTCGCTCTGTCCATACCAGAGGGCCTTTGCGGCGGACGCGGCGGCAGATGCTTCAGCCGCGCAAGCTCATCCTTGACCGCCTGATACTCGACTTTCAGCTTGGCGAACGCTGCGCCGATCTTCTCATTCTCAGACCGAAGTCGCGTCACCTCGCCAAGCAAATCCCGCACGACGCCGATCAGCTCAGCGGGGGTCAGGCGTTCCAGCGAATCAGGTTCATGGGCCGGCATCCAAAGCTTGAATCACATTTTCCAATCCCTGACTCCCCCCGCCGCCCGGAAATCTGCCCCGATTACGCCTTTCTGCACTAAGTCATTGATATCGCAGAAGACGCTGTCAAGCGAAGCCTTGACAACCCTCAGGGCAATCGGGTGAAGGACTTCGTGACAACGGGGTGAAATGCTGAATCTGTAGGAATCCTCTGATCTGCATTCGGGGGGATTTTATGGACGACGGCGCCGAGAATTTCATGGCTTTGGCCGAAACGACGGTTTTCCTGGAATATTTCAAAGATATGCCGGATAGGCGCCAAACGGGGAAGGTGATCTATCCGCTCGACGAGATTTTGCTCTTGTGCCTTCTGGCGGTGTTGGCGGGAAGCGAGGCGTTCACCGAGATCGCCCGTTTCGGCGAAAGGAAGCTGGCGCTCTTGCGTCGGTTCCGCCCCTTCAAGGACGGCACTCCGGCCCATGATCATCTGGGCGACATTTTCGCCACCCTTGACGCGGCGGCGTTCCAACGGTGCTTCGTCGCTTGGGCGGCGGCCCTGACCAAGACCCCGGTCGAGGTGATCGCCATCGACGGCAAGACCTCGCGCCGCTCGTGTCAAAAGAAGGGATCGAAGGAGCCGATCCACATCGTCTCGGCTTTCGCCGCGCGCCAGCGTCTCGTCATGGGTCAAATCGCGGTGGCGGAAAAATCCAACGAGATCGTCGCCATCCCCGCCCTGCTGGACATGATGGCGATCGAAGGAGCCGTCGTCACCATCGACGCGATGGGATGTCAACGCAACATCGCCAAGAAGATCATTGACAAGAAAGCCGACTACCTCATCGCGCTCAAAGGCAATCAAGGCACACTGCACGACGACGTCAAACTCCTTGCCGTCGAGCAGAAAGCCAACGGTTTCAAGGACGTCACGATCAGCCGACACGAAACGGTCGATGGCGATCATGGGCGGATCGAAACACGGTCCTACACCGTGCTCCACAATGTCGAATGGCTTCAAAAGCGCCATGACTGGCCCGGCCTCAAGGGCGTCGTCATGGTCGAGAGCCGGCGTGAGATCGAGGGTAAATTCTCAAAAGAGACGCGATTCTACATCACCTCGCTGACCTTGCTCGCCAACACGCTCGGGCCAATGATCCGCGATCATTGGGCGATCGAAAACGGCCTGCACTGGTTGCTCGACATGCTCTTTCGCGATGACGAATGCCGGGTGCGAACCGAAAACGCCCCCGCCAACTTCACAACCCTAAAGCACATCGCAAACAACCTATTTCGCATCGCTCCTGGAAAAGACTCCCAACGTCTCAAGCGAAAAACCGCCGGATGGGACGACGACTACCTCGCAAGCCTCATCGCCGCTTAATGCCTTCACCCGATTCCCCTGTGACAACCCTTGACATAACTTGACATGGCTTGACAAAAGTTGCGCTGACTTGACGACGGGTTTGACAAGCGGCGGCGGCTCGGGCGCGTGGTGGGCGCACCCTGTTGGCGCCTTTTATAGGCCCGGGAAGTGTTACCCCTGGAGTGTTTTGTATTTATGTCGAGCCGGACTTCGCCGACTTCGCGAGCGAAGCGTGGCGATCCAGACTTGGCCGCCGCGGCAATCCCTCCTCGGTTCAACCTCAAAACAACGCGGCTCTAGCCCTTAGGAAATTCCAGCCCCATGGCGCGATAGCGTTCGGGATCGTCGAGCCAGTTCTCGCGCACCTTGACGAACAGGAAGAGATGCACCGGCGTCTCGTTGGCCGCGGCGATCTCCTTGCGCGCGGCGGCGCCGATCGCCTTGATCGTGCGGCCGCCCTCGCCGATGACGATCTTCTTGTGGCTGTCGCGCGTGACATAGATCGTCTGCTCGATACGCGCCGATCCGTCGGGCAGATCCTTCCAGGACTCGGTCTCGACCGTCGTCTGATAGGGCAATTCGTCGTGCAGCCGCTCGAACAACTTCTCCCTGGTGATTTCGGCGGCGAGGGCGCGCATCGGCGCATCGGCGATCTGATCCTCGGGATAGAGCCACGGTCCCGCCGGCGTCGTCGCCGCGAGCCTCTGGCGCAAACGATCGAGCCCGTCGCCGGTGGCCGCGCTGATCATAAAGGTGTCGTCGAATTTCAGCGCCGCGTTGAGCTTGGCCGCAAGCGCGAGCAGACCGGAGCGCTCGACCAGATCAACCTTGTTGAGAGCGAGAAACTTCGGCGCCCTGCTCTCGCTCAAGGTCCGCAGGATGGCCTGCGTCGGCTCGCTCAACTCCGCGTTGGGCGCCTCGAGCCCGGCCTTGCCGGCGGCGAGAATCTCCTGTCGCGCGTCGATCAGCAGCGTCAGCGCATCGGCGTCGCCGGCGGCGCCCCAGGCGGAGGCGAGCATCGCGCGATCGAGCCGGCGTTTGGGCGCGAACAATCCCGGCGTGTCGACGAAGACGATCTGTGTCGCGCCCTCGACGAGGATGCCGCGCACCGCCGTCCGCGTCGTCTGCGCTTTGCGCGAGACGATCGAAACCTTCGAGCCGACCAGTGCATTGAGCAGCGTCGACTTGCCCGCGTTGGGCGCGCCGATCAGCGCGACAAAACCGCATCGCGTCTCGTTCATGGGGCGCTCCAGCGCGCGAGAAACGCCTGCGCGGCGGCTTGCTCGGCGGCTCGTTTCGAACTCGCCTCGCCGAGTTCCGGTTCATAGCCGTCGAGGACGACCTGCATGATGAATTGCGGCGCGTGCGCGGGGCCGCTGCGCGCCACCTCGACGTAGCGCGGCGCCGCGAGCGAACGCGCTTGCGCCCATTCCTGCACGGCGGTCTTGGCGTCGCGCTCCGGCTCGAGGTCGGCGTCCATGCGGGCGCGCCACGAGTTCACCACCAGGTCGCGCGCGGCCTCGAAGCCGGCGTCGAGAAACACCGCGCCGATGATGGATTCGCAAATGTCCGACAGGATCGCCGCCTTCTTGCGTCCACCGGCCCGCGCCTCGCCCTGCCCCATCACGACATGCGGCCCGACGTCCCATTCCTGCGCGACGGCGGCGCAGGTCTCGCGGCGCACCAGCTTGGCCAGCCGCATCGACAATTCGCCTTCACTCGCTTGCGGATAGGCTTCGTATAGCATCTGCGCCACGACGACGCCGAGGACGCGGTCGCCGAGGAATTCGAGTCGCTGATAGGATTGGACCCGTCCCAGGCCCCCGGCGACCGGGGCCGAGAGATGCGTCAGAGCGCGCGTCATCAGGTCGCGATCGCGGAAATGATGGCCGATGCGCGCCTCGAGCGCCGAGAGCTCGGCTTTTGTCTTCTTGTTCATGCGCGCGCGCCGCTCATGGGCGCGCGCTCCCTCGCTTGGAAGCCCGTCGCCGCCAGGACGCGCGCCTCAACGCACGGCATGGAACATGCGGTTCCAGCGCACTGTCCATGGCCAACGCCAGAATTCCCAGGCGGGCGCGCCGTCGACCGAGAAGAAGATCACCTCGGCGCGTCCGATCAGATTGACGAACGGCACATAGCCGACGCCGCCTTTGTCCTCGGGCACCCGCGAGTCGCTGGAATTGTCGCGATTGTCGCCCATGAAGAAGTAATCTCCCTGGGGGACCTCATACACGTCGGTGTTGGCGGTGTACGGCATGGGATTGGAATCGCCGTCGAGCTGGATGATCTCGTGCTTGACGCCGCCGGGCAGCGTCTCGAGGTAATGGGGGACTTCCTCGGTCGCGCCGAAACGTCCGGTCACCTTAAAGGGCGGCAACGGCTCGCGCTCGACGATCTGGCCGTTGATATAGAGCCGGTCGTTCATCATCTGAATCTTATCGCCGGGCAGTCCGATCAGGCGCTTGATGTAGTCCGTCTCGCCGTCGCGCGGAAACTTGAAAACGATGACGTCGCCGCGCTTGGGCTGCGAAGCGAAAATGCGGCCCGGCATCGCGGCGGGGTCCAGATCGAGAAATCCCGGCAGCGAATAATGCGAATAGCCGTAGGCGTATTTCGACACGAAAATATAATCGCCGACGAGGAGCGTCGGAATGAGCGAGCCCGACGGGATGTTGAAGGGCTGAAACAACAGCGTTCGCACCACCAGCGCGATGACCAGCGCCTCGACGATGACCTTGACCGTTTCCCACCAGCCCTCTTCCTTGACTGCGGGCGCGTTCGTGGCCCTCTTGAGGGTGTTCGGTTCGCTCATGGATGAATAAGCCTCTGTTGGCGGCGATGATCGGCGCGCCGAGCGCCATCCTATACAAGTCCGCTCCCGGCTCGCCAAGCGCGCCGGCAAAACGCTCTCTTTAAATAGAAAAGAGGCGGCGCAAAGGCCGCCTCGCTGATTTTCCGCCGAATCCGGCGCGAAAACCGGCCATTACTGCGGGATGGGCCACGTCAGGGAATGAGCACCATCGAGGCCGTCGTCTGCCGCGCCTCCAAGGCGGCGTGAACGCGGGCGGCTTCCGCCAGGGGCGCCCGCGTCGCAATCTCGATCTTGACCGCGCCCGACGAGACGACGGCAAACAGTTCGCGCGCCATTTTGTCGAGGCGCGCCCGGTCGGCCAGGAAGGTGAACAGCGTCGGCCGCGTCGCAAACAGCGAGCCCTTTTGCGCCAGCAAGGCGAGATTGAAAAACTCGATGCCGCCCGAAGCCGATCCGTAGCTCGCGAACACGCCGAAAGGCCGGAGGCAGTCGAGCGAGGCGGGAAACGTCGCCTTGCCGACGCCGTCGTAGACGACATTGCACTTGGCGCCCTTGGTGATCTCGTCGACGCGGACGGCAAAATCCTCGTCGCGGTAGAGTATGACGTGCTTGGCCCCGGCCTTCTTGGCGATCTTGGCCTTTTCCGCTGAACCGACCGTGCCGATCACCGTCGCGCCGAGCGCCCTGCCCCATTGGCAAAGGATCTGCCCGACGCCCCCCGCCGCGGCATGCACCAGCATGGTGTCGCCCGCCTTCACTTTGTAGGTCTGGCGGAGCAGATATTGCGCCGTGAGGCCCTTGAGCATCATCGCCGCGGCGGTCTCGTAGGAGATCGCCTTGGGCAATTTCACGAGATGCCTGACCTCGACGTTGCGCTCCTGCGCGTAGGAGCCCAGCGAGGAGGCGTAGGCGACGCGGTCGCCGGGACGAAAATCCTTGACCCCCTTGCCGACGGCGACAATCTCGCCCGCCCCCTCGTTGCCGGGGATGAAGGGCCGCGGCGGCGTCGGGTAGAAGCCGGTGCGATAGTAGACGTCGAGATAATTGACGCCGATCGCATGGTTGCGCACGCGCGCCTCGCCGGGCCCGGGCGGCGGAATTTCGACATCCTCCAAGCGCATGACGTCCGGCGCCCCGGTCTCATGAATGCGAATCGCGCGCATCGTTCATTTCCCAAAATAGCGCACCATGATTGTCCTTGCCGGCCTCATACGCAAGTCGGCGCGGCAAAAAAGCATTGCAGCACCGCCTATTCCAGGCGTCGGCCACGGTTCCGCGTCAAAGCCTTGAGCTAACCGACTGGCGAAAGAAACCCGCGAGAATCGCCGTTCACGGCCTTGCCAGCCCCACGCGACGACTTTATAGCAGGCGCGTTCCGGCTCAGCCGAAACGCCGGCCAGCGCCCATCGTCTAGCGGTCCAGGACGTCGCCCTTTCACGGCGAAAACAGGGGTTCGATTCCCCTTGGGCGCGCCAATCATTTCAATGATTTATGATCTAGTTCCAGCGGCCAAAGCATTTCGTGCGTGAAAAATGCGAGAAAGATGCCGCCGGACGTAGGCAAGCGCGGCGCGTGGCGCGCCGCCGCCGACGCAGGTTTGAAGCAACGAAGAAGCGAGACGAAAATGACGATCCACAATCCTGAGCCATTGGTCGATATGCGGGCGCTCAAGTCCCTCGGCGAAAACGTCTGGGTCATCGCCGACAATCGCGTTCCCCTGGTGCCGAACATCGGCATCGTTTTGGGACGCCATTCCGCCCTCGTCATCGACACAGGCATGGGGCCGGAAAACGGGAGCCGCGTTCTCGCCGCGGCGAAGAAGCTCGCGGGCGACCGGCGTCTATTCCTCACGCTCACGCATTTTCATCCAGAGCACGGCTTTGGCGCACAGGCGTTCCGCGACGAGGCGATCATTGTCTATAATAAGACGCAGCGGGACGAATTGGTCGCCAAGGGCGATGCATATCTCACGATGTTTCGCGGCATGAGCCCTTCGGTGAGGGCGGCCTTGGAGGGCGTCGAACTCACCGGGCCGGACATCGTCTACGATGGCCCTTCCCTGGAGATCGATCTGGGCGGCCGCGTCGTCGAATTGCGAACCTGGGGAATGGCGCACACGCGCGGCGATCAGACGGTTTTCGTCCGCGACGCGGGAGCGCTTTTTGTCGGCGACCTTGCGGAAGAGAGCACGTTCCCGATATTCCCGTGGTTTCCGCCACATGACGCGGATATCGACGCTTCGCGCTGGGTCGAGATCCTGGAAATTTGCGAAAAGTGGCGACCCGCGATCCTCGTGCCGGGACACGGCGAAGTCGGCGACAGCGCCATTCTTCGCGACGTCAGAGCCTACATCCTGGACGTTCAGAAGGAGGTCGCCGCGCTCGCCGAGGCCGGACTCGACGACGAAGCGGCGGTCGTCAAGCTGCGGCCGATCTTGCAGGCGAAACATCCGGACTGGCACTCTCCGGAATGGATCGATTTCGCCATTCGCTACTTTCTCGCGCGATAGCGCGCGGCTCCTAAGGCGAGCGCGTCGATCACCGTCGGCGCGCGACGCCCGACGGGAAGGTCAGCTCCCTGCCCTTCGCGAGCCCCGAAGGGCGAAAGACGATCATGAGCAGCATGAATATGGCGACCAGAACGTCACCCAGGCCTGCGGGCGCGGCCAAAGTCGCGTGCGTTCCCGGAATCGGAACGCCAGCCTCGACAGCGCGCATGACCTCGTTCAATCCGACGATGGCGATCGTCCCCGCCACGGCGCCGGTGAGGCTCCGCGCCCCGCCGACGATCAGCATCGCGATCGTGAGGAACGTCAGGTCAAGATAAAACGAATCCACGCGCACAGTTCCCAGCAGATGCGCCATCGCCGCGCCGGAAAGGCCGCTCACGAAGGCGCTCAACGTGAACGCGACGACGCGCTCTCGGTAGACGTGCACGCCGCTGGCCAAGGCGGCGACCTCATCCTCCCGCGACGCGCGCAGCGCAATGGCGGCGCGGGACTCCTGGTAGCCGAAGGCCAGGACGAGCGCGAGCGCCGCGACCCCGAGCGCGCTCCAAACCCCGATGGTCGCGGGAATTCCCATCAGTGACCTTTGCCCGCCCGTGACGGAGTCCCAATTTCCGATCACGACATACACGATGATCAACAGCGCGAATGTCGCGATGCTGGCCGACATTCCCGACAGCCGCATCAGCACGAGACCGGCGAGCAACCCGAATATTGCGGCGCAGACAGCGCCCACAAGCCCGCTCAGGATCGGCGAGAGCTCCGCGCTCTCGATGAGCGCCGGCAAGCCTGGCAAGAACACCCCCTTGGTCGCCGCCTTCATCGACAAGATCGCCGAGACATAGGCGGCGATCGCCATGAAGCCGACGTGCCCGAACGAGAGGATCCCCGAATTGCCGACGAATATGTAGAGACCGACGACCGCGGTGAGATCGATCAATCCGAGCGTGACGCGCCGTTGCAGGAACGGCGAGCCGGCGGCGGACAGCAGCGCGACGATCGCGACGATAGCCAGCAGGCCGGCGAGCGGCAGCAACCGGCGGACGAACTCGCCGATGTCCTCTCTTCGAGTGGGGCCGGAGGCGGCGCTCATATGCGCTCTCGCCGGTTGCGTCCGGCCAGCAAGCCTTGCGGCCGCACGAGGAGGACCAGGATCACCGCCATGAAAACGAAGCCCTCCCGAAACACCCTGACGTCTGGGGGAAGGAACGTCTGGAACAGCACCGACGCGGCGCCGACCAGAAACCCTCCGAGCGCCGCGCCCGGGAGGCTGCCAAGCCCTCCGATGACCGTGCTGACGAAGGCGATGTTGACGAGGTTGACGCCCATGCGCGGCTGAACCAACCCCGTTTGTGCGACGAAGAGGACGGACACAGTCGCCGCGAGAAACCCGCTGATCGCAAACGCCATCGCGATCACCTGATTGGCGCGCACGCCAAGAAGTCGCGCCATTCGAAAATCTTCCGACGCGGCGCGCATTTCGAGTCCGAAGCGGGTGGCGCGCAGGAACCACGTCAGCAGCAGCAACAAGCTGGCTCCGACCGCGATCGTGACGAGTTGCAGAAGCGGCAGCTTCGCCCCGAATATGGCGATTTCCTTCTGAAGGCCCGGCAGGAAGTCCACGCCTTTCGGCCGCGCTCCGATAAACAGAATCAGCGTCTTTTGGATGAAGACGCTGACGGCGAAGGAAGACACCAACAGCGTCGTCGCGTCGGCGTTCCGCAACGGCCGCATCGCGATGCGTTCGATCACGAGCGCGAGGACGACCCCGACCACGAGCGCAAGCGCAAGGGCGCCCAGGACAGAATAGGCCGCAGCCGCGAGAATCGCGTATCCGGCCACGGTGATCAAATCGCCATGCGCGAAATTGATGAGACGCATGACGCCGAAGACCAACCCGATGCCCAGAGCGGTCAGAGCGTAGAGGCTGCCGAGGCTCAGGACGTCGGCGATGACTTGGGCGATGAAAGACGTCACGCGCCGATTTCCCTCTGGCTTCTCGCCAGCCCGAAGTAAGCAGCCTCGAAATCGGGATGCTGCGCGAGCTCCTGGCCCGCGCCGCTCAGGCGGAACGCGCCGCCGTTCAGGACAAACGTTCGATCGGCCGCCGCGAGCGCGCGCGCCGCCGATTGCTCGACGACGACGATCGTCGCGCCGTCTTGACGAATTCTGGCGATCAGGGCGTAGACGTCGTCGATCACCATCGGCGCGAGACCCAGCGAAGGCTCGTCCAGGAGCAACAACTTGGGGCGGCTCAACAGCGCGCGCGCGATGACGAGCTGCTGCTGTTCGCCGCCGGACAACTGGCCGGCGAGTTGATGGCGGCGTTCCGAGAGGATCGGGAATATCTGGAAATATCGATCGATTTCGCGCGAGACTTCCGCGTCGCGCCGAATCGTCGCGCCGAGCTTGAGATTCTCCCACACCGTCAGGCGCGCGAAGACTTGGCGTCCCTCGGGAACGAGCGCGATTCCCTGGCGAACGATGTCCTCGATCTTGCCGGCGAGCGAAGCCCCATCGAACTGGATGGCGCCGGCATAGGGCCTGACGATCCCCGAAATCGCCGCCAGGAGCGTGCTCTTTCCCGCGCCGTTGGGTCCGACGATCGCGACGATCTCTCCGGAATTCACCTCGAGGTCGATCCCCCGCAGCGCCACGATGGCGCCATAGCGAACGTGCAGCCCCGAGACCGACAGCAGCGCCGAGTCGCGGGGGCGATCCGTCCCGCCGCCCGATGACGCAATTGGCCGTCCCTCGGCGTTCATGCGGCGTGAGATCCCAGATAGGCTTGGCGCACCTGCTGATTGGCGAAGACGTCGCCCGGCGATCCCGAGAACAACGAACGGCCTGAGGTCAGGACGTGGACGCGATCGCATAGCGCCCGGATCAGCGACATATTGTGTTCGATGACGAGAACGCCGCAGCCGAACGTCCTTCGGATATCGCCAATCAAAACGCGCAACTGCTCCGCCTCGCCCCCATTGAGGCCGGCGGCGGGCTCATCGAGAAGAAGATAGCGTGGTCGCAAGGCAAGCGCGCGGGCGAGCCCGACCCGTCGCTCATCGCCGTAGTTCAGCGCATTGGCCAGCGTGTGGGCCCGGTCGCCGATCCCGAGGTAGTCAAGCATCTCGGCCGCCTGCATGCGGGCGGCGCGGCGCCCAAGGCCCGCGCTGACACATGCGACCTCGACGTTTTCACTGACGCTCAAGTTGGCGAACAGCCGCACCGCCTGAAAGGTCCGAACGACGCCAGCGCAGGCGAACGCATGCGCGCCGAGCTTTTGGACGGGCCGCCCGTCGAGCTCGATCGAACCGATGTGAGCGCGCTGAAAGCCGCTGAGGACATTGACCATCGTCGTCTTGCCGGCGCCGTTCGGTCCGATCAAGCCGAGGATCTCGCCATGCTCAAGCGCGAGGCTGATCTCTTGAAGGGCCGCGACGCCGCCAAATCGAACGGAAACCTTGTCGGATCGCAGACCCACCGTTCAGCCCCTCCTAAGGGACGCCGCCACAAGCCGACATGCAAACGCCGGGCCGCGTTCGCCCGGCGCGGATCGCGTCGCCGCCGACAAAGCCGGCCGCGACGCGGGCGCGAAGGAATTGCAGCCCGCATCGGAACGTCGCTCGCACGACGAGATCAATAGGGTTTCAAGTCGGCGTTGCTCGTCGTCAGGCGCGCGACGAAGTGGAATTTCCCATCAGTGACCTGCATGAGGGCCATCGGACGCGTCGTCTGGATATGCAGATCCGGCGTATAGGTTGTCGGGCCGGCCGCGAGCGGTTCGTTCTTGAACGTATCGAGCACCGCCGCCACCTTGGCTCCGTCGAGGGAGCCGGCCTTCTGCGCCGCGCGCGCGAAGGCCTGCACCGCCGAATAGGCGCGCACTGCGTAAGAGGTGTCGGAGCGCTCGCCGTATTTGGCTTTGTAGCGGTCGAAGAAGGCGTTCACGTCCGCGTTGGAATCGTCGCCATAGACCGAACCGAAATCCATCACATAGAGATTGCTGAGGTCGGGAACGCTGCCGATCCAATAGTCGCCGTCCATCGATTCTCCGGTCAGCAAAGGCGCGTCGATTCCCGCCGTGCGAAGCTGACGGATCGCGCTCGGGCCGCCCGGCGCATAGGAGCAGAACATGATGAAATCGGGCTTCTTCGCCAAGCCGAGGATGCGCGTTCTCTGCGAGGCGATGCTGGCGTCGCCGTTGAGGAACGTGTCCCGCCCCAGCAGCCCGGCCGCTCCAGCCAACGCCTTCCAGCGATCGGCGAAGCTGCCGCACAACGACTTCGTGTATGAAATCGTGTTGTCGAGAAGGACGTAGGCGTTTCGCCAACCCTTCACGTTGTATGCCCATTCCGCGAGCATCGCGCCTTGAGCCTGGGCGGCGGTCGAATCCGAATAGGCCATCGAGCCGATCGCCTGCACACCGAACTTCGGATCGGAAGCTCCGGAGAAGGCGATCACGCCCTCCTTCTGCGCGACGTAGGCGCCACCCGCGCCAAAGTCGAAGTCGGAGGGCAGCAAGATCATTTTTGCGCCCTTCGAGATCAAGTCGGTCACGCCGTCGGCGGCGAGTTGCGGGTCCGACTTGTTGTCGAACTCGATGACCGAGAGCGGCCGCCCGAGCACGCCGCCCGCGGCGTTGATCTCGTCCACTGCCATTTTCGCGCCCTTCACGGAGCTGGCGTCGATCGGCTGGAACCAGCCGCTGAAGGACATCACGAGCCCGACCGGTATCGGATCGGCGGCCTCGACGGGCGAAGCCGCGAGCACGACGGCCGCTAACGACAACCAAATTCGCTTCATATCCTCGACCCCTCCCATGCCGCGAACGCCGCCGCGTCTTGCGCTTACCCGAGACGATAGAGCCGCCGAACGACCTCGCACGTACAGATCGCGATACTTTAACATTAAAATATTCGGGTCAAGAGGAAATCGCGTCGGCGGGGGACGCGGATCGGTCCCAACTCGCGATACGCGCCTTCAGCGCGTCCAAAGTTTCGATATCCGCGACATAGGCCATATTGCGCAACGACGCAGCATGGAGCTCGGGATCGCCCGCCGAGCAGGCGTCGCTCACGACGACCACCTGATAGCCGGCGTCGGACGCGTGCCGGACCGTGGCCTCGACGACGGAATTCGTCGAAACGCCCGCGACGATCAACTTCCTCGCGCCGATGGCTCGCAGGATTTCTTCGAGGGGCGAACCAAAGAAGGCATTGGTGCGCGTGTGCTTGACCACGAACTCGCCGTGCGCCGGACCGAGGCCTTCGACGAACTCGGCGCCCCATGACCCCTCGACCATCGCGCGGAGCGCGACAACGTCGCGAAAGATCTTGCAGTTCGTGATGACGTCGGCGTGATCGGCGCGAAACGCGATCCGCACGGAGACGACCGGAAGTCCCGCCGCGCGCGCTACGCGCAGAAGCTCGGCCGCGCTTTCCATGATCGCCCCTCGCGTCGCGCTCGTTTCGCCGACGCCGACGCGAATGGCGCCGCGAGCGTGCAGAACCTCGTTCTGATAGTGCAAGGCGATCAGCGCCCAGTCGGACTTCATCATGAGGCCGCCTCCGGTCGTCTTGCCCGCCTCGTCACTCCGCGAGGTAGCCGCCATCGACCGGCAGCATCGCGCCGGACACCCAGTCTGAGGCCGCGGTCGGGAGAAACACCGCCGGTCCAACCATTTCTCGCGGCTGCGCGAAGCGTCCAAGCGGAATTTTGGAGAGCAGCAGATCTCCGGCCTTTTCGTCGAGGAGCCCGGCGGCGATATTGGTCGAGAATCCGCCCGGCGCGATGCAATTGACCGTGACGCCGAACGGGGCGAGTTCGAGCGCGAGCTGCCGGGTCAGATTGACGATCGCGCCCTTGGAGGAGGCGTAGGCGATGAACGGCGCGACGCGCGTGCCCCGCACGCCCCAGGTCGACGCGGTGAAGACGATCTTGCCGGCGCGCCGCGGTTTCATGATCCTCGCCGCTTCCCTCGCTACGAGAAACGCGCCGTCGAGATTCACGGCGTGAACGTCGCGCCATTCGCTCAGCGTGAGCTCGTCGAATTCGATCGGAAGCCCGGATATCCCAGCGTTTGCAAATGCGACGTCGACGCGGCCATGCTCTTGCGCGACCCTGCGCATCGCCTTCGCCACCTGCTCTTCGACGGTCACGTCGACCACTGCCGCTTCGAATCCAAACCCCTCGGCGCGTTTGCGCGTATCCGCGAGTCCCTCGGCGGACACGTCGAAGCCGATGACGCGAGCGCCGCGCTCGGCAAGACCCACGGCGATTCCCTGGCCGATGCCGCTGCCGGCTCCGGTCACGACAACCACTTTTTCCGCGAGATCGAAGATCGGGTCAGCCATGCACTCGCCTCCTCCAGATTTGACGGGCCGTGACGTCGGCGGCCCTAGCGCGAACCGCTTCGGTCACAGCGTCACGGCTCCATAAAGCGGCGCCTTGCCCCACGCGAAGACGCTGTAGTTCGGCCATAGTCCCGCCAGCGAATAGGGATCGCACTCGACGAGTTCGATCGCCTCCGCTCGGCTCGTCGCCTCGATAATCCACAGCGCGCCGCAGAAAGGCGCGTCGAAATCGTCCCGCAAGCCGCCCGCGATGACGATCCGGTCCGACTGGCTCTTAAGGTAGACAAAGTGGCGCTCGTTGAGCTCACGCTCCTGCCGAGACGGATCAACGGCGTCGTGGAAGATCGCGGCGTATCTCATGCGAAGCCTCGTTTCCGGACGAACGGCGCATCGAGGCGCGTCGCCCTCCGCCGTGAGCTTGCAAAGCAATTTTACCCGTGTAAAGTTTAGACATAAAGCAATGAACGACGCCAGCGAAATCTGGACTTTCACGGCGCCGAGGAGCAGCAGCCATGATCCGCTTTGATCAACGCGTCGCGATCGTGACCGGCGCGGGCCGCGGTCTTGGCCGCAGCCACGCTCTCGAATTGGCGCGCCGCGGGGCGACCGTCGTGGTCAACGACGCCGGCTTTACGACGGTCGCGGGAGAAGGCGGCGACCCCTCGGTCGCGCAGGCGGTCGTTCGGGAAATCGAGGCGATGGGCGGTCGGGCCAGCGCAGACGCCGGCGACGTCTCGAAGCCGGAAGCGGCCGAGCGGCTCGTGGCCGACGCGATGGCGCGCTGGGGACGCGTCGACGTCGTGGTCAACAATGCGGGAAATCAGCGGTTCCTGCATTTCGACCAAACCACGCGCGCCGACTATGAATCGTTGATCGCCATTCATCTGGGCGGCGCTTTCAACGTAACGCGGGCCGCCTGGCCCCATATGGTCGCCGCGGGCTACGGACGGGTGGTTCTCACCACCAGCCAGGTCGGCTTCTACGGGCAAGTGGACGCGGTCGCCTACGGCGCGGCGAAGGCGGGCGTCATGGGGCTCATGCACGGCGTCAAGCTCGACAGCGAACGGCATGGCATACGCGTCAACTGCGTTTCGCCATTCGCCTTCACGCGTATGGTCGTCGGCCTTTTTCCCGAGGTCATCGCCGCTCAAATTGCGCCAGAGCACGTCTCCGCCGCAGCGGTCTATCTGGCGAGCGAACATTGCAAGCTGAACGGCGAGGTGTTGATCGCCGGCGGCGGGCATTTCGCGATCGCACGAACGATCGAGACAAACGGCGTCGATATCGACAACCCCGAAGACATCAACGCCGACAGGGTTCTGGCCCAAATCGACGTGATCACGGACACCGATAATTTCCACCTTTACCCCGACGCCTTGGCGGCGGTGCAAGTCACATTCGACCGGCTTTCGAGAAAGGCGCGCGATTCGAAATAGACGGCGCGGCGCTCAGGCCGCCGACAGGCTCCGGCGGCGCAACGCCACGATGGCGTCCGCGCGCCCGTCGTCGAGCTCGGGCGTCAGAACGACATTCTCCTGCTCCTTGGGGTCGTTGCGCGCCGAAAGCGCCGTCGCAGGCTCGGTTTCGCTCAAGTTGAACGCCTTGTGCGGAATCCAAGGGGGAATGAAGCAGAAGACGCCGGGTTCAATGAGGACCTCGTTCTCGAGCTGCTTGCCGTAAAACAATGCGATCCTGCCCGTGACGCCGTAAATGGCCGTCTCGAAATCGCGATGATAGTGGGCTCGCGCGGATCCCCCGGGACCGAAGGCCGTCAGATTCATGGAAAGCCCGGTCGCCCCCGCCGTCGCCCCACTGATGCCGAAGAACTGAGGCATGCCTTGCCGAGCGACGCTCGTTTCATCCGGTCGAAGGATCTTCACGTCCTGGACAATTTCGTTGGTCATCGCGTTGCTCCAATCGCCGTAAAACGATTTTCCACCAGGCGCGTCGGCTGGCTCAGCCCGCCTTCTCTCGCGAAGCGGCCCGCCGTCGGCGCGCGCGGCCGCTCAATAACGAAATCGACAAACTTCCATTATCGTTTTAAGTTTAAACGACGTGCTCTCGCCTCGCAACGGATTTTGATGTCTGCGTCGAGCGTTAGGCGCGCGGAAGCCGACGAAGGGCTCGCAGCACGCCCAACGACGGCGGTATGGAGGGAGCAAGGCGCGATGAAGGCCATCATCATCGGCGCAGGGATCGGCGGACTCGCCACGGCTCTGTTTCTGCACCACCGAGGCTGGATCTGCGAGATTTACGAGCAGGCCGAAGAGATGCGCGAACTCGGCGTCGGGATCACGCTGATGCCCCACGCCGTCGCTCAACTCAAAGAGTTGGGGCTTCTTCCCGCCTTGGACGAAATCGCGATCCGCAGCGAGCATCTGCACTACGTGACACGGCGGGGGCAAGGCGTTTGGAACGAGCCGCGCGGCATGCTCGCGGGGCATGCGGTTCCCCAGTTCTTCATTCATCGCGGCTTCCTGCAGGGTGTCCTCCATCGGGCGGTCGTCAACCAACTCCCGTCGGGCGCGCTCAGGCTGGGCGCCCGTCTGTCCAGCTTCGAGGAGACGGGTTCGGGCGTCGAGGCCATTCTGGTCGATCGGCAAGACCGGGTCCTCGAGGTCGCCCATGGCGACATCCTGATCGGGGCTGACGGGATCCATTCCGTGGTTCGCCGCGCCATCGCGCCGGGGGAAGGCGGGCCGATTTGGAGCGGCCTCATGTTGTGGCGCGGCGCGACGCCGTGGCCCAAGTTTCTCGGCGGCGCGTCCCTGCTGATCGCGGGCGGAGTCAACGCCAAATTCGTCGCCTACCCGATTGCGCCCGGACCGAGCGAAGAGACGCGGCTGACCAATTGGGCGGCAATTTCGAGGGTGGCGGATTTCGGCAGCGCGCCGCCCCGGCGCGAAGAGTGGTCTCGCGTCGGGCGGCGCGACGAACTCGCGCCGCTGCTCGAGACATTCGACGTGAGCGCGCTGAGTTTCAAGAGCCTTGTCGCGCATACCGAGGTCTTCTGGGAATATCCCATGTGCGACCGCGATCCGATTTCGCATTGGTCGAAGGGTCGCGCGACGCTGCTCGGCGACGCCGCGCATCCCATGTATCCCATGGGCGCGAACGGCGCCTCGCAGGCCATCCTCGACGCCAGGAGCCTCGCGGACGCGCTGGCCTCGCACGAGAGCCCCACAGAGGCGTTGCTGGCCTACGAACGCGAACGGCTTCCGGGAACTTCGGACATCGTGAGAATGAATTGCGTCGGCGGCCCCGAGAGCGTGATCGACGCGGTGGAGAGCCTTGCCCCGGATGGCTTCGCCAATGTCGACGATGTCTTGAGCCATTCCGAGCGAGAGCACATCGTGCGCAGGTATGCGAGCAAGACGTCCTTCGCCCCGCGTGTCGACCGACCCGCGTAAGCGCCGCGTGCCGTCATCAGCCGGCGCCGCCTGATCGAGGCCAATCCGGCGCCGTCAATCGCCGCTTGCCGTCCTTGGAGCGGACTATGTCCGGCTGGTCGAGGCCCTCCTTGTCCCACAATTGACAAGTAACGGCCTTGTGCTTCTGATCGAGGCCTTCGCAATAATTGGTGAATTCGCAGGTGCGCACCTCCGCGCCACGTCCCAGCGAGATTTTCAGCGCCCAGTCTGGATCGGCGAGCGACTGACGCGCCGCGCCGACGATGTCGCAGACGCCGTCGGCGAGCAGGTTCTCCGCGATCTCGAAATTGTGAACGCCGCCGGCGCAGACAATCGGCGTCGCTGAGCCGGCCGCGCGGACCGCGTCGCGGATCGCTTTCGTCGGACCCGCGTTGCGTCCGAAAGGGCCCCGCGCATCGGAGATGAACTGCGGCATGCATTCGTAGCCGCTGGGACCGGTGTAGGGATAGGCGGCGGAATCGATCGCCGGTCGCGCGGCGTCGTCGAACTTGCCGCCACGCGAGGTCGAGAGAAAATCCATCCCGGCGCGCGCGAAGGCTTCGGCGAAGCGTGTCGTGTCCTCGATTTGGCTCCCGCCGGCGATGCATTCCTCGGCGAGAAAACGGCAACCCACGAGAAAGCCGGCGCCCACCTCGGCGCGAACCGCGGCATAGACCTCGAGCGGCAGCCGCAAGCGGCCATCGAGCGAGCCGCCGTAGCCGTCTCCGCGTTGGTTGGTTCGCGACAGAAATGAGGCCATCGTATAGGCGTGCGCGTAGTGCAGTTCGACGCCCGCGAAGCCGGCCGCCTTGGCCCGCCCCGCGGCTTGCGCGAACAGCGGCGGAAGGGTTCGCGGAAGCTCGGCGACGTGCGGCAGATCGACGTCGGTGACGCGCTCGCGATGACCCCGGCACAGCGCCTCCCACTCGCGCGGCGTGAGGACGCGCTCCCATTCCGCCTCGGAGAGCGAGGCAAGGCGCTCGCGAACTTCCGCCTCCGGCAGGCCCTCGGCCTCGACCGCGCGGCGATGGTCCGGGGTCACGCGTAAGAAGCGCTCGAAATACTTGCGCGGCTCGGGTCGGCGGCGGATGGCGAGGAAATCGATGATCTGGATCAGCAGCTTCGTATGGCCGCCGCTCTCGCGCTCGACCGCCTCGACGAGACGCTTCAGGCCCGGCAGGAAGCGATCGTGGCCGATGCGTAGCAGCGGGCCGCTCGGAATGTCGCGAATGCCGGTCGCCTCGACGACGACCGCGCCGGGCCGGCCCCGCGCCAGTCGCGCATACCAATCGATCACGTCGTCGGAAACGAATCCGTCCTCGGTGGCGCGCCAGGGCACCATCGCGGGGACCCAGGTGCGCTGCGCGAGTTCCACCGATCCGACCCGAACCGGCGAGAACAAACGGGAGCGCGCGGCTTCCTCGCGTGTGGGAACGCGTCCGCGGCGGCTCGGAAAGCGAATGCGTTCTGGGGGACGCCACATGATTCGACCTCGACATTCCCTTGGGGGTTACAAGACGGGCGCAGTGATATTCTGATCCATTCTATGGCGAGCGCCGCATGACGAGGCCGCTCCGATGAACGCCGCGCGCGATCCCAGCGCCTATCTCGACAGCTTCTCTCGCGACCGTTTGCCGCCGCCCGAGCTCTGGCGCGCGCTCGAAATCCCGGAGGCGCTTCGCAACCTGCGCGGTTCGACTGAAATGTTGCACGCCTTCGTCGCCGCGCCGGCGCGCGAGGCCAAACCGGGCTCGCTCGGAGAGGCGCTGCCGGGCTATCGCGCGCAAGTCGTCGACGAGGCGATGCGCCGCGTCGCGCCAGGCGTCGCCGCCGGCGCGGAGGTCGGCGTTCCCGACGAAGCGCGCGGGATGATCGTGAAGGCGTTCGTCGCGCCGGCCGAGAGGCGGGAAGCGGGAGCCGATCTGGCGCGCGGCCTGCAAGAGCATGTCAGGCGCGTGCTCGCGCCCTACGAATATCCGCGCGCAGTGGAATTCCTCGACGCGCTGCCCTTGACGACGACCGGCGAGATCCAACGTTCGGCGCTGCGCGGGGGAACGAGCGGGGGCGCCGGCCATTAGCGCGTTTTGCATTGAGGCCGAACCGAAGCCGCCATTGCCAGCGCAGCCAAGCAATCCAGGGACCGCAGCGCGGAGATATGGATTGCTTCGTCGCCGCGCTCCTCACAATGACGATTCCACGCCATTGCAAGCAGCTCTAAGGCTCGGCGCGCCGGGAGCGGCGCTGACCGCGGCGGACAACAAGAACGATGCCTGCCGATCATCGCCGTCCCCTAATCCGCGACGACAGCTGTCGCCTGAATCTCGACCTTGGCGCGGTCCTCGATCATGCCAGTCACCTGAAGGGCGGCCATGGCGGGGAAGTGGCGGCCCATGACCTCGCGATAGACCTTGCCGATTTCCGCGGCGCGCGCGAGATATTCGCGCTTGTCGAGGAAGTACCAGGTCATCGTCGTCACGTGTTCCGGCCGCGCCTCGTCGCAGGCGAGCACCGCGACGATGTTCTCCAGCGTCTGGCGGATTTGTCCGACGAGATCGTCGGTCTCGAAAATCGAGTCCTTGTTCCACCCAACCTGCCCGCCGACGAAAATCGTCCGGCCGCGCGCGGCGACGCCATTGGCGTAGCCGACCGGTTTCGTCCATCCCTCGGGCTGCAAAATTCTATGCATGTTGCGCTCTGGTCGACATGAAAATCCTTTTGGGAAGCTGCGCGCGCCGCATCAAGAGCAGAGCGCCCGAATCCCGGTGCGGCCATAACCGCTTGGGACCTTTCGCGCACGGCCGAGTTCGCCCATTTCGCGGATGATCGAGCGGCCCGCCTTCTCCCGGCGAAAGGCCGAGGGCGCGAGCCGCGAGCTCGCGCTGCGAATCGTCGCCCTCGGTCTTCCGGACCGCGCGCTCGCCCGCGGTCAGTTGCAATTCCCGATCGAAAGAATCGGTCCGATTGAAGCTCATCGTCCCGTCGCCCTCAACGCGACTTGAGCAATTCGCGGGCGACGATCAGCTTCTGCACCTCGGTCGCGCCCTCGTAGATGCGCAAGGCGCGAATCTCCCGATAGAGGCTCTCGACGATCTCGCCGCGCTTGACCCCGCGTCCGCCGAACATCTGCACGGCGCGATCGATCACGCGCTGAGCGGTTTCGGTCGCGGTCATCTTGGCCATCGCCGCCTCGCGGGTCGTCGGCAGTTTCTGCACGTCTCGACGCCATGCGGCGCGATAGGTCAGCAACGCCGCCGCATCGATGTCGGTCGCCATTTCGCCGAGCGCCGCTTGCGTCAGCTGCAGATCGGCGAGCGCGCCGCCGAAGATACGGCGCGAGCGGGCGTGATCGAGCGCCTCGTCGAGCGCCCGGCGCGCAAAGCCAAGCGCGGCAGCGGCGACGGAGGCGCGAAAGATGTCGAGCGTCTGCATCGCGATCTTGAATCCGCCGCCCGGCGCGCCGAGCCGCCGGCTCGCAGCAATACGGCAGCCCTCGAAACGCAGCGTCGCCAGCGGGTGCGGCGCGATGACGTCGATGCGCTCGGCGATCGAGAAACCGGGATCGTCGGGGAAAACGACGAAGGCCGAGATCCCGCGCGCGCCCGGCGCCTCGCCGGTGCGCGCGAACAACGTGTAGAAATCCGCGATGCCGCCGTTGGAAATCCAGGTCTTCTCGCCGTCGATGACGTAAGCGTCGCCCTCGGCGCGCGCCGCGCAAGACATGGCGGCGACGTCGGAGCCCGCCTCTTTTTCCGACAGCGCGAAAGCGGCGAGCCATTCGCCCGAGCGCGCCTTCGGCAGGACGGTCGCGCGCAGCTCTGGCGAACCCGCGATGGCGATCGCGCCGGAGCCGAGGCCCTGCATCGCGAAGGCGAAATCGGCGAGGCCGTCGCGCCAGGCGAGCGTCTCGCGCGTCAGGCAGGCCGCGCGCGAGTTGATGCCCGAAGCGTCGCCTTGCGGCGGCGCGACGGCGGCCTCCAGCAGACCGGCTTCCCCCAGCGCGCGCACCAGCCTGCGGCACGAGGCGTCGACGTCGACGTGATCAGTCGCGTCGACGGCATCCGACGCGACAAAGCGGTCGAGCCGTTCGGCGAGGGCTCGGTGCGGGGCGTCAAAGAACGGCCAATCGATCCAATCGCGCGCGGCGCGAGGGGCGGGGCTGCGAACGTGCATCACTCGCCCTCGAAAACCGGCTTGCGCTTGGCCGCGAAGGCCTCGAAGGCGCGGCGGAAGTCGCCGGTCGCCATGCAGATCGCCTGCGCCTGGGCCTCCGATTCGATCATCTCGTCGATTCCCATCGCCCATTCCTGGTTCATCATGGTCTTGGTCACGCCCTGCGCGAACCAAGGGCCGTCGGCAAGCGAACGGGCGAGCGCCGCCGCCTCGCGTTCGAGATCGGGTTGGTCGTGCAAACCATTGTAAAATCCCCAGGCGGCGCCCTCGGCCGCGCTCATCACGCGGCCGCTGTAGAGCAATTCGGCCGCGCGGCCCTGCCCGATGATGCGCGGCAGGATTCCGCAAGCGCCCATGTCGGCGCCCGCGAGACCGACGCGCGTGAACAGGAACGCCGTCTTGGCTTCAGGCGTCGCCAGTCGCAGGTCCGACGCCATCGCGAGGATAGCGCCCGCGCCGGCGCAGATTCCATCGACGGCGGCGACGATCTGCTGTGGGCACTTGCGCATCGCCTTGACGAGATCGCCGGTCATGCGGGTGAAGGCGAGAAGATCCGGCATCTTCATCTTCGTCAGGGGCTCGATGATCTCGAACACGTCACCGCCCGACGAGAAATTCCCGCCCGCGCCCGTCAGCACGACCGTGCGCACGTCGGAGGCATAGACGAGATCGCGGAACAGATCGCGCAATTCCGCGTAACTTTCGAAGGTCAGCGGATTCTTTCGCTCGGGCCGATTCAGCCGTACGGTCGCGACCCGGCCGTCTTCGCTCGCCTCGAAACGAAAATGCTGCGCGGCGTAATCCTTGAACGGCCGCCGGACCGATTGCATCGCCGAAACCTCGGTGCTCATCCCGCCATGACCTCCCCGCCGGCGACCACGATCGCCTGTCCGTTTATCGATGCGGCGCCGGCCGACGTAAGCCAAAGCACGGCGTCCGGGACCTCTTCCGGCTTCACCAGCCGCCCCTGAGGGTTGGCCTTGGCCAATTCCGCGCGCGCCGCCTCGCTCGCACAACCCGTCTTGCCGACGATGGTCTCGACCGCCCGGTCGATCAAGGGCGTCTCGGTAAATCCCGGACAGACGACGTTGACGGTGACGCCGCTGCGCGCCAACTCGAGCGCCAACGCGCGCGTCAATCCGACCACGCCATGTTTGGCCGCGCACTGACGATTCGCACGCCGCACCTCTTCGCCCGTCCCATTTCGACGCCTTATCTTTTAAGATTAAAATATCTCTCTGCGGAGCGCCGCGTCAAGAGGCGACTTGCGGCGGCGGAAGCCGGCGAGATGAATGGTCGCGGAGACCCGAGCGAGCCGGACACCGACACGGGGCCGCGGCGCATGCCCGCGCCGCTTGGGATATCGGGCCAAGATCTCTGACGGACCAGCGGGCGAGCCCGATCGAAGCGGCCGCTCAGTCGTCGCTATCGACGAGGTGGCGGCTCACCGAGCCCTTGACCGTCGCGACTTGCTTCAAGACCAGCGCGAGCGTGTCGTCGTCGACATCGCCCACGAGTTCGCGCCGCTACCCTTCGTGCGCCTTGGCCGTGCCGGCGAAGAATTCGGGACCGCGCTTGGTGAACTTGGCGACGGTCACGCGTCGATCGCCGTCCTGGGTTTCGAGCGCGATGAGCCCGTTCGCCTCGAACCGATCGATGAGGCCGATGATATTGCCGTTGGTGACCATCGTCCGGCGCGACAATTCGCCGAGCCTCCGGCAGTCCCGCTCGCGGCAGAGCTGCGCCAGCGGGTCGAACTGCGGCAAGGTTGCCTCGAACTCGACCCGCAGTCGCCGGCGAATCTCCTGCGAAAGCATCTTTGTGATCGAAAGCATGCGCAGCCACAGCCGCAATTGCGGCTTCTGGGCCATCCCGCGCGCCCCTGAACGATGAAGCCGGAGCGTGGCGCCCGACCTCGACGGCGTCTCGCGCGCGGCCAACGAAGCCGAGCGTGGGCTGCTGCCAGCGGAGCCGACGATCTGCGTTGGCCGACCGACAGCCCTCGATCCCTCGCGGGCGCCGGAGGGCAAGGCGGTCCTGTGGCTGCAACTGCCCGAGGCGTCATCGCGCGAAAGGCCCACTCGCCTGCCGATCTCGAGGCGCTGAACATCGATCTCGTGGGCGGCGACCCCTGTGGCGGCTTTTGCGGGGTCGATCAGTTTTCGTCTGGCGCCCCTTTGCGTCCTCGGTTAATCACCGCACCCATGTCCCAGGCCTCTATCACATCGGCGCGTCGACCCATCCGGGCCCCGGCCTGGGCGGCAGGTCCGGCTTTCTCGCCGCCAACGCTTTGAAATGAACGATCAGGCGAACTTGCGCGCCACGACCGGCGCCTTCGACGATTCGCTCATGCCGCGGATGTCCGCGGCCGGACCGCGTCCCTCGCTCGGCCAGATCGGCCTACAGCAATTCGCGCCGCAATTGATCAACAGCGTATCGCTGAGCTGGAACGCACACTTGGCGAATGCCATTAAAGCGCACGACATGACGACGACCAAGATGCGAGCACTCGCGATCCTCAGCATTTCCTCGCCGGTCACGATCAATGAGCTTTCGCACTATGCGCTGACCGAGCAATCGACGATGAGCCGCACGCTCAACTCGTTGGAGGAGCAAGGCTTCATCGTGCGCCGTCCACGCGCCGAAGACCTGCGCGTTCGCGACGTGGACATCACGCCTCAGGGGCGAAAGGCTTTCGCCAAGTTCTGGCCGACGATGTACGACGCGCTGTTGAAGATGTTCGAGGGCATCAACAACGAAGAATACAAGGCGTTCACGGCGACGCTTCACAAACTGATTCAGAACATTCGCAGGCACAGCATTTAGCCGGTGCCCGTCGCCGCGTTGCGCCGCAGCCTGGAGCGGCGCGCCCCAGCACACTCGCCGCGTGCACCGGCGCCCCGACCCGCGCGCTCGGAACGATTCGCGCGCTGCCGCCGCGCAGAGCGTCTTAACTCGGCGGCCCGCCTGAGAGCGCGACGCCAACGGGCAAATTCGTCGCTTCGCGCGCAACAAGTCGCGGGACGGGCTCGTCCGCATGAGCGAGCCTGTGCTGGCCCCGTCAAAGCGCCTGCAATTTCACAAGCGGCGGTATCGCTCGGAATTCCGCGCACTTCAATTGACAATCACATCGATTTTCAATCTTATTAGCTTTAGGCTTAAACTATCAGGCGATGGACTCCTCCATGGTTCGTGGCTCCGGGCGCCGGCGAGGGCGATTGCAAGGCGCACGATCAGCGTCGAAAGAACGTCGCCGCCTCCCGGCCCGCGACCGTGTAGATCTTTTCGATCGCCTCGAGATGCGCGCTGCATTTTGCGCTGTCGGCCTCGAATTTCGGCACGGCTTTCACGGACTTCAGCAGCAGCTTTTTGCGCAGGTCGGCGTAGGCCTTGCACACTTCATCCCCTTTGGAAGTGCATTGGTAGAAAACGCCGGCCCGACCCGAGCCCTGCTTTGTAACGAAGCCGAGCTTTATGAGCTTGCGCAATCCGTATTGGATGTTCGTCGTGTCGTTGCGGTTGGTCAGCAACATGATGTCGTGAATGGTCTTCGCCCGGCCCTTCATGGCTATGACGTGCAGGAGCACGTTTTCCGGCCCCGTAATGGTCGCGCCCGAGACCGCCGCGAGACATTCAGATTGCCATCGATCGAGGGCCTCGGACACGCGCAGCACCGCGTATTCGAGGTCCGTCATCGCAATCCCGGTCGAGTCCTCGGCCAAGTGCCACGTATGCGTTGCGTCCTCGGAACGCGCGGAAGCGCTTCGGCGGGGCGAGGTCGCCATCGACATTTCCTTTCCAGCTTTCCAGAACTCTGCAACGGAGCCGCGAATCGCGGCGCATGAAGGGAAGATGATATGCGCAAGATACTCGGAACAAAAGAATTCGTGTTGGGAACGTTCGCTTCGAATTGCTCGGGCGGGATGACCGTGACGAAGGCGCCCGGGCGCTGGGCCGCGACATGGGAAAACAACGAGACGCTCGGTCTGATGCTGGACGACGCCGGCATCGATTTCATGCTGCCGATCGCGCGCTGGATCGGCTACGGCGGCGAGACCGACTTTCACGGCACGGTGCTGGAAACCATGACCTGGGCCGCTGCGCTGCTCGCCAAGACCAAGCACATCACGGTTTTCGCGACGATGCACGTGACGGCGAACCATCCCGTCGTCATCGCCAAGCAAATTGCGACCATCGACGAAATCGGCCGCGGCCGCACCGGCCTCAACATCGTCGCCGGCTGGAACCGCCCCGAATACGAGGCGCTCGGTCTCGAGCTCCCGACGGATCACGAGCGCCGTTATCGCTACGCCCAGGAATGGTTCGACGTCGTGCAGAAGATTTGGACGACCGACGGCGCATTCGACTGGAACGGAGAGTTCTTCCGCCTCAAGAACTGCTACGGCAATCCGAAGCCGTGGAACGGCGAGCGCCCGCCGATCATCAACGCGGCGGGGTCCGGCGAGGGACGCGACTTCGCCACCCGAAACGCCGACTTCCTTTTCACGCCCGCGATCGACCTCGCCCGATCGAAGGACGAAGTGAAGGAACTCAAGGAGAAGGCGCGCGGCGTCGACCGCAAGGTCGACGTCCTGACCTTCTCGCACGTGGTTTGCCGCCCCACGGAAAACGAGGCGCGGGACTATTGGCGATACTTCGCCGCGGAAAATGCGGACACGGCCGCGGTCGACAATCTGATGGCGCTGCAATTCGCGAACGCCCAATCGTTCCCGCACGAGCTGCTGGCCCTGATCCGCGACCGCATGACCGCCGGGCACGGCGGCTTCCCGCTCATTGGCACGCCCGAGCAGGTCGCCGACGGCATCAGCCAATTGCACGAGGCGGGATTCAAGGGAACGACTTTGTCGTTTGTCGACTACGCCAAGGAATTCCCCTACTTCCGCGATCATGTATTGCCGATCTTGGAAGCGCGCGGCCTACGTTCGCCGCACGGCGCGGCGGCGGTCTAGGATGGAGCCTCGCGAAGGACCGCGGGCGGACGTTTCGCCCGCCGCGGAGGGCGGGGCCGCGCGCGCGGCCCCCGTACCCCATTCGGCCGCGGCGCCGATCGGCGGCGAGACCTTTCGCGCGGCAATGCGCGATCTCGCCGGCGCGGTCAGCATCGTGACGACCTCTGGCGGCGAGCGCCGTACGGGATGCACGATCAGCTCGTTGCAGTCCTATTCGGTCGCGCCGCCGATCCTCCTCGTATCGCTCGGACGAGAGAATTCGACGGCGAAGCTGCTCGCCGAGACCGGACGTTTCGGCGTGAGCCTGCTCAGCCACGCGATGCGCGAAGTCGCGCTTGGCTTTGCAGCCCCCAATGGTCCCTACGCCGAGGAGAGATTTCGTCACGGTCGATGGAAACGGCTGGTCGCCGATGGGCAGTGGGTAGCCGAGGGCGCGCTCGCCATATTCGATTGCGTGGTCGACGAAATGATTCCGCGTCATTCGCACGTGATCGTGTTGGGCAGGGTGATCGCCATGGCGGGCGAGGCGCCGTCCGACCGTCCTCTGCTCTATTGGCGGCGCACCTATCGCGAGCTCGCGCAATCCGGTTAGCTAAAGCGTCGCGATCGTCTTCAGCACCCCGTCGAGCGCCACGCCCGCCTCGTCCGCAAGCGCGGCGCGCTTGAGCCGGTCCAGCCCTGCGCCTCCGCGAGCGCGACCACCCAATCGGCGAGCACGCCGCCGCCCTGCCCGCCCATCGCGAGAATGGCGATCGATATCCGTTGCGATCCCGCGAAGCCTGCCCGACCGATTGGAACCTCCGTCACAGGCTGTCGCTCGCGAAAACGATGCGTCCGGCCTTCCGCCGCCGTTCGAGCCAGCCGATCGCGGCCGCGGACTTTGTTTACAAACCGATCCCAGGCGGAGGGGTTGTGAATGATCCGCGCGCGATAGAACGAGGGACAGAGCGCCGCCGCCTCGGCGACTTCGCCGCAGTTGCCGCAGCCAACACAGTTTTCGTCGATCGCGGCAATCGGATCATCCTTCAGGGGATCGTCGGTGTGCCTGACCGACAGCGACGGACAGCCCGAGAGCCGAACGCAGGCGTGATCGCCCGTGCAGATGTCAGCGTCGACGCCGAAGCGCTCGCGCACGAAGCGTTCGCCCGCGCGCATGGCCTTGGCGACCAGCGGACGGATGCGGCGCTGTTTGTTGAGCATGCATTCCGACGAGGCGACAATGATCTTCGGTCCCGCCTCTATCGTCGTCAGCGCTTCGCGCGGGAGATCGCGCATCTCGGCGACGTCATAGGTGCGATCGACCTGCCGAACCCATTTCGCGCCGATCCCCGAACCGCCTCGACAATACTGTTGTTGGTCTTACGTCGGGGATTGAGCGCCCGAGACGAGGGAATGTCTTGGCCGCCGCCGCCTCGTCGATCGCTACGACCTTGAGCGCGTGGTCGCCAAAGCCATCGAGGATCAATGGCTCACGGTCGTGAACATCGATTCGCTTTGCGCTCAGCTCAAGGCGCGATACGACAAGGACGTCGCGGGATCGGGCGACAGGCCGATCGAACAGCAGGTCCGGCCAAAGATCCACCGGCGACAGCGGTCGCGGGCGAAAGTATCGACATGGGCGGAAGGGCCGAAATCCGCGAAGCCGGTGACGCGGCGGGTCTGTGTAGGCGGGGTCGGCTCCGCATCGACGGACATCGGCGTCATCTCCTCCGGTGAGCGATATATATTTCAAATGTCAAATAACTGCGCGTCAACCCTCGTTCCCCCTCCTATCGCCCGGAATTGCGGCGAACGGACCGCTTGACGCCATCCAGTTCCCGCATGAGCGCCTTGCGGGCGTCGACGGGAACGTCCGAAAACAGCTTGACCATCCACCCCTCATTCGCCTTGGCCATGACGGCGAACAGGGCTGCGCCAGCCTTGGTCATCCGTACGTTCATCGCCCGGCGATCCTCAGGCGAAGCCTCGCGAGCCACGAATCCCTGTTCAACAAGCTTGTCGACGAGACCTGTAACATTGCCGTTGGTCACCATCATGCGCTTCGACAGGTCGCCCAGACGCAAGCCATTGCGCTCGCGCTCGAGTTGGGCAAGGAGATCGAACTGAGGCAGCGTGACGTCGAAAGACTCCCGAAGATTGCGGCGAATCTCCGCGGAGATGAGATTGGTCGCAGTGAGGAGCCGCAACCACAGGCGAAGCTCAGACTTTTGGGCGTGCTCCTCGCCAGCCAGGACGCTTTCGGCGTCGATCACTTCCTCGGCGTCTTTCATGCGGTCGATTCCTTTGATCTTCATTATTCTGTCCCTAAAGCAATCTTTTGGCAAACGACAAACAGGTTCCTGCGGAGCAACGTGGCTGGTCGGACCAGGATTTTGCCTCTCTCAACCTGATGCGCATTTTTTAAAGCCGTGAACGGGTTGCCCAAGACCAGTCCGCTCGCCGCGAGGCGGGATCGCCAGCGCTCGCGACAATTTTAGCGCTCGCGACGATTTTCGTGTTGGCGCTGTCGATAGCTAATTAACTTGGCCCGTTTTGGTAGCACATCAAAAGTCCGCTTCTTCTGCTTTTGTTCTCCTGTGGGACTGTGGGCAACGCGTTTGCGTTGTCCACATTTCCGCAGGCCGGCCGCCGAACGGGCTTAGGCGGCCATTTTTTCTTGTGTGAAGGCTCGCTTTGAGCGCCCCAGGCATCTCATATCAGATCGAGCGCCGGCCGGCCGCCGTCCAGGGTGTAGCTCCAGGCGAAGTTGTGACGCTGCACCAGTTGCTCGTCGAAGTGCTTGGCGGGTGAAACCCGAATAGCGCGTCCGATAGAGCGTCTCCCACAATCCACAGGCACACGCCTTGCCGGCGGTCCAACAATCCGGCTTTCCCCGTCGTCCTCAAAACGCTGCCGCCAGCGACGGAACGTCCGTTCGCCGACCCCGTAACGCCGCCGCCTCCAGCTGGCTAAACTCCGCCGCAGCGGCCCAACACGTCTGATCACCACTGAAGGGCTTCCGACCGGCGCATCCGTGCGCTACCCAAACCGGACATATCGTGTGCCAGCGACTCGTGTGCTAGCGACAATTTTCGTATTGGCGCTTGACATATTATTTTACATATGAAATATTCATATATGAACTTTGCGGAGGCACGCAATGCACATTGTTTGCGTCGGCGGAGGGCCGGCTGGCCTGTATTTCGGCCTGCTGATGAAAAGACTACACCCGGCGCATGACGTTGAGGTGGTGGAGCGCAACCAGCCCTACGACACGTTTGGATGGGGCGTCGTCTTCTCGGACGCCACCATGGAGGCGATGAAGATCTGGGACCCGCAGACCGCCGCGGAAATCCAGAGCGCCTTCAATCACTGGGACGATATCGAGCTTCTGTTCAAAGGGCGGCGCATCCGCACGACGGGCCACGGCTTCGTCGGCATCGGCCGCAAGAAGCTGCTCAACATCCTGCAGGCGCGCTGCGAAGAGCTCGGCGTCACACTGACGTTCGAGCGCGAGGTCAACTCCGACCTGGAATACCCGGACGCCGACCTCATCATCGCCTCGGACGGCGTCTCCTCGCGGCTGCGCGAGCGCCACAAGGACGTGTTCCAGCCCGACTTCGTCGTGCGCCCGAACCGCTACATTTGGCTCGGGACGCACAAGATGTTCGACGCCTTCACCTTCGATTTCCGGAAGACGGAGCACGGCTGGTTCCAGGCGCATATCTATAAGTTCGACGCCAACACCTCGACCTTCATCGTCGAGACGACGGAGGAAACCTACAAGGCGCACGGTCTCGACGAGCTCGGTCATGAAGGCTCGATCAGCTTCTGCGAGAAACTGTTCGCCGAGACGCTCGACGGAGCCAAGCTGATGACCAATGCGCGCCATCAACTCGGCTCGCAATGGCTAAACTTCAACCGTCTGATCTGTGGGCGCTGGAGCCATTTCAACGGCCGCTCGCATGTCGTGCTGATGGGTGACGCCGCTCATACGGCGCATTTCGCGATCGGCTCGGGCACAAAGCTCGCCATCGACGACGCCATCGAGTTGGCGCGCCTGTTCGAGCGGCTGGGCCATGACAGAGACAGTGTCCCCGCCGTGGTGGCCGACTACGAGGAAATCCGCCGTGTCGATGTCGCGCGCATCCAGAACGCGGCGCGCAACGCCATGGAATGGTTCGAAGTGGTCGGCGAGCGCTATGCGGACGCACTCGAGCCGGAGCAGTTCATGTATTCGATGCTGACGCGCTCGCAGCGAATCAGCCACGAGAACCTGCGCCTGCGTGACAAGTCGTGGCTCGAGGATTACGAGCGCTGGTTCGCCGCGAAGGCGGACCTCGAGGTCGAGAAGCACCAGCGCCCGGCGCCGCCGGTCTTCACGCCCTATAAGGTGCGGGGCATCACGCTGATCAACCGCATCGTCGTTTCGCCGATGGCGATGTACTCGGCGAAAGACGGACTGCCTGGCGACTTCCACCTTGTCCACCTCGGCGCGCGAGCGCTCGGCGGCGCTGGCCTGGTCTTCGCGGAGATGACCTGCGTCTCGCCGGACGCGCGCATCACGCCCGGCTGTCTCGGCCTGTGGAATGACGCGCAGCGAGACGGCTGGAAGCGGATCGCCGATTTCATCCACGTTAATTCCGCCGCAAAGGTTGGAATCCAGCTCGGACATTCTGGACGCAAGGGCGCGACCCGGGTCGCGTGGGAGGGCATCGACCAGCCGCTCGACGAGGGCGAATGGCCACTGTTCTCGGCTTCCGCCATTCCCTATTTGCCGCATAGCCAGATCCCGAAGGCGATGAGCCGGGACGACATGGATCGGGTGAAGGCGGATTTTGTCGCTGCGACGCGACGCGCGGCGGAGGCGGGCGCCGACTGGCTCGAGTTCCACGCCGGGCATGGCTATCTGATGTCGAGCTTTCTGTCGCCGCTCACCAATATCCGGAATGACGGATATGGCGGCGATCATGCCGGCCGGGCGCGCTATCCTCTCGAAGTGTTCCGCGCGATGCGCGACGCCTGGCCGGCGGACAAGCCGATGTCGGTTCGCCTGTCGTGTCACGACTGGGTCGAGAGCGGAAACACGCCGGAAGACGCTGCGATCTTCGCCGCCATGTTCAAGGAGGCCGGCGCCGATATGATCGACTGCTCGTCGGGACAAGTGTCGAAGGCGGAAAGGCCGGTCTACGGGCGTCTGTTCCAGACGCCGTTCGCGGACAGGATCCGCAACGAGGTCGGCATCGACACGATCGCGGTCGGCGCCATCTCGGATGCCGACCAAGCCAATTCCCTGCTCGCCGCGGGCCGGGCCGATCTCTGCGCTGTGGCCCGGCCGCATCTCGCCGACCCTGCCTGGGCGCTGCACGAAGCCGCCAAGATGGGCCTGACCAATATTCCGTGGCCAAAGCAATATTGGTCCGGCAAGTCGCAGTACGAGACCAATCTCGCACGTGCGGCGCAAACTCCAGCCAAGTGAGGCAATGATGGGGACCAACCTCACCGGCCGGCACGCGCTCGTTACCGGCGCGGGCGGCGGCATCGGCTCCGCGATCGCCCGGGCGCTCAGCGACGCGGGGGCGCGCGTGACACTCGCTGGCCGACGACGGGAGCCGCTCATCTCGCTCGCGTCCGCCCTGCCCGAGGGAGGCGCGCTCGCGCTGGACGGCTTCGACGTGACGGATGAGGACGCGATTGCGGCGGGCCTGCAAAAGGCCCGCTCCGTATTTGGCCCCGTAGACATCCTGATCAACAATGCCGGCGAGGCGCCAAGCGCGCCGTTCGCAAAGATGGACGCAGCGTTCTGGTCGCGTGTGCTCAACGTCGACCTGACGAGCGTCTATCTCGTGAGTCAGGCCGCTCTGCCGGATCTGAAGTCGAGCGGAGCGAAAGCGCGGATCGTCAACGTGGCCTCGACCGCGGGCCTGCGGGGCTACTCCTATGTTTCGGCCTATTGCGCCGCCAAACACGGCGTGATCGGCCTGACCCGAGCTCTGGCGCTCGAACTCGCCGGAACAGGGATAACCGTGAACGCGGTCTGCCCTGCCTTCACAGAAACGCCGCTGCTGCAGGCCGCAATTCAGAACATCATGACGAAGACAGGCCGCACTGAGGGCGAGGCGCGCGCCGAGCTTGCCAAGGGCATCCCGCTCGGGCGGCTGGCGCGGCCCGAGGACGTGGCAGGCGCGGTGCTCTGGCTCGTCTCCGAAGCGGCCGGCTTCGTTACGGGCGAAGCGATTTCCATTTCCGGCGGTGAGGTCATGCGATAATGGACGAAAACGATTCGGCGATGCGCAGCGCGCTGCGGCCTTTCAAGGACTACAAACCTCGGCATTTCCTCTGGGAGACCAACGCCAATGGCCGCGTCGCGACGATCCGGCTCAACCGACCCGACCGGAAAAACCCGCTGACCTTCGAGACCTACGCCGAACTCCGCGACCTGTTCCGCGACCTTGTCTACGCCTCCGATGTCCGGTCGGTCGTTCTGGTCGGATCTGGCGGAAATTTTTGCTCGGGAGGCGATGTGTTCGAGATCATCGAGCCGTTGACGCGCATGAAGATGCACGATCTCCTCGCCTTTACCCGAATGACCGGGGACCTCGTCAAGGCGATGCGCAAGTGCCCGCAGCAGATCGTGGCCGCCGTCGACGGCGTGTGCGCCGGGGCGGGCGCGATCCTCGCCATGGCGTCCGATCTTCGATACGCGACACCGCAAGCCAAGACCGCATTCCTATTCACGCGGGTCGGCCTTGCCGGCGCCGATATGGGCGCCTGCGGAATCCTGCCACGCCTCATCGGTCAGGGCCGCGCCGCCGAGTTGCTCTACACCGGCCGCTCTCTTTCGGCGGAGGAGGCGCTCGCCTGGGGCTTCTACAATGGGCTGCATCCCTTGGACGTACTGGAGACGAAGGCACTTGAGATGGCGGCGATGCTCGCCGACGGGCCGTGGTTCGCCCATGGCGTCACCAAGACCATGTTCAATCAGGAATGGTCAATGGGCATAGACGAGATGATCGAGTCCGAAGCCCAGGCCCAGGCGATCTGCATGGCGACCGGCGATTTCCGTCGAGCCTTCGAGGCTTTCGCGGCCAAGCGCAAGCCTGTTTTCATGGGAGACTGACCTCGTGGGCGCCCCCCCGCCTGACCATCGGCCTACGCGCGAACATCTGGAATGGCCCTTCTTCGGCCAGGGACACCGGGACTTTGTCGAGCGGCTCGATCGTCTCGCGGCTTGACATCCGGGCCGGCCTGTCAAAGTTCATGGAGACCAACGCCGATGAATAGGATCCTTCAGCCTAAGGGATGGGCGCAGCCGAAAGGCTATGCAAACGGCATTTCTGCGGCCGGACGCCATGTGTTCATTGCCGGCCAGATCGGCTGGAACAGCGCTAGCGCCTTTGAAGCCAGCGACTTTCTGGGTCAGTTCCGGCAGGCGCTCGCAAATGTTCTCGCGATCCTCGCAGAAGCCGGCGGCGCGCCCGAACATGTGACGAACATGACCTGGTTCATAACCGACAAGGCCGCCTACCTTCGGGACGCGAAGGCCGTCGGCCAGGCGTGGCGCGAAATCATGGGCCGCAACTATCCCGCGATGGCGGTCGTGCAGGTCGTGGCTCTGATGGAGGACGCCGCGTTGATCGAAATTCAGGCGCAGGCTGTTCTCCCGCTTTGATGCAAATCGAATTGCCATCAACCTAGCCCGCATTATGCGTAGCGAGCTGGCGGATGTAGCTTACAGATCTGATTTTGCGTAGAATTTGGTTGTCGAGGCCGATTCACGCGATTTCTGTTGAGCCCCACCCGCCATGAATGATCCCACTGCTACCCCGCTGACGGTGCAGGTAGATTTCCAGATTAGCCAGCCGCCCTGCTGGCTAATCTTTCGCCGGAGCGTCGAGATGATGTTCGGCGGCCCCAGCCCGTCGCTGGTCAAATAGAGAAGCACAGCGCGCCCTCGTCTCGCGTAATATCGACAGCCGCTTCGATGGGTCGCGGCTACAGGCTCGTGCTAAGCGTCGCGTTCATCGCTTTCTTCAGATTGTCTAGCTTGTGAACGAGCACTTTTTTCTCGGCCGCCGGCAATTCTCCGAAGATTTCCATGATCCATTCAGCATGGATAGGAGCCATCCGGGCGAAAGCATCCCGGCCCTGATCGGTGAGTTTGATCGTCAGGGCACGGCGATCACCGTCGGCGCTTTGCCGCGTCACCAGCCCGCGCCGCTCGAGGTCATCAACGACGGTAGTCGCGTTCGACCCCGTCACGACTGTCTTGCGCGCGACCTCACCCATGCGAATGCCACCCGGCATCCTGTCTAGCTGCGACATCAGGGTGAACTGAGTTCTGGTTGATTCCGAATTGCTCCTTGATCCGGGCCTTGACGCGCTGTTCGGCCGTGTGAGCGCAGGCGAGCAAACGAACCCACAGACGCAGATCAAGCCGTTCGCGATCCGATGCCAGCCAGGCCAACTCGGTCGGGACATCAGGAGTGGGTTTTCGCGCGGCAGACCTGGCGCGTCGGGCAGAAGACAGAGTCAATGCAAACACCTTGGGTTACGGGTTATCCCGGCCGAACAGAGAACAAGATATCGATCGGGAAAATCGCACGATGATCATACGATACGCTACTGCAAACGTGAATCCGGCGATCCAAGGTAAATGAACCGCGTCGATTGCCGCCCGATGACAGCGCAGTTACGCCGCAGGCCAGCGCCCAATCGGTACCTCGGCAAACTGTCTGCTAGGTGCTGGAAAGCGCGGCGCCAGCCACGCCGAGATAGCTTTCGATAACCTTTGCATCGGATCGCAAACGTTCCGCTTCACCTTCCATCACAACCCGCCCTCGTTCCATCACGTAACCGTAGTCCGCGATCTGCAGTGACGCGCGCGCATTCTGCTCCACCAAAAGCACACCGATTCCCGACGCGCGCATCTCCTTGATGACCGAGAAAATGTCACGCACGATGATCGGCGCAAGACCAAGGCTAGGCTCATCCAGCATCAACAGCCGCGGTTCACCCATCAATGCGCGTCCCATAGCGAGCATCTGCTGTTCGCCACCTGACAGCGTCGCGGCCAGTTGCCGCCGCCGCTCTTTCAATCGTGGAAACAGGGAGAACACATTGTTCAGCGTTGCCAGTCGGCCTGCACCCCCTCCCCGATGATGGAAACCACCGAGAAGCAGGTTGTCCTCAACTCTCATGGTTGCGAAAAGCTCGCGCTTTTCCGGAACAAGCCGTATGCCCCGCCACGCCCTCGCCTCAACGGACAGGTTATCCAGCCGCGTGTTCTCAAACATCACGCCGCCCTCTGATCTGACGACACCCATTATCGCGTTCAGAAGCGTCGTCTTTCCTGCACCGTTGGCCCCGACCACAGTCACGATCTGACCGGGTGCAACGGTCAGCGAAACGTCGTCGACGGCAACGATCCCGTCATAGCTCACCATCACATTGCGAGCCTGAAGATCGCTACTCATGCTGGAGCCCCAAGATATGCCTCGACCACGTCGGGGTTACGAACAATCTCCGCTGGTCCGCCCTCGGCCAGCTTGGCGCCGAAATTAACAACAAGCACACGATCGCTGAGGCTCATAACGAAATCCATGTCATGCTCCACCAAAAGAATCGCCATGCCTTCCGCACGAAGACTTTTCAGCAACTCTGCGAGCTGCATTTTTTCTCGGCGCCGCAGGCCTGCGGCGGGTTCGTCGAGAAACAGAACCTGTGGGTCCAGACATAACGCTCTTGCGATTTCGGTTATTCGCTGCTGTCCCAGCGGCAAACTCGTCGCGGGGTGGAGCGCCTGATCCCATAGTCCGACACGCTTCAACTGTTTTGCGGCTTCGGCGCAGTACCGACGCTCCTCGGCGCCATCCAACCCCAGAGCGGCGCGAACCGGACCCGCCGTCCCTCGTAGGTGAGCACCGATCGCAACGTTATCAATGACGCTCATCTCTGCGACGAGGCGCACATGTTGGAATGTCCTGGCAAGTCCAAGGCGCGCCACCCGCCCCGGCGCCAATCCTGTAATGTCATGTGCCTCCATGAACACGCGTCCGGCATCAGGCCGGACGAGGCCGGTCATCAGATTGAACGTAGTGCTTTTCCCGGCTCCGTTCGGCCCGATAACGGACAGGATTTCTCCTGCGGCGACCGACAGACTCACATCTCTGACTGCAGTCAACCCGCCGAAGCTGCGTCGCAATCCTTGCGCCTGAATAATCCGCATTCCCGCAGGAGCACGTTGGCGCGAGGCGAATGCGGCGCACGGAACATTGATATGTTCCTTGTGGTTGCGTTGGCGTCGTAGAGTCCGCAGCAAATGTCGATTGACAAATGCGCCAAGTCCTCCCGGAAACACCTGCAACAACACGATGAGAACGCAACCGAAAACAACGGTCTCATAATTGCCTTGACTGCCAATCAGCGCCGGAAGGCTTCCTTGCAGCAGTTCCTTGAGGATGGTCAGGATCGCAGTCCCCGCCAACGCGCTCCAAACCTGAGCGCCACCTCCGACCACCAGCATCAGCAGATATTCGATGCTCGCTTCGATGTCGAATGGCGTCGGATTCACGGAGCGCTGCATGTGCGCGTACAACCAGCCCGATATCCCAGCGAGAAGCGCGGCATAGACGAAAGCAATTCGCTTGGTGCGTGGAACATCAATACCGAACGCCTCCGCAACGACGACGCTCCCCTTGAGCGCGCGAATCGAACGCCCGATGCGCGATGCCAGCAAGTTCTCGGTTCCGAGCACGGCGAGCGCCACAACTCCCAGAACAAGATAATAGAAGCTGATTGGGTCCGTGAAAGACATGCGCCCAACAGAGATCGGAGGAATGCCCGAGATCCCATCGTAACGTCCAAAGACATCGAGATTGGCGACGAGATAAAAGAAACTGATGTTCCAGGCGATCGTCGCTACGGCTAGAAAATGCCCCGATAACCTGAGGGTTATCAGCGCGATAAAATAGCCGACGGCTCCGGTGATCCCCATCGACAACGGCAGCGTGAGCCACGGCGAAAGTTCGAACCGCGTCGTCAGCACAGCACTCACGTATGCGCCGACTCCAACGAATAGAGCCTGACCAAGCGATGGGAGTCCGCCGACACCCGTAAGCACCACCAGCCCGAGCACGACCAGTCCGGACAAACCCGTGTACGTGGCCAGGACCACCCAAAAGAGAGGAACTCCCGGCACGAAAGGAAAAACGAGAGCGAGAATGACGACGAGGGCCAGCGGCCAAAAGCGCCCGACAATCATGGCTTATTCCTCTTCCGCCGCACTCGCGGTGAGGAATGAACGAAGCAGCATCACCGGAATGATCGATAGGAAGACAATCGGCTCCTTGAACGCGCTCGCCGTAAACGACGCAAACAATTCGACGATCCCGATCGCAAGCGCAGCAACGGCGGCGAGGGGAAAACTCACCAAACCCGCCATGATCGCCGCAACAAATCCCTTGAGGCCGATCAAGAATCCTGAATCGTAGTAGATCATGGCGAGCGGGCTGATCAGCAATCCGGAAACTGCACCGATAAACCCGGCCATCGCGAAGGCGATCTGCCCGCATAATGTGGGAGAAATACCCGACAGCTGTGCGCCGAGACGGTTTACGGCGGTCGCCATCAAAGCCTTTCCAACCAGCGTACGGCTGATGCCGAAGTAAAGCAGCAGTGACACTAGCGCCGAAGACATCAGCACGCAGATCGATTGACCGCTGATCGTGAAAGCTCCGAGCGAAATGCTGGTATCTGTAGCCGGCGGCAGCTGCACGCCGTCGGGGCCAAAAAACACCAACCCCAGCCCGGTCATCGCGAGATGGACACCGATAGCGGCCAATAGCAGCGTCAGGGTCGATGCGCCGGCCAGCGGCTGAAATACGACCCGGTAAATGTACTGACCGATCATGGTCACCATCGCGACGGACACCAGCCCATTCACGATCGTTCCGGCATGATAGCGGACGGCAAACCATGCGCAGAGGATGACAACGGCAGGCGCTACAAGCGTCACACACAGCGAACTTAAGCGAAACGGCTCCGTGAAGGCCGACTTCGTTGCGGCCACCAGCCCAAGAGCAAGCAACATCCAAGCCGTAGCCGGAAGGGTTCCGTTCTCCATCGCGGCCGCTGTAAGGGCGCCATAGGCAACAAATTCGCCCTGCGGGATCAATATGACGCGCGTTACCGTAAAGACCAACACCAGCGAGAGTGCCAGAAGGCCGTAGATGGCTCCATTGGAAAGACCATCCTGGAGCAAGGCAAAAATAGTCATCATGTCCATAAGAACGCGACCCCCCGCAATCTCCTGCCGTCATCCGGATGAATTGGAAGCCGCGAAGCCAGGTGCGCTCCAGCTTCTCTCGCGCTTCAACTCGGTGATACGGATCGAGTAGGAACTGAATACGTCGCGCTTGCCGATGCCGATGGATCGACGGTGAGGGAGATTCTTCATCCAGCGCGCCAGCGCATCCTCGTCACGCCAATAGGAAATCGAAATGCGTCGACCCGGCTTTTCCGCGTCGAGAAAGGATTCTTTGCCAAAAAATCCTTCGAACGTCGCGAGTTCGGCAAACAACTCTTGCAACAGCTTCGTGTGCACCTCCTCCATTCCGGGCTTGACTCCAAACTCGATAATGCAGAGAAACATAATCGCCTCCTCTTACCCGGATCGTATTATGGCAATAACTTCCATTTGCCGTTTTCGATTGTAGCCATCATACGCGCACGCTGATCAAGACCAAGATGATCCGTCGGGCTCATGGTTACGACGCCGGTGGTCGTCACCACATCCTTCGTTGATTCCAACGCATTTCGGAGCGCGACACGAAATTCCGCCGTTCCCGGCTGGGCAGCCTTGATCGCCTCCGGCACCGCGGCCGCAAGCAAGATGCCGGCGTCAAACGCGTAGCCGCCGAACGGCGAGGCTGTTCCAGCTCCATACTTGGCCTCATATTCGGTGACGTAACGCATCGCGACCGGCTTGATCCGGTTGCTGTCAGGCAACTGATCCGCAACCAGCATCGGTCCGAGCGGAAGAATCGTACCTTCCACATCGCGCCCTCCCGCACGCAGGAATTCGCTGTTCGCAACGCCGTGGCTCTGATAGATTTTTCCGCCATAACCGCGGGCCTTTAGCGCCTTCGCAGGCAAAAGGGCCGGCGTTCCGTAGGCAGCAATAAATACGGCGTCCGGCCTGACTGCGGTCAACTTCAGCACCTGGGCGGTCACGCTGGTATCCGTCCGAGCAAATCTCTCGACTGCTGCGATATCGATCCCGCGCGTCGCCGCCTGCTGCGCGATCTCAGACAACCAACTCTGACCAAGCGGATCGTTGAATCCAATGAATCCGATCTTCTTGATGCCAGTTGAGATCATATGATCGAGGATCGCCCCAGCCATCATCGAATCGTTCTGAGGAGTCTTAAAAATCCAGCGCCGCTTCTCATCGACCGGCGCGATCACGGCAGCAGCAGCCGCAAGCGTAATTACCGGCGTCTGCGACTCAAACGCCACCTGGGTCATGGCAATCGTGCTGGGCGTCACGGTCGACCCGATGACGACATCGACCTTCTCATCGATAACCATCCTGCGCATTTCACGAATTGCGCTGCTCGTGTCGCCCGCGTCGTCAACGATAATGTATTCCAGCGGTCGGCCCGCCAACGTTCGCGGCAACAACGCGATCGTGTTCTTCTCGGGAATGCCTAAGGACGCCGCGGGTCCAGTGGTGGAGAGAATGACCCCAACCTTGATCGACGGCTCGGCTGCACGGCCCACCGCAGCCGCCGCCATCACAAACGAAGCGAAGCTGACGGCAAACAGGACGCACTTCGATTTCCTGAAAATATCCATAACGCACCCCCCCACATCAGAATCTACAGATCGATCAATTATTTCTAACTCGGATATATCACTTTCTGATATTTGACAATTAAAATAATTTTCCGTAAGCCTCGCGATGAAACGAGAAGCGCCTCCAGCGATTGTCTGCCCTGACCGGACCGCTTTCGACCCACCGAAATTCGCTTTGATCGGAGAGGACGCCAGATGAATTCATTACGGAATGTTGCGATTCCCTATGGAGCTTACTGGTCCAGCCCCTTCGCCAAATGGCAGGGTGCATTGTCGCACCTTCATAGCGTCGAGTTTGCAGCGGTGACGGCAAAGCGAGCGCTGGCGCTTCGGCGCATCGACCCAAACGTGATCGATTTCGGTGTTCTTGGTCTGACAATCCCGCAGAAGGGAGCGTTCTACGGCCTGCCCTGGCTGATGGGCCAGATCGGAGCCGGACATGTCGCCGGCCCGACGATCAATCAGGCCTGCGCGACAGGCGTGCGATCGCTGTTCGCGGCCGCCAGTGAAGTCGCTGCCGGCTGCGCCGAATGCGCGCTCGTCGTGGCAACGGATCGAACCTCGAACGGCCCACACATTTACTATCCTTCGCCACGCGCGAGCGGCGGTACAGGCAGCCACGAAAATTGGGTCATCGACAACTTCAACTGCGACCCATTCACAGGCCGCCCGATGATCGACACAGCTGAGAACGTGGCGCGGCGCTACGGCATCACGACGGCGGAACAACACGATGTCGTACTCCGGCGATTCGATCAGTATCAAGACGCACTGGCGAACGGTCAGGCGTTCCAGAAGCGCTATATGGAACTCCCGTTTGCCGTACCCGACCAGAAGCTTGTCCGCACGGTCGCAACGCTTGACGGCGATGAAGGTGTTCATCGAACCACTGCAAGTGGGCTCGCGAGATTGAACCCCGTGCTAGATGGAGGCAGCGTCACATTCGGGGGGCAGACACACCCGGCCGACGGAACAGCCGGGGTGATCGTGACGACAGTCGATCGCGTGAAGGAGCTTTCCGCCGATCGCTCGCCTGTCGTACGCCTCATCAGTTTCGGACTTGCTCGTGTGGAGGCTGCACATATGCCGGAAGCTCCGGTACCGGCAGCACGCAAAGCGTTGAAACTTGCAGGACTCGATATTCATGACATGTCGGCGATCAAATCGCACAATCCATTTGCCGTGAACGACATCGTCTTTGCTCGAGCGTTCGGAATCGACGTCCTTCGAATGAACAACTATGGATCTTCATTGATTTGGGGCCATCCGCAAGCTCCAACCGGTGTGCGCGGCACCATCGAGCTGATTGAGGAACTGGTCAGTATCGGCGGCGGATATGGACTGTTTCAAGGTTGCGCTGCAGGCGATACCGCAATGGCCGTGGTCGTCAAGGTGGAGGACGGGCGATGATGGGCTACGACGGAGCACGATATCCGACTGTCGTACACATATTGGACGCGGCGGCGAAGGAAGCGGCCGACCAAATCGCTCTGCGCTGCGAACAAGATGAAGTGACCTACGCGCAGTATGTCAGACGTGTCTCAGGATTCGCCGAGTACCTGGGAGCTCTCAACGTAGCGGGATCTCGCGTTGCCTTAATCATGGGTAACGGCATCGACATCTGCGTTACAACCTTCGCCGCCCAATCGGCCGGCGCCCAGGTAGCCGCCCTTAACCCCGCTTATACGGCTTACGAACTGGAATTCCTCCTGATCGATTGCGCGCCGGCGGCCATCGTCTGCGACGATACTACGGCCATGACGGTTATGCCGCTCACCAGCAAACTGGGTTTTCCGGATCCTGTCGTTGTTGGCGTTCACTTCGCGCTATCCCGCTGGGACGAGAGCGCGGCGCCGCTTGGCTTGCCGAACCCAGCGTCGCTGTCGACACTGCAATATACCGGTGGAACAACCGGCCGCCCCAAAGGAATTAATCTGCAGCATTCCGCGGTTGCGACCAATGTAGCGCAGCGAGATACGCTTCTGCCGACCCAACCCGACGAGCGGATTCTGGTGGTGACCCCTCTTTACCACTCATACGCGCTCGCAATGGGCCTCTACCTGAGTGCGTGGTGTCGCGGAACGCTGACCGTCATGAAGCGATACCGTCCCGACGTAACTCTCGATATCATTGAAAAGGAGCGCATTACCCTTTTTGCAGGCAGCGCAACTCTGTTCAACGGTCTCATGCAGCACGAAAATTTCGGGACGACGGATTTCTCGTCGCTCCGCCTTTGTTTCTCGGGCGCCGCCGCCCTTCCTGTCGAAACGCTGAATCGCTGGGAGAATGCGACAGGCTCTCCGATCTGCGAAGGCTATGGACAGAGCGAAGCAGGCCCGATCCTGACGTTCAATCCGCGGCACGGCCCGAGGAGGCCGGGCTCGGTCGGTATCCCGGTTCCCGATACAATCGTGGAGATTGTCGACATCGAATCCGGACTCAAGCAAATGCCCCAGGGCGAAGCCGGTGAAATCAGGGCCCGTGGCCCTCAGATCATGCAAGGCTATCGCAGCCGCCCCGACGAGACGCGTGCAGCACTGCGTGATGGCTACCTCTACACCGGCGACATCGGCAAGCTCGACAGTGACGGATATCTTCACATCCTCGACCGAAAGAAGGACATGGCGATCGTCGCGGGATTCAACGTTTATCCTCGCGAGGTCGAGGAAGTCCTCTGCGCTCATCCGGCGATTGTCGAAAGCGCCGTCATTGGCGTTCCGGACGCCTATCGCGGCGAAGCGCTGAAAGCGTTCATCGTTTTGCGAAGCGGCGCCGATGTCTCGCCGAATGACATTCGGACATATCTGGCCGAACGTCTGACACGTTACAAGATTCCCAATGACGTCGTGATCTGCCCTGCCCTTCCGAAGACGTCGGTCGGAAAAATTGACAAGCTGCAACTCCGCGTCGATGGCAATGCAGCCCGTTAGAACGACCGAAGCCGTGCGACACAGAAAATGGCGTCGAGGCCGCCTCGATATAGCTGGGCCGCGCACCGGAAATAGTCTGATGAGCATGCTCGGGGCATCTAACATTGCCTCGGGTCCGAGAACCGTCTTCAGGCGATATGTCAGCTTGGGGCACACGCACGAAAGCGTCTGCTAGCCGGCATGTGAATAGGCGTCACGTCGCGCGCCCTCACTCGCAATGTTCCGCAGGCTTGGGACACCAATCGGCGTTCGGACCCCACGCCAAATAACACCAAAGTCGGCTCAGCCGCGCCAGCGCCGCGGCGGTCGCCAACCACTGCAAGAATTCATATAGGAATTTCACTCACATAAGTGTTCGCAGTTTTGTCCTGAGTGGCGCGCCAACTCGAGCGCGCGGACCTGCTGCGAATAGAAAGTGATGCGAGTGTCGTAGAACCCGAATACAGCCGACCGCCCGCAGAGCGGACCGACGGCTTTCGGGAATTGCGCACGAGCCATGGGGCGGCCGGAATGGTCGCATTGCCGCCGGGCCGCATTCCGAGGAGTTCTGGCTGTTTGCCAACTGTCAGCTTCAGTCGAGCAAGCGGATACCGAAACGGCACTCACAAAAGCTTATATCGGCGCCTGGAACGCTCGGCCATGTCCAACAAATGGCCAATATACCGGCCTGGATCTCAGTGGATTGTTATGGACAAATGACGAGCGCGCGCCCCACGCGCGCCGAGACGTCGGACCGCCTGTTGGGTCGGACGGCGCGTTCACGCTCGCCGGCTAGGGCAACCCTTTACCCATGCTGGCCCTCGGGGCTCCTCCGTGCCAGTCTGCGCGTGGCGCGATGATGAGGGATAGTCATGCTCGTTCTGATACTCGGGATCATCGTCTTTCTCGGCGTGCACACACTGACGACCTTCCGTGAGACACGAGCAAGCCTGATCGAACGGTTCGGGCCGGGGCCGTTCAAGGGCCTCTATTCGCTGGTGTCCATCGTCGGCTTCGTCCTGATCGTCTGGGGCTTCGCTCGCTACCGCGCGGAAGGGTTGATCCCGGTGTGGTCGCCTCCGATCTGGACACGCGACCTGACCATCCCACTCATGTGGTTCGCCTTCGTGGCGTTGGCCTGCATGAACCCGGCGCCCAGTCGGATCAGGGGCTGGCTGCGACACCCGATGCTGGTTTCGATAAAGATTTGGGCGCTGGCTCATTTGCTCGCCAACGGCGACGCTGGCGGCATGCTGCTTTTCGGGTCGTTTCTAGCGTGGGCGGTCTTCGATCGCATTGCCGTAAGGAGGCGTGGCGACCTTGGAGCGCCTGCGATTGCCTCGTTCACGCTCGCCGACGCTATCGCCCTCGGAGTCGGGACGCTGGCGTATGTGGCGATGATATTCCTGCATCCCCTGCTTATCGGGGTGGCCGCAATCGGCACGTAACTGATGTTCGCCCTCCCGCGCTCCGGCCCGTCCGCCACCCCGACGCAGCCCCCGGATTCATAACGCTCCCGCACGGCGCAGGCATAAAAACGGCCCGCCGGTACATCCGCAGCGAGCCGTCTTGTGGGCATCGGGCGAGGAGACCCTTTTCGCCCGTAGATAGGCTACATCAAGAGCAAGGTCGGGGCTAGACGCGCGCAGTAGCTAAGGCAGTAGCTAAGAAGGCGTAATACGAAACGGCCGTCGAGTCGCCCCGACGGCCCGGTCGGCATCGAGATTGCGACTTAATCGTCGACCGACGCCGCTCGCCGTCGGGCCGCGTTCGCTCGTCGTCGCGATCGGGCGCGGCATGTGGCAATCGCCACATCGGCCCTGGCGACATAGGTCTACAGCAAAAAACCAAGGACAACGACCTCTAGTAGGGGTCGGCGGTTGGAGAACGGCAGTGGTCTACGGAATTATGCTTCTGGTGCTATCCATCCCTACCTTCTTAGGGCTATGCGCGCTAAGGCAGATTGCGGCGGCGGCGGTTCCTTCGTGGGGGACAGCTGATGAGGAATGATCTTCAGCACAATTGTGAGGGAACGGGTATCGGCGCGCTTAGCCTACGCGCGTCCATTGAAGTCCTACAAGACCTCGGCATGTCGGATGAAGCGATTGTCGCTTACTTGTCTCGCTTCAGTATCTTCTTGACTCACTCGCGCGACCGTCGCGCCACCGCCCATCGAAGATCATCGCAGTATCATTAGTGCGATTGCTTAGGTGAGCGAACCGTCGTGAAGGCCGCGGGTGCAGGGGGTTGCCGTTTCCTTCCACAAAGTCACCTGCGCTGCTTTTTCTTGTCCTCGGCGGGCAGCGCGAGCAGTGTGTGGCGCGCGATTGGCGAGCCTGGCGGGGCCCGCTGGCGGCAGAGGCGTTCGCAACGCTAGACTGTGACGACGGCATTGTCAGTCTGGGGGCCGCCCGCTGATCAAGGGCTGTTTTCCGCATTGGGCTGGTCGTGGGTGCGGTCATGTCTTCGCCCTTTAGCGCGGAGATTGGATTCCGCTGGCCCTGATGCTGTCCGCTGATCCGTTGCGCCCATCACACCGGCGCGCTTGACAGCGCGGACAATGCCACGGGCTTCAGGATCAATCCGCTTTCCTGCGCATCACCTCTTGTGATCACCCTCGATGTGAATCGACGAGGCGTCCGGACGCCGATCGGCGCGCCAAGCTTCTGACGAAATTGGCTTGGGTGGGGTCAACGTGTGGATCCGATTCACAGGCTGCACCATCTTGCTGAAGCAACCTCCAGAGACACGTCACAATTCGTGTCGCTTTTTGCCGACCGCGGCTACTTCTATGATGTGGCCGGCGGTAAGAAATACTACAGCTCTGACATCGGCCTGACGGTCGACGTCTATGCCGCCGCCTTTCCCGATATGCACAGAGAACTGGATCGCTTCTATTTCGATGACAATGTCGTCGTCTGGAAATCTCGTTGAACGGTACGCATAAGGGCGATCTGGCGATGCCGGCGGGAACGATTCCGGCAACGGGAAAAGAAATGCACACGCCGTGTTGTGACGTCTTCCACATAGAGAATGGGAAGGTTGCTTCGTTTCATTGCTACGTCGCGGTTCCCATCCTTCTGGGGCAGTTAGGGGTGCTCATGAATCTCGGGGCAGCCTTCCGACACTGACTCGAACATTGGCGATGTCCTTGAGCGAGCCCTCACTCGGCCACGCAAAAGGCGCTTCGGCGTCGAAATCCATAGCCCAAGCTCCCGGCAACCCTGCCATCCCCAGTGGCGGGTGGCGCGTTGCGCCGAAGCTCCAAATGAGAAACTAGAGCATTTTCCACTTAGGTTGAGCCATATCCGACATGGCGGAAGTAGTGCTGGCATTCCTGTGGGGAGAAGGCGCTGAGGAGTTCGCCGATTTTATCCCAGAGCAGAGGAATGGTGCGCATGGCGGCTTTGCGCAGGAGCGCCTTGAGCTTTGCGAAGGCCATTTCGATGGGATTGAGGTCGGGGGTGAAGTGGACCCCGGATTTGGGACCACCGGTTAAGGTGTGAAGCGTCCTGCTCTGTCGCAGCGATGGAGCGAGAGATGACGAAGTCACGCAAGAAGTTTGATGCGGCGTTCAAGGCGAAGATTGCGCTGGAGGCGCTGCGCGAGGATGCGACGGCGCCAGAGCTGGCCAAGCGGCACGGCGTGCATCCGAACCAGATTTACGCCTGGAAGAAGCAGGTTCTCGACAACGTCGCGAGCCTGTTCGCAAAAGGCGCGAGCGGTTCGAGCGAAGGCGAGGAGGAGCGCGAGCGCGAGGCGGCCAAGCTATACGCCAAGATCGGCCAGTTGACGGTTGAACGGGATTTCTTGGCCAAGAGGCCCGGGCGATGAGCGCGCCCGACCGAAGAGCGATGGTCGAGCGGCCCGGCGAGGATTTGTCGGTGCGCCGGCAATGCGCGCTGTTGAACCTGGCGCGTTCGGGCGTCTACCGCCCCACGCCCGTCGCAGGGGCGGACGACTTGGCCTTGATGCGCCGCATCGACGAACTGCATCTCGAACTTCCGTTCTATGGCTCGCGGCGGATGATGTTCGAACTCAACAAGGAAGGTCGCGGGGTCAACCGGAAGCGCGTGCAGCGGCTGATGCGCGTGATGGGCATCGAGGCGCTGGTTCCGCGCCCCGGCACGAGCAAGGCCGCCCCGGGACACGAGATTCACCCCTATCTGCTGCGCGGCCTGGCCATTACCGAGCCGAACCACGTGTGGGCGGCCGACATCACCTACATCCCGATGGCGCGCGGCTTTCTGTATCTGGTGGCGATCATCGATTGGGCCAGCCGCGCTGTTATGGCTTGGCGGCTGTCGAACACGATCGACGCCGGCTTTTGTGTCGAGGCCCTGGAAGACGCTCTGCTTCGGCATGGGAAGCCGAAGATTTTCAACACCGACCAAGGCGCGCAATTCACCAGCGCCGCGTTCACCGGCAAGCTTGAAGCGGCTGGCGTCGCGATTTCGATGGACGGGCGCGGCCGCTTCATGGACAACATTTTCATCGAACGGCTGTGGCGCTCGATCAAATACGAAGAGGTTCATCTGAAGGCCTATGCCGACGGACGCGAGGCGCGGGCCGGCATCAGTTCTTGGATGACTTTTTACAACCTCCGACGCCCTCACCAGGCGCTGAACAATCAGATGCCGATGGCGGTGTGGCGCGCAGGCATGGACAAGATCGAAGCGGCGGCGAAGACTGTGGATATGCCGCTTCGCTTGGACAACGCAAACGCGTTGCCCACATACCCACAGCAAAAGCAGAAACAGCAGAAAGCGGCTTAATCTTTTTCGAAGGACAAAAGCAGGCGCGATTACACCTTAAGTCCGAACCCCTGTGGTCCTGCGAATGGGGTCCACTTCAGAGCCCCTGTTCGACGTAGGCGAGGAAAATCTCACCGTTCATCGGCTTGTCGATGACGAAGGGGGCTGTAATGGCGCCGTTGCGCAGGCCTGCGACGAAGGTCGTTGTTTTCCAATGCCCGTACGGCAGATGGCCGAGGAGCCGCTCGCCGCGCGGGCAGCGGCCGCGCAGCCGTCCCATATTGGTTGTCGTTCCCGTTTCGTCAATGAAGACGAGCGTCTCAGGGTCCAACGACGCCTGAGCGGCCTTCCAATCAGCGCGCGCCGCAGCAACGTCAGGCCGCTTTTGCTCGCTGGCGTGAACGGTTTTTTTTAAAGCTGATCTTGTGCCGATCAAAGAAGCGCCAGAGGGCGCTGACCGCGGGCGTGATCGCGTGCTCCTGCTCGATACGGCCCCGGATTTCCTCCAAGGTGAGGTCCGGCTCTTCGGCATTCAGCGCCAACAGCCAGGCCGCATAGGCCTCCAGAGGCGAGCGGCTTTTGCCTTTCAAAGATTTGGCTAGCGCGCTTCCGGTTTCGCGAAAGCGCTGGTCCCATTTGATCGCCGAGGAGGCGCTGATCGAAAACTGCGCGGCCGCGGCGCGTCGCGAAGCTCCCCGCCCCACCGCCAAAATCACCCGCTCCCGCAAATCCTGAGAATAGGCCTTGGCCATCTCACCCCTCCGAATCAATCGATCCAGAGAGACTCGCCTAATTAGCCCCACACGGGAATCCCTCCCCTCAGCGCCTCACGATTCAGGCAAACTGGAAAATGCTCTAAGCGTTTCGATAGTTTCTATTTTTATTCCATCCAGCGGAGAGCACGTTGCGACCTGAATTGAAGCCGATCCCGACGAACTGGCCGGCTTCGGCAATTTGGGAGTGTTGAGCGTGATCGAACGTCGGCCATTTGAATCCCTGCCGGGAGGTGAGTGGGGCTGGCTCCAGGCCAAACACCACTTTTTATTCGACGACATCAAAGACAGATGGGGCGCGTTGTTCATGTGGAACGACGACGAAATCGCCCCAGCTGGCGGGTTTGCCCCGCATTCTCACGTCAATATGGAGATCGTCACTTACGTCCGCCGCGGCGCTATCAGCCACCAGGACAGCCTCGGCAATAGGGGACGGACGACAGCCGGCGACGTGCAGGTGATGAGCGCCGGGACCGGCATCCGTCATTCCGAGTTCAATCTGGAACCCGAAGCGACCCAAATCTTCCAGATTTGGATAAAGCCCACTGTCGACGGCGGCTCGCCGGCCTGGGGCACGAAGCCATTTCCAAAACAGGATCGTGCCGGACGCCTGGTCGTCTTGGCCAGCGGATACGACAGCGACGTGGACGCCTTGCCCCTCCGCGCGGAGGCGAGGGTTCTCGGCTCGACGCTTAAACGAGACCAGGCCGTAGAATACGAAGTCGGGGAACGCCGTTACCTTTACTTGGTGCCGGCGGCAGGGCAAGTCCTCGTCAACGGTCTCCAGATCGATGCGCGCGATGGCGCCGCCATCAAGGACGTCCGGCGATTGATCATCACGGCGGTCAAGGACAGCGAGTTCGTGCTGGTTGACGCCCCAGAGGCGCGGTCCGCGCCTTCCTCAAAGGCTGCATAGGGAGACGTCCATGTCCAAGGTTCTGGTTCTCTATTACTCCGCTTACGGCCATATCGAGACGATGGCCTACGCCGTCGCCGAGGGCGCTCGCGAGGCGGGAGCTCAGGTAGACGTCAAGCGCGTTCCCGAAACCGTGCCGTTAGAGATCGCTCGTAGCTCCCATTTCAAGCTCGACCAGCCAGCGCCGATCGCCACTGTCCAGGAACTGGCGGACTACGATGCGATCGTCGTCGGTTCAGGGACTCGCTTCGGCCGCGTCTCCTCCCAAATGGCCGCTTTCCTTGACCAGGCGGGCGGGCTCTGGCTGCGCGGCGCGCTGCACGGGAAGGTAGGCGGCGCCTTCACCTCGACCGGCACGCAGCACGGCGGTCAGGAAACGACCTTGTTCAGCATGATCACGAATCTGCTGCACTTCGGCATGGTGATCGTCGGCCTCGACTACGGCCATGCCGGGCAGATGACCCTGGCGGAGATCACCGGCGGCTCGCCCTATGGCGCGACGACCATCGCCGGCGTTGATGGCTCCCGCCAGCCAACCGCAAACGAGCTGCAGGGCGCCCGCTACCAGGGCCGCAAGATCGCCGAGGTGGCGAACAAGCTGCACGGCTAGATCGCTCCATCCGCTTCCGCCGCCGGCCCTTTCGGGGCGGGCGACACCCCCACCGCCGCTCCCGGCTCGCCGGCGGGCGATCGCTCGAGGTTTGTCCAATGACTGACATCCGCACCTACAAATGTTTCGTCGACGGCGAGTGGAGATCCGCCGCCAACGGGCAGACCTTTGACGACTTTGAGCCATACACCGGGTCGGTCTACGCCAAGGTCGCTGCGGGTGGGCGCGAGGACGCCTTGCGTGCCGTGCGGGCTGCCGCGGCAGCGTTTCCTGCCTGGGCCGCCACGACGCCCGCCGAGCGGGCCAAGTTGCTTTTCAAAGCCGCCGAGATCGTGAAGCGCCGCCGCGTTGAAATCGCCGCAGTCCTGGCTCTGGAGACCGGCAGCACCATTTCCTTCGCCACCTTCCAGCAGGATTTGGTGGCCGCCACGATCGAGCAAGCTGCGGGCTGGGTGTACCTGCCGAAGGGCGAGGTGCTCGCGTCCAACGTGCCCGGGCTGCATTCAATTGGCGTGCGGCGTCCGTTGGGCGTGGTGGCATGCTTTACGCCGTGGAACGGTGCCAATGTCCTGTCTTGGCGCGCGATGCTGTCCCCCCTCGTGGCCGGCAATACCGTGGTGATCAAGCCATCGGAACTCGCGCCGATATCCGCCGGCCTGATGCTGGCCGAGATCGTCGAGGAAGCCGGCTTCCCGAAGGGCGTGGTCAATGTTGTGACCCACGCGCCCGGCGCCGCTCCCGAGATCGCCGACGTCTTCTTTGAGAGCGACGACGTGCGGGTCATCAATCTGATCGGCGGCGTGAAGACTGCGCGGATGCTGGCCGAGCGGGCCGGAAAAACCTTGAAGCGCACGACAATGGAACTCGGCGGCTACAATCCGATGATCATCCTTGATGACGTGGACATGGAGTACGCCGTTCGGACCGCCACCTTCGGTTCGTTCTTCCACCAGGGCCAGATCTGCCTGAACACCCGGCGGATCATCGTCCAGAAGAAGATCGCCGACGAATTCCTGGAGAAGTTCGTCGCCCGCACCAAGACCTTGCCTTCAAGCGACCCACGAAATCCAAAAACGATCATCGGTCCGCTCATCACCCCAGCGGCGGTGAAGCTCACCGACGACCGCGTCAAGGAAGCGGTGACCAGGGGCGCGGTTCTGCACACCGGCGGCGTGGCGGACGGCCAAATCTATCGGCCGACCATCCTGAGCAATGTGCCGCTCGACACCACTGTCGCCAACGAAGAAACCTTCGGCCCGGTCGTGGTGGTTGAGGTGGTCGACACCGCCGAGGAGGCGGTCGCGGCTGCGAACCGCACTTTGTACGGACTGACCGCCTCGATCCTCGCCGGCGACACCTACAAAGCCTTCGAACTCGCGCCGAAGATCTTGGCGGGGATCGTCAATGTCAATTCGCCGACCGTGAACGACGAAATCCACGCCCCAATGGGCGGTGTCCGGGACAGCGGCTGGGGGCGCACCGGTCCCGACAGCCTGAAGGAATTCGAGGACGTCATCTGGATCAACTCCCACAGCGGCCAACGCCAATACCCCTTCTGAATCCGCGACGTCCGGTGGTTTCGCCGGCCGGACCGATCTCGAACCGTCAAGCCAAGGGAAACCCAGATGATTGATATCGCCAGCGAGGCGCGCCAGACGCTTCTCGACCAAGCTGCAACCGGTCGTTTGCATCGTCGGCAGTTCCTTGCCATCGCAAGCGCGGCTGGCCTCGCCGGCGCGTTGGCGCCCGGTCTCATGGATCAGGCCTTTGCGGCCGGAGAGACCCAAGCCGCAAACCGAGCCGCGCCTCGCGCCAGCTACGACTACATCGTGGTTGGCGCCGGGACGGCCGGGTCTGTCCTCGCCGCCGAGCTGTCAAAGTCGGGCGCGCAAGTTTTGCTCCTTGAATCCGGGGGCAATGACGACGCGCCGACCATCCTCAACCCTAGCGTCTGGTTCTACAACATAGGCGGCCCCCTCGATTACAAACTCGCGGTCACGCCCACCCCGCAGTTGAACAATCGGAAATTCAACATGGCCCTGGGCCACGTGCTCGGCGGCGGGTCCAGCATCAATGCCATGGTCTGGACCCGCGGCCTGCAGCGTGACTTCGACGGGTGGGCTGAGAACGGGGCGAAGGGCTGGTCTTTCGAGGACGTCCTGCCCATCTTCAAAGCCCAGGAGGACTGGGAAGGCGGCGCAAATGAGTGGCGCGGCGCCGGCGGCCCCGTGCACATCCGCCGGCCCCATGACCCGCATCCCACTGCTCCCGCCTTTTTAGAGGCGGCTCGCCAGTTGGGCTTCCCGATCCACGACGACGTCAATGGCCCGGGGCGGCCGGGCGCCGGCTATATCAACATGAACATCGCGGCCGATGGATCGCGCGTGAGCGCCGTGAGGGCCTTCCTGCGGCCAGCCCTCAGCCAGCCGAATCTGACCCTTCTCCTGAACAGCAACGTCCTGAAGGTGAACTTCACCGGCAAGCGGGCCACCGGAGTTCGCGTCCTCGTTGACGGTGCGGCGAAGGACATTGTCGCGGACAAGGAAGTCATCCTGACCGCGGGCGGCGTGCAGAGCGCAAAGCTGCTCATGCTGTCGGGCGTCGGCGACGCCGCGGCTTTGCGGCCGTTTGGCATCGACGTCGTCGAGAACCTGCCCGGGGTCGGGAAAAACCTCCAAGACCACATTTTGCTCTCGGGTGTTGTGTTCAAATACAAGGGCAAGATGCCGGACCGCCCGGTGGACAGCAACGCGGTCGAGGCCGAAGTCTATCTGTCGAGCGGCCAATCCGCCGCCGGCACGGACATCAACCTGGTCCTCGAGCAACTTCCAGCGGCGACGCCGGAAGCGGCAGCGCGCTTTGGGGCGCCGCCCGCTGATGCGTTCACCATCGCACCCGCTCTCGTGCAGCCAACCAGTCGCGGCGTCGTGCGCCTGGCCAGCGCCAACCCGCGCGACCCGCTCATCATCGACGGCAACTACCTGGGAACCGACCAGGATCTGAAAGCCTTGATGAAGGCGATCGACGCAGCGCGTGAACTGGGCCGCCAGAGCGCGTACGACGCTCTGCGCGAGGCGGAGTTGATCCCCGGGCCAAAAGCGGGCGTGCAAGAGGTCCTGGAACTGGCCCGTTTGGCTTCGGCGACCTTCGGTCACGCGGTCGGCACCTGCAAAATCGGCGTCGACGAGATGGCGGTCGTCGATCCGCAGCTTCGAGTGCACGGCATCCAGGGCCTAAGGGTGGCGGACTCCTCGGTGATGCCCCGGATCCCTACCGCGCCGACCAATGCCGCCACCTTCATGGTCGCCGGCAAGGCCGGCCAATTGCTCCTCGCTTGAGGGGTCCGCACATGACCCGGACGATCGACGTTCACCACCACATCCTGCCAGACTTTTTCTGGCGGGAGACCAACGACGCCCATAGTCCAGTCGGCGGGATCGCGCCTCCGCCGTGGGACGCCGGCTTGATGCTGTCCTTCATGGACGAGGCTGGCATCGATGTCGCGGTGACGTCGATCTCAACCCCGGGGGTCCACGTAGGGGACGACGCGCGCGCTCGTTCGCTCGCTCGCCGCTGCAATGAACTCTCGGCCGAACTTGTGCAGTCCTACCCCAACCGTCTCGGCGGCTTTGCCGCTCTTCCGCTGCCTGATGTCGACGGCGCCCTGGAGGAACTGACCTACGCCCTGGATGAGCTCAAGCTCGATGGCGTGGTGTTGTTTTCCAACGCCAACGGGATCTACCTTGGGGATGCCCGTTTCGAGCCCGTCTTCGCGGAGTTAGAGCGGCGCGGGGCGGTGGTGTTCGTGCATCCCACGGCCTCACCCGATCCATCGGCCCACCAACTCGGCCTACCGGATTCCTTGATCGACTTCACGGCCGACACCACCCGGGCCGTGGCGCAGATGCACTACAGCAACCGGTTCGCCCGGACCCCCAGCGTGAAGTACATCGTCTCGCACGCCGGCGGCACGGCGCCGTACTTGGCGGGACGCTGGGCCATCGTCGATGAGATGAATGTCATCCCGGGCGGCGAGGAGCGCGGGACCGTGGCCGACACGCTGCGGCGTCTCTATTGGGACACGGCCCTTTCTTATCGAGAACCCGTACTGCGTATGTTGAGAGAAGTCGTCGGACTGGACCAAGTCTTGTTCGGATCGGACTTTCCTTATATCCGCCGCGACCTGGCCGTTAACTGCGTCCAGAGGCTCGAACAGACCGTCGAACTTACAACAGACGAGCGAACTCGGGTGATGAGCGGGAACGCCATCAAGCTGTTTCCGCGATTTGGTCGCTGACGGCGCGTGGCGTCGCTTGCCGGCGTCTCGGCGTGAGGAGATCGTTCAATGGCTGAAACAGAGACCGCTGGCAGCTTCGTCCTCGGGAGCCGCGTCGTTCGTCGAATGGGCTATGCCCACAGGCTGCGCAACGCGAATTTGAACGTCGTCGTCCACGCGTGGGGCTGAATGCCCCACGTCTTTCCCTCCACTCTCAAGCGCTTGTCGGCGGCCGACGCGGCCATGGACCAGATTGGGACGTTCCTGCGCAACTGCCTTAGGACTTGGACGAAAGGATTCAGATCATGACCATTGGAATTATTGGCGCCGGGCTGATCGGCGCCGCCTTTGCTCGCCGTCTCGCTCACGCAAACCTCCCCGCCATCTTGTCCAACAGTCGCGGACCCGACAGCCTGGCCGATATTGTCGCCGACATCGGCGGGTCCACCCGGGCGGGAACACGAGAGGAGGCGGCCGCGCAGGACCTGGTCCTGGTGGCGGTCAACTGGTCGAAATTGCCCACAGCGCTCAGGGGCCTCCCTGATTTTGGCGGGCGCATCGTGATCGACGCCAACAACCCGATAGAGGCGCCGACCTTCCAGCCGGCCGACCTCCACGGCCGACTATCGACCGAAGTGTTCGCCGACTATGTGCCGGGCGCCCGGGTGGTGAAGGCCTTCAATCACCTGCCCGCCGCGCTCTTGGCCGAAGACCCCTGCGCCGCCGGGGGCCGACGGGTACTGTTCTTCGCGGGCTCGGACGCGCCGGCAAAGGCGGAGGTGGCCGACCTGATCGAAAGGCTCGGCTTTCACGGCATCGATCTTGGGCTGCTGAACGAAGGCGGTCGGACGATCAGCGTTCCCGGCGGCGCTTTGACGATCCAGAACCTGATCCGGCTCGACTGAGCGCGTCGCCTCGATCATCCCACGGCAGTCACAATGGGATTAAGCGCAGACAATGGGAGCAGCCGAAATGACGCTTGAGGAAGCCGCCGACCGTCTCGCGATACGCGAACTTGTCGGTGCTTACGCCCACTGCGCAGATCGGCGCGACTGCGAGGGGCAGATGGCCTTGTTCACGGAGGATACGCGTTTTCTGGTGTTCATGGACGCCAAAGCCTCAACTCCTAGCCAGACGATTACAAGGCGGGCGGATTTGAGGGCTGTTTTTGAAGACCTTCGGCGGTATGAGGCGACGACCCACTTCAATGGTCAAAGCACGGTCGTCCTGAATGGCGCCGCTGCGACCGGCGAAACCTACTGCTTGGCCCACCATGTCCGAGTCCAAGATGGGCGGCGTAGCCTTATGGTCGCTTCGATTCGCTATCTCGACACATTCACCAAGCAGGCGAGGCGCTGGCTGTTCAGCGAGCGGCGGCTGATGGTGGACTGGATCGACACACGTCCTCTTTGAACTCTGGTGACCCGGTCGGCGCCGGGAACCCCGGTGCTCAGAGGCGCCTCCGATCCAACTGTTTCGATCGCCTGGGCGACAGCTTCTCGGCGAGGAAGTCCGCCAACGCCTCGACGCGCTTCGGCCGCCGCCCGCCAGGCGGCGTTACCCAATGCACCGCGCCGCCACTGACCTTCCAATCCGGCAGGACGACTTCCAGCCGGCCGTCGTCCACGGCCTCTCGCACGATGAAGTCCGGCAGGATGGCGACGCGATGGGTGTAGCGGCCAAGATAGGCGAGGACCTGTTCGGGGCCGCCGAACGGAGGCTTGGCGAAGACGACCCATTCGATCTGCTTTAGCTTGGCCAAGTGAGCGGAGAAGACGCCGGCGTCGGCCAGGTCGGCGAGATCGTTGAAGAAGCAGAGTTGGCCGGCCTCAAAGGCGCTCTGCAGATGCTCAAGCAACAGCCGCCTGAACAGGCGCGACAGAATCCGCACGGGCAGGAAGAAGCCCGGCCGGCAGGCTACCCAGCGCTGGCCATCCAGAGACAGGCCCCCGCCCGGCACGACACAATGGACATGCGGATGATGGCGGAGATTCTGGCCCCAAGTGTGAAGCACGGCGACCACGCCGATCTCGGCGCCCAGGTGTTTGGGATCGGCTGCGGCCATCCTCAAGGCTTCGGACGCAGCCTTGAACAAGATCGCATAGACCGCCGCCTTGTTCTGGAAAGCGATCTCGGCGACCTGGGCTGGCACGGTGAAGACGACGTGGAAGTATGGCGCCGGCAGCAACTCGGCCTGACGCTCGGCCAGCCACAGAGCGCGGGCCAGGCCCTGGCACTTGGGGCAATGGCGATTACGGCAGGAGTTGTAGGCTTGCCGCACGAGGCCGCAGTCGGCGCACTGTTCGGAGTGACCGCCCAGGGCCGCGGTCCGACACGCCTCCACCGCCGCCATGACCCGGCGCTCGACACGCCCGATATGGCCGACATGATCACGGCGATAATCCGCCCCGTGACGGACGAATACATCCGCCACTTCCAGATCCGGGCGCATGGCGCGCGGCTCAGTCGGGCGGCGCGACCTCCATGTGGAGCTGGTCAAAAGGACTGGCGGTCCGGCCGATCACCGCCGTTGAGACCTGGGCGTAGAGCGTCGTCGTCGTCAGGCTGCGATGCCCCAGCAGCACCTGAATGATGCGTATGTCCGTGCCAGCTTCCAGCAGGTGGGTGGCGAAGCTGTGGCGAAGGGTATGCACCGTCACCCGCTTCTCAAGGCCCAGGAACTCGCAGGCTGTTCGACAGGCGATCCCCAACGTCTGCGGATGGAGCGGACCGCCGCCATCGCGTCGGGGAAACAGCCACCGCCCCGGCTTGGTCAACCGCCAATAGGCTCGCAAAATCTCGAGCAGTTGCGGCGATAGCATCACATAGCGGTCCTTGCCGCCCTTACCCTGCTCGACACGAACGACCATCCGGGAGCTATCGATGTCCGTCACCTTCAGACGCGCCGCCTCAGCAGCGCGCAAACCCGCCGCATAGGTGGTCATCAGCGCGACCCGGTTCCTCGTCCCCTTCACGGCCTGCAGAAAACCGATCACCTCATCGGCGCTCAGCACCACCGGCAACTTGCGCGGCGTCCGGGGGTAGGCGATCCGCTCAGGCAGATCGGATCGGCCCAACGTCACGCCGTAGAAGAAACGCAAGGCGCACACCGTCTGGTTCAACGCGCCCCAGGAAACCCTTCGGCCCACCAAATGCGCCTGATACGCACGCACCTCTTCGTATCCCAGTTGATCGGGGGATCGGCCAAAAAATCGGCTGAACTTCGCTACATGATGCAAGTAGGATCGCTGCGTCTCCGGTGACAAATTGCGGATCGTCAGATCTTCAATCATCCGCTGACGCAGAGGGCTCATCCGGGTCATCTGGGGTTCTCCTGTCTGAAAGCTTGGCTCGACACCAAATCTTCTCAGGCAGGGGCCTCCTCACGCCAGACCCGCGCTCCGCCTACCGCGGCAGCGGTTTAGTTCAATCACGCAATACGCCGTTCGGGAATCCCAGAAACGTCCGAACGCTCAAAAATCCGCCAAAGTAGTGCTAGGGTCCCAGGATGGGGATATGGCCCCAGCGGTTGCGGGCGCAATTAGTGCTGATTGAGCCCTCTCTTTGAGGGGGCTTCAATACGAGCCGCGCCGCAACCTCGAATGCGAAACGGCCGCCGGGGCGACCCGGCGGCCGGCTACATGGGGATCCGACGCCGCTCCCATTGTGACCGCGCCAATCCGGCATCACGCGGACCGGTCGGCCGCCGCAGCGCGTGCGAACGAAGCGGCGCTTGGCGATAGAGAGGAACGGCGCTCGCGTATAGGACGCCAATTTCCGCGCGACCCGTTGTTCGTGTCGATAGCAAATTAACTCGGCCGCTTTCGGTAGCACCTCAAATGTCCGCTTCTTCTGCTTTTGTTCTCCTGCGGGACTGTGGGCAACGCGTTTGCGTTGTCATCCGCACACCCTGAAGGGCTTCCGACCGGCGCTTCCAAACCCCGGCTCAAAATTACCGGACAGATCGTGCGCTGCCTAAACCGGACATATCGTGTGCTACCGACATGCGGGCGGCAGTCGCCTGACCGGCTGCCTGTGCTATATCCATCTTTTTTCCGCAAACGCAGTTCCAAACGAGGCGGCGACCAATGACAGCAGACAGGCACTATCGGATCGCTGTCATTCCCGGCGACGGCATCGGCAAGGAGGTCGTGCCGGAGGGCGTGCGGGTTCTGCGGGCGGCGGCGGAGAGATTCGGCTTCACGCTCGGCCTTCAGCACTACGAATTCGGCTCGTGCGACTACTACTTGCGGCACGGCAAGATGCTGCCGGACGATTGGAAGACGACGCTGTCTGCGGTGGACGCGATCTTCTTCGGCGCGGTTGGCTGGCCGGATACTGTGCCCGACCACATCTCGTTGTGGGGTTCACTGCTCCAGTTCCGCCGCGAGTTCGACCAGTACGTAAACCTCAGGCCGGTGCGGCTGATGAAGGGCGTGCCATCGCCCCTCGCCGGCCGTGAACCCGGCGACATCGACTTCTATGTCGTTCGTGAGAACACGGAGGGCGAATATTCCGCCGTGGGCGGCCACATGTTCCCTGGAACGGACCGGGAGGTCGTCATCCAGGAAACGGTGATGACCCGCCACGGCGTCGACCGCATCCTGAAATACGCCTTCGATTTCGCCCAGAAGCGCCCGAAGAAGCACCTGACCTCCGCGACGAAATCGAACGGCATCGCGATCACCATGCCGTTTTGGGACCAACGCGTCGAGGCCATGAGCAAAGCATATCCCGGCGTACGCTGGGACAAGTACCACGTCGACATCCTCACCGCGCATTTCGTCCTGAACCCGGACCGGTTCGACGTCGTGGTCGGCTCGAATCTGTTCGGCGACATCCTGTCCGACCTGGGGCCAGCCTGCACGGGAACGATCGGCATCGCCCCCTCCGCCAACATCAATCCGGAAGGCGCCTTCCCGTCGCTGTTCGAGCCGGTGCACGGCTCGGCGCCCGACATCGCAGGGAAAGGCATCGCCAACCCGATCGGCCAGATTTGGACGGCGGCGATGATGCTGGAGCATCTGGGCGAGACGCAGGCGGCGGCAGCTATCGTCGCCGCGATTGAGGCTGCCTTGCAAACGCCCGAGGGCCGCACACGCGACCTGAAGGGCGCCGCGACGACGCGGTCCGCCTGCGACGCCATCCTCGCCGCTCTGAACGACGATGGCAGATCCCAGACTTAGCCCCGCTCGCCGAACCAACACCGCCGAACGAGCATCGAGTCGGTGCGCCATATCGTCAGTGGGCGCCGTCGCGGACATGCGCTTGCCGCCGCCTCCGACCGCACGGCCAACCTGCGCAATGTCGCCTCGCCGCATTGGCGGCGATGGCTTGGCGTCGAGAGCCGCTGCCTCGTCCCCTTCACCAGTTTCTCGGAAAACGAAGTTCTCGCGGACGGCTCTCGCCCGCCCGTCTGGTTCGCGCTCGACGACAGCCGACCGCTCGCGTTCTTCGCCGGCGTCTGGACACGTCGGAGGTCCGTGCGCAAGGTGAAGGAAGGGGAGACGACGAACGATCTCTTCGCGTTTCTGACGACCGAGCCGAACGCAATCGTCGCTCCGATTCAGCCAAGGCCATGCCCGTCATTCTGACCAAGCCCGAGGAAGTCGAGGCGTGGATGTGCGCGCCGCCGGCCGAGGCGTTGAAGCTCCAGAGACCCTTGCCGGACGATACGCTGCGCATTGTCGCGCGAGGCGCGAAGGAGGACGGCCCCACGGAGCTCTAGCGCCCCCTCGTCA
>CAWEYC010000047.1:0-13501 GCA_963813195.1 uncultured Alphaproteobacteria bacterium | reverse complement strand
GCAGGGGAATCGGGTGAAGGCATTAAGCGGCGATGAGGCTTGCGAGGTAGTCGTCGTCCCATCCGGCGGTTTTCCGCTTGAGACGTTGGGAGTCTTTTCCAGGAGCGATGCGAAATAGGTTGTTTGCGATGTGCTTTAGGGTTGTGAAGTTGGCGGGGGCGTTTTCGGTTCGCACCCGGCATTCGTCATCGCGAAAGAGCATGTCGAGCAACCAGTGCAGGCCGTTTTCGATCGCCCAATGATCGCGGATCATTGGCCCGATCGTGTTGGCGAGCAAGGTCAGCGAGGTGATGTAGAATCGCGTCTCTTTTGAGAATTTACCCTCGATCTCACGCTGGCTCTCGACCATGACGACGCCCTTGAGGCCGGGCCAGTCATGGCGCTTTTGAAGCCATTCGACATTGTGGAGCACGGTGTAGGATCGTGTTTCGATCCGCCCATGATCGCCATCGACCGTTTCGTGTCGGCTGATCGTGACGTCCTTGAAACCGTTGGCTTTCTGCTCGACGGCAAGGAGTTTGACGTCGTCGTGCAGTGTGCCTTGATTGCCTTTGAGCGCGATGAGGTAGTCGGCTTTCTTGTCAATGATCTTCTTGGCGATGTTGCGTTGACATCCCATCGCGTCGATGGTGACGACGGCTCCTTCGATCGCCATCATGTCCAGCAGGGCGGGGATGGCGACGATCTCGTTGGATTTTTCCGCCACCGCGATTTGACCCATGACGAGACGCTGGCGCGCGGCGAAAGCCGAGACGATGTGGATCGGCTCCTTCGATCCCTTCTTTTGATAAGAGCGGCGCGAGGTCTTGCCGTCGATGGCGATCACCTCGACCGGGGTCTTGGTCAGGGCCGCCGCCCAAGCGACGAAGCACCGTTGGAACGCCGCCGCGTCAAGGGTGGCGAAAATGTCGCCCAGATGATCATGGGCCGGAGTGCCGTCCTTGAAGGGGCGGAACCGACGCAAGAGCGCCAGCTTCCTTTCGCCGAAACGGGCGATCTCGGTGAACGCCTCGCTTCCCGCCAACACCGCCAGAAGGCACAAGAGCAAAATCTCGTCGAGCGGATAGATCACCTTCCCCGTTTGGCGCCTATCCGGCATATCTTTGAAATATTCCAGGAAAACCGTCGTTTCGGCCAAAGCCATGAAATTCTCGGCGCCGTCGTCCATAAAATCCCCCCGAATGCAGATCAGAGGATTCCTACAGATTCAGCATTTCACCCCGTTGTCACGAAGTCCTTCACCCGATTGCCCTGCGAAGCGTGGCTGATCGGCTGGACAATGCGGGTCGATTCTGCTACGGGGAGCTTGAGAAGGCGCGCCGCTTAGACGAGCGGGTGTGCCTCTATTTCTTTTAAAATTGCCGTCTCATTGAGGCCCGGCCTCGCAAAACAGGATCGCCCGTGCAAGTTCTCGTCCGCGACAACAATGTCGATCAGGCCCTCAAGGCGCTCAAGAAGAAGATGCAGCGCGAAGGGATTTTCCGCGAAATGAAGCTTCGCGGTCATTACGAGAAGCCTTCGGAGAAGCGCGCCCGCGAAAAGGCCGAGGCGGTTCGCCGCGCTCGCAAGCTTGCTCGCAAGAAGTTGCAGCGCGAAGGCTTGCTGCCGATGAAGCCGAAGGTCATGCCGGGCGCCCCGCGCACCGCCGGTTGATTCCGGTTTCGGCGAAAACGTGAGACGGGCGCAACGTCGCCGTTCATATTTCGCCATTATTCTCGTGCAGGCGTTCGGCTGAGCGATAGGGTTTGGGATCCGCCCGGAAGGGCGGTGGGCGGAGGTTGAGGGCTCATGGGGATGACGGTGTGGTCCCGTCGCTCGGCGGTCGAACGATTGGTGCTCGTGTCGCTGGCGGCGCTGGCCCTCGGGGCCTGCAGCGAAACTCTCGGTTCGTTTTCCCCTCAAACTGCCCGCGTCGCCGAGATCGACACGGATCCGACGGGCGCCAATTCCGGCAACATCGCTTCGCTGTCGGACGTCATTCAGCGTAATCCCAACGATTCCATCGCGTACAATACGCGCGGCATCGCCTATGCCAAGACTGGCCATTTTCAGAGCGCGATCGAGGATTTCACCAAGGCGATCCAGATCGATCCGAAATTCGGCGCCGCTTACACCAACCGCGCGCTGGCCTATCGCCAGATGCAGAAGGACGGCCCCGCGCTCGCCGATTTCAACTCGGCGCTGGCCGCCAATCCGAACGATGCGTCGGCCTATCTCGGGCGGGGCAATCTCTATCGCGCGCACAGCCGTTTTCCCGAGGCGCTCGCCGACCTCGACCAGGCGATCCGCCTCAATCCGGAAGGCGCGCAGGCCTATCACGCGCGCGGGCTGATCTATCAGCGCCAGGGCAATCACGAGCAGGCGATCACTGACTTCAACAACGCGATCGACCGCGATCCGTTCGCCGGCGCCCCCTATCAGGCGCGCGGCGAGAGCCTGCTCGCCACCGGCAAATACGCCGCTGCCGTAGACGATTTCAACGCTGCGCTCAACGTCGATCCCAACAGCGCCGACGGGTGGGATGGGCTCGGCATGGCCTATGAGAAAATGGGCAACAAGCCCAAGGCGGTCGAATCCTACCAGCGCGCGATGGAAGTCAGCCCCGGCAACGCGGTCGCGCGCGCCGGGCTGCAGCGGCTGGCTTGAGTCGCTCAAAGCCAACGCGTCCAAAACGAGGGTGGTGCGCCTCGGGCTCAAAAGAAGCTCGGTAGGAGCTGCGCGGAAGACCGAGACGGGTTACGGGGCGCCGCTATCCGCCACTATCCACGTTGCAGCGATATTCCACAGATCTTTGAACGTCAGCTCCTTGGGTTGCAATCGCTTTGCGGCTGCAATTTTGGGAAGATCGGATTGAAATCGAGAGAACTCGAGAGCGATCGCGCGGCCACCCGGCACGTCGTCGTCGCGCGCCTCATCGCGAAGCCAACTCGAAACCTCTTCGATCACGCGGCCGATGTCGCTATCATGGGAGTGGATGTCCTGTCCGGCGATGTCGGAAATAAACTTCTGATAGCGGTGACTTTCTCGATCGAGAATGAGGGCCTTCTTTCGAGATTGTTTCCGGCCGCCGAATTTGCGAGCGCCAAGGAAGAGCCCGAGTTCCAGCGGCATATTGAATCGCGGCAGATCAGATACAGGATCTAGCTCGGTCTTGGAAATGTCGTGGGCGCCGTAGCGGCATTCCGCGATTATTTTGCAAATCTTTTCGAATCGAACTTCGCCGCCGTCGTCGTTCTCGCGGGCGCATCGTGGCGTGAACCCTGACCTCGTGACGGCGAAAATGATCGCTTCGAAGAAACTCTGGTAGTCCGCGGAGAACGGGCAATTGATGAAGATATCCCGCTCGTTCATCACGCTCTCTTGGAGGCCCTCACCGTGGCGACCGCTTCGCGCAACTCCTTCGGCGTGAAATGGGTCGCGTTGCCTTTCGGCTTCAATATGCGCACGCCGTCCTTCGTCACGCCAAGCACTTTCGGTCCGGTCAAGACTTTGGGGGCTTTGCTGCGTTCCTGGATCTTATTTGAGACTTTGGTCATGCGTGAAGATGGATCGAGTTCCCGAGCTTTGCAAGCATCAAATCGGCCGACCGTCGGACATCTCGTTGTCGATCGTGCTCTACGGCCGAAGGAAGCCCGAACTCGCCGCCTCGACGCGCCAGCGCGGGACGATCGCGTCGATTTTCTTCTCGACGCGGCCTCATTTCAGCGCGCCGTCCATCCATTCGAGCGCTTTGGGGATGACGAGTCCGAGCGCGAGATGACCGGCGCCTTCGAGCCGAACGAATTGCTTCGGTTCGTTTGCGAGGGCGAACAGTCGCTCACCTGATGCGATGGGCACGGATTGATCCCGGGTCCCGTGAACCATCAGCAGCGGCGCGGTGATCTTTCCGATCCGCACGTCGGAGCGGAAAGTATCGCGCATCAGCCACCGGACCGGAAACATCCAGTACCGACGCGCGGCGACCGCGACGACGGAATCGTATGCCGAGTCGAGCACGATCGCTCCAACCTCGCAACGCGCCGCCAAGGCGACCGCGACGCCGCTGCCGAGCGATTCGCCGAGAACGACGAGCCGCGACGGTTTCGCCCCCAGCGACAGAGCGCGGGCATAGGCCGTCTCCGCGTCGATGAGCAGTCCTTGCTCACTGGGGGCGCCGGTCGCGCCGGCGAAGCCGCGATACTCGACGGCGAGAAGGCCGTTGCCGGTCGCGGTGAGTCTGCGAAAGCGCTCGGCATTGTCGGCGAGCCGAGCGGCGTTGCCATGGAAATAGAGAATCAACGGCCGCGTCGGCGCCGGCGGAATGTACCAGGCCGGCAAGGTTTCGCCGTCAGGGGTGTGCAGCCGCAAAACTTGAGCCGAACCGAGGCCCGCCGCCGCCGGCGACACTTCGAGCGGCTTTGGCAGATAAAGCAGCCAACGCTGAAACACGGCGAGCGCAAGCAGCGCCGCTAGATAGAGGCCGCCGAAAGCGACTATCGCGCCACCGACCGTCATCACGAAAGTTGCCTTTGCGCGCGGCGCAACAGGCGGGCGCGGTTAGTGCGCGAGCGCCTTGACGATCGCGTCGGTCATCTTCTTGGCGTCGCCGAACAGCATCAGCGTGTTGTCGCGGAAGAACAGTTCGTTCTCGACGCCGGCGTAGCCGGAACCCATGCCGCGCTTGACGAACAGCACAGTCTTGGCCTTCTCGACGTCGAGCACCGGCATGCCATAGATCGGCGATTTCGGGTCGGTCTTGGCGGCGGGGTTGGTGACGTCGTTGGCGCCGATGACATAGGCGACGTCGGCCTGCGCGAATTCGCTGTTGATGTCCTCGAGTTCGAACACCTCGTCATAGGGCACGTTGGCCTCGGCGAGCAGCACGTTCATATGGCCGGGCATGCGGCCGGCGACGGGATGGATCGCGTATTTGACCTCGACGCCGTTCTTCTTGAGGACGTCGGCCATTTCGCGCAAGCTGTGCTGCGCCTGCGCGACCGCCATGCCGTAGCCGGGGACGACGATCACCTTGGAGGCGTTCTTCATCATGAACGCGGCGTCGTCGGCCGAGCCCTGCTTGACCGGGCGCGTCTCGGTCGCGCCCGCTGGGCCCGCGACTTCGCCGCCGAAGCCGCCGAGGATGACGGAAATGAACGAGCGGTTCATTCCCTTGCACATGATGTAGGAAAGGATCGCGCCCGAAGAGCCGACCAGCGCGCCGGTGATGATGAGCGCGAGATTGCCGAGCGTAAAGCCGATGCCCGCGGCCGCCCAGCCCGAATAGGAGTTGAGCATCGATATGACGACGGGCATGTCGGCCCCGCCGATCGGGACGATCAGCAGCACGCCGAGCGCCAGCGAGACGAGCGCGGCCAGCCAGAAGAACACGGGGGACTGCGAGGCGTAGAACAGCGCGATGAGGATGACGAGGGCGACGCCGAGAAGGATATTGATCGCGTGGCGCTGCGGCAGCAGGATCGGCTTGCCCGACATGCGGCCGTCGAGCTTGAGGAAGGCGATGATCGAACCGGTGAAGGTCACGGCGCCGATGGCGAGACCGAGCGACATCTCGATGATGCTCGCGGGATGGATGCGATCGCCCTCGGCGATGCCGAAGGCTTGCGGCGCATAGAGCGCGCCCGCCGCCACCAGCACCGCGGCGAGGCCGACGAGCGAGTGGAACATCGCCACGAGTTGCGGCATCGCCGTCATCGCAATCGTGCGTGCGCGCCAGATGCCGATCCCGCCGCCGATGGCGAAGCCGAGTATGACCAGGAGCCACGCGACGCCGCTCGACGGCGGCCTGAGCGCGAGCGTCGTCACCACGGCGATCGCCATGCCGATCATGCCGAAGCGGTTGCCCTGCCGCGAACTGGCGGGCGACGACAGCCCGCGCAGCGCAAGGATGAACAGAATGCCGGCGATGAGATAGAGGAGGGCGGCGAGATTGGCGTTCACGTGCGGTCAGCCCTTCTTCTTGTACATCGCGAGCATGCGCTCGGTGACCAGAAATCCGCCGAATATGTTCACCGAGGCGAGGATCAGCGCGATGAAGCCGACCAGTCGCGCGAATATGGAGCCGCTGTCGACCGCCGCGACGCCGACCGAGAGAAGCGCGCCGACGACGATGACCGAGGAGATCGCGTTGGTCACCGACATCAGCGGCGTGTGCAGCGCCGGCGTCACCGACCAGACGACGTAATAGCCGACGAACACGGCGAGCGCGAAAATCGCCAGCCGGAAGACGAATGGATCGATCGCGCCGCCCGAGGCGGCGTGGCCGGCGGCGGCGAGTTGATCGGCGTAGGTCTGGGCGGCGTGCGCCGCCTCCTCGGCGGCGTCGGCGGCGGCCTTCAATTTAGCGACGGTGGCGTCAAGGTTTTCCATCACATCCTCACAAACGCGCGAGCGTCCGCCTCACCGTCATGGCGGGGCTTGTCCGGCCATGACGCTCGATGATGAGCGCGAGCGTCATGCCGACGCCTTGGGCTGAAAATTGGGGTGCGCGATCGCGCCGTCGCGGGTCAGGCAGGTCGCCTTGACGAGTTCGTCGTCCCAATTGACGGCGATCGTCTTGGCCGATTTATCGATCAGCGTTTCGACGAAGGCGTAAAGGTTGCGGCCGTACAGCGCCGAGGCGGTCGCGGCGAGACGCGTGACGCTGGAATAGCCGACGATGCGGACGCCGTTTTCGGTGGTGACGAGTTCGCCGGCGCGAGCCGACTCGCAATTGCCGCCACGCTCGACCGCGAGATCGACGACGACCGAGCCGGCGCGCATCGACTTCAGCATTTCGGCGCTGATGAGGCGCGGGGCCGGGCGTCCGGGAATCAGCGCCGTGGTGATGACGATGTCCTGCTTGGCGATGTGGGCGGCGACCAGCGCCGCCTGCTTCGCCTTGTAGGCGTCCGACATTTCCTTGGCGTAGCCGCCCGCGGTCTCGGCCTGCTTGAACTCGTCGTCCTCGACCGCGACGAATTTCGCGCCGAGCGACTCGACCTGTTCCTTCGTCGCCGGGCGCACGTCGGTGGCGGTGACGACCGCGCCGAGGCGACGCGCCGTCGCGATCGCCTGGAGGCCGGCGACGCCGACGCCCATGATGAAAGCCTTGGCGGCGGGAACGGTGCCTGCCGGCGTCATCATCATCGGCAGCGCGCGGCCGTATTCCGACGCCCCATCGATCACGGCGCGATAGCCGGCGAGATTGGCCTGGCTGGAAAGAACGTCCATCGACTGCGCGCGGGTGATGCGCGGCAGCAGCTCCATTGCGAAAGCAACCACGCCCGCATTGGCCATCGCCTCGACCTCGTGCTGATGGCCATAAGGGTCCATCGAAGCGACAACGAGCGCGCCGCGCTTCATCTGGCCGAGTTCGACGCCGCTCGGGCGGCGCACCTTCAGGAGGATGTCGGCCCCGAGGGCCTCCGCGGCGGAGACGAGGCGCGCGCCCGCCGCCTCATAATCGGCATCGGGAATTCCGGCGCTGACGCCGGCGCCGCGCTCAACCGCCACATCGGCGCCGAGCCCGATGAACTTCCTGACGGTTTCCGCGCTCGCCGCGACTCGCGTTTCGTGCGGATCGGACTCCGCGACGACCCCAATCAGCATGACGCCTTCCCCAGCTAGATTGCATTCGCCCCGGTCGCGACGCGAATCCGAAGACGTTCGCTAAAGAACGATGCAGGCGAGGCCGAGCAGCACTAAGATGGGCGCAACGACCCGCCAGCCCATGCCCGTCAGCGCGCCGACGGTCGCGGCCAGCAGCGTCAGGATGAGACCGATCAAGGCGACGAACCCGTGCCCCTCGATCCCCCACAGCACCAGCATCAAGATGGTGCATACCAATACGGATACGACGGTCTCGGTCAACGCGATGAAAGCGGCGTAGGTCGACTCGTGCGCCGCCATGTCCATCGGATCGTCCGCAGTCGCCGCGCCGTGGTCGTTAGACATATCCGCTCCGTTCCCAACACCGAAAATGCAACGGCACCGATCTACTGCATCGGCCGGCGCGTCGCAATGGAGAACTGGCGCGGCTAGGGCGCCTCGGCGGCTTTGCGTCGGCGCCGATCCGGCGCCGGGCTGCTTAGACTCTGGCGGCGGACTCGATAGACCGCTCGACCGCCTTTTCGCGGCCCTCGAGCGACTCGTATTTCAGCAATTCCGCCTGCGCCTCTTCCTGCGCCGCCTTGGCCTCTTCGATCTGGGCGGTCAGTTCGCCGATCGATCGCTTGAGGTTGTCGCGGCGCGTGACCGCGGCGCGCGCGTAGGTCGGGTAAGCGAAGTGGTTGGGGTCGCTGATCCCCGCGCGCTTTTCCTCATTGAGGATTTCACGGTCGAGGTCGATCGCCATGCGCGTGAATTCGGCGACCATCAGCTCGATTTGCCGAACGCGCCGGCGCTTCTCCTCGGCCTGGAAGCGCTTGAGCCGAATAAGCGTGTCTCGCGATTTCATCCTTACGCACTCCATACTTGAATATTCGGACGGGATCAGCCGACCAACGCTTGTTCACCACGAGACAGCTCGAACATGGCGCAGGAAGGTTGCTCATTTCTTACGGGATTGAACGATTTGTCGGGATTGCGCGTATTCGACAGGGATTACGGCCCCCGAACGACGTCATTGCGAAAATGTGACGCAAAGTGCGCATTGTTAGCGGTTCGTTTACCCGCGTCGTTAACAATCCTTAGCAAGCAGTCACCGCGGAGCGTTTCCGGGACAAAACGCGATCGTTCCTTCGGCGGCCGGCAGCGGGACGTGGATCATCGAGTTTATTGAGTTGGCTAGAGCCAATCGTTGAAGTGTCACATCAGCATTTGCCGCCTGGAATCCAATAAAAGAATCAACGAGTTCTGTTTAGCGTGGAAATATTCCAGGAAGGGGTTGCGCGAGTGAATCATAATTTGTTAACCAATCATGGTCACTCTGCGTGTCGAATCGGCCGGGCTCGCTTCCCGGCAATGCGTTCGCCATCGGGCGGCGCGAAAGCGGCGGGGGCAACCGCGATCGCGCGCCGAGGGGCAAGTCTGGGGATTTAACATGCGGATACTTTTGATCGAGGACGACAGCGCGACGGCGCAAAGCATCGAGTTGATGCTCAAGTCCGAGAATTTCAATGTCTATGTCACTGACCTTGGCGAGGAAGGCATCGATCTCGGGAAGCTGTACGATTACGACATCATCTTACTCGATCTCAATCTGCCGGACATGTCGGGATACGAGGTCCTGCGGTCGTTGCGCGTCACCAAGATCAAGACGCCGATCCTGATCCTCTCGGGCATGGCGGGCATCGAGGACAAGGTGAAGGGTCTCGGCCATGGCGCCGACGACTATCTGACCAAGCCGTTTCACAAGGACGAACTCGTCGCGCGCATTCATGCGATCGTGCGCCGCTCCAAGGGGCATGCGCAGTCGGTCATCATCACCGGCGATCTCATCGTCAATCTCGACCAGAAGACTGTCGAAGTCGACGGCGCCCGCGTGCATCTGACCGGCAAGGAATATCAGATGCTCGAGTTGCTCTCGCTGCGCAAGGGCACGACGCTGACCAAGGAGATGTTCCTCAACCATCTCTACGGCGGGATGGACGAGCCGGAGCTGAAGATCATCGACGTGTTCATCTGCAAGCTGCGCAAGAAGCTCGCGGTGGCCTCGAACGGGCGCAACTATATCGAGACCGTCTGGGGCCGTGGCTACGTCCTGCGAGAGCCCTCGCCGGCGGACGAACGCATCACCGCCTGAGGCGCCCTTCGCGCCCGCCCGACGTCGTGGCGTCAGTCAATCGGCGGCTAAAGAATGCCGAAGGCGAAAACCACTGTGCCGGCCAGGAAGTGGCACAAAGTCGCTCCATTTTGACGATTGTACATCCAGCCGACTGACCGGGCGAGCAGCTCTTGCAGGAATGACTGCGGGAGATAGGGCAGGTCGTCGACGCCCAAGGACGGAATCGGCGACAGATCGTATCCGTGGAGCCCGGAGCCCGGCAGCCGATCGGATCAGCTCGTTCGGGCTTCGAGACGTTGCCTGTCGCTCTTGACTCTCGCGCCGCCTCGCCGCAAAACTAGAACAAATGGCGAACATTGGGATTGGCGATCGGATGTCGCGTGGCGGCGGAGTCGAGGGAATGGCGCGTTTGCGGCGCGTCGTCGCCGAAATCGAGGCGCGCAGAGGGGGGATGGAGGCGCGTGCGCCGCCGCCCCGGCTGTCGCTGACCGGCGCGCTCGACCGCGCGCTTGGCGGCGGCCTTTCCGGCGACGCCCTGCACGAGATCGCGCCGGCGAGCCCCGGCGATGGGGCGGCGGCGATGGGCTTCACGCTCGCGCTGGCGGCGCGCTTCATGGCCGAGCGCAGCGCGGCGGGGCTCATCCTGGCGGAGGATTTCGCCCACCGCGAGATGGGCGCGCTCTATGGGCCGGGGCTCGTCGCGTATGGCCTGGAATTGAGCCGGCTCGTCTTCGTGCGCGCGCCCGACGCGCCGGCTTTGTTCCAGGCGATGGAGGAGAGCTTGAGGAGCGGCGCGCCGGCGGTCGTCGTCGGCGAAGTCTGGAACCTGAGGGGTTACGATCTCGCCGTGTCCCGCCGCCTGCTGCTCGCCGCGCGCGCCGGGGCGACGCCCGCGCTGCTGGCGCCGGCGAGCGCCTATGGCGCAGCCGATCGGCTCTCCAGCGCCGCCGAGACGCGCTTCGAGATCGCCGCCGCGCCGAGCGCCCGCCTGGCTTCGGCGGGCGGCGGGCGGGGCTTGCCGGGGCCGCCCGCCTTCGCCGCGCGGCTCGTCAAAGCCCGCCTGTCATCGGCTCAGGGGCCGCCGCAAGGCCTCGATGCGACGCGAATCTTCCGCCTGACCTGGCGAAGCGAGGACAAACGGTTTGACGATCCGACGGTATCTCTCCCTCTGGCTGCCGCGTCTGGCGACGGACCGCGCGCGGCGCGTGCGCGCCATTGACGCCGCCGCGCCGCTGGCGGTCGTCGCGACGGTCAAAAGCGCCCGCCGGCTCGTCGGCGTCGATGCGAACGCCGCGCGGCTCGGCCTCACCGCCGGCCTGACGCTCGCCGATGCGCGCGCGCGCCATCCCGCCCTCGTCGCGGCCGAGGCCGACCCTGAGGCGGAGAACAAGCTGCTCGAACGCCTCGCCGATTTTTGCGCGCGCTTCACGCCGCTCGTCGCGCTCGATGGACGCGACGGTCTGATGCTCGATGTTTCCGGCGTTGCGCATCTCTTCGGCGGCGAGGCGGCGCTGGCGCGGGAGATCGAGGCGCGCTTTTCCCGCCAAGGCTTATGCGTCGCGCTCGGCTTCGCCGACACGCCGCGCGCCGCTTCGGCGCTGGCGCGCTATTCCAGCGCCCGCATCGCGCCCGTCGGCCTTTCCGGCAAAGCCTTCGCCAAGTTCTATTACGAAATGCCGGTCGCCGCGCTGGGGCTCGACGAGAAAACGAACGCCGACATGGCGCGCGCCGGTTTACGCCGCATCGGCGATCTTGCGCTGCGGCCGCGCGCGCCGATCGCGGCGCGTTTCGGCTCGCAGGCCATCGCGCGGCTCGACGCGTTGAGCGGCCTGACGCGCGAGGCGATCTCGCCGCGATTTCCGGCGCCCGATTTCTGCGCCGAGCGGCGCTTCGCTAGCCCGATCGTCGCGGCCGAGGCGGTCATGGCGACGCTTCGCCGGCTCGCCGACGATCTCGTCGTGCTGCTCGAGCGCCAGATGAAGGGCGCGCGGCGGCTGGAGCTCGCCCTTTTTCGCGTCGACGGCGACGTGCGCCGCATTCGCGTTAGCGCCGGCCGGCCGCTCGGCGAGGCGCGCGCCGTCGCGCGGCTGTTCGCTGAGCGTCTCGCCGGCGGCGCCGAGGAGGAGATCGACGCCGGCTTCGGGGTCGATCTGATGCGCCTTTCCTGTCTCCTCGCCGAGCCGCTGGAGCCCTCGCAGCGCGAATGGGAGCGCGCGCACGACGCCGAGCGAGCCCGCGCGCTCGCCGATCTCCTGGATGGCTTGAGCGCGCGTCTGGGGCCGCGCCGCGTGACGCGGCAGCAACTCGTCGAAGCCCATATTCCCGAACAGGCCGTCGTCGCCTCGCCGGCGGTGCTGGGCGCGTCGCGCGCGCGGGGGGAGGGGATCGAGGTCGCCGCGCCGGCCGCGGCGCCGACGCGGCCCCTGCGCCTCTTCGAGCGGCCCGAGCCGATCGAGACCCTCGCCGAAGTCCCCGACGGTCCGCCTCTGCGTTTCCGCTGGCGGCGCGTCCTGCATGAAGTCGCGGCGATCGAAGGGCCAGAGCGCATCGCCGCGCCCTGGTGGCGCCGCTTCGATGCGCCGACGCGCGATTATTTCCGCGCCGAGGACACGTTTGGGCGCCGCTTCTGGCTCTACCGCGAAGGGCTCTATGGCCGCGAGACGATGCGAGCGAAATGGTTTTTGCACGGGGTGTTCGGGTGAAGAAATCCTTCTCCCGCTTGCGGGTGTCAGGCGAACGTCTCGTTCGCTGAGAGGTGGCCCGCAGGGCCGGATGAGGGTCTTAGGAGGCGATCATGCGCGACGACATTCCATTCCCCGCAAAATCTCGCGCCCGGGCCATGCGCCGCGCGCTGACGGAAGCGGAGCGAAAGCTTTGGTATGCTCTACGCGATCGGCGTATGCAGGCGCTCAAGTTTCGCCGCCAGGCGCCGATTGGCCCTTACATCGTCGACTTTCTCCGTCTCGCGCACAAACTCGTCGTCGAGGCGGATGGCTCGCAACACACCGAAAGTCCTCGCGACGCTGTGCGCAACGCATGGCTTGGGCGAGAGGGCTTCAAAGTCGTGCGCTTTGCCAATCACGACATTCTGACAGCGCAAGACAGCGTGCTGGCGACGATCGCAGCGGCGTGCGGTCTGTCATGGTGATCCTCATCCCAAGACCCTCACCCCAACCCCTCTCCCGCAAGCGGGCGAGGGGCTTTCTCCTTCTCCCGCGTGCGGGAGAAGGTGGCGCGAAGCGCCGGATGAGGGGACGCCCATGATCCGCCTCGCTCCCCGCTTCGCCGAACTCGCGACGACGACGAATTTTTCGTTCCTGCGCGGCGCTTCGCACCCCGAGGAACTCGTCGCGCGCGCGGCCGAGCTCGGTCTTTCCGGCATCGGAATCGCCGACCGCAACACGCTCGCCGGCGTCGTGCGCGCGCATGTGTTTGCGCGCGAGAACCGCGCCGCGATCGGCGCCTTGCGCGTCGTCACGGGCGCGCGGCTGAGCTTTGTCGACGGCGCGCCCGACATGCTCGCCTATCCCAGGGACCGCGCCGCTTACGGACGATTGTGCCGGCTGCTGACGAAGGGCAATCTGCGCGCGCCCAAGGGCGAGTGCCATCTGAATTTCGAGGATGCGCTCGAGCATGGCGAGGGTTTGCAGATCGTCGCGATGCCGACCGGCCCTCATCCGGCCGCTACGCGGCCCCCTTCTCCCGTGAACGGGAGAAGGGGAGCGCCCCCTCTCCCGCTTGCGGGAGAGGGCCGGGGTGAGGGGCTGCGACTCGCGCAGCTCCGCGAAGCCTTCGCCG
>CAWEYC010000046.1:0-112447 GCA_963813195.1 uncultured Alphaproteobacteria bacterium | reverse complement strand
GAACCAGGGGATGGCGGAATCAAAATCCGCTGCCTTACCACTTGGCTACGCCCCACCGAAGCGCGAAGCCGGGGCCGGCGTCGCGAAGCGGGCGGACCATAGTGCGGGGCTTGCCTTATCGCAACACCCTAATCCGCGCTCGCCGCGGCGAGGGTCCCCAGAGGGGCATTGGCGCCGCAAAGGAGCACGCCGACCCGCTCGTCGGGCGTGGGCCGGTAAGCTCCGCTGGCCAACGCCGAGTACGCCGCGGCGCCGCCGGGCTCGGCAACGATCGAGAAATTGCGCCAGAGGGCGAGTTGGGCGGAACGAATCGCGTCGTCCGTGACGAGGGCGACCTCGGCCACCGCGCGCCGCGCGATCGAGAGGTTCAGTTCGCCGACGCTCCTCGCGCCGAGCGAGTCGGCCGCCACGGATCGCACGTTGACGTCGACCGGACGCCCGGCCGCCAAAGCGGCGTGCAGCGCGCATGATCCTTCCGGCTCGACGCCGACGACTTTGACGCGACCGGCGAACCACGCCGCGATGCCGGCGATCAAGCCGCCGCCGCCGACCGCCACGAGAATTGTGTCGAGCGGCGCTGCGTCGAGGCGGACGAGGTCCTCTTCCCATTCGAGTCCGACCGTCCCCTGTCCGGCGACGGTTTGGGGCGCGTCGTAGGGATGGATCGCCAGAGCGCCGCTGTTCGCGACGTAGGCGTTGCAGAGGGCCTGTGCGTCGAAATAGGTCGCGCCCTGGACGACGACCTCGGCGCCATAGGCCTTGATCTTGGCGATCTTCACCGGCGCTGCGATCTCCGGCACATAGATGCGGGCGGGGACGCCGAGCTTGGCGGCGGCGTATGCGACGGCCGCGCCGTGGTTGCCGCCCGACGCCGTCGCGCAGCCAATCGCCGGCGCGCGGCGCGTCAGGAGATTGACGAAGGCGCCGCGCGGCTTGAACGATCCCGTGTGTTGAAGGAATTCCAGTTTGAGTGAAATCGCAGCGCCGTTGCGGCCATCGCCCGCGCCGACCGGCGCCGCTGTCTCGATGATTGGCGTGCGTCGGACGTGCGGCGCGATGAGCGCATGGGCGGCGCGAATCTCGGCGAGGCCGATCGTCGTCGGCGGGGCTTGCTCTGGTGTGGGATCGAAGGTCATTTCTCGCCTGTTCGCTTATACGGGAATCACGTCGACTTCGACGTCGAGTTTATGGCCGCCCGAAGACAGGATCACGCCCTCGACCGGCGGCACGTCGGAATAGTCTCGGCCGCGAGCGACGACGATGTGATCGTCGCCGGCGGGGATCGCATTGGTCGGATCGAGCCCGCGCCAGCCGAAAGCGGGTCCGCACCAGAGCGCGACCCAGGCGTGCGAGGCGTCGGAGCCCGCAAGGCGCGCCCTGCCGGGTGGCGGGATCGTGCGGATGTATCCGCTGACATAGAGAGCGGCGAGGCCGAGCCCGCGCAAGCCCGCGATCATGACATGGGAGAAGTCCTGGCAGACGCCACGTCTTTGCGCGAAAGCGTCGGCGGGCGAGGTCGTCACTTCGGTCGCCTTGGAGTCGTACGCGAAATCGGCCTTGATGCGCGCGGCGAGTTCGCTCGCCGCTTCGTAAATGGGGCGGCGGGGCGAGAAGCTTTTGCGCGCGTAGGCGGTCGCCGGCTCGAAGAGCGTGACGAGGCGGCTGGGATAAATCCCGAATGCGGGGGAATTCGGGCGCGAGCGACGGAGTTGCGGCGGCGAGCGCCGCTATGTCCTCCCACGGCGGCGTTAGCGCGGCGAGCGGCGGCGCCGGCTGCTCGACGACAATGCGCGCACGCGAGTTCGATCAGCAATTCGCGATGCGGCGTCTCGATGCGTAGATGCACGACGCGGTTCGCGAAGGAATCCAGACGTTCGCTGAAAGTCTGCGGACGCGGCGTCACGTCGATTTGCGCCGTGATGACGTGCTGGCCCCCCTCGGAGCGCGGCAGCAGGCGCAAAACGCAGGTATTCACCGCAACCGGCGCCCCGTAGCGATAGCGCGTGAGATGCTTCACATCGTAGATCACGCGAGGCCCGTGATTTTTTCTGCCCGGCCGTGCGCCGCGCCCTGAAGGAAATAACGCGTGGCGATCGCCTCCGCCAAAGTCATCAGACGCTGCTCGATGGCGAGAATCCGCGAATCCTCGAGTCGGTCCGCATATTCGGTCGCGAGTTCCGCGCGCAGGAGCGTGGCGAGTTGACGCGGTTCCTCGGGGACGCCATCCTGCCGCAGAACCGGGAGCGCGCCGATATGGTCGTCGACGACGTTGGCCTGAAACGCCACCGAGCGCGGATTGAACGGATCGAGAAGCGCCATGTCGCGCACCGGCGCCAGCGCCACGCCGATCAAGGTGCGCGAACGGTAGGTGATCTGCGAGTTGATGAGATCGAGCAGCATGTCGAGATCATATTCGGAGGCGTCCTGGCCGGCGAATTGGCGCGCCAGTCGGCAAGTGTTGATGCCGCGTTCGATGCGTCGGCCGAGCTCGTAAAAAATCCAGCCTGCGCCACGGTTGAAATTCTCGTCGAAGAGGCCGGCGAGCGCGGCGATGGTGGTCAGCGCCTCGTCGACGCAGTCGATGATCTCCGATTCGGCGAGTGGGCGCCGCGGCGCCTCCAGGATGACCGTTTCGAGCCGCCCGATCAACTGCCAGGTCTGTTGCGTGAGGCGCTCGCGGATCACCGAAGCGGCATAGCGCGCCGAACGCGCGATCGACAGCGCGGAGCCATAATTCTCCGCGTCGCGCAGGGCCGCTTCGCCCGCCTCGGCGGAGGTCGCTGATGCCATCGCGGCGTGGATCGCGCCCCACGAGACGAGCAGGGACTTCAGTCGCTCGATCGACTGACGCGAGCCGTTCATCGGCGCGTCGGGATCGACGGCGCGCGCGCAGAGGCAGCGCACGAGCCGCAGCGTTCCCTCCTCGCGCTCGAGATAACGGCCGAACCAGAACAGATTATCGGCGGCGCGGCTCGGCAGATTGCCGAGCATGCGCACGATCCGCACCTTTTCTGGCGTCGTCAGCAGGCTCGTGGTCTCGACTGGGCGGTCCGCCAGCACCCACACGTCGGCGGATTCGACGCCTTCGCCCATCGACACCGCACGCGCGTCGGGCTTGTCGGAAATGCGGCAAAAGCCGCCGGGCATCACGCGCCAGCCATGCGGCGTCGCGGCGGCATAGACGCGCAGGACGAAGGGGCGGGGGACAAGTCGTCCTTCCTCCCAGCGCGGTGTCGTCGAAAGCTGCACGATGTCCTGGCCGACATAGTCGATCCCGCGTGTCTCGATGGCGGCTCGCAAGGCCGCGCGCTCTTCGGAATCGAGCTCGCCGCCCACGATGCCGCGGCGTCCGCCGAAGCCGGGAGCGGAATCGCGGAATGCGCCGGCGATCGAAATGGAGTCGAGCGAAGCGAGAACGCGCTCCCGCTCGCTCGGCTGGCCGCACCACCACGTGGCGATGTTCGGCATCGCCAGATCCTCGCCGATGAGGCGGCGGGCGAGGGCGGGCAGAAACGCGAGCAGGGCGCGCGATTCGACCAGGCCGGCGCCCGGCATGTTCTCGACCGCGACGCCACCGGCGCGGATCGCGTCGACGAGGCCGGGCACGCCGATGTGCGAGGCGGCGTTGAGTTCGAGCGGATCGCACCATTCGGCGTCGACGTGGCGCCAGAGGACGTCGCAGTGTTTGAGTCCCGCGATCGTACGCACGAAGACGTGACCATCGCGCATCACCAGATCGTCGCCTTCGACAAGCAGGAAGCCGAGATAGCGCGCGAGATAGGCCTGCTCAAAATAGGTCGCGCTCAGCGGGCCGGGGGTCAGAATACCGATGCGCGGCTCGGTGCGCTCGCCGCTCGCCTTGAGACCGGCGCGCAGTTCGCGGAAGAAGGGCGCCAGACGCTCGACGTTCATCTGGCTGTAGAGGCTCGAAAACGCCTGCGAGATCACCAGGCGATTTTCCAGCGCGTAGCCGGAGCCCGACGGCGCTTGCGCGCGATCGCCGAGCACCCACCAGCCCCCATCGGGTCCGCGGCCGATGTCGACGGCATAGAGCCTCAGCCACCGCTTACCGGGCGGAGCGACGCCCCGCATCGCGGCGATGTAGTCAGTCGATCCGCTCAGCGCGGCGGCCGGTAGGACGCCCTCGGCGACCAGAAGGCCCTCGCCATAGACATCGGCGAGGACGCGTTCGAGCAATTCGGCCCGCTGAGCGACGCCGTGGGCGATTTCGCGCCACTCGGATTCGGGAATGACCAGCGGCATGCGACTGAGCGGCCATACCCGTTCGGACGTTTCGCCCTGCACACGATACGACATGCCCCGATTGCGAATACGCCGGTCGGCCGCGGCGAAACGTTGCGCGATCTCGCCGGGCTCGAGGGCTGCGAGCGCATGCAGCAACTGCAGCCAATGGGGCCGGCGCGCCCCGTCGGGGCCGATGAACTCGTCGGGAATGCCTGGGAGCGGCGCATAGCCGCCCGTCCACTCGGCGACGCGCGCGAGGGTGTCATCGTCGTGCGGCGCAACGGACCGGGCGCTAGCGGGCAATGTGCCTCCGCAAATCCAACGTCATCGGAAATTCGTTTGACGACTCGTCGGGTGGAACGGGCGCCGGTCCGCCAGTATGACCGTGATCTTGGAAGCGCGCCAGTCGCCGCGCCTCGGCCTCGTAGGAATTCACTGGCGAAGTCTCATAATTGCGACCGCCGGGATGGGCGATGTGATAGACGCAGCCGCCGAGCGAGCGCCCGTTCCATGAGTCCACAATGTCAAAGGTGAGGGGTACGTGCGGGTCGATGGTCGGATGCAGGCTGGAGGAGGGCTTCCACGCCTTGAAGCGCACACCTGCCACCGCCTCGCCCGCTTTCCCCGTCGGCTGCATCGGGAGCCGGCGGCCGTTGCAGGTCAGGACGTGACGTCCGGCGATGAGGCCCTTGGCTTTGGCTTGCAGCCGCTCCACCGAGGAATCGACATAGCGCGCCGTGCCGCCGGTGGTCGCCTCCTCCCCGAGCACGTGCCAAGGCTCGAGCGCCTGCCGGATCTCGAGTTCGACCCCGCCATGGGCTACGCGACCGTAAACGGGGAAGCGAAACTCGCGCTGGGCCTCGAACCATTCCGCCTCGAAAGCGTAGCCGGCGCCTTGGAGATCGCCGAGGACGCCGAGAAAGTCCTGCCAGACAAAATGCGGCAACATGAAGCGGTCATGAAGGCTGGTGCCCCAACGGACCGGCGCGCCTTGCTGCGGCTCACGCCAGAACCAGGCGACGAGGGCTCGAAGGAGCAGTTGCTGGGCCAGGCTCATGCGCGCGTCGGGCGGCATTTCGAACGAGCGGAACTCCACCAGACCGAGCCTCCCGGTCGCGCTGTCCGGCGAATAGAGCTTGTCGATGCAGATTTCCGCACGGTGAGTGTTGCCGGTGACGTCCACGAGGAGGTTGCGATAGAGCCGGTCGACGAGCCACAGCGGCGCGGCCTCGCCGGGCGGGGGCGTTCGCGAAAGCGCGATCTCCAATTCATAGAGCTGATCGTCGCGCGCTTCGTCGAGACGCGGAGCCTGGCTGGTCGGACCGAGGAATAGCCCAGAAAACAAATAGGAAAGCGACGGGTGGCGCTGCCAGTAGAGGACTAGGCTCGCCAGCAGATCCGGCCGGCGCAGAAACGGCGAATCCGCTGGCTTGGCGCCGCCGAGGACGACGTGGTTGCCGCCGCCGGTCCCCGTGTGGCGCCCATCGGTCATGAACTTGTCGACGCCGAGCCGCGACTGGCGAGCATCTTCATACAGCCCTGTCGTCGTCTCCACCGCTTGGCGCCAGGAGGCGGCGGGATGAATGTTGACCTCGATGACGCCCGGGTCGGGCGTCACCTTGATGCAATCGACGCGTGGGTCGAACGGCGGCGTATATCCCTCGACTCGAATGGGAAGCTCTCTTTCGTGCGCGATCGCTTCGACTGCGCCGAGCAGTTCGAGATAGTCGTCGAGCTTCGGCGTTGGCGGCATGAAGACGCAGAGTACGCCGTTGCGCGGCTCAACGCTCAACGCAGTGCGCACCGCGCCTTCGGCGGCGAACTGCTCGGTTTGCGTCTGTTGCTCCGCGCCTGCGTCGGGCCGGGCATACGCCGCCTGACGGAACTGAATCGGTTCCGGGAGGTCGCCCCGGGGGTCCATAGGATCCTGCTCATGGACGAAGGGGTGCTCCGACGGCTTGACATGGGGCAGCGTCTTCATCGGCAAGCGCAAGCCGACCGGAGAGTCGCCCGGCACGAGAAAGAGCTTGCCGCGCCTGAGCGGCCAACGTTCGCTTCGCCAGGCCGATTGCGCTTCCGCGTTCCAGCGTTGCACCGGCAATACGTACCCAGTCGGACGCGACAAGCCGTGGTCGAAGGTGCGCACCATGCGCGCGCGCTCTTCTGGGTCGTCGATCTTCGGGTCGGACGGATCGACGTTGACCGGCAGCGCGCTTTCCCGCAGCAGCCAGTACGGCGCGTCCTCATAGGCCGGGATGACGTGGTCGGGCTCGATGCCGAGGCGCGTCGCAATTTCGCTGACGAGCGCCTGCGCGTCCGCGTCGGTCGCGGTGGCGCTCGCCCCGGCTCCGGCGATCAGCAGGGGATCCTGCCAGATCGGCTTGGCGTCCTTGCGCCAATAGAGCGCAAAGGCCCAACGGGGCAGGCTTTCCCCAGGGTACCATTTGCCCTGGCCGTAATGCAGGAAACCGCCCGGGGCGAAACGAGTTTGCAGGCGCCGAATCAGCGTCTCGGCGCGCTCCTGCTTGGCGCCGCCGACCGCTGCAGTATTCCATTCCGGCGCGTCGTAATCGTCGATCGAGACGAAGGTCGGCTCGCCGCCCATAGTCAAACGCACATCCTGCGCCACGAGATCGCGATCGACCCTTTCGCCGAGGGCGTCGAGCTTGTTCCAGGCGGCATCGGTGAAGGGAAGTGTGACGCGCGGCGATTCGCGCAGCCGTTTCACGTTCATGTCGAAGGCGAAGGTGACCTGCGCCGGCTCGACGAGGCCGGTGATCGGCGCTGCCGAGCGGAAGTGCGGCGTAGCGCACAGCGGCAGATGACCTTCGCCGCAGAAAAGACCCGAGGTCGCGTCCATGCCGATCCAACCGGCGCCGGGAATATAGACCTCAGCCCAGGCGTGCAGGTCGGTGAAATCCTTATCCGTGCCGAGAGGACCTTCGATCGGGTCGACGTCGGCCTTGAGCTGGATCAGATAGCCTGAAACGAAGCGCGCGGCGAGGCCGAGCCGCCGCAGGATCTGCACCAACAACCAGGCCGAATTGCGGCACGAGCCCGAGCGCAGCGCCAGCGTCTCGTCCGGTTCCTGGACGCCCGCTTCCATGCGGATGACGTAATGTATCATCCGCTGCAGTTCCGCGTTGAGCGCGACCAGGAAAGGGATCGTCCGGCCGCGTCGCGCCGCGATCTGCGCCAGATAATTCGTCAGCAGCGGGCCGCCGGGCTCGGCCGCGAGATAGGCGGCGAGCTCGGTCGCGAGTTCGTCGGCGTAGGCGAACGGGAATTCCTCGGCGTAAGGTTCGACGAAAAAGTCGAAAGGATTGACCACCGCGAGTTCGGCGGTCAGATCGACCTCGATCTTGAATTCCTCGACCGGCTCCGGAAAAACGTAGCGGGCGAGCCAGTTGCCATGCGGGTCCTGCTGCCAATTGACGAAGTGATTGGCAGGCGTGACGGTGAGCGAATAGCTTGGAACGCGTGTGCGGCAGTGTGGCGCTGGACGCAGCCGGATCGACTGAGGCCCGAGCGCGACCGGCCGATCGTAGGCATAGCGGGTGACGTGGTGCAGGCCGACGAGTATCGCCAAGAGGTCGCCTTTCGAGGCTGGATGCGTTTGCCATGTGCAAGGCGTGGGCCGCTAAGCGATTTGGAGGCATAGGCGGCAGGTATGTCAATGCGGATCGCCTGAGAACGAGCCAAGAATGCCTAAACGAGCGGCCCGGTCTCGACAGAATGACTAACAAAGGGGCGGGAAAGTCCGGGGACGGCAACTTAGCACGCCACACTTGCATCGGCGCCCGCGTTGCGGCAAAAGGGACCCCGTTAGGAGTGTAGCTCAATTGGTAGAGCACCGGTCTCCAAAACCGGGGGTTGGGGGTTCGAGTCCCTCCTCTCCTGCCAAATTGTCGGATCTTCCCCCTCGCTCGCTCAAGCTGCGCCTTTTAAACGCTGATTTGGCTTTGCGCCGGCTGGCCGCGCGTCGGGCGTTGTAACATGCGGGCGCCGTCATCGGCGCGTCGATCGCAGTGAAATGGTCGACAACACTTCCCACGTTGTGTTTAGGCAAATTGGGGAGTGTACGCGGAGATCTGACGTAGGAGTACTAATTTCGGATGAGGTCGCTCATCCTTGACAATTCCGCAATTGTGTCATAGTTTAAAGTTAGTTTTTAACTAACGTCCCGTATTCACCATCTTTTTTGTTGCGAAGCGGAATACGCAGGTATTGCTGCGACGTAAACGATGTCGCGTAGACCATGATCGGCCGCCGCGGCGTATTAGCTTACACAAATTGTGGTATATTAGCCACGCAAAGTAAGTGGAAGACGGTGGGCCGAGGGCTGACCCGTCTATTGTTGGTGGGGTTTTTCGTCAAATTGCTTAGCGGAGTATTCGTACGCGTGGAGCGTTGCGATGTCGGGTTCCGAGCGCCCTGAAATCCACAAGGCCAAAACGGTCCAGTACGGCGCTGTCGGCGCCACCCTGGGCCAATGGCCGATGTCCGTTCACTACACAGGCGACATGAACCTCCCGGTCGGGCTCGGGGCCTCGTACGAATACAACTTCAACCGGACCGAGGAATACACCCGCCCGGTAACCCATCGCGCTAACGCGACGAAAGTCCTAATGCTGGTCGACAGCGTGCGACTGACGCGCGAATGCTTGACGCACTTGCTTACGACGCAACTTGGGGACTTTGATGTCGTCAGCATTGCGCACGCCGAACAAGCGGCGGAAAACAGCGCCTTTCGACCGGACGTCGTACTCCTTAACGTCGGATCTGCGCGTCTGGCTGAAGGGCCGCTGCTCAACGACATAGCTACGATCTTTGCCGCGACGCGCCGGGCGCCGATGCTGTTGCTGTCCGAGCATGGGGAGCCCGCCGAAGAAAGCCAAGCTGCAGAATTCGGCATGGTGGGGCTTTTCCCATCGACGTTTGGGGTTTCTTTATTGATCGCCGCAATTCATCTCGTCGTCGCCGGGGGTCAGTTTCACATTCCAGTCAATCCAATGAGGCACTTGCATTCACGTCTTGAGGGCAACGGGGCGAGGCGTTGACGCGTCTCTGGCCGTACCCACTTCGCAGACCGCTTAGCAATATGGAGATTATCGTTTTCTACGGGCAGGGGGCCGCAAGACATGGGGAGCGTGGTTCTTAATCCGTCCCAGTACACAGCCAGCTGGAGTGCGGGGACTGCATCTGCGTTGCGGCGTGACCGGCTGGTGCTCATTGAGCCGCACGGTTTGCTGCGCGATGGCCTCAACTATTTGATTTCGACCCATATCCGCGGGGCTGCGGTGCAGTGTTGCGCCAGCGTCGAGGATGTCATGCCCGGGCCTGCCAACCTTCTGTTGATCGGCGTCGACCCTCGGCGAGACGGCGATCCGGACGCGGTGCAGGCCAAGCTGCGTGCGTTGCGCGTCCGCTGCGGCGATGCCCCCGTCGGGATCGTGCTTGCCTGTGACGACGCGAGGCTGACGCGCGCTTTCGGGACGCTCGGCGTCGTCGGCGTCGTCCGCTGGGAGGCAAGTCTCGCCGTTGCGATCGCCGCGATTCAACTTATGTGGGTTGGAGGTTTCTGCCTGCCGCCGGAGACCGCGCGCGGCGACGAAATCGCTCGACTTGAACAGTCTTCGCGGCTGGAAGCCAGCCTGGCGGCTCCGCTGAGTTCGGCTCAAGAACCGAGCCGCAAGGAATTCGAGGGCGAACCGCTATTGACATCGCGCGAATGTGACGTGCTTAGAATTCTGCGCGAGGGCCGTCAGAACAAGATTATCGCGTACGAACTCGGTATCTCCGAAAGTACCGTTAAAGTACATCTTCGCAACATAATGAAGAAGTTGCACGCGTCGAACCGGACGCAGGTCGCCCTCGGCGCGATGCTCGCGGAATGAGATTGCGCAGCAGCGCGGCGCGCAAAGGGTTAGGATTGCTGGACGCGGCGGCCGCCTTCGCGAAAAGCGCCGGTGGCCGGGGGGCGCATGCCGATTCCAATTCACCGCCAAAACACCTCAGTATAACAGTCTGACGCCCGTATTCGCGCGCGCCGGGCCGTCAGCGTCGGCAATTACGTCGTGGGACGCGGGCGTACCTCTTTCTGCTTAAAATTGGCTGGAAAGCGCCCGCGGCGCGGAGAAGTTGACGCCTCAATCGACAGAACTCCTCGTCCGAAGAGCCAGCTTCCATCGTGATTGATACTCGCGACAATGACACCGTTACGCTAGACGCGACGCAATAATGCAATAGCGAAGCGTTGTCTAGCGTAATAATTGTAACAAAAGCGCTTGGCGTCCATGCCAAGCGAGGCGTTATTGAAGGAGTATCAACACATGCGCGCTCGTATCTTCATCATCGCCTTGGTCTCTACGTCGCTGCTGTCGTTTGGCGCCTACGCCAGGCACGGCGCTCCCGCGCCTGCCCCCGGCAAGAACGCGGCCAGCATTTCGCAAAGTGGCAAGGCCGACACGGCCGGCATCGGTCAGACCGCCGGCCCGAATTCTTCGAACGCGGCCAGCATCAGCCAGAGCGGCAAGGCTGACCTCGGCGTGACTAGCCAGTCCGCGTGGGGTGGCATGAACTCGTCGACCACTGCGCAGAGCGGCTCGCACGACGTTGCGGTCACCTCCCAGTCGGCGTTCTAAGCGCTTAGACTCGCGCCGGGGCAAGACCCCGGCGCGAACGCGTTGTGTTGCTTAGCAGAGTGCGGTCGTGAGGTTGAAAATTAGCGCTCTGGACCGGCGAACGCCGCAGCCAACTTCTGGACGTTCGGCGGAAGCCCCGTCTTTCGCAGGGAGTTATCCAAATGTTCACCTTGCTCATTGGCGCGAGCCTTCTTGGCGCACTCGGATGCGGCGCCGTGAAAAATGATCGCGTCGTCTGTTCGGAAATGGCGACTCCGACGGGCAACGCGACAATTGTCCAGAGTGGCCCTGTGGGCAAGAAGCCGGTGGTTCGCAAGGAGATCGGGCCCGGTTACTCGGTTCTCGAACAGGACAGCGGCGGCAATCATGCGATCATCATCCAAAGCGGGCCTGGGGCGAATTGAAGAGTGAGTAGGACGGCTGGTGTCGAAGAGCGTCCATTTCCCGGATTCCACTCTTTACCAATGACAGCCGCATCTAGCGACGCACATCAATCGCATTATACGCAAAAGATGGGAGTGAAAACCATGAGAGCCTACAAGAGTTACGCGCTGGTTGCGGTAAGCCTATTGCTGTGCCATCCGGCTTTTGGCAAGGCCAAGGGCCCGTCGGGCGTGTCGGGCATGTCGAGCGTTTCGGTCAGCCAGCATGGCGTCGTGAACGCCGCCGTCGTCGGTCAAATAGGCAGCAACAAGACCGCCGCCGTAACGCAAAGCGGCATCGTGAACGGCGCTGTCATTGGTCAAGTCGGCAACAATGCTACGGCGTCCATCACACAAAGCGGAAGAATCAACGCCTCGGCGATAGGCCAGGGGCCATAGCCCTCGCCGGGCTGCGCCCGCGCCTCGTCTCGATCTGCGGTCGGGATGGCGCGCGGCGGGCCCGGATAGCGGGAGGGACGCTCGCTTGCGGGCGCCCCCTCGCGGTGGCGCCGGCGACGTCGGGGTTCCCGGTCCCATCTTCGTTGCATACCACGCAAAAACGCTCGCGCCGGCTGGGGCAAATAGTGCGGTGTATAAAGACAGTCGTTCGCGAGCCTCCGAAACCAAGCCCATTTGCTTAGGCCCCCTTTAGGTGAGCCTCATCTGGGCAAATAGGGAGAGCTGCGATGAGAAATACGTTTTCTATCGGTTTGACGCTGATGCTCGCTGCATCGCCGTCTTGGGCCAAAGGTTCGGGCCACGGGCAAAGTTCGGGTCATCCCGGCCACCAAAGCGCGGCGGTGAGCGCGGCGAGTGTTGTCGGTGTTGTTGGGAACGATAAATCAGTAAGCATCTCGCAGCATAGTAGGCTCAACAGCGTCACCGTCGACGTGATCGGAAACGACGATACCGTCTCTGTCAATCAGGTCGGCAGAATCAACAGCGTGACGGCTGTGGAGGCCGGAGTGAACGACTCCATAACGGCCAATCAGGTCGGCAAGATCAATAGCTTTGCAGCCCTGGCGCTCGGTCTCGGTAACTCCGTGTCGGTCAGTCAAGTCGGACAAAGCAACACGTCGAATAACTCGCAAGTAGGCCTTTCGAATTCCGTGTCGGTCAGTCAGGTCGGGCTGAGCAACAATTCGAACGTCTCACAAGTCGGAGCATACGCATCCGCGGCGGTGAGCCAGATCGGCCGCAACAACGTGTCCGCGATCTCGCAGACCGCCGTTTCCGTGCCGTCGGACGCCAGTCTCGGCCTTGGTCAAGACCTGACATGCTTGAGCCCGCCCAATCGGTCCGGTCGATTCTGCTGAATCCTCCGGGTGCAGTTATCGACGGCAAGCGCGGGAGCATGATGGTCAGCCTCGGCGAGGACGCGAGGTTTGCGACGTTCTACTTGTCCTCGCCGACGGGTCTTGAGCCCAAAACCGACGCCGACGCGGCCGTCCCGCGTCGGCGTTCGTCATATTTTGCTTGGCGATTACCCCCTCGTTCCTATATGAGGCTTGGTTGGCGCGGTGCCGAGAGGTCCCGCGCCGCGAATTTTTGTGGCCGAGCGCGTCGCTTCCAAGGGCGGCGTCTGAGAGCCGACGGAACCGGGGATCATGGCTAATCCGTTTGAATTCATCCAACAGGTTCGCTCGGAGGCGTCGAAGGTCGTCTGGCCGACGCGTCGCGAGACGTTGATCACGACGGCAATGGTGATGCTGATGGTGGTGTTCGCCAGCGTCTTTTTCCTCGTCGTCGATGAAGTGCTGCGGGTCGTGGTCAGTCTGGCGCTCGGCATCGGCCGCGGCGGATAGACGTGGCTCTATCGCAAGCAGGCGGAGCGACGGTTGCTCGCCTCGATAAGAATGTTTTTGGGATGCCGACATGAGCATGCGCTGGTACATTGTCCACGCCTATTCGAACTTCGAGAAAAAGGTCGCCGAATCCATCCGCGAACAGGCCGTCCAGCGCGGCCTCGAAGAGAAGTTCGCCGAGATCATGGTGCCTACCGAACAGGTCGTCGAAGTGCGTCGCGGGCGCAAGATCAATTCAGAGCGGAAGTTTTTCCCGGGCTACGTCCTGGTCAAGTGCGATTTGACGGACGACGTTTACCACCTCATCAAGAATACGCCGAAAGTGACGGGCTTTCTTGGGGCCGACAAGAAGCCGATGCCAATTCCCGACAACGAGGCGGAGCGGATCAAGGGGCAGGTCGCCGACGGCGTCGAACGGCCTAAGGCGTCGATCCGGTTTGAGATCGGCGAGAGCGTGCGCGTCGCAGATGGTCCTTTCGCTTCGTTCAACGGGATCGTCGAGGAGGTCGACGAGCAGCGTTCGCGTGTCAAGGTGGCGGTTTCGATCTTCGGCCGCGCGACGCCGGTCGATCTCGAATTCGGGCAGGTTGAGAAAGTTTGACAGCGCCCGCGTAACAATCGCCAATCTCGCGCCGAAGTTTCGACTTGAGGCACAAGCGGCTTCCCGGCTTGTCCGTCTCAGCCCTCGGTGGGCAGGAACAGTATCGCGAGGTTCAGGCATGCGCTATCATCGTCGTCACGGTTGGGAAATCCCCGCCAGCGAAGCGACTCCGGAATCGATCTTCCTCGACCGGCGCGCGTTTGTCGCAGGCGTGGGAGCTGCTGCGGCTCTCGTCGGGCTCACGCGCCGGGCGGCCGGGGACGAACCGGACCCATCCGCTTCGCTCTATCCCGCCAAGCGCAATGACGCTTACGTACTCGATCGGGCCGTGACGCCCGAAAAGATCAATTTGAACTACAACAATTTCTACGAATTCAGCACGAGCAAGCATTTTTCGGCCGAGGGGCTGAAGATCCGGCCATGGACGGTCACGATCGACGGTCTGGTCGAAAAGGCGCAGACCATCGCCATCGACGACCTCATCAAGACGATGGGCCTGGAGGAGCGCCTCTATCGGCACCGTTGCGTCGAAGCCTGGTCGATGGCCATTCCATGGACGGGATTCCCCTTGCGCGCTTTGGTCGAAAGGGCGCGACCGTTGTCTTCGGCCAAGTACGTTCGCTTCGAAAGCTTCCTCGACAAGAAGAATGCGCCGGGCCAGCGCTCGTTCATGCCGTGGCCCTATACCGAGGGGCTCACCATCGCCGAGGCGACGAACGATCTCGCGTTCCTTGTGACCGGCGCCTACGGCAAGCCGCTTGCGAAAGTGCAGGGCGCCCCCATTCGGCTGGCGACGCCGTGGAAATATGGCTTCAAGTCCGCCAAGTCGATCGTCAAGATCAGCTTCGTCGATTCGAGGCCGTCGACGTTTTGGGAGACGTTGGGGCCGGACGAATACGGCTTCTGGGCCAATGTGAATCCGAATGTGCCCCATCCGCGGTGGAGTCAGGCAAAAGAGACCTTACTCACGACCGGAGAGCAGCGGCCGACGCTGCTCTACAACGGCTACGGGGCGCAGGTCGCGGAGCTCTACAAGGGTCTTGAGAAAGAGCCGCTTTATATGTGAGCTTGCGCGCGGGGGTTGGCGCTTAATAGCGCCAGCGTTGCGCCTTGGAGACCAGGAAGTCTCGGAACGCTTGCACTCGCGCCACGTTCTTCATTTCCTCGGCATAGACGAGGAAGCAATCCATTTCCGGCATGTCCGCCTGCGGCAATAACCGCACGAGACCGGAAGATGGCGGCACGCAATAGTCTGGCAACACGGCGATGCCGACGCCGTGCTCGACGGCGCGGATGATCGCGCTGACGTTGTTGATGGCGATATGAGGCGCGCGCGGATTCTTTGGGTCGCGCCCGACCGTCAACAGCGAATTGAGATCATAGAGAAAGTGGGTCGCGGTCGGCGCGCCGAACGCCACGAGGCGGTGTTGGTCGAGATCGGCGATCGACCGCGGCTGGCCGCTCTTCTTGAGATAGTCGGCCGAGGCATAGGCGTGGAAATGCACTGTGAATAGGCGCCGGCGGATCAGATCTGGTTGCATCGGCTCGCGCAGCCGAAGCGCGACGTCGGCCTCGCGCATGCTCAGGTCCAGCTCGTCGTCAGAGAGCAGAAGCTGCAGTTTGACTTCCGGGTAGAGTTCGACGAATTCGCCCAAACGCGGGGACAGCCAATTGGCGCCGAGCGCCAAGGTGCTGGTGACCCGCAAGTCGCCGTGCGGTTTTTCACGCGTGTCGATCAGCCGGCTGCGCACCGCGTCGAGTTTGAGTACGACGTCCTGCACCGCCTCGCGCAGCATTTCGCCCTGTTCGGTCAGGATGAGGCCGCGGGCGTGGCGGTGAAAGAGCGGCGCGCCGAGATCTTGTTCGAGCGCGCCGACCTGGCGGCTCACCGCGGATTGACTGAGCCCGAGCGTCTCGCCGGCGTGCGTGAAGGAACCGGCATCGGCCGCGGCCTGAAATATGCGCAGCTTGTCCCAGTCCATGGCTCTCTCTCGGGCACGCCCAGCCATTCCCGCGGCGGGCATCGTCTTGGGGACCGCGACGCGGGATGCGCGACGGCGAACTCGCTAGTTTGAGATTGTCTATAGCAACTTTCGCGCCCGATTACTCGGCTGCTTGCCGTTCTTCGGCCTGGGCGGCGAGCCACCGCTCGGCCTCGAGCGCGGCCATGCAGCCGAGTCCGGCGGCGGTCACCGCCTGGCGAAAGACGTCGTCGGCGACATCGCCGGCGGCGAAAACGCCTTCGACGCTCGTCGTGGTCGAACCCGGCGCCGTCAGCACATAGCCGTTCGGCTTAAGCGCCAGTTGGCCACGGACCAGTTCGGTCGCCGGCGCGTGACCGATTGCGACGAAGATTCCGTCCGCGGCGACCTCTTCGGTCGCGCCGGTCTGGGTGCTGCGCAAGCGCACGCCGGTCACCTCGTTCGGATCCCGTCGGCCGAGGATTTCGTCGACGGCGCGATTCCATTTCACCGTGACGTTGGGCCGCGCGGCCAGCCGTTCGCGAAGGATCTTTTCCGCACGGAACGAATTGCGGCGGTGGACGACCGTGACCTCTGCGGCGATGTTGGAAAGATACAACGCCTCTTCCACGGCGGAATTGCCGCCGCCGACGACGAGCACCTTCTTGCCGCGGAAGAAAAACCCGTCGCAGGTTGCGCAGGCCGAAACTCCGGCGCCCTTGAATATCTCCTCGCTTGGCAGGTCCAGCCATTTCGCCTTTGCCCCCGTCGCGAGAATGATCGCCTCGGCGGTCAAGGTCCGGCCGCTGTCGCATGTGATGCGGAAGGGGCGCTGGCCGAGGTCGAGCGCCGTGACATATTCGTTCTCGACGCGCGTGCCGACGTGCTCGGCTTGCGCGCGCATCTGGTCCATCAGCCAAGGGCCCTGGATCGGCGCGGCGAAGCCGGGATAGTTCTCGACGTCGGTGGTGATCATCAACTGGCCGCCCGGCTCGAAGCCGCTGAGCAGCAACGGGTCCACCATCGCGCGCGCGGCGTAGATCGCCGCCGTGTAGCCGGCGGGACCAGATCCGATGATGACGAGTCGCTCATGCGTCGCGGAGGGCTGGGACATACGAACCTCTTTGTCGAACCGGCGAACTGTCGCCGCGCCCGGCGTATAAAAGCTTGAGGCCGCCATATATGGGCGCCGGGGCCGTCGGGGCAATATAGGAGGGCTTGAGAATATCCAGCGCTCGGTGGGTTGCAATCGCGGGCGAATCGTTTCGACATGGGGGACCCAGGAGGTTCGAATGCTCGTTCTGCGATCGTCACCCGCTTCCCCGTTCGGCCGCAAAGTCAGGATCGCCGCCGCGATCCTAGGCTTGAGCGACCGGATCGAGGTCGTCGCGGCCGACACCAATGACCCCAACGATTCGTTGCGGAGGCAAAACCCACTCGGCAAGATTCCGTCGCTGATTCGCGACGACGGCGAAGTGATGTTCGATAGCCGCGTCATCCTGGAGTATCTGGACGGACTCTCAGGCGCGAGCGTCCTCTTTCCGCGCGACCCCGAGGCGCGGTTCAAGGCTCTGACGCTTCAGGCCTTGGCTGACGGGATCATGGACGCCGCGATATTGCAGGTCTACGAAGCGCGCCATCGCGAGCCGGCGATGCGATCGCCCAAATGGCTCGATTATCAGGCCGAAAAGGTGGCGCGGGCGCTCGCGGCGCTGGAAGCGCATACGCCCGAGGCTTCGGCGCGCCACGCCGGCGTGATCGCCTTGGCCTGCGCGCTTGGCTATCTCGATCTGAGATTCGAGGGGCGCTGGCGCGCCGACCACCCCCGCCTGATCGCTTGGCTCGAGGCGTTTTCCGCCGAGGTTCCGGCATTCGAGGCGACGCGGTTCCGCGGCTGACTTGCAGAGCAAAGAGCCCGGCGGGTTTCCCCGCCGGGCTCTGAGACTGAGAAGCGATTGGCTCAGAACTTGTAGTTCAGGCCGACGCGGAACAGCGACAGGTCGAGATTGCTCTTCTCCCCGAGCAAGGTTGTGTTTTCCATCGGCGCGAAGAGATATTCGGCCTTGGCCGTGATGTTGTTGGTGAAGGCGTACTCGACGCCGCCGCCAATCACACCGCCGCTGCGCCACTGGGATTCCGAACCGATGCCGGGAAAATTCAGCTCCGTATCCGCTCCGGCATAGCCGCCCGTTACGTAGAGCAGGGTGCGATCGATCGCGTAGCCGAGGCGTCCACGCACGGTCACCAAGTCGTCGATGTTCGTCTTGTACGGGCCGACCGCGTTGACGCCGTCATGCGTGAGGCTTGCCCAGTCCCAGTCGCCTTCCACGCCGAGGACCAACTGGCCCATCTGGTAGTTATACCCAGCCGTGCCGCCGACGAAGCCGCCGTCCGGACTTCCGAAGTCGCCGCCACCGCTGTTGAGGCCATAGCCGCCGTTCACACCGAGATAAAAACCGGTCCAGCTGAAGGCCGGGGCAAGGTAAGGCATCGGCGCAGGCGGCGCTTTGCGAGTCGGCAAGTCGGCGGCGAAAGCGCTCGTCGCGACGCCCCCGAGAAGCGCGGCCAACAGAAATTTCTTCATCATTATCTCCTCGTTACAAACCATAACGGAGGCAAGTCCAACCCACCCCGCCGGCATGGGAATCATATAGAGGATATCTCATCGGAAGTCTGTTGCCACGATATCACAAATCGGCGACCCAATGTGGCGAGAATCTGGCAATAATAGGTGAGTAATTTGGTTACAAATTGATTGGGTTTACGACCGTAGTGCAGTGCAATAACGATAGAATATTCGCCGTTGAAATCACGAATAGCCAGGGGAGAGCCAAATCAAAATTGGTGAATGATGTATTTACGTTGAACACTATCCTGGGAATCGCCGCGTTTCCACAGACATTTTAATTGCGGCATTCGCGGAAATTGCCATCGCGGGAATGAAAAACATTGACGCCGCCGCCGGCGCGTCCGCCGCCGGCGTTTTGCGCTGCGTAGGACGTGGCTTAGTCGGCGGTCGGCAATCGACGCATGACGAACTCGATCTGGCCGTCCGCGCGTTCTCGCCAGAACTCGATCTCGGTCATGTAGGCGGCTTTAGGGTAGCGTTCGAACCATTCGCGCGCTTTGGCGCGGGCTTCCGGACGCGGCAGGCAGAAGGATTCGCGCCGCCACATGTCCGAGTCCGGAGACCGGTTCTGGCGCTGGGCGCGTCGCTTGGCGACGCGCTCGACAAGGTCGCTGGGTCGGTTGCGTTCGATCGCCATTCCCGCCTCCTCGCTGTGATCCTAGCGCGCTTGCGCGCGGTTGGGGAGTCGCAAACGTTTGGCGGCGCGGAGAAGTTCGCCCGGGGGCGGTTAATGTCGGACGCGCGCGAGCAGTGCGCCCGGTAGGCGTCCGTCGATGAAGGCGAGACCGACCGCGATGAGAGCGAGGCCGGCGAAGTGGCGCGCTGCGAGCCGCTCCCCCAGAATCGCCGCTCCGAGCAAAATCGAGGTCGCCGGCGCCAATAGCGTCACCAGAACGACATTGGTGGCGCCTGCGCCCGCCAGAATGCGGAAGTAGACGATATAGGCCAACGCTGTTGAGAGCGAAGCGATGGCGATCACCGCGCCGACCGCGGCCAAGCTCGGCCCGGGCAGGTCCCAAGGGCGATCGATGAAGAAGGCGAGGGGAACCAGCATGAGGCTCGAAGCGGCGACTTGCCCGCCCGCGATGTCGATCGGGGCGAGTCCGAGGTCGCGGAACCGCCGCGCGAATATGCTCGCCAAGGCATAGGAGAGGGCGGCGGCGAGCGCCGCGAGTTCCGCCGCGACATTGTCGGCGAGGCCGCTCGCCAGGTCCGGTCCGATCATCCACGCGACGCCCAGGAGCCCGCAGAGAGCGCCGGCGAGCTTGCGCGCGTTCAGCCGCTCGGTGGCGGTGAGGAAGTGGGCGGCGATCACGGTAATCACCGGCGTCGACGCATTGAGGATCGCGGCGAGCCCGCTCGCCAGATGCGTCTGTCCCCAAACGATGAGGGTGAAGGGAATCGCGTTGTTGACGAGGCCCAGGACCGCGAGGGCAGGCGCGTTGGCGCGAATTTTTCCCGGCGACAGGCCGGTGAGCGGCGCCGTCAACCAAAGCAACGCGGCGGCGAGGGAGACGCGCGCCATCACGATGGTCAGCGGCGGCAATTCCTTCACCGCGACGCCGATGAAGAAGAACGAGCCGCCCCAGAGAAGCGAAAGGAGCAGCAGCAGACCCCACTCGTTCAGCGTCATCGCGCGTTGGGGAACGGCGGCCATCGCGTGTCCTCCTCGTCGGCGCAGGACATAGACGCCGATGCGCGCGATGTCCGCCCGATTCCGACGGTCGCTTAGACGGCTCGCTCAGCCCGCTGTGCTTTCTCCCCCGGTGTCCGATCCCCCCGGCGCGACGCGTGGAAAACGCGCCATCGCCTCGATGTCGTCGAGCGCCATGGTATTGCGGACATAGAGCTTGGCGGCGTCGCGCCGGGGCTGGAAATCCCAGGAATGAACTTCGCCCTTGCTCAACGCGGCGTCGACGACGCGCCGGCGCCTTTGACTCTCGCGCACCTGCGCATCGAGCGCGGGCAGATTCCAGCGTCGCGCAGCTTCCTCGCGGAAATCCGCGACGCGCTCGGCTTCCGCGGCCCGGGCGGCGAGATTGTCGCGCTCCATCGGATCTGCGAGGAGGTCGTAGAGCTGGTCCGGATCGGGCGGCGAATGAATAAACTTATGATTGCCGCGGCGGATCATCACCATCGGCGCGATTGCGCCTTCAGCGAGATACTCGCCGATCGCCTCATCATGTCCCTCGCGACCTTCCAGGTGCGGAACGAGGCTGCGTCCGTCAATGGTCTTGCCCAACGCCGCCGAGTCGCCGCCCGCCATGTCGACGAGGGTTGGCAGGATGTCGACCAGCGAGACGCTCGCCCCCACGCGGCGCGGCGCGTAGCGCGCGGGAGCGCTCACGACGAGCGGCACGCGTGCGGCGCCGTCGAAAAAGCTCATCTTGAACCAGAGCCCGCGGTCACCCAGCATCTCGCCGTGATCGCCGGTGAAGATGACCACCGTGTCGCGATCGAGCCCGCTGTCGCGCAGCGCGGCGAGAAGGCGACCGAGATTCGCGTCGACATAAGAAATGGCGCCGTAATAGGCGCGTCTCGCGTCGCGAATGTTCTCTTGCGTCACCGGCTCCGCGTCCATCGCGCAGACATGACGCAGGCGAAGTGAGTGCGGATCGAGCCCTTCGCGCGCGATCGGCGCGCCGGGCATGTCGATGTCGACATCGCGATAAAGGTCCCAGTAGCGCTCGGGAATCGCAAAGGGATCGTGGGGATGGGTAAGCGACGCGACGAGAAGGAACGGCCTCGACTCTTTCGCACGGGCAAAGTCGTAGATCGCGCGCTCGGCGGTGAAGACGACCTCGTCGTCAAAATCAAGCTGATTGGTGCGCACGCAAAGCCCGGCCTCTATGACCGAGCTCATGTTGTGGTACCAGCTCGGTCGCTCCAGCGGATGGTCCCAATCGGGCGTCCAGCCGTAGTCGGCGGGATAGATGTCGGTGGTCAGCCGCTGTTCGAAACCGTGCAACTGATCCGGTCCGCAAAAATGCATTTTGCCGGAGAGGATCGTGCGATAGCCCATCAGGCGCAGATGGTGTGCGAAGGTCGGAATGTCGGCGGAGAACTCCGCCGCGTTGTCGTAGACGCCCGTTCGCGAGGGTAGCAGCCCGGCCATGAAGGAGGCGCGCGATGGCGAGCAAAGCGGACTGGCGCAGTAGGCGCGCTCGAAGGTGACGCCGGCTTTGGCGAGGGCTTCGAGATGAGGCGCCTTGACGAGCTTATGTCCGTGAATCGGAAGGAACGCCGGCGCAAGCTGATCCACCATGACGAGCAGTATATTCGGCGGTTTTACGGACATATCCATCATACTCCCTATGCGCGAATTGTCGCGCTCACTTGCCGGCGCGCAAGCGCGCCCATTCCGTCTGGATCGTTGTCGCCAAGCGCGCGTCATAGGCGCCCTCGGGCCATAAATACTTCAAGATTCCGTCGTGCCCGCCCTCCAGCGCGCTGACGAGGCGGGCGGCGTGCGCGTCGCGGGCGGCAATATCGGGCCGCAACAGGAAATTCAGCAAGGCGTAGGCCTCGTCCGGATGGAGCGCGTCGCGGGGAATCGCGAAAGCGTCGATCGAAAGCGCGCCGCCTTCTCGCGGCAGCGCAAATCCGATATTCACCGCGGCGCCGCCTTCGCGGCTGCGCGCGCTCGCGGCTTCCGCTTCGCCGGCGTCGCCGACCGCCAGGCACGCCGCGCCGCTCGCCAGCGCGCCTGCGACGTCGGGCGCCGGAAACGCGCGCGCGACGGGCCGGGCACGAGCGAGCAGGACGCCCGCTTCCTTGACGGCGACCGGCGTCGCTTTCGCCGGGTCGACCCCGAGCATTCGCCATGCCGCGATGAACAGGGCGTCACGCGCGTCGGGCAGCACGATGCCGCAATCGGCCATTTTGCGCGCCTGGGCGGGCGCGAACAGGTTCGCCCAGGAAATGGGCGGCCCCCCGAGCCGCGCGGCCGCTTTTTCCTTGTTGTAGAGGATGCCGGTCGCGAACCAGCCGACTGGAATGGCGAATGCGCCGCCGCGATCATAGGCGGCAAGCTTGGCGGCGACGAGCGGCTGGACGGCGCTCGCCCGAGGAATGCGCGGCTTGTCGAGCTTGGCGACGGCGCCCGCGGCGATTTCGCGGGCGAGCGTCGGTCCGGACAGGATGACGAGATCGTAGGGTCCCTCGCGCCATTTGTCGGCGAGGTCGGCCGGTCCGCCGTAAGCGTCATAAGCGACTTCATAGCCGCTCTCGCGCTCGAATTCCTCCAACACCCCCGCGTCGAAATAGTCCGCGAGCGCGAGGAGCCGCAGGATCTTTGGCGTGGGCGGCGCCGGAGGAATGAACGGCGAAGGGGTCGCGGCGAACGCCGCCTCGGCGATCGCCATGAACATCGTCGCCACGACGAGGCGGCGAATCATGAAGTGCGCGCCGCAGCGGCCACGGCGCTAAGACGATCAAGCGCGGAATCCAGTGTCGCATCGTGCTTGGCGAAGCAGAATCTCACCACCGTTCGAACGGCGTTCTCCTGGTAGAACGCCGACACCGGGATCGCCGCGACGCCATGCTCCTCGACGAGCCAGCGGCAAAACGCGACATCGTCGTCGCGCCCCAGCGCCGCGATGTCCACGTTGAGAAAATAAGTTCCCGCGCTCGGCAGCACTTCGAAGCCTCGGGCGGTCAGGCCCTCGGAGAAGCGATCGCGACTGCGCTGAAAGCCGGCGCGCATGCCGGCGAAATAATCGTCGTCCTTCATCAGCCCGTAGGCGACGGCGACCTGCAGATTCGGCGGCGTCGTGAAGGTGACGAATTGGTGCGCCTTGGCGAGGACGCGCAAAATCGGCGCGGCGGCGCAGACAAACCCCACCTTCCAACCCGTCAGCGAGAAGATCTTACCTGCGGACCCGATCTTGACGGTGCGCTCGCGCATGCCTTCCATCGCGATCAGCGGGACGTGCCGGCGCGAATCGAAGATCACGTGCTCCCAAACTTCGTCGCACAGCGCGATCACCCCATGCTTGACGCAGGCCTTGGCGAGGATTTCCAGCGACTCGCGGCCAAAGACAACCCCGGCGGGGTTGAGTGGATTGTTGAAAAGAACGACGCGCGTGCGGGGTGAGAACGCCGCTTCGAGGTCGTTCTCGTCGAAGGTCCAGAGCGGCGGCTTCAGCGTCACGAATTTGGCGACGCCGCCCGCGCGGCGCACAAGCGGCAGATAAGCGTCGTACATCGGCTGGAACAACACCACCTCGTCGCCGGGCTCGATCAGCGCCAGAAGAGCGCCCGCGAGCGCTTCGGTCGCGCCAGAGGTCACCATAACCTCGCGTTCGGGGTCAAGCGCGAGCCCCTGGAAGCGCTGATAGTGATGCGCAATCGCCCCGCGCAGCTCCGGAAGCCCAAGCATCGGTGGATATTGGTTCCAACCCTCGACCACGGCTTCGGCGGCTTTGGCGCGAACGTCGCGCGGGCCGGGATCGTCGGGGAAGCCCTGACCGAGATTGACGGCCTCCAGTTCGCGCGCGAGGCGCGACATCACCTCGAAAACACTCGTGCCGATTTCGGAGAAAATCGAATTCATCGGGCCTCGCTGGCGACCTGCGCCGGACGGTTCTAACGGAAAAAACATGCGCTTGATATGCGCTGTCGGCGGTGCCTCCCGGCAGGACGCCGCGCGCGGCGGCTAAGGTTTGGCGTCCGGCTCGCGCGAGGAAGGCGACGCCAACTGGCGTATGGAGCGAAATCCACACCATCATGTCCCAGGCATTGCGCAGGCCAGCCGCCAGCAGGATCATCAGGGCGGCGGCGATCACCGGGTTGGCGCCCGCCGGGCGCCGCGACAGCTCCATCGCCGCCGAGGCGAGAAGCAGGAGATAACCAAAGCCGGGAATCAGGGCGTAGAAGGCCCGATCTTCCCAATCCAGGGTGGCCCGGAACGTTTTCAGGATGAGCAACCAGACCCCGCCGCAGTAGGTCAGACCGGCGAGCGCGCCGAAGCCGAGCAGGCCGCCGAGGCTGAGCCAGCTGTGATCCGGCATCGCCAGGAGCATGCAGGCGAAAAGGACAGAGGCGAAATGCACGACGGTGGGCGTAATGAACGCGCGCATCGGGCTGAGATATTTCTCGTTGAAGAGGCTCGCCCCGATCGACGCCGCGACGAACATGAGCCCCACCAGCGTCGCCGACGCCTCGCCGACGAGCATGTAGAAATCGCGCCAGTCGTGAAGGGTTTCGGTGAGAGAGGAGGGCATGGCGATTCCCAGGACGAGGGTGCGACGCGGCGCCCGGGCACGGCCGCGGATCACGTCCATAACTTCTTTATGGCGACGTTCCCCGCCCTCGCAAGCCCGCCGAACGGCGTTCGGCCGGAGATTGCATCGCCACCCGGCGCGTGACACCAAGGCGCATGGATCCCACCCTCTCCCCCGTCGTCGACTGCCGCGCTGCGCTCGTTCTCGGCGGCGCGCGGTCGGGAAAAAGCCGGTATGCTCAAGCCCTTGCCGAGGCGACTGCCCCAGAGCGGCTCTATCTGGCGACAGCGTCGGCGGGGGACGCCGAAATGGCGGCGCGAATTGCTCGCCATCGCGCCGAGCGCGGCGCGGGCTGGCGGACGCTGGAGGAGCCACTGGAGCTTGCCGACGCCGTACGGACGGAGGCGCGAGAGGGCCGGGTGATTCTTGTGGATTGTGTGACCATTTGGCTCACCAACGTTATGCTGGCAAACCTCGATCCCGGCGAAAAGATCGCCGAATTGATTGCGGCCGTCGCCGCGCTCCAGGGGCCGGCGGTGTTCGTTTCCAACGAGGTCGGGGCGGGCGTGGTGCCGGCGACCGAGCTCGGCCGGGCGTTCCGGGACTGGCAGGGGCGGACAAATCAGGAACTCGCCCGGGTGAGCGGCGCGGTGACGCTGGTCGCCGCCGGCCTCCCCCTCCTGCTCAAGCCGGCGCCGCAGCCGCTTCTGCGGCTGCGTTGATTCATAAAAACCTGCGAAATCCCTAGCGACTCAACGGGAGCCTGGGCTAGCATTCACATTATGCTGCGCCTGTTTGAACGCCGAACGCCAGTCGCAACCGTTGCGCATATCGACGTTGCGCACGCCGGGGAGGTGTTTCGCGTCGCCTTGAAGCGTCTTTCGACGTCACAGCGTTTCACTTTGCGCGTGCGCGCCGCCACCCGCGATGTTTTGCTGACTATGCCCTCGCGCAGTTCGCTCAGGTCGGCGCGCGAATTCGCCGAACGTCACGCGGCCTGGATCGGCGCGCGTCTGGCGCGTCTGCCGCGGCCCGTCGCCTTCGCGCCCTCCGCCGTCACGCCGTTGCGCGGCGTCAATCACACCATCGTGCATCGGCCGGGCGAGCGCGGCGTCGTTTGGACCGAGGTCGGCGCGCACGGGCCAGTGATCTGCGTGACCGGCGAGAAGCCGCACGTCGCGCGCCGCGTCGCCGACTTCCTCAAGCGTGAGGCGCGCAAGGACATCGAGGCGGCGGTCGCACGTCATTCCAAGCGGCTCGGCGTCACGCCGCGCCGCATCACCTTGCGCGACACGGCGAGCCGATGGGGCTCGTGCTCATCGACAGGCGGGCTGAATTTCTCCTGGCGGCTGATTCTCGCGCCGTCCGAGATTCTCGACTATCTCGCCGCGCACGAGGTCGCGCATATCGTCCACATGAATCATTCGCCGATGTTCTGGAAGTTGGCGCGTCGCCTCTTCCCCGAGACCGAGCGCGCGGAGGCCTGGTTGAAGGTCCATGGCGCCGATCTGCACCGCTTCGGCGCGAGCGGCGACTGACCGCGTCTTACGCCACACCGTCCATCGCCTCGAACAGCAGAACCAGATCCTGTGGACGCGACAGCCGATGATCGCCGTCCTTGACCAAGGTGAGCGTCACCGGATCGCCCGCCATATGCTCGACCACGGTCAGTGTGTGACGATACGGCACGTCCTCATCGCGCATGCCCTGAAGAATCCGGACCGGACAAAAACTGCGCACCGTCTGGCCGAGCAGCAAGTGGCGGCGCCCGTCTTCGATAAGGTCGCGGGTGATGAGATAGGGCTCATCGGAATAGGCCGAAGGCCGTTTCCAGACGCCCGTTGTGACGATCGCGCGACGCGCCGCCTTTGTCGCGTTGGCCCACATCAGCGCTTCCGTGAAATCGACCGCCGGCGCGATGAGAACCATTCCGGCGAGACGCTCGGCCTCTCCGGCGGCCTCGAGCGCGCGCGCGGCCAGAAGCGCGAGATAGCCGCCCATCGACGAACCCACCAGGATCTGTCGACCGCTCGTCTCCGCGCGAATGACGGCAAGGCTTTCCTCGAGCCAGCGCGAAACGGTCCCGTCCTCGAATCGGCCGCCCGACGCGCCATGGCCGGAATAATCGAAACGCAGCAGCGATTGGCCGCGTTCGGCGCAATGGGCGTCGAGCGCCGACGCTTTCGTCGACGCCATGTCGGACTTGAACCCGCAGAGCCAAACGATGCCTGGCATGTCGTTGCGCACTGGCGCGCGGCGACGAAAGGCGATAGGGCGACGGAGCGGCCCTGCGCCGACGTCGAGGAATTGCGGTTCGTCTTGGTTCAAGCTCAAATCGTCCCCATGATTCGTTCGCGCCCCGCCGCTCAAATGCAGCGCTCGGCTTCGCCTCTCGGCGCCCTCGGCTTGGCCGAGGCGGACGCGCGCGTCAATGCCTCCACGTCGGCTCCCGTCGTGGAGAGCGCGTTGTCGCGACGACGGATGGCCGCGTGACCGCCGACGCCCTCGCTCCCTTCGGTCGCGCCGAGCGCGCCTCGCTGGCGGGACGCACGATCCTCCAAATCATTCCAAGACTCGACGCGGGCGGCGCCGAGCGAACGACGATTGACGTCGCCGCCGCATTGGTGCGGGCTGGAGCGCGTGCGCTGGTCGCCTCGGACGGGGGCCGCCTCGCAAGTGAACTGCAGGCCGTCGGCGGGGTGCTGACGCCGTTTCCGGCCGCGACCAAAAATCCGTTGGCGATGGCGCTCAACGTGCGCCGGCTGGCGCGGCTCGTGGTCGATGAGCGCGTCGATCTCGTCCACGCCCGTTCGCGGGCGCCGGCCTGGGTCGCGCTCGGCGCCTGCCGCGGGACCCGTCGGCCCTTCGTGACGACCTTTCATGGCGCTTACAGCGGGCGCTCCGGACTCAAGTTGCTCTACAATTCCGTTATGGCGCGCGGCGATTTCGTTATCGCCAATTCGCAGTTCACCGCCGACGAGATCGCGCGGCTCTATCCTTTCGCGCGCGGACGCCTGTGCGTCATTCCGCGTGGCACGGATTTGACGCGTTTCGCGCCCGGCGCGGTCGATCGGGCGCGTGTTGCGCGCCTGCGCGAACTCGTGGGGGGTCGCGCCGCACGAGCGCGTCGTGCTCGTCGCGGCGCGACTGACCGAGTGGAAGGGCCAGAAGGTTCTCATCGAGGCGGCGCGCTTGCTCCATGGGCGTGGACTCGAAGGCGTGCGCTACATCCTGGCCGGCGACCCACAAGGACGCGACGGCTACGCACGCGAACTCGATGCGTTGATCGAACGCGCTGGACTGAAGGGCGTCGTCTCCAGAGTCGGCCATTGCGCCGACATGCCGGCGGCGCTGGTCGCGGCGAGCGTGGTGGCGGTCCCGTCGACGGCGCCGGAGGCATTCGGACGCAGCGCGGTCGAAGCGCAGGCGATGGGCGCGATGGTCGTGGTCTCGGATTCCGGCGCCGCGCCGGAGACCGTCTTCGCGCCGCCGGCGACCCCCGCGCAGGCGCGTACCGGCTGGCGCTCGCCGCCGGGCGACGCGCCGGCGCTCGCCGACGCGCTCAATAGCGCGCTGGTCCTCGGCGCGAGCGCCCGCGAAGCGCTGGCGCAACGGGCGCGCGGCCACGTGGAGCGCCATTTCTCGCTGGAGCAAATGACCGCCAATACACTGGCGGTCTATCTATCGGCGCTCGCCCGCTAGTTTCTTCAAGCGGCGGGAGGTCGGCGCGCTCTATTTGATGAACGAGCCGTCCTGCAAATCCGTCAACGCCTGGCGGATTTCGGCTTGGGTGTTCATGACGATCGGGCCGTGCCAGGCGATCGGCTCGCGCAACGGGCGGCCCGAGACCAAGAGGAAACGGATTCCCTTCTCGCCCGCTTGAACGCTGACCTCGTCGCCTGAATCGAACACGACGAGCGAGCGATCTCCGACGGGATCGCGCACGACGATCTCTTCGCCGCCGACAAGCGTTTCGCGCAGCGCGCCAAAAGGCTCCGAGGCGCCGGCGAACGAACCCGAGCCTTCGAAGATGTAAGCGAACGCCTGACGGTAGGTCTCGACCTTGAACGTCTTGCGCTTGCCCGCGGGCACGAAGATGTCGAGATAGCGCGGCTCCGCGGCGACGCCGTCGACCGGGCCGGCCTTGCCCCAGAACTCGCCGCAGATGACCCTGACGCTCGCGCCGTCGTCGTCGATGATTTCCGGGATTGCGACGCTCGGCACGTCCTGATAGCGCGGCGCGGTCATTTTCAGGTTCGAGGGCAGGTTGGCCCAAAGCTGAAAACCGTGCATGCGGCCCAGATTGTCGCCCTTAGGCATTTCCTGATGCAGGATTCCCCGCCCGGCGGTCATCCATTGCACGTCGCCCGCGCCCAGCACGCCCGTATTGCCGAGACTGTCGCCATGCGCGACGCTGCCCGCGAGCACATAGGTGATCGTTTCGATGCCGCGATGCGGATGCCAGGGAAAGCCGGCCATATAGTCCGACGGTCGATCGTTGCGAAAATCGTCCATCATCAGAAACGGATCGAAATCGGACGTGTCGCCGAAGCCGAACGCGCGACGCAGCCGGACGCCGGCGCCTTCCATGGTCGGGCGGGATTGCGTAACGCGTTTGACGGGCCGGATGGACATCGGGATTTGCCTTTCTGGCGTTGCGAAGCGCCCGATCTGGGGATCCGGTCCTCACATTTCCAGCGCGATCGATTGCATTTCTGCAAACGCTAGTTGCGGCATTCGCTCGCCTCAGGGCGTCCGCCAACGATCTCCGTCGCTGCAGCGCCAGCGGCGGCGGCGCGCCGGAGGCAATCTTCGATCGAGAGGCCTTGCAGTCGCGCAGCAAGGAATCCCGCGACAAAGGCGTCGCCAGCCCCGGTGCTGTCGAGCGTTTTCGCCGGAGGGGCGGCGACATTCCATCGGCGCTCGCCTTGAATTGCTTCGCAGCCCGCCGCGCCGCGCTTGATCACGACCAGGGGGTAGTTCGCGGCGAGGCGCGCGCCTTGTTCTTGCCAGTCCTCGGTTCCCGCCAGGACCGCGGCCTCCTCGCTGTTGGGGAACAGCATCGTCGCTCCCCGCGTCCACGCGAGGAAATTCGCCGCGCCCGCTTCGCGCAGAAATTCGGCCGAGGCAGGGTCGACGCCGACCGGCCTGGCGCCAGCCCGCGCGATCACGCCGGCGACCGCCGCGCGAGGGGAGGGTGCGAAGAAGGAATAGCCGGAGAGTTGGATGAGGTCGGCGTCGGCGACCAGCGCCGCTGGGATGTCGCCACTCTCCAACGCGTCGTTGGCGCCGCGATCGGTGAGGAAGCTGCGTTCCCCGGTCGAGTCGACGAGGGCGATGAGGCGGCCGGTTTCGCGCTCGTCGTCGGCGGCTAGCCGGGCGTCGACGCCGGCCCGGCGCAAAAGCGCGCTCTCCCGCTGCAGATCGGCCGCCCCGACGCGACCGACGAAATCGACTGTCACGCCGAAATTGGCGAGCCACACCGCCTGATTGGCAGCCGATCCTCCGGGCCGGCGCGCGATTTTCGCGCGTCGATCCGAGCCGATGGCGATCGGTCCTTCGAGACGCACGACGTAGTCGATCATGACGTCGCCGATGATCAGGGCTCGCGGCGCGCGCGCCGCCGACGCGATCATCCTACAGACGGGTCAGTTCGACTGCGACCTGCGCCGCGAGGATGGTGTTGTTCTCGACCAGCGCCATGTTCGCCTCGAGACTGCGCCCTTCGGTCAATTCGACGATACGCCCGAGCAGGAATGGGGTGACATCCTTCTTGGCGATTCCTTGCGCCTTGGCTTCGGCCACCGCCTCGGCGATGCGCGCCTCGATCGCGTGCGCATCGAGCGCCTTGTCCTCGGGGATCGGATTGGCGATCAACAGGCCGCCCGGGCCGATCTCCCGCTGCAGGCGGACCATGCGCGCGAGATCGTGCAGGCCGTCGCAACGGTGATCGAGACGCACGCCGCTCGAGCGCGCGTAAAAGGCGGGGAACTCATCGCAGCGGTAGCCGCAGATCGCGACGCCTTGGGACTCGAGGTACTCGAGGGTCTTGTCGATATCGAGGATCGATTTCGCGCCGGCGCAGACGACGGCGACCTTGGTGCGCCCGAGTTCGACGAGATCGGCGGAAATGTCGAAGGTCTCCTCCGCGCCGCGATGCACGCCGCCGATTCCACCCGTGGCGAAGATCTCGATGCCGGCGAGCTCCGCGATATACATCGTCGCCGCCACCGTCGTTCCCGCCGCGCCGTGGCGCGCGACGACGGCGGCCAAATCGCGCCGAGACGCCTTGACGACTCCGCCGGACAACCGGCTCAGCCGTTCCAACTCGGCGCGTTCGAGCCCGACCTTGAAGCGCCCGTCGATGACGGCGATCGTCGCCGGCGTCGCGCCGCGCGAGCGCACCGCGTTCTCCAGCATTATCGCTGTTTCGAGATTCTGAGGGTAGGGCATTCCGTGAGTGATGATCGTCGATTCCAAAGCGACGATCGGCCCCTTGCCCGCTAGCGCCTTGGCTGCATCCCCCGACAAATCCAACAACGCCTTCGCGGCCATGCCTCTCGCCTTCATTTTGACCCGCTCGCGCGGGAGAAGCCGTAATTGAATAGCAGCATTTGTGGGCCGCGATCAAACGCGCCGCGCTCGCGCCGAAGCCTTTACGCGTTGAGCGGTTGCGTTAACGTGGGGCTGCGGACGTTAGAGGTCGACCATGGACGAACGAAAATCCGACCATCTCAAACCGGTGCCGCCGAGCCTACGATCGGCGATCCGGCGCGCCCGCGTCGAGAGCGCCGAGCAGAGCGAGGCGGTGGCCGAATTGCGGGAGGCCGAGGTCGGGCGGCTGGAATTGCTGCTCGAAGCCATTCGCCCCGTCCTCGATCAGGCGCCGGAGGGGGTCGAACTGTTCGATGTCGGCGTTGCCCACGGCGAGCGGCCGAGGCTGTTCCTCGACATGATCGCCTTTGTCGATCTGGCGCACGACCGCCGCACCTATCGCTTCTTTCAGGACACGCGGCACGGCCGGGTGCTGATCGCGGAAAGTCCTCTGATGGAGAGGATCGTCGCTGCGATGACCAATTACATCGCGCGCCGGCTGGTCGAGCGCGAACGGGCGCTCGCCTCGGATTGGCGCAGTCGCGAAACGCCGTCGAACTCCGCGCATTCGAGCGCGCGTGGATTGCAATCGGCTCGCGCGGTCCGCGGGAAAGACGGCGCCGGGTCGTCCGTCAATGGGACGGGTCTCCCTCTCAGACGCGCGAGATGGCTGGCGGCAGCGGGCGATCTCTTTAGTTTCCTGCTGCTGACGCTCGGCTCGGTCGCATTCATTACGCTGGTCTTCCTCGGCGCCTACGCGGCCTGGGAGCGATGGGGGCGTGCGTTCTGGGCGGCCCAGTTCGGTCCGCCGCCATTCTAAATCACCGGCGCCTCACGCTCGCCGATGTCGTCGCGACCAGGCAGCATGCCGCGCGCGCGAACGCCGATGCGCCAGGTTTCGCCGGCGCGCTCCAGGCAGATCAGGTGATAGGCGCCGCGTTGTCGCAGGTCCGGCGACGCCGAAATGGCGGACGGCACGCCAAGCACCGGGATGCGGCCGCCCTGGATGCGCGAGGCGCGCGAGGGAAGATAGTGGATCATGCGCTTATGCGCGTGGCCATGCAGGATCGCTTCCGCGCCGAAACGCTCGACGACGCCTTCGAGCGCGCGCGCATCGGTGAGGCCGCGCAACGGAACCCCGCCGCGCGAAAGTGGGGGGTGGTGGATCAGAATGACGCGCGCCAGCCCGCGTGCGCCGGTCTCCTGAAGAAGATCGCCGAGCGCGGCGATCTGACGGGCGCCCAGCCGGCCGGTCGCCATCAGCGGTCCCGTCGGGACGCCGGAACTGAGGCCGATCAGGGCGACCTCGCGGCGCACCCGCAGGAACGGAAAGCGATTGGGCTCATTGGCGCCCGCGTCGCCCGACGTCCATGGCGCGAAAGTCTCGCCGAGGCCCTTCATCGCGTCGCGGGCATAGGCGTCGTGATTGCCCGGCGTAAAACTGACGTCGGCCGGCTCGCCCAAGCTGTGCATCCACGTCGCAGCTCTGCGAAATTCCACCGGCAGTCCGATGTTGACGACATCGCCCGTCATGGCGACGTGGTCGGGCGCCTGGGCGCGCAGGTCGGCGACGAGGCGGGCCAGCATCGTCATGTCGTTGAGGCGCTCGCGCCCGCGCTTCCAGTTCACGTAGCCCATGAAGCGCTTTAGCCGCATTTCGCGAAGGCGAGGCCAGGGCGCCGGTCCGAGATGGGCGTCGGAGAGATGCGCGATCGTGAAGCTCATGAATAAATCGGCTCCAAGTTGGACCCCGGGCCCGGGGGACTGACGCCCGCGACCAAGCGCGCTAGGGTCAGCCGCGGCCGAGCCGGTGGGAGGGCCGCGAGAGCCTTAGGGAGACGAATCCGCCGATGCAAGGACAAACCCGACGCTCCCTATGGGAACGCCTGACGACCCGGCTCGCGCACATGAGCTTTCTCCTCACCCGGCCGATGACTTTGGGGGTCAGAGGGGCCGTCATCGATCCCGAGGGGCGCGTCCTGCTGGTGAAACACAGCTATGTCGCGGGCTGGCACTTGCCCGGCGGCGGCGTCGAGATCGGCGAGACCTGCGAGAGCGCACTGACGCGCGAGCTGCTGGAGGAGGCGAATGTCGTCCTCGAGGGACCGCCGCTGCTGCATGGCCTCTTCTTTAACGCCCATGTTTCCCGGCGCGACCACGTCGCGGTCTATGTGGCCAAGCGGTTTCGCGTCACGGGCGAGCGCACGCCGGATCGCGAGATCGTCGCCGCGCGCTTCTTCGCCCGTGACGCTCTGCCGCCGGATGCGACACGCGCGACGCGCGCGCGGCTCGACGAGATCTTCGGCGTGGAACCGATCGTTGCTCTTTGGTGAACGCTCGGGCCGCCCTTCCGCCGGCGGCTGCGTCCGTGCTAGAGCCCGCTCCGCTCTTCCTCGATCCGTTAGAATTCTCATGACCGAACTGTCGCTTGTGCTCGAACCGGAAACGCCCGACGACGGCGAGGCGATTTTGCGACTCAACGAGCGCGTGTTCGGGCCGGGCCGTTTTGCGCGCACTGCGTATCGTCTGCGCGAGACGACGCCGGCGGACTTGTCGTTGAGCTTCGTCGCGCGCGTCGGCACCTTGCTGGTCGGCGCCAATGCGATGACCCCGATCTCGATAGGCGCAACTCCGGCTCTGCTGCTGGGGCCGCTGATCGTGGAGCCAGTGTTTCGCAGCCAGGGCATCGGCGAGGCGCTGGTGACGCGCTCGCTCGACGCGGCGAAGGCGGCGGGCGCCAAACTAGCTATTCTCGTCGGCGACGAACCCTATTATGCGCGCATGGGCTTCAAGCGCGCGCCCACCGGCCGCATCATCCTGCCCGGCCCGGTCGACCCCGCGCGCGTGCTCTATTGCGAGCTGCAGCCGGGCGCCTTCGAAGGGGTGAGCGGCAAGGCGCGGGGGGCGTAGGCTTCCCAGGACCCGTGCGATGGGCGGCGGCCAACGTAGTGGACGAGGCGGGCCCCATTTCCTGGCGAGATGCTTTCCTGTCAAGAGCTTGCGAGGCGATTTTCCGCCGCGCCGCCAATTCCGGTCATCGATAGGGGCCATGCGACGCTTTCCAGCCGCGTCATGGAGCAGTCATTGACTCGTCGTACCCATGACTCATGGATGATCACGCCTTCAGCTACGCGACCCCTAGCGATTCGCTCGCCAAGCGCAATTTCATCAGACTTGTCGAGCGCGCGACCGGTCAACCCAAGCTGAAAAAGCTCTACCTTGAGAATCAACGCAATCCACGCCCCGACGAGAGTTTCTGGCAGGCGTCGGTGCGCTGCTTGGCGCTCGACGTGCGCTATGACGCGGCGGCGCTGGAGCGCGCGCCGAAGAGCGGCCCAGTCATTTTCGTCGCGAACCATCCTTATGGCGTGCTCGACGGGATCGCCATCTCCTGGCTTGTCGAGAAAATTCGCAGCGACTTCGTCGTGCTCATTCATTCCGCCTTGATGCGCGCGCCGGAGGTGCGCGAATTCGTGCTCCCGGTGGATTTTTCGGGGACCGAGGAAGCGCTTGCGATCAATCTCGCGACGCGCGCCGCCGCGCGGGCGAGGCTCCGTCGAGGCGGAGCGATAATCGTGTTCCCGGCTGGAGCGATCTCGACCGCGCCCGATGCGCTCGGCCGCCAGCCCGCAGTGGATGGGCGATGGCATCCGTTCGTCGCCCAGCTCGTCCAGCGGTCGGAAGCGACCGTCGTGCCGATCTGGTTCGGCGGTCAGAACAGCCGGCTGTTTCAGATCGCAAGCCACGTGAGCGCGACGCTCCGTCTGTCACTGATTTTTCACGAGGTCGCGATGAACATCGGCGCGGCTCTTCCGGTTGTGGTCGGCGAGCCCATTCCGTTCGAGACCCTGAGCCGGATCGAGGACCGCCAGGCCCTGGCCGACGATCTCAGAGCGCGCACTTATGCCATGGCGTTGGATGCGGCCTCGGTCATTACGAGGCGAAGCGTGGGGATGCGCAAACTCGTGGGGCGCGAATTTTTCCCCCCGCTCTTGCGGGCCGGCTCCGGGAGCCAGGATGCCGACAGCCAAACGCCGCTGGGCTCGACCGGCGCTGACGGCGCCAAATCGCTCGGCGCGAAGGCGTTCTGCCCTGAATATTGACTCGACCGGCTGGCGCGACATTGCCGCGGCCTTGCCCGAAGCGCTGTCCTATCAAAGCCTTGGGGGCATTGCCGCCCCTCCAGTGCAACGTCACATGACTATCGTATTACAGGCCTAGGACTCTGCTTCCTGATTTGTTGGGAGAGATAAATCCATGAAATCGCTGTTGGGCGCCGCGCTGGTCTCCGCCGTTTTTGCGACGCACGCATGGGCGGCCTCGGATGTCGTCACGATTTACTCGGCGGACGGCTTGCACGACGGCAAGGGTAGCTGGTTCGAGACGCAGTTCGACGCCTTCACCAAGGCGACAGGCATCAAGGTGCAATATGTCGAAGCGGGCTCGGGCGGCATCGTCGAGCGCGTCGCGAAGGAGAAGTCAAACCCGCAGGCTGACGTTCTCGTCACCTTGCCGCCCTTCATCCAGCGGGCCGAAGCCGAAGGCCTGCTGCAGAAGTTCGCGCCCGAAGCCGCGGCCCAGATCGAGGGCGGCGACGCCTCCTATCAGCCGCTCGTCTTCAACTATCTGAGCTTCATTTACAACTCGGCGACGCTCAAGACGCCGCCGGCGACCTACGACGAATTGCTCGATCCCAAATTCAAGGGCAAGATCCAGTACTCGACGCCCGGCCAGGCCGGCGACGGCACGGCGGTGATGCTCCAGGTCATCCATTCGCTCGGCGGCAAGGATGCCGGGTTCGATTATCTCAAGAAGTTGCAGGCGAACAACGTCGGCCCGTCGGCCTCCACCGGCAAACTGACGGCGCTCGTCAACAAGGGCGAGCTCTACGTCGCCAACGGCGACATCCAAATGAACATGTCGCAGATGGCGGACGATCCGAACATTCGCGTCTTCTGGCCCGCGGGTCCGAATGGCGAGCGCTCGGCGCTGCCGCTTCCCTATTACGTTGGTCTGGTGACCGGCGCGCCCAACGGGGACAACGGCAAGAAGCTGATCGACTTTCTGCTGAGCAAAGAGGCGCAGGGAACGGTCTCCTCGGTTGCGATCGGCGTGCCGGTGCGCAAGGACGTCAAACCGTCAGACGCCAATTTCACCCGCTTGAACGATGCCTTGAAAGGCGTGAAGATTTGGACGCCGGACTGGGCTCAGGTCCTCAAGGAGCTGCCGGCCGACGTCAAGCGCTGGCACGAAGCCACCGGGAGCTGACATGACCTTCTCAGCCGTCGTCAGCCCTGCGGGAATCGCCACCGCCGGCAAGACGACGGCGGGGTCCGACGTCGCTTTCGATCAGGTCAGCGTCGCGTATCGCGGCGCTGTCGTGCTGAAGCCGCTGACTCTCGAGGTGGCGGCGGGAGAAATCCTCGCCATGATCGGGCCTTCGGGCTCCGGCAAGACGACCGCGCTGCGCGCTGTCGCCGGCTTCGTTCGCCCGGCGAGCGGCCGCATCCTGATCGGCGGAACCGATGTGACGAACCTGCCGCCCTATGAGCGCGGCCTTGCGATGGTCGTCCAGAATTACGCGCTGTTTCCGCACATGCGCGTCTCCGAGAACGTCGCTTTCGGGCTGAACGCGCGCGGTGCGCCGAAGGACCTCGTTATGCAGCGCGTCGAGGAGTCGCTGCGCATCGTCGGCATGCCCCAATACGCGAAGAGGTTCCCACGCGAATTGTCGGGCGGTCAGCAGCAGCGCGTCGCGATCGCCCGCGCGCTCGCGGTTCGTCCGCGTGTGTTGCTGCTCGACGAGCCGCTGTCGGCGCTCGACGCCCAGATTCGACGATCCATGGTCGAGGAGATCGCCAAGCTTCACGTCGATCTGCCTGATCTGACCATTCTCTACGTCACCCACGATCAAAGCGAAGCGTTGACGCTCGCCGACCGGATCGCAATTCTGAAAGACGGCGAATTGAGCGCGATCGGCCGCACGGGCGAGCTCTATCGGCGTCCGCCCAATCGGTTTGCCGCCGAATTCCTCGGCCGCGCCAATTTGCTGCCGGTGGTCGTCGAGGGAGAAGCCGCGCAGAGCGGCTTCGTCACCGTTCGCGCCGGCGACGCCGAACTCGTGGCGGCGGGTCGCGACCAGCCCTCCGGCGTGCGGCGCCTCTTGTGCGTGCGGCCGCAGAATCTCACTTTGACCGGCGACGCCGACCGCTCGAATCGAATCAAGGCGGTGCTGCGCGAAATTCACTGGCAGGGCGAATTGACGCACCTCGTCGCCGAGGTTGGCGAGACCGTGTTGCGGGTCGTCGCGACTAGGCTGCCCAATCCGCCGGCGCGAGGCGAGCGGCTCGATCTCTTTTTCGCTCCGGCGGACGCGAACCTCATCGCGGAAGACGTTCGTGTCTGACACGATCGCCGTCGCGCCGCGCGCAACCAAAGTCAATTTCGGCGGCTGGTGGATCGCGCCGCCGCTCCTCGTCCTCGCGCTGTTGTTCCTTTATCCGCTTATCCTGATCGCGCGCGCCGCGCTCATGGATGACGCCGGGGCGCTCAACGTCGCCGCCGCGATCGACGTGCTGAACTCGAGGGCGTTCCTCAACGCCTTGTTCAACACGGCGGAGATCGCTCTCGCCTCGACGATCGGGTGCGTGGTCCTCGGCCTCACGCTCGGGCTGATTCTCGCCTTCGCGCCGTTCCCCGGCGCGGACTTGGTCGCCAAGGTGATCGATACATTCATCGCCTTGCCGACATTCCTGGTGACGCTCGCCTTCACGTTTCTCTACGGCTCGGCGGGCATCCTCAATGGCGCATTGACCCAGGGACTTGGCCTCGATCATCCGCCGGTCGATTTTCTCTATTCGGCTTGGGGCGTCATCCTCGCCGAGGTGACGGTCTACACGCCCTTCGTGCTGCGCCCTCTGCTGGCGGCGTTCTCGCTGGTGGACCGCAGCCAGATCGAAGTTGCCAGCTTGCTGGGCGCGCGGCCGTTGCGCATCGTACGCCAGGTCATTCTGCCGGCGGCGCTGCCGGCGATCGTCGCGGGAGGCAGCCTGTGCCTGCTGCTCACAGTCAATGAATTCGGCATCGTGCTCTTCATCGGCGCGAAGGGCGTCATCACGCTGCCTTTGCTGATTTACAGCAAGGCGATCCAGGAGGCGAACTATCAGGCCGCCTGCGCCATCGCGATCGTCAACGTCGCGCTGTCGCTCACGCTGTTCACCCTCTATCAATTCGCCGCGCGCCGCCTGGGAGGCTAGGATGCTCGTCTGGTCGCATTCGGGCCGCGCTCTGATTTGGACCTTCGCCGCGCTCATCCTCGGCGTCATCTTTGTCGCGCCGCTGGCGGTCATCGTGCTGGCGAGCTTCTCGCAACAATGGAATGGCGTTCTCCCGACGGGGTTCACGCTCGAGCACTACCGGGACGCCGCCGGCGGCGCGGCTCGCGATGCGGTTTACGCCAGCCTCGTCACCGGGCTGGTCGCGAGCCTTCTCGCGCTCGTCACCGGGGCTTGGGCCGCCCTTGCGCTGCGCGCGAGGGCCGACGCTTGGGCCAAGGCGCTTGGAGTTCTGTTCTTCATCCCCAGCGCGGTGCCGTCGGTGTCGGTCGGCCTCGGGCTGCTGGTCGCGTTCAGCCAGCGCCCGCTGTTGCTCAACGGCACGACGGCGATCGTGGTCGTCGCGCATTACGTGCTGATTTCGGCTTTCGCGTTCGGCAATATCTCGGCCGGGCTTTCGCGTCTGGCGCCCGACTACGAAGAGGTCGCCTCGTGTCTCGGCGCGCGCCCCGCATACCGGCTGCTGCATGTGACCTTGCCCTTGGTCGCGCCCTATCTCGTCGCGGCCTTCGGACTGAGCTTCGCCCTGTCGATGGGCGAACTCGGCGCGACCGTGATGGTCTATCCGCCGGGCTGGGTGACGATGCCCGTGACGATCTTCGGGCTCACCGATCGTGGCGACATTTTCACCGGCGCGGCGTTGACGATTGTCCTCGTCGTTACGACGCTCGTGTTGCTGATCGGGCTCGAGCGCGCGCCGCTGCGGTCCGCGGCGCCCCGCTGAACTCGGAGGGCGATCGGCATTGCAAGAACCGAGTTCCTACGGCCGTTCGCCGCGCGCGAGGCGTCCCTCGATCAATGCGACGACCGGCATGAGGTCTGCAACGGAATCGATGACGTAATGGGCGCCGGCGCCATAGAGAGCGTCCTGCGCCTGGGCGCGGCGGCGCGCGTAGTCTTCCCGCGCTAAAGCCTTCGTGTCGGCCAGCGAAAGCCCAAAGGAATTGCCGCTGACGGCGACCCCGACCGTCCAGGCGCCGGCGTTGACGCCCTCGGCGACGCCGACGGTGGTGTCGTCGATCTTGATCGCGTTCCACGCCGGCCAGACGCCAAGGTCCAGCAGGCCTTTGTAGAACATCAGCGGGCTGGGCCGGCCCTCGACGGTGTCGCCGGTGCAAACGAGACTGTCGGGCGCGAATCCCTGCTCGGCGGCGCGAGGCGTGATCCTCGCCATGATTTCGCGGGTATAGCCGGTCGAGGAGCCGATCCTGACGCCGGCGGCGCGCAAGGCTTGCACGACCTCTCTGACCCCAGGAATGACATCGGCGTAGTCGGCGGCCGTCGAAACGTTCTTCGGCACGAAGACATCGTAGATCGCGTCGACGTCCTTGTCCGTCGGCGCGCGGCCGTGTTTCCTCTTCCAAGCCTCGGCGACGCGGGGCAGGGCGGTCAGGGCCGCGATGTGCGGGCGTTTCGCCATGCCCATCGGCCCGCGCGCTTCGTCGATGCTGATCTCGACGCCGAACTCCGCGAAAGTCTCGACGAACGCGCCCATCGGGGCGAGCGATCCGTAGTCGACGACGGTGCCGGCCCAATCGAAAATGGCCGCCTTCAGATGTTTCATAGCCGGAGCCTCTTAGTCAGGGGAAAAGATCGGCGACGACTTCCTCGGCGATCGCGAACGAAGTGCTGGCGCCGGTCCCGCTGGTGATGAGGACGATGCGCAGCGCGTCCGACGGTTTGTCGACCAGCATCAGCCGGTCCTTCGCCGAGGCGTAAGTCCCTGTCCAGCGCTCGGCGATGGGCGGCGCATCGCCCGCGAAAACGTGCGCGTATTCGTCGAGGATCAAGTCGTCGACGGCGGTCGGCGCGAACGGATCGGGCGTCGGCGCGTAGTGATGGGAGTCGCCGACGACGAGTGAACCATCGGCGCTGCGCGCGACGATCAGATGCACGCCGTTGGCGATATGATCGCCTTGTTCGGCCTCCAGCCGGCGCTGGAGGGCGCGCGCGGCCGGCAATTCGGAATAACCGAGATAGCGGATCATGCCGAGATCGGACATGACCACGGGCAGGCGCGGATCGAAGCGGGGAGGGGCGAGCCTCATCATATGCAATTTGCATCGCGTCAGGCCGTAGGCGGCGATCCGATCGGCGTGCAGGGTGTGGAAGTCATCGCCCGGACATACGACGATCGCCTCCGCCTCGATGATCCCGCGGCTGGTCTCGAGCCGCGGCGGCGCGGCGCTGTGCACGACGGTCTCCCGCCAATACGTCACACCGTAGCGCTCGCCGAGATAGGCGGCGAGACGCGGAATCGCCTCGCGCGACTCGACGCGAATCTCGTGCGGACTATAAAGCGCCGCGGCGAACGATTTCGTCCGCAGGCCCTGCCCGTAGGTCTCGATGTCGCTCGGCTCCACCAAGCGGCATTCGGCGCCCATGTCAGTCGCCAGAAACTGCTCGAGAACGGCGCGCGCTTCGGGTCGCCGGGCAATCGTGAGAAGTCCGCGTTGCGGCACAGGAATGCGGGCCGCCGCCGCGACCTCCGCCCAAACATCGCACGAGCGGCGCGCACGACGCCAGCAGTCGCCCGCTTGCTGGCCGGTGATCGTGATGAAACCAAAGTTCCGGACCGAGGCTCCATTCGACTGCGCGTCACGATCGACGACGACGACTCGCTTGCCTCGCCGCGCCGCCGCCAAAGCATGGGCTAGCCCGCAAATGCCGGCGCCGACGACAGCGACATCAAAAGTTCCAAGCGATGGAGACATCAGCGATCCAAACCGGCGGCGGGCCCGCGGCAATCCTTAAGGTATCGGCGAGCTCCGGGCTAGCGCATGCGACCTGATCGGTCCTGGCTAGCCGATAGCGCCCGCAGCGCGCAGGCCAGCGATCTCGCTCGCCGAAAGTCCCAACTCGCCGAGAACCTCGTCCGTATGCTCGCCGATGCGCGGCGCCGCGGCGTCGGCCGCGGCGGGCTCTCCGTCGATGACGAGCGGCGAGCGGACCGAGGGCGCGGCGCCCCCGCGCGCTCCGGTGGCGGGAAGATCGAGCCGCAAGCCACGCGCTTTCACCTGCGGGTCGGCGAAGACTTGCTCGACTGTGTTGATCGGGCCGGCGGGCACGCCCGCGCCTTCGAGCGCTGCGAGCAGCGCCGCGCGGGGCATCGTTCGCGCCGCCTCGGCGAGAGCGGCGACGAAGCTGTCGCGATTGCGCACGCGCTCGGCGTTGGTGGCGTAAGCGGGATCGGCGGCCAGCGCCTCGAGGCCGAGGATGCGGCAGAAATCGCGCGTCTGGCGATCGTTGCCGGCGGCGACGATCAGCGGACCGTCCGCCGCCTCGAAGACCTGGTAAGGCACGATGTTCGGATGGGCGTTGCCGAGGCGTCGGGGCGATTTTCCGGAGACGAGGAAATTCAGCGCCTGGTTGGCGAGGACGCTCACCTGCGTATCGAGCAAGGCCATGTCGACCTCGCCGCCGAGGCCGGTGATCGAGCGGCGGATCAGCGCCGCCTGGATCGCGACGACCGCATAGACGCCGGTGAAGATGTCGGCGAAGGCGACGCCGATCTTCTGCGGCTCGCCGCCGGGTTCGCCCGTCAGATCCATCACCCCGCCGATGCCCTGGACGATGAAGTCGTAGCCGGCGCGCGCCGCGTAGGGGCCGTCATGGCCGAACCCGGTGATCGAGCAATAGATCAGGCGCGGGTTGAGCGCCTTCAGGCTCGCGTAGTCGAGCCCGTATCGGGCGAGGCCGCCTGTCTTGAAATTCTCGATCAGCACGTCGGCGCGCGCCGCGAGCCGGCGCACGATCTCCCGCCCCTCGGGGCGCTCGAAATCGATCGCCAGCGAACGCTTGCCGCGATTGCAGGAATGAAAATAAGCGGCGTCGAGGCGCTCGCCGTTTTCCCCTTCCACGAATGGCGGTCCCCAGCCGCGCGTATCGTCGCCGGCGCCGGGCCGCTCGACCTTGATGACCTCGGCCCCAAGGTCGGCGAGGGTCTGCCCCGCCCACGGTCCGGCGAGAATGCGCGCCAGCTCCAACACCTTCAAACCTGCGAGCGGCTTCAATGCGCTAACTCCACCAGATGACTTCGCGGGTCCGCGTATCGGCCAGCCCGAGGAGCGCTAGCCGACCTACGCGGTGGCGCGCAAGCCTCGCGCGAAACGCGATCACGAGAAATTGCATGGGAGGGCCAGTATTTTATTTGGAACAAAACTCGGCCCGCTTCTTGCATCGAGACAAACAACGTGATTTTCTTGCCGAATCGGGGGTAAGGCAATGGAACTTATTGATTTTCCGCCCGTCAAGCGCGGGCTGGAATGGCCAAGTTTGGCCCTTGCGGCGCTCATTTACTGTCTTTGGTTCTCGGCGACCTTCTTTTATCGCCACATTCCCCTTTGGGCGCTGGCGGCGATCGGGGCCTGGACCGTGGCGTGGCACCTGAGCCTGCAGCACGAAATCATCCACGGCCATCCCACGCGGCGGCGCTGGATCAATACGCTGATCGGGCAATGGCCGCTCGTTCTCTGGTTGCCGTTCGAGCATTACCGCCATTCGCACCTTCAGCATCACAATGACACACGCCTCACGGACCCTCTCGACGATCCTGAGTCCTATTACTGGACCGAGGGGCAATGGCGCTCGCTCGGCCGCTTCAGCTCGTTTCTCGTCCGCGCTCAGGCGACGCTGCTCGGCCGGATTACGATTGGGCCGGCATGGGCGATCACGCGGTTCTGGCAGCATGAATTCGAGGCGATCGCGGGCGGCGATCGGCGCGAACTCTCGATCGTCGTCCGGCACGCGCTCGAGGCGGCAGTCGTGCTCGTCTGGGTTCTCGGCGTCTGCCGCATGCCGTTCTGGACCTACTTTCTCTGCTTCACTTACGCCGGCACGGGACTGGCGTTGGTGCGCTCCTTCGCTGAGCACCGCGCCGAATCGGCGGTCGAACAGCGCACCGCCATCGTCGAGCGATCCTGGATACTTGGGTTGCTTTTTCTGTTCAACAATCTGCACGCCGCGCACCACCTGCGCGGTTCGATGCCGTGGTATGAATTGCCGCGGTGGTATCGGCTCAACCGTGCGGCGCTGATCGAGCGCAATGGCGGCTTGGTGTACCGCACGTATTTCGACATAGTGCGCCGCTACTTCTTGCGCCCGCACGATGCGGCGCTGCTGCCGCTGCCTGGACATCGCGCCCCCTGACGGTGGAGCGAAGGCGCGCCGCCGACGGGGAGCCCGTCCGATGAACGCCGTTTTCGTCGCCGCTCTGCCGATGTACGATTTCGCCTGGACGGCCGCCGCGCAGGATGCGCTGTGGGCTTCGCTCGCCGCCCGCCTGCGGCGAGCCGGGCTGGCGGCGCCGGAAACCTTGACCCGCGATCGCGCGCCCCAAGACGTCTGGCGCGATCCGGCGCTCATTTTCGCTCAAACATGCGGCTACCCCTATGTGACCGCGCTCAAGCCGCGCGTCACGCTGATCGCGACGCCGTGCTATGGCTTCGAAGGCTGCGAGGGCGCGCGTCATCGCAGTTTCATCATTGCGCGGCGCGGCGATGCGCGCCGCGAATTGCTTGAGTTTCGCGGCGCGCGCGCGGCCCTCAATGGGCCGGACAGCAACAGCGGCATGAACCTGTTTCGCGCCGCGCTGGCGCCGCTGGCAGGCGGCGAGAAGTTCTTTGCCTCCGTCGATGTCACGGGCTCCCACGCGGCGAGCCTCAGCGCGGTCGCCGAGGGCCGCGCCGACATCGCGGCGATCGATTGCGTGAGCTTCGCGCTGCTGCAGCGGGGGCGCGCCGAGCTGACCGAAGCCGTCGGGATTGTCGCTCGCACCGCGCTCGCGCCGGGCTTGCCGTTCATCGCCAGCGCCGGTCTGCCCCCCGATTCGGTCGAGGCGGTTCGCGCCGCGCTGACGGCGGCGCTCGGCGATCCCGCTCTCGCGGCGGCGCTGGCGACGCTGGGCCTCACCGGCGCGCTCGTCCTTCGTGCGAGCGAATATGCCCCGATCGCCGAATTCGAGCGTGCGGCCGCCCGGCTCGGCTATCCCACGCTGGCCTGAGACGGCCAGCGGCGCCGCCAAATTTCCCCGCGCCGGGAAATCGGCGTATTCTCTGCGGCCCGCCACCCGCCCCCGGCCCAATCTCGAGTCGACCCCATGTCCGAACTCGCTGATCTTTTCCCCGGATTTGCAAAACGTTGGCTGGAGACCGACACGGTCAGGCTCTTCGCGCGCGTCGGCGGGTCCGGACCGCCGGTCGTGCTCGTTCACGGCTTTCCGCAAACTCACGTCGAATGGCTGCACGTCGCGCCGCGGCTGGCGGAGCGGCACACTGTCGTCGCGCTCGATCTGCGCGGCTACGGCGCCTCGGACGCGCCGTCGAGCGCGGAGGGCGCGCTCTACACCAAGCGCATCATGGCGGTCGATGTCGTCGCGGCCATGGCCCGGCTCGGCTACGAACGGTTCGCCTATGTCGGACACGACCGGGGCGCGCGCGTCGGCTATCGCTTGGCGCTCGATCATCCCGCTCGCCTGAGCCGGCTGGCGGTGCTCGACGTCGTGCCGACCTTGGAGATGTGGCGCGGCATGAACGCCTCCCGCGCGCTGGCCGTCTATCACTGGCAATTTCTCGCCCAACCCGAGCCACTGCCCGAGACGCTCATCGGCGGGGCCGCGCGCGAATATATCGATCATACGCTGGCGAGCTGGACCAAGACGAGGACGCTCGACGTCTTCGATCCGCGCGCGCTGGCGCATTATCGCGCCTTCTTCGCCGAGGCCGCGCGCGTTCACGCCTGCTGCGAGGACTACCGCGCCGGCGCGACGCTCGACTGGCGATATGACGAAGCGGACCTTGCGTCCGGCCGCAGAATCGACGTCCCCGTGCTCGCGTTATGGGGAGCAGCCGGGCTGCCCGCGCAAGGCGGCGACCCGCTCGAGATCTGGCGGCGCTGGGCGCCGGACGTGCGCGGCGGCGCCATTGATGCCGGCCATTTTCTGCCCGAGGAGGCGCCCGAAGAGACCGCGGAGGCGCTCGCCGAGTTTCTCGCCTGATCGGCGCCGCGAGGGGCGGTCCGAGGGTTGACTGTGCGCCAGCGTTCGTCGCTTTATGGCGCAAAGCGACCGCGTGGGAGGGTTCGAGCCATGGATTTGCGCTTCACCGACGAGGAGATCGCGTTCCGCGACGAGGTTCGCACCTTCGTGCGCGCCAATCTTCCCGCTTCCATTCGCGACAAGATCGCGGCGGGCCGCCATCCCAGCAAGGACGACATGGTGCGCTGGACGCGCATCCTCGCGGCGAAGGGCTGGTCCGTGCCTCATTGGCCCGTCGAGTGGGGCGGCACGGGCTGGAGCCCAATCCAGCTCCTCATCTTCAACGACGAGCTGCAGCGGGCCAACGCGCCGGAATCGCTCGCCTTCGGCACGAGCATGGTCGGACCGGTGATCTACACTTTCGGCTCGCCGGCGCAGAAAGAGCGCTTCCTGCCGCGTATCGTCGATCTGCGCGACTGGTGGTGCCAGGGCTTCTCCGAGCCGGGCGCCGGATCGGACCTGGCGGGCTTGCGCACCACGGCCAAACGCGATGGCGGCGAATGGGTGATCGAGGGCCAGAAGACCTGGACGACGCTCGCTCAGCACGCCGACTGGATCTTCGTGCTCGCGCGCACCGACGCGAGCGTCAAGAAGCAGGAGGGCATCTCCTTCATCCTCGTCGACATGAAGTCGCCGGGGGTGACGGTGCGGCCGATCCAGACGATCGATGGCGGCCATGAAGTCAACGAAGTGTTCTTCGACGCCGTGCGCGTGCCGCTCGAGAACCTTGTCGGGCAGGAAAACAAGGGCTGGGACTACGCCAAATTCCTGCTCGGCAACGAGCGCAACGGCATTGCCCGGGTCGGGCTCTCGAAGGCCCGCCTCGCCCGCATTCGCCAGCTCGCCGCGCTGCCGACCTATGGCGACCAGCCGAAAATGGCCGATCCGATTTTCCGCATGAAGCTCGCCGCCGTCGAAGTCGAGTTGAAGGCGCTGGAAATGACCCAGATGCGGGTGATCGCGGGGGAACGGCGAGGCGAGAAGGGCAAGCCCAATCCAGTCTCCTCCGTGCTCAAGATCAAGGGCTCCGAGCTGCAGCAGGCGACGACCGAACTCCTGATGGACGTGGTCGGCCCCTACGCGTTGCCTTTCGAGCCGGAGCGCGAGGACGGCGAGCGATGGAACGAGCCGGCGATCGGACCGGACTGGGCGGCGACCATCGCGCCGACCTATTTCAATACGCGCAAGGTTTCGATCTATGGCGGGTCGAACGAGATTCAGCGCTCGATCATCGCCAAGGCGATCCTGGGGCTTTAGCAAATGGACTTCGATCTCAACGAGGAACAGCGGCTGCTCGCGGACAACGTCGCGCGGCTGATGAAGGATCGCTACGGCTTCGAAGGCCGCAAGACCTTTCGGGCGGCGCCGTTGGGGTTCAGCGAGGAGCTCTGGCGCCAATACGCGGAGCTCGGCTTGCTCGGCGTTCCCTTCGCCGAGGAGGACGGCGGTTTCGGCGGCGGCGCGGTCGAGACCATGCTGATCATGGAGGCCTTCGGGCGCGCGCTCGTCTTGGAGCCGTATCTCGCGACCGTCGTGCTGGCGGGCGCCCTCATCAGGCGGGGCGCGAGCGCCGAGCAGCGCGCCGCGTTGGTTCCGCGGATCGCCGCGGGCGACTTGCGCCTCGCATTCGCGCACAGCGAACGCCAATCGGGTTGGGATCTCTTCGACGTCGGTCTAAGCGCGCGCAAGGACGGCGACGGATTTAAGCTCAGTGGCGAGAAGGGTCTCGTGCTCCACGGCGACAGCGCGCACAAGCTGGTCGTGTCGGCGCGAAGCGCTGGCGGCCGGCGTGAGCGAGGCGGCCTTGGCCTGTTCCTCGTCGATGCGTCGGCCCCCGGCGTCGCGCGGCGCGGCTACGCGACCCAGGACGGGCTGCGCGCGGCGGAAATCACACTGTCGGACGTGCGCGTCGAGGCCCAGGACGTCGTCGGCGACCCCGAGGGCGCCGGCCCGACGATTGAACGCGCAATCGACGAGGCGATCGCCGCGCTATGCGCCGAGGCGGTCGGGGCGATGAGCGAAGCGCAGGAGATCACGGTCGACTATCTCAAGACGCGCAAGCAGTTCGGCGTGCCCATCGGCTCGTTCCAAGCGCTGCAGCACCGCGCCGCCGATATGGTGGTGGCGCTCGAACAGGCGCGCAGCATGATGATGCTGGCGACGATGACGGTGGCGGACGACGATGCCGGCGCGCGGGCCAAGGCTATTTCGGCGGCCAAGGCGCAGATCGGTCGCTCCGCCCGTTTCGTCGGGCAGCAGGCGACGCAGTTGCACGGCGGCATCGCGATGACCTACGAATACAAACTCGGCCACCTCTTCAAACGCATGACGATGATCGATATGACGTTTGGCGACATGGACGTCCATTTGCGGCGCCTGAGCGAAATGGATAGCCTGTTCGAGGGATAGGACGGACGCCGGGCCGAGCGAGGCCTCGCTGGTCCGGAGAGGGCGCTAGGGGAATCATTTGCAAGCCGGTCCGCGTTTTTTTCTCGGCGTCGATGGTGGAGCGACGCGCTGCCGAGCGCGCGTCCGCGATGCGACGGGCGCATTTCTAGCCGAGGTCGAGGGACCGGCGGCCAACATCTACGTCGATTTCGACGGCGCGATCGCAACAGTCCGCACGCAGATCGAAGCGGCTTGCGAGCGGGCTGAGATCGCCACGTCCGACCTGCCGCGCCTCGCTCTCGGGCTTGGCCTCGCTGGCCTGTCGAGCGCCGAGGACGCCAGACGAGTCCAGCAGCGCTTCGAGGGAATGGCCAGCGTGCGCGCGGCCAACGACGCGGCGACCGCGTGCCTGGGCGCCCATGGCGGCGCCGATGGCGCGCTGGTCATCGCCGGCACGGGCTCGGCCGCCATCACGCGCGTACGCGGGCGCGAAACCGTGATCGGCGGACGCGGATTCCTGCTTGGCGACGACGGCTCGGCGGCGCGGGTCGGCGCCGACGCCATTCGCGCCGCACTGCGCGCGCACGAAGGCCTCGGGCCGACATCGCCGCTGACGCAGGAAATCATGCGGCGCTTTCGCGACGATCCTCTCGTCGCAATCCAATGGGCGATCACCGCCAAGCCGGCGGGATACGGGGCCTTTGCGCCGCTGGTTTTCGAGCGCGCCGAGGCAGGCGACGACATCGCGCTCGAGATCGTGCGCGCCGCCGCGCGTGCGGTCGACGCCCTCATCCGGGCGGCGCAGGCGCTCGGCGCCGAACGCGTCGCCCTGGTCGGCGGCTTGAGCCTGCCGCTCAGGCCCTATCTCGAAGCTTCGTCGCAGGCCGCACTGCGCCGGCCGCTATTCGACGCCGTCGACGGCGCCATCCTATTGGCGGGCGGAGTTCTGCCTGCGGTCGAAGGGGCCGAGAGATGAGCGGGGCGGGCGCGCTGCAAGTCTTCTACGGGGCCCGCTTGTTCGACGGCGCCGAGCTGCGCGAGGATTGCGCGCTCATCGTCGAGCGCGGCGTGATTCAGGGGATTGCCGCCGTCGGCGAGCGTCCGCGCGGCGGCGCGCAATGCGATCTCGGCGGCGGCGTTCTGGCGCCTGGCTTCATCGACTGGCAGGTCAACGGCGGCGGCGGCGTGCTGTTCAATGCGACGCCGACGCCGGAGGCGATAGCTTCGATCGCCGGCGCTCATCGGCGTGAGGGAACGACCGCCATCCTGCCGACGGTGATCACCGACGCGCCCGAAGTCCTCAGCGCCGCGTTGAAGGCCGCCCGCGAGGGGGTCAGAAGCGCGCCCGGCGCGTTCGGCGTGCATGTCGAGGGCCCCTATATCGATCCGCGGCGCAAGGGCGTGCATCGGCCCGAATTCATGCGGGCGATGCGCGAAGAGGACGCGTCGCAGCTCATCGCGGCCGAGGCGGGCGCCATGGTGGTGACCCTGGCGCCGGTCGCCGCCGGCCTCGATCTGATCGCCAGGCTGGCGGCGGCGGGCGTGATCGTCAGCTTAGGCCACGCCGATGCGAGCGCCGAGGAAGCCGCGGCGGCTTTCGTCGCCGGCGCAAGCGCGGTGACGCATCTCTTCAACGCGATGAGCCAACTCGGGTCGCGCGCGCCCGGTCTGGTCGGCGCCGCGCTCGCCGATCCCCATGTCGTTTGCGGCCTCATCGCCGACGGCAATCACGTGCACGACGTGGCGATGCGCGCCGCCTTCAAGGCCAAGGGGGCAGGGGGCATCGCGCTTGTCTCGGACGCCATGCCGCCCGCGGCCGGCGGCCCGCCGGTGTTCGAATTGCAAGGGCGGCGCATGACGCGGACGGGGACACGGCTCCTTGCCGAGGACGGCGCGCTCGCCGGCGCCGCGATCACGATGCTCGATGCCGTGCGCTACGTCGTCAAGGTGCTCGGCCTGCCGCTCGCCGACGCACTATGCATGGCGACATCCACGCCAGCGCGTTTGTTACGGCTCGATCATCGAGTAGGGCGCCTCGCGCCCGGGCTTCGGGCCGATCTCGTGCATCTCTCCGACGATCTCGACCTAGGCGGCGTCTGGCTCGCCGGTCGGCGGGAAGCGGCCGGGCGATAAGATCGCCCCCGGCGCGTCGCGGCGCTTGCGTTCCCGCGGGGATGATGTGCATTATCAGGGCAACGCGAGGGCGCCGCGGGGCCAATCTTCAAACGTTGGCGGGAGCCCTAAAATCGCGATCAACGAGTTTAGGGAGGAATTTCCATGGCGTCGCCGTTTTCGTCTGGTCGACTGGACCGCCGTTCGGTTCTCAAGGGCGCTGCGGCGCTCGGCGGTTTCGGAGTCGCATCTCCTTTCGTCATCGCGGCGCGCGCGGAAACGCCGATCAAGATCGGCATGGTCGATCCGCTGACAGGCGTGTATGCGGCGGTGGCGCAAAACGAAGTGATGGGCGCCAAGCTCGCGGTCGCCCAGATCAACGCCGCCGGGGGCATCCTCGGGCGGCCGATCGAACTGCTCGTCGAGGATTCCGCCAACGATGTCGGCACCGGCGTTCAGAAAGCCCGCAAGTTGATCGACCGCGATCAGGTGTCGTTCCTGATCGGCGACGTCAATTCGGGAATTGCACAAGCGATCGCGCAAGTCAGCAACGAGAAGAAGATTCTCCACATCGTTTCGGGCGGCCACACCGACTCGATCACCGGCGCCGATTGCAAATGGAACGTCTATCGCGTTTGCAACACGACCAGCATGGAGGCGAATTCGGTCTGCGGCCTGTTGTTCAAGCAATACGGCAAGAAATGGCATTTCATCACGCCCGACTACGCCTTCGGACACACGCTGGAGAAGGCGGCGGCGGCCGATCTCGCGAAGCTCGGCGGCACGGTGACCGGCAACGAACTCACGCCGCTCGGCACCACGGATTTCTCCGCCTATCTCATCAAGGCGCAGGCTGCCAATCCCGACGTCATCCTGGTGCTGCCGCAAGGCTCCGACATGGTGAACTGTCTCAAGCAGATCGTGCAGTTCGGCCTCAATCAACAAATTCACGTCGCGGGCCTTCAGCAGGAGCTCGAGTCGCTCGAGGCGATGCCGCCGGAAGCGCGCATCGGGATCTGGATGTTCGAATGGTACTGGAAACAACCCGGCGTTCCAGGCCTCGACAAATTCGTCGCCGACATCCGCAAGGTCAACGGCGGCAAGGTTCCCACCGCGCGCCATTGGTTCGGCTATACCTCGGTACATACGCTCGCCGGAGTCGCAAATCAGCAGAAGACACTGGATTCAGTGGTGCTCGCCAGTGCCCTCGGCAATTTTGAATTGCCTCCCGAAATCAAGTTGCAGCCGAACAAGTGCTACTATCGCGCCGGCGATCACCAGTTGATGACCTCGGCCTTCGTCGGCGAGGCGCAATCGCATGGCGTCAGCGACCCTGAGGACCTCTTCCGCGTCGACCACGTGATCGCCGGCGACGAGACGGCGCCTGCCGAAAACGAGACGGGGTGTACGATCCATTGGCCGGCCTAGGCCGCGATGACGCAGCTTCTGCTCTTCAACGTCACCAACGGCCTGATCATCGGCGCGTTCTACGCGCTGATGGCGCTCGGCCTGTCGCTGATCCTCAATTTGAGCAACGTGATCAATTTTGCCCACGGCGGATTTCTCGTCATCGGCGGATACATCGCGTACACGATCACGCCCTATGTCGGCTTCTGGGGCGCGCTGCTGATCGCGCCGGTGCTCACGGCGGTCATCGGCTTCGTCGTCGAGGGGGTCCTGATCCGTCCGCTCTACGGGCGCGATCCGCTCTACAGCCTGCTCATGACATTCGGGCTGGCGTTCATCATCGAAGACGGCACGCGCTTCATCTGGGGCGCGCAGGGCAAGCCGGTGACGATTCCGACCGTTCTCGCCCGTCCGCTGAGCCACGAATTCTTCTTCATCACCGGCTATCGTCTCTTCATGGTGGCGACGGTCACGGTCGCGGTGGCGCTGATCTTCGCGCTACTGCGCTACACGCGTCTCGGCATTCGCATTCGCGCAGCCACGCTCGACCTCGAGACGGTGGCGGCCATGGGCGTCAACGTGCGGATGCTGCGGTCGCTCAACTTTGCTGGCGGCATCTACCTCGCCGGACTCGCCGGCGCGCTGGCGGCCGGCCAACTCGGCCTGGAGCCGACCATGGGAACCGGCCTGCTGATGCCGAGCTTCATCGCCATCATCATCGGCGGCGTCGGCAGCCTGACGGGAACCTTGATCGGCGGCTTGTTGATCGGTGTGGCGTCCGGCGTGACCGCGGTATTCGTGCCGGCTGCGAGCGAGGCGGTCATGTACGTCCTGATGGCGATCATCCTGCTGGTGCGCCCGCGCGGCTTGCTGGGTGAAGAGGGCATGATGACGTGACAAGCGCGGCCTCGTTGCGAAAACTGGCGGTCCCATTCGGCCATCTGGGCGCTATTGGCGCTGGCTCCCTATTGGATGCCGCCGCTCGGCGGCTACACCGCCCTCGGCACGCGGGTGCTGGTGCTGGCGCTCGCCGCGATGTCGGTGAACTTTCTGCTGGGATTCACCGGGGTGCTGTCGTTCGGCCATGCCGCGTATTTCGGCCTCGGCGCCTATGGCGCGGGCCTCGCCTTGAAATTCCTCGCTCCCAGCACGCCGTTGGCGCTCGTCTGCGGCATGCTGCTCGGCGGCCTCGTCGGCTCCGCTCTCGGATGGGTCATCGCGCGCAAGCGCGGCGTCTATTTCGCGATGGTGACGATCGCGATCGGCCAGGTCTTTTACTATATCGCGTTCCAATGGAGCTCGCTGACCGGCGGCGACGACGGCCTGCGCGGATTCTCGCGCCAACCGCTCGACTTCGGTCTGTTCAAGATCGACATTCTCTCGAATTCCCAGGCCTTCTATTATTTTGTGCTCGTCAGTTTCGCCGTGATCGTCGCGATCATGGGCTTCATCCTGCGTTCGCCGTTCGGGCGCACATTGGTCGCCATCCGGGAGAACGAGCGTCGCGCACGATTTCTCGGTCTTCCGGTCGAGCGCCACATCTGGCTCGCGTTCACGCTGTCCTGCTTCTTCATGGGTTTCGCCGGCGCGCTCTACGCGCTGTTGAACAATTTCGCCGATCCGCGCGGCCTGCATTACAGCCAATCCGGCGACTTCGTCATGATGGCCGTGATGGGCGGCATGCGCAATTTCTGGGGCCCGCTGCTCGGCGCCGCGGTGTTCGTCGTGCTGCAGGATTACCTCTCCAGCGTCACCGTCAATTGGATGTCTGGCGTCGGCGTCCTGTTCGTCCTCATCGTGCTCTTCTTTCCGCGCGGCCTTCTCGGCTTCATCACACGCAAGAGCCAAGCATGAGTTCGTCGCGAGAGGCGAAGATCGAGAGCGGGCCGGCGTCGCAGCCGCGCGCCATGGTCCTGGAGGTCGCCAACGTCGGCAAGCGTTTCGGCAGTCTGGTGGCGGTCAAGGACGTTTCGCTTACCGTCGCGAGAGGAGAATTGCGGGCGATCATCGGGCCCAACGGTGCGGGAAAGACGACCTTCTTCAATTTGATCAGCGGCTTCTTTCCGCCGAGCACGGGCAGGATCGTCTTCGAGGGGCGGGACATCACGACGACGCCGGCGCATCGGCGCGTCGCCGCCGGCATGGCGCGAACTTTTCAGATCACCGAGATTTTTCCCGAGCTCTCAGTCTACGAGAATTTGCAGATCGGCGCCGAAATCGCCGCCGGCTATCGCCTGCGGCCCTGGATCAGCCGCGCCGAGAGAGCGGCGATCCGCCGCCGGATCGAGGAAATTATCGAGCTCGCGGGATTGGCGGGCAAGGTCGATCGTCTGGCTGGCGAACTCGCGCATGGCGATCAACGCGTGGCCGAGATCGCCGTCGCCTTGACGTTGCGACCGCGCCTGCTGCTGCTCGACGAGCCGGCGGCCGGCATGGGCGATCACGAGACCTACACCGTCACCAAGCTCATTCGCGATCTCCACCGCCGAGGGCAAATGGCCATCGTGCTGATCGAGCACGACATGCGCGTGGTGTTCGGCCTTGCCGACCGCATCACGGTTCTCGATCAGGGCAGTCTGCTCGCCGAAGGCTCTCCCGAGGAGATCGCGGCCAACGCGGCGGTGCAACAAGCCTATCTGGGGAAGGCCGCATGACGGCCGCGCTCACGGCCGAGGGCCTGCACACCTATTATGGCAAGAGCCATATCCTCAACGGCGTCGACATCGAGGTCGCCGAGGGAAAGATCACCGCGTTGCTCGGGCGCAACGGCGCCGGCAAGACGACGACTCTGCGCAGCCTGATGGGGCTGACGCCCGCGCGCAACGGCAAGATCACGATCTTCGGCAAGGAGACGACGCACTGGCCGACCTATCGCATCGCTGGCTCGGGCGTCGGCTACGTGCCGGAGGGGCGGCGGGTCTTCGCCAATCTCAGCGTCGAGGAAAACCTCAAGACGCCGCTCGATCGCGACGGGCCGTGGACGATCGCGCGCGTCTATCAGCTGTTCCCCAGGCTCGCCGAGCGGCGGCGGAACCGGGGGCGACAGCTCTCCGGCGGCGAACAGGAGATGCTGGCGATCGCGCGCGCTCTCATGCTCAACCCGCGATTGCTGATGCTCGACGAGCCCTCGCAAGGGCTCGCCCCGCTCGTCGTCGCCGAGGTCTTTCGCATCGTGGCGAAGATGCGCGATGAGGGCATATCGATCCTGCTGGTCGAACAGAACGCGCGCATGAGCCTGGAGATCGCCGACCACGCCTATGTCCTCGACAACGGCGCGATCGTGCATTCCGGTCCGGCGCGAGAGCTTGCCCGCGACGAAGCGCGGGTGCAGGCGCTGGCGGGGGTCGGCGGCGGGGATTGGGCGGGGATTTAAGCGGCGAGCATTTCGCTGAAATTCACGGGTGCATACGATGCCCTCGTCCTCCGTCTACATCGGCATCGATGTTGCGTGTGCCTTAGGCAAAAGACTGCCGATCTGCGTGGTGTCGGCGGGCGATCCGGTGACGCCGCTGACCATCCCGACGCACATTGAAGCTGTCATACCTCGTGGCGTCGGCAACCACGAAATCACAACGTTGGATCCTTTTCAAAAGGCCGCCTCTGGCGTCGTGAGCGCAATCCGACGCATTGCGGACGAAGTGGGACACGTGGCGCGCATCGCCATCGATGCTCCCGCCGCCCCGCCGGCAATAGGCAAAAGGGCGTCGGAGGAATCACTCGCATCTCGCGGCCTGTCCTCTTTCCGAACGCCCGCGAGCAACGAATGGGCGGGCATCACGGAGAAGTGCGCCAATCATTTGGGCTCTGGCCGACGCGCAGCGACTTTTCCCTATGCCAACAAAATTTGGATGCTCTTCGGATTCGAGCTTTTCGCACAGTTGAGAACCCGTTTCACGGCCGAGGTGATCGAGGTCTATCCGTTCGCCATCGTCCGCGCATTGCTGCCGGCGTGTGCACACAAGTCGACGGATCAGGGCTATCGAGAGCAACTCAAAGCGGTTGCTGCGCGCACAGGGTGGGAGTCGCCGGATCTGGAAGCGAGGCTCAAGGCGACGGTGCGCGGAGCCCGACACGATCGGCTCGACGCCTTCATGGCGGCTTGGGTTGCCAGCCTTTCAGCGGAGCGACGGCACGCCTTCGGCGACGCTCAGAATCCGGATGACGCAATATGGGCGCCGCTTCAAACTCCTTGACGCGGCGCGTCTGTAGCGCGCGTTGTTTTCAGGTCGAATCAAGCCTCAGCCGTCTTGGCGAGCAACGCGAAGCCATCCAGACTTTGGGATTGCGGCGGCGGCTTAGTCTGGATCGCCACGCTTCGCTCGCGAAGACAGTTGAGAAGAAATATCAGACTTTGGTTGCGGGCGCTTGTCTGGATCGCCACGCTTCGCTCGCGAAGACGGCGGGGTCGGTTCAACCTCAATGCAAAGCACTCTAAAGGACCGGCTCCCGGCAGTTGGGTATTGATTAAAACGGTTATCTTCGCGCAGATTGGGCGCCATGATCATGACTGTGCCGCAAATCGTCGTCGCGCAGAACGAGATTTCGCGTGGACACTGATTAAAGTCGGGTGGAAGGCCATATTTGGCCTTCAGCCAAAAGCGATCGTCGTCCGCGAAGGTGATGTAGGACACGGGGCACTGGCAAATCTGCGCAGCCAGTTCGCTAATATCGTCATAGCGATTATCTCGTCGCGGCTTTGAGACCTGGGCGCTGAACCCCAGCCTCCTCGGCCTCGCGGCGACATGGCCCCGCCTCCGCCAGAATTCTGGGGACCCCTAGCGCTGGGGTTCTCCCAGCCGCCCGATCGAAGGATATCAGATTTCAGGATTGGTCACACCGTCTTGAGAGCCATCCGCGGATTTGCTGAACTTGACGCACACAATTGCTCGCAAGGACGGCTGAAGTGCCTGAGACATCTTACCGCTGCCACAACGATATGATCGCGCCGCCGGTGAGAATGAACATCCCGCCGACAATGATCGGTAGGCTCGGCGGCGTCCGGAAAACGAGCAGATTGATGATCTGCGCGACAACGAAGAAAGTCGCGACATAGGCGCCGATCAACCGCCCGAAATCGAGGGCGCGAGGTTGAGGGTCATGCCGTAGCAAAAGAGTATGGCGGCGCCGGCCAGCATCGTGAGGACGCGCGTCGGGGTTGCGGCGGCGTTCAATCCGATCCGGACAACCGCATCGCCGCCGGCCTCCAACGTTGTGGCGCCGAGCAGCAGAGCGAAGATGGTTGCGTATTTCATGGTGTCCGGTCTGTAAGGGTGAGCCGCAGCGCGGGATCGTATCCAGCCACGTCGTCGCGCCGCTACACAATCCCCGCCGAGGACCCCAGTGCCGCCGGCCTCTCACGCGTCTTCTCGGCGCGATAGCGCGAGGCGCGATAGGCGCCGATCGGCGCGATGGCGCCGCCCGAGCGCAGGCGCGCCATCGCCAGGATCGGCGAGACATCGGTGGCGAAGGCGCGCTTCAGTTCGAGATGCGCGCTGAGCGCGTCGTTGGTGTCCTGCGCGGCGGCGAGCGCGGCGCGATCGACGATGAGCGCCTGCGCGTAGGCGCGCTGCAACTCGATCGCCGACTGCATCAGGCTTTCGATTGGATCAGTCACGTTGTGCGATTGGTCGATCATATAGGCGGGGGCGAAGCGCTCCGCTTTCCGGTCCGCCGCGTCGACGAGTTCGTTGAAGACGAGGAACAGCCGGAACGGGTCGATCGAGCCGGCGTCGAGATCGTCGTCGCCGTATTTCGAATCGTTGAAATGGAAGCCGGCAAGTTTGCCGAAGCGCACCAGCCGCGCGACGATCTGTTCGATGTTGACGGTCGGCGCATGATGGCCGAGATCGACGAGGCACTGCGCCTGCGGACCCAACTCCAACGCCGCCGCGAAGCTCGTGCCCCAATCGGCGATGACGGTGGAATAGAACGCGGGCTCGTAGAGCTTGTGCTCGATGAAGACGCGCCAATCCGGCGGCAGATCGGCGACGATTTCCTGCATCGATTCGAGGTAGCGGTCGAACGCGCGCGTCAAATTGGACTGGCCGGCGAAATTCGATCCGTCGCCGATCCACACCGTCAGCGCCTTCGAGCCGAGCTCGCGGCCGATCGTGATGCATTCCTTGTTGTGCGCGATCGCCTCGTCGCGCACGACGCGGTCGACGTGGCTGAGCGAGCCGAATTTGTAGGAAAGCTTCTGGCCGGGCTGGTCCTGGAACGTGTTGGAGTTGACGGCGTCGAAGGCGAGCCCGCGCGCCGCCGCCGATTCGCGCAAAGCCGCCCAGTCGCTGGTCCGATCCCACGGAAAGTGCGGCGAGATCCGCGGGGTCGCGCGCACGAGCTGCTGGATGGTTCCGCAATCGTCGATCTTGTCCTCGATGCCGCGCGGTTCGCCAGGGCCGGGGAAGCGCGCGAAGCGGGTGCCGCCCGTGCCGACCCCCCAGGTGGGGATCGCGGCGCCGAAGGCCATGGTCGCGCGCGTGATCGCCTCGATGTCGACGCCGCGTCGCGTGAGCTGTCGGGCGAGCGCGGCATAGTCCTCGTCGAGCGCGGGCTGGGCGGCGCTATTGTTTTCGGCGATGAAGTCGTCGGCGATGCTGAACGTCATGGCGTCGCGGCCTCCGCGAGGGACGGTGGAAAGCGTGGTCTATCGCGTGAACGATTGCGCATTGCCCGCGTCGACATTGAGGATGTTGCCGGTCGACTTGGCCGAGTGGTCCGAGGCGAAGAAGTAGATCCCCTCGGCGATGTCCTCGGGCAGCACCGAGAGCTTGAGCATCGAGCGCTGGCGATAGACCTCGTCGAGCGCGTCCTCGCTCACGTTGTAGGCCGACGCGCGCTGCTGCCGCCACTCGCCGCTCCATATTTTAGAACCGCGCAGCACCGCGTCGGGATTGACCGTGTTGACGCGCACTCCGTGCGGCGCGCCTTCCAGCGCAAGGCAGCGCGCCAGGTGGATCTCGGCCGCTTTCGCCGCGCAATAGGCCGAGGCGCCGGGAGAAGCGGCGAGGCCGTTCTTGGAGGCGACGAAGACGATCGAGCCGCCGCATTTCTGCTTGATCATCAGGCGGAACGCTTCGCGCGCGACGAGAAAATAGCCGGTCGCGAGGACGTCGATGTTCTTTTGCCACAGCGCCAGGCTGGTGTCCTCGACAGGCGAAGCGGAGGCGATGCCGGCGTTGGAGACGACGATGTCGAGGCCGCCGTAGGCGACGACGGCGTCGGCGAAACTCGCGGTGACGCCGGCCTCGTCGGTCACATCGAGGGGCAGGCCGATGACGCTGTCCTTGCCAAACCGCTTGGCGACTTCGGCGACGCGTGCGTCGAGCGCCTCGCGGTCGATGTCGGCGAGCACGACGCAGGCGCCCTCGCCGACGAGGCGCAGCGCCGTCGCGCCGCCGATGCCGCCAGCGCCGCCGGTGACATAGGCGATGCGCCCAGCGAGCGAGCGGGGCTTGGGCATGCGCTGCAGCTTTGCTTCCTCGAGCAGCCAGTACTCGATGTCGAAGGCCTCCTGTTCGGCCAGCCCCACATAGGCGCTGACGCCCGAGGCGCCGCGCATGACGTTGATCGCGTTGATGTAGAACTCACTGGCGATGCGGGCGGTCGACTTGTCCTTGGCGAACGAGAACATGCCGATTCCCGGCACGAGATAGATCACCGCGTTGGGGTCGCGCATCGGCGGCGAGTTCGCGCGCTTGCAGCGCTGATAATAGGCGGAATAATCGGCTCGATAGGCTTCGATCGTGCCATCGAGACCCGCGATCACCGCGTCGAGATTGTCGCTGGCGGGATCGTAGGGCAGCACGAGCGGGCGAATTTTCGTGCGCAGAAAATGGTCCGGGCATGAGGTGCCAAGCGGCGCAAGCGCGTCGAGTGACTGCGAGTCGACGAATTCGAGCACTTCGGGGGCGTCGGTGAAATGGCCGACCTTGCGCTCAGCGGCGGAGATCTTGCCTCGGATGAGCGGCATGAGCCGCGCTGCGACCGCGCGGCGGCGCGGCGGCTCGGCCGCTTCGATCCGCGCCCCGCCGAACGCCTGCCGCTTCTCGTTGGCGGCGAGCCATTCGGCGGCCTGGTTGATGACGTGCAGAGTCGTCTCGTAGCAGGACTTGGCGGTTTCGCCCCAGGTGAAGAGGCCGTGGCCGCCGAGCACGACGCCAATGAGGCCGGGATTGCGCGCGGCCATCTCGCCGAGTTTGAGACCGAGGTCGAATCCCGGCCGCTGCCAGGGCAGGAAGCCCAGCTTGCCGCCGAAAATCCGCTGCGTCAGTTCCTCGGCGTTTTGCGAAGCGGCGACGGCGATCACCGCATCAGCGTGGACGTGATCGACGTGAGCGTGCGGGACGAAAGCGTGCAGGGGGGTATCGATCGAGGTCGCGCGCGGATTGAGAGCGAAGGTGCAGTGGTCGAACAGCGCCACCATCTCGTCTTCATGCGCGAGGCCGCGGTAAAGGCCCTTCAGGCTTTCGAGCTTGTCGAGATAGAGCGTCGCGAAGCCGTCGCGTTTCATCGAGCCAATGTCGCCGCCCGAGCCCTTCACCCAGAGCACGGTGACCGGCTGCTTGGTGAGCGGGTCCGGCATGACGACCTTGGCCGAAGTATTGCCGCCGCCGAAATTGGTGATGCGCAGGTCGCTGCCGAGCAGGTTGGAGCGATAGAGCAATTTGCCGGGTTCATCGAGGGTCGCCGCGTGGGCGTCGTCCCAGAGATTGCGAAGGGGCTGTGCCACCGGCCTTGTCATGGAAATGCTCCTCCCGGATCCCTTGATGCCCGGGACCATAGGTCGACGTTCGATCACGGTCAATCACGTTCACTCGCCGTTGCGATGCAATATGATTGATGCGTTGCGGTATTGATCGATTGTGAAAGAAACACATTGACGCTCATGCCGGTCCATGAAAAGTTTCTGCTAACAAGAGGGAGGTACCCGGTGCACGAGCGCGAGCGCTGGCAGGTGATAAAGGCGATGCTGCGCGAAAGCGGCCTCGTGCGGGTCGCCGACGTTTGCCGCGCAACCGGCGCGTCGGAGGCCTCGGTCCGGCGCGATTTCGCGCGGTTGGCGGAAAATGGCGTCGCCATGCGCGTGCATGGCGGTCTCGAGGCGGCCTCCGGCACCCGGTCGCAGGCGTCGGACGCGCCGTCGCTGGCGACGCGTTCCTTCGATGTCAGTCAGACCCTGAATGTCGCAGCCAAGCGCGCGATCGCGCGCGCCGCGGTCGATTTATGCGCCGACGGCGAGGCGATCATCGTCAACGGCGGCTCCACCACGTTCGAGATGGGCGCCTTCCTGCGCGAGCGCCGCCTCAAGGTGCTGACCAATTCCTATCCGCTCGCCGAGGCGTTGATCCATGGCAGCCAGTGCCGCGTCGCGTTGCCTGGCGGCGAGGTCTATCGCGAGCAAAAGTTGATTGTTTCGCCGTTCGAAGAGGACGCGATCCAACATTATTCGGCGAGCCGGATGTTCATGAGCGCGATTTCCATCGGACCGCTCGGCGTCATCGAGGGCGATCCGCTCATCGCCCGCGCGGAGACCAAGCTGCTCAAGCGGGCGGAAAAGCTCATCGTGCTCGCCGACAGTTCTAAATTCGTCGCGCGCGGCAGTCTCGTCGTCTGTCCCCTGTCGCGCATCGACACGCTGATCACCGATAGCGACGCGCCTGCGGCTGCGCTCGAGATGCTCGCCGAAGCGGGCGTGCGCACGCTGATCGCCGAGCGTGTCGAGCGTTCGACGGCGGCCGCATGACCCGCGCCGCGGCCATCCCAGATCCGGAAGACGCGACGGCGAAGGGCCGTCAAGCGCGTCCGGCGCTGTTGGAGGTGCGCGATATCGAGAAATCGTTTCCGGGCGTGCGCGCGTTGTCCGACGTGTCGTTCGACGTGGCGCCGGGCGAGGTCCACGCGCTGCTCGGTGAGAACGGGGCGGGCAAGTCGACGTTGATCAAGATTATTTCAGGGGTCTACCGGCCCGATCGGGGCGCGATTGTCGTCGATGGCAAGCCCATGGAGTTCCACCTCCCTGGCGACGCCCGCCGCGCCGGCGTGGCGACGATCTATCAGGAGTTGCTTCTCTTTCCCGAATTGACGGTCGCGGAAAACATTTTTATGGGGCATGCGCCGCGTGCGGCGTTGGGAAGGCTCGATTGGCGCGCGATGCGCTCGAAGGCCGAGGAACTGCTTGCCTCGCTCGAGATCCACGACCTTGCGGCCGACAGGATCGTCGGCACGCTGACGGTCGGCAATCGCCAGCGCGTCGAAATCCTGCGCGCGCTGTCGCAGAACGCGCGCCTCCTCATCATGGACGAGCCGACGGCGGCGCTGACCGAGCACGATGTGACGCGTCTCTTCGCGATCGTCCGCCTGCTCAAATCGCGTGGGGTCGGCATCATCTATATCAGTCATCGCATGGACGAGATCTTTGCCATCGCCGACCGTGTGACGGTGTTGCGCGACGGCGTCCAGGTCGGCACGCGGCGCGTCGCGCAGACCAATTCCGGCGAACTCGTCCAGATGATGGTCGGGCGCAAGATCGACAGTCTGTTTCCGAAAATCTCTGTGCCGATCGGCGAGCCGATTCTCGAGGTGCGCGATCTCGTCCGCCGCCCGGCGACGAAGGGCGTCAGTTTGAACGTCCGCGCCGGTGAGATCGTCGGGCTCGCCGGCCTCGTCGGCTCGGGACGCAGCGAATTGGCGCAAACGTTGTTCGGGGTCACGCCCGCGCAGTCCGGCGAGATTCGTATTGCGGGCTCTAGGGTGGAGATCAATTCCCCGGGCCGGGCGCGCGCCCTCGGCATCGCCTACGTTCCCGAAGATCGCGGCTCCCAGGGCCTCGTGCGGGCCATGAGCGTGCTGCACAACTTTTCTCTCGCCGCGCTGTCCAGCCTCGCGCACGCCGGTTTCATCGATCGCGCCGCCGAGCGCCGCATGGCGGAAGAGGGAGTGGCCCGGTTCAGCGTCAAGACGAGTTCGCTCGAGCAAATCGCGGGACGTCTTTCCGGCGGCAATCAGCAGAAGATCGTTCTCGGCAAGTGGCTCGCCAACAATCCCAGATTGCTCATCCTCGACGAACCGACGCGCGGCATCGACGTCGGCGCCAAGGCGGAGATTCATCGCCTGATGGGGGAACTCGCCGGCAAAGGTTTGGCGATCCTGATGATTTCGAGCGAATTGCCGGAGGTGCTGGGTATGAGCGACCGCGTGCTGGTCATGCGCGAGGGCCGCCTCGTCGCCGAATTCGACCGCGCGCATGCGACGCCCGAGGCGGTCGGCGCTGCGATGATGGGCGAAGCTGGCGAAGCGGGGAGGGCGGCATGACCGCGATCGCGCTGCTGCGCCCACAGGTCGCAAGGACCAGCCTCTTGCGCCGTATCGCTTCGCAGGAGGCGCTGCTGGCGATCGCCGTCATCGCCTTGGCCGTCGTTGTCGGCGTGGTCAATCCGCGCTTCCTGGCGACGCGCAATCTCTCGGATATTCTGCTCGGCAACGCCTATATCGGCGTCGCGGCGGTCGGCATGTCGATGGTCATCATCTCCGGCAACATCGACATTTCCGTCGGCGCGCTGATCGGCGTGCTGGCGACGATCAGCGGGTGGCTGGCGGTCGCCGGGGCGCCGATCGCCGTGGCCTGGCTGGCGCCGGTGGTCGTCGGAATCGCCGTGATGGCGCTTCAGGGCGTCATCGTCGCTTACCTGCGCATTCCCGCGATCGTGGTGACGCTCGGCATGTTGTCGATCCTCAAGGGCGGATTGATCAGCGTCACCGGAGGACGATGGATCACCGATCTGCCCCAGAGCTTCCATCTCGCGGATATCGAGTTGTTCAATATCCTGCCGATGCCGGTCCTGATCATGGCGGTCGCAACCGTTTTGGCGGCGCTGTGGATGCGCTACTCCGCCAGCGGCCGGGCCATCTACGCGACCGGCGGCAATGCCGAGGCCGCCCGCCTTTGCGGCGTATCGCCGCGTCGCACCATCGTGATGGTCTTCGCGCTGCACGGGTTCTTCGCCTCGATCGCGGCTCTCCTGTTCGCGACGCAGCTGAGGGTCATTCAGTCGACCACGCCGACGGGTCTCGAATTGACGATCATCACCGCCGCGGTCGTCGGCGGCGTCAGCATTCTCGGCGGCGTCGGCACCGTGATCGGCTCGACGTTGGCGGCGATCCTGATCGCCGAGATCGCCAGCGCGCTCGTCTTCATCAACGTCTCGCCCTATTGGATCCACGCGCTTCAGGGCATTTTGATCCTGGCCACCGTCGTCGCCGACATCTTGCGACGTCAGCGTCGCATGGCCGGAGGATAGGCGCGATGACGGCTCTGGCGCAAAATATCAGCCGCGGCGCGCCGCGTTGGTTAGCCCGCCACGAGACGCTGCTGGCCGCAATTCTCATCGTCGCGCTGGCCGTCCTGGGCGGGTTCAACGAGCGCTTCCTGACGATCGACAACCTGCTCAACCAGGGCCGGCTGATGACTGAAGTCGGGCTCATCGCCTTGCCGATGACCTTCGTGATCATTACCGGGGGCATCGACCTGTCAGTCGGCTCGATCGTCGGGCTCTGCGCGATAGCATTGGGCTACTCCTGGAAGATCTTCGGCTTTCCCCTGCCGCTGGCGATCGTCTTCGCCATCGCCGTCGGCGCATTGGCGGGCTTCGTCAATGGCCTCTTGATCACGCGGGTAAAAGTGCCGCCGCTGATCATGACGATCGCGACGCTCGCTCTGTATCGCGGGTTGGCCGAGGGGATCAGCCAGGCGCATTCGGTGCGAGGGTATCCCGAATGGTTCTTCTTCGTCGGCCAGGGCCAATGGCTCGGGGTGCCGACGCAATTGTGGATACTCTTTGTCGCGATCGTCGTCGCCGGCGTCGCGCTCGACCGGACAACGTTCGGGCGCGCGCTCTACGCCATCGGGGCGAATGAAACGGCGGCTCGCTTTTCCGGTCTGCCGGTCGATCGCATCAAGCTCGCCGTCTACACTCTGTCGGGACTGATGGCGGGCGTCTCCGCCTATGTGCTGGTCTCGCGAGTGACGACGACGCGCTCCGACATGGGCACCGGCTACGAACTCGACGTCATCGCCGCGGTCGTGCTCGGCGGGACCAGTATTTTTGGCGGGTCCGGCACGATCTGGGGCACCGTGATCGGGCTCGCGATGATCCAGCTGCTGAAAAACGGACTGGCGCTGACCGGCGTCAAGGGCGACGCCACCATCGTCGTCATCGGCGCCGTGCTGATCGCCTCGACTCTCATCGCAAGTTCTCTCCAAAGACGCCGGGAATACGGCGGCTGATGGAGTCGTTGCCGCAAAAGCGGTGTGTCAGGGAGGAAATAGAATGAACGCGAAACTGATGACGACTGTGGCGTCGGCGATTCTCGCCATGACGCTGGCGACCGCAGGCGCTCGCGCCGGCGATCGTTGGGACGGCGCGGACGATCAGGCGGTGAACCCGCTTGCTTGCGGGACCGGGCCGGCGCCGGCGGCCGCCGCCAAGCCCTACGACGGCGGTCAGGCGACCGGCGCGCCGGACAAGGCGGGCAAACCGATCACCCTCGTCGATGTCCCCAAATTGATCGGCATCGGCTATTTCAACGCGACCTCGAAGGGCATGCAGGACGCCGCGAAGGAACTCGGCAACGTCGCGGTGACCACGGACGGCCCGACCGAAGCCAAGATCGACGAGCAGATCAAGTTCATCGACAATTACATCACGCGCGGCGTCGATGGCATATTGTTCGCCGCCAACGATCCCGTGGCGATCGCGCCTGTTCTGAAGAAGGCGCTGTCGAAGGGCATCCACGTCGTCGGCTACGACGCCAACTCGACGCCCGACGCCCGCGAATGGTTCATCAATCAGGCCGAGTTCAACGGCATCGCCAAGGCCATGATGGACTCGATGGCCAAGGAAATCGGTGAAGACAAGAGCTTCGCGATCGTGACCAGCACCTTCACGACGCCGAACCAGGCGCGCTGGATCGCGGAGATGTCGGCCTATGCCGCCAAGTGCCATCCGAAGATGAAATGGCTGGAGACGGTCGAGGCGCAGGAAGACAATGTCATGTCGTTCAATCAGGCGACCACCCTGATCAACAAGTACGGCGACAAGCTGTCGGGACTGTTCGGGATGACCTCGGTGGCGACGCCGGCTTCGGCCGAAGCGGTCACGAAGGCGGGCCTGTGCGGCAAGGTCGCCGTGGTCGGGCTCGCGACGCCAAATGCAATGAAGCCCTATGTCAAGACCGACTGCGTCAAATCGGTGGTGTTGTGGAACCCCGTCGACCTCGGTTATGCCGCAGTTTACGCCATGCGAGCCGACGTCGACGGCAAGCTGAAGCCGGGCGCGACCTCGGTCGAGGCGGGCAAGCTGGGCAAGCTCAATGTCGTCAACGGCAGCGAAATTCTGCTGGGGGCGCCGTATATCTTCGACAAGTCCAATATCAACAACTTCGATTTCTGACTGCTGTAGACCGATCGGCCGGCTCTGGCGCGCGAGCGCGGGGCCGGCCGCTCGCCGGACGGATGCAATGCAACGCTACGCGTTCAAGATGTTCCTCAATCCCGGCCGCGCGGCCGAATACCGCGAGCGGCACGACGCGATCTGGCCGGAGCTCGCGGCGCTGCTGCGGCGCGCCGGCGTTTCGAACTACTCGATCCATCTCGACGCCGAGACGGACGTGCTCTTCGCCTATCTCGAACGGCGCGACGATCACACGATGGACGCGCTCGTCGCCCAACCCGTCATGCGCCGCTGGTGGGATCATATGAAGGACATCATGCGAACCCATCCAGACGGCTCGCCGGTGGCTGTCGCGCTCGACGAAATGTTTCATTTGGACTGAAGCATGCGACGCCCAAGTGAAATCAGCTCGGCCGTCATTGCTTCGCTGTCGCTCGCAATGAAGGCTGAGAGTGATTCAAATAGCGGCGACGTGCTTTAGCCGGTTCCAGGGAGAATGCGCGCATGAGCGGCGCCGTCGCCGTCCTCGATATCGGCAAGACCAACGTCAAACTGGCGTTGTTCGCGCCGGACGGGACGATTCTAAGGGAACGCTCGACGCCCAATCGCGTTCGCTCCGGGCCGCCATATCCACACGCCGACGTCGACGCCATCTGGTTGTTTTTGGTTGACGCCCTGCGCGAGGCCAACGAGGCGCACTTCGTCGAGGCGGTCGTGACGACGACGCACGGCTGCGCCGGCGCCCTGATCGACGAGGCCGGGTTGGTCCTGCCGGTGCTGGACTATGAATACCCGCTGGACGAAATCGAGCCGTCCTATGCGCCGTTGCGGCCGCCCTATGCGCTGACCCTGTCGCCGAAACTGCCGGGCGGGCTCAACCTCGGCAAGCAGATCGCATGGCAACAAGCCCGATTTCCTGACGCCTTCGCGCGGGCCACTCACTATCTGACCTATCCGCAATATTGGGCGTGGCGGTTGAGCGGGATCGCCGCTGCGGAAGTTACGATGCTGGGCGCCCACACCGAGCTGTGGGAGCCGCTGGCGGGGCGATATTCCACTCTCGTCGCGGCGCTCGACCTGACGCGCCTGACCGCGCCGATGCGTCCCGCCTGGGAGAGCGTGGGCGCGATCAAGTCGGACGTCGCCGTGGCGACGGGGCTCGATCCGAGAACGCGCGTCCTCAACGGGGTCCATGATTCGAATGCGTCGCTGCTGCCGCACCTTGCGTTCCGGCCGCCGCCGTTCACCATCGTCTCGACCGGCACCTGGGTCATTCTGATGTCGGTCGGGCTTGGCGTCGAAGGGCTGAAAGCCGAAGACGACACGCTCGCCAATGTCGACGTCGAGGGCCGGCCGACAGCCTGCGCGCGGTTCATGGGCGGGCGCGAATATGCAGTCCTCACCGCGCAAGCGCACGGCGACCTCGACGGCGCCGCGCTCTCGCGCATCGTCGCCGGCGGCGCCATGGCGCTGCCGTGCTTCGCGCCTCAAGGCGGCCCATTTTCGAACCGGAAGGGCGAGATTCTCGGCGACTTCGTCGATTCCGATCGCCCGGCGCTCGCGACGCTCTACGTCGCGCTGATGACCGACCTCATGCTGACGCGGCTCGGCGCCGGTGTGGGCGATCTGATTGTCGAAGGCGGTTTCGTCGCCAATCCGGCGTTCGGCCCGTTGCTTGCGGCCCTGAGGCCGGGGCAGCGCGTCTTCGCCGGCAGCGACGCGGCGGGCGCGGCCCGCGGCGCCGCATTGCTGGCGCACTGGCCGCCTAAGGGCGGCGTCGCGCCGGGAGGACTGGCGATTGCGCCGGCCGAGATTGCCGGCCTGGAGGCGTATCGCGCGTCATGGTCGCGGCGGATCGCGGGCGCCACGTAGCTACCGACGGCGGGCTTCGCGGCCAAACCAGAATGTGCGAGCTTCGCCGCCGTCATGCGCGCGTCGCCGACGCCGACTACACTAACGGGTTTTATGGAGAAGACGATTGCGCGCTCTGGCCCTGGCCTTTTCGCCCCGATTCGTGGCCCTGACGCTGTCGTTCCTTCTCACTTTGGCATTCGCGGCGCCGCTCGGCGCATCGATGCGGTCTGGTTGGGACGCGCCGCTGTTCATCGGCGTCGCTGTGTTCGGAGCCCTGACGCTGCTCGGAATCCGCGATCTCGTGCAGAAGCGCCACGCGGTCCTGCGCAACTATCCGATCTCCGCGCACCTGCGCTTCCTGCTCGAGGATCTGCGGCCGGAGATGCGGCAATATTTCTTCGAGAGCGAGACCGACGGACTGCCGTTCTCGCGCAATCAGCGCGCCATCGTCTATCAACGCGCCAAAATGGCGTTGGACAAGCGGCCGTTCGGTACGCAACTCGACGTCTACGCCCAGGGCTACGAGTGGCTGCGCCATTCGATCGCGCCGAAAGACGTCGCGACCGAGCCGTTTCGCATCAAGGTCGGCGGTCCCGCTTGCGCGCGACCGTATTCGATTTCGGTGTTCAATATATCCGCGATGAGTTTCGGCTCGCTGAGCGCCAACGCCATTCGCGCGCTGAACAAGGGCGCGGCGCTCGGCGGCTTCGCGCACGACACGGGAGAGGGCGGCTACAGCCCTTATCATCGCGAAGGCGGCGGCGACATCATTTGGGAAATCGGCTCCGGCTATTTCGGGTGTCGTCGAGCCGACGGCGGCTTCGACCCCGACAAGTTCGCCACGGCAGCCGCCAACAAGCAGATCAAGATGATCGAAATCAAGCTCAGCCAGGGCGCCAAGCCCGGCCACGGCGGCGTGTTGCCGGGCGCCAAGGTCACGGCGGAGATCGCCGCCATTCGTGGCGTCGAAGTCGGCAGGGATTGCCTGTCGCCGGCGCGCCACAGCGCGTTCTCGACGCCGATCGAGTTGATGAATTTCATCGCGCGACTGCGCGATCTATCGGGCGGCAAACCGGTCGGGTTTAAGCTCTGCGTCGGCCACCCCTGGGAATTCCTCGCGATTTGCAAGGCGATGCTGGAGACGAACATTCGCCCCGATTTCATCGTGGTCGACGGCAAGGAGGGCGGCACCGGCGCGGCGCCGCTGGAATTCTCCGATCACCTGGGCATGCCGATGCGCGAGGGCCTCGTCTTCGTACGCAACGCGCTCGTCGGCGCCGGCTTGCGCGATTCCATCCGCATCGGCGTCTCCGGCAAGATCGCAAACTCATTCGACATGGCTTGCGCCATGGCGCTCGGCGCCGATTGGTGCAATTCGGCGCGCGGCTTCATGTTCTCGCTCGGCTGCATCCAGTCGTTGAGCTGCCACACCGACCGTTGTCCGACCGGTGTCGCGACGCAGGACAAGACCCGCTCTCGCGCTCTCGTCGTCGAGGACAAGACCGAACGCGTCCGCAATTTCCATCGCTCGATGTTGCAGGCGCTCGCGGAACTGACCGCCGCGGCGGGGCTCGACCATCCCCAGGATTTTCGTCCCATACATTTCTCTCGCCGCGTGAACGCGCGCGAGGTCATGACCTTCGCCGAACTCTATCCGACGGTCGAGCCGCGTGAATTACTTTCGGGCGCACGCGATGAATCGTTGCGCAAGCTCTGGGGGACGGCGCGCGCCGACAGTTTCTCGGCTGCGATTTAGTGACGCAAAGCGATCCAGACTTCGGCTCTGCGTCGGTGGCGGCTTAGTCTGGATCGCCACGCTTCGCTCGCGATGACGACCGATGGCGATTCACTATAACCGCAGCGTGTCTTATCGGTTCATACGGCCTCCAGGACGATCAGATCGTCGCAGCTGAAATTGATCGCGACGGATTGTCCCCTGGCCGGCAGCTCGCCCGACCCGCTGTTGAAGGTGTCGACGATGACGGCCGTTTGCGCGAGGCGCACGCGCAGACGGACCACGGCGCCGAGAAAGGCGACCTCTTCGATGACGCCCTTGAGCGTATTGCGGTCGTCGCCGCCGGCGCCGAGCCGCAACGCCTCGGGCCGCAGCGCCATCGCGCGGACGTCGCCGGCCTTGGCGCCGTTGAGATCGCGCCGCGTCGCGACGCGCTGGCCATCGATTTCAACCAAGCCGGAGGAAGTATCGACGATTCGGCCGTCGAGCAGATTGAGCGTGCCGACGAACGAGGCGACGAAGCGCGTCCGCGGCGCATTGTAGATTTCGCTCGGAGTCCCGATTTGCTCGACCGCGCCGTCATTCATCACGACGACGCGGTCCGACATCGAGAGCGCCTCTTCCTGATCGTGGGTGACGAAGATGGTCGTGATGCCGAGCTTGCGTTGCAGCGTGCGGATTTCCTCGCGCAGCGACAGGCGGATGCGCGCGTCGAGCGCGGAGAGCGGCTCATCGAGCAGCAGGATTTGCGGGCTCGACGCCAGCGCGCGCGCGAGTGAAACGCGCTGTTGCTGACCGCCCGATAGTTGGTAGGGGTAACGCGCGGCGAGCTCCGGCAATTTGATCATCGCGAGCATCTCGTCGACCCGGGACCTGATCTCCGCCGCCGGCTTGCCGGCGACGCGCAGCCCGAAACCGACATTGCCGGCGACGGTCATGTTGGGAAATAGGGCGTAGGACTGAAACACCATGCCGATGTTGCGCCGGTTGGCGCGGAGCGTCGTGACATCGTGACCGTCGATGACGATTTGGCCGCGCGTCGGAGATTCGAACCCGGCGATCATGCGCAAGGTCGTCGTCTTGCCGCATCCGCTCGGCCCGAGGAACGTCACCAGCTCGCCGCGCGAAACCGCGAGGTCGAAATTCTTGACCACCGCGTTGGCGCCGAAGGACTTCTGAATGCCGGACAGTTGCAAGAAAGTCATGGAAGGACTCGTCATCGCGGCGGCGCCGAGCCGGGCGCGCCCCGCCCGAGGAGCTGAATGAGGCCCATGCACGCCCAAGTGATCGCGAACGCCATCACCGCGAGCGCGGCCGGCTCATAGGCGCGCGATGCGCCGACGAGCTGCAAATAGGGCCCGAACGCGGGGCGATTCAAAAGGCTCGCGATCGTGAATTCGCCGATGACGATGGCGAAGGTCAGAAACGCGCCGGACAGAATCGCCGAGCGGATGTTGGGCAGGATCACGCGAAAGAGGATTGTCCCGATACCCGCGCCCTGGCTCTCGGCGGCCTCCGTCAAAGTGCGCACGTCGATCGCGCGCAATCCCGTTTCGACCGACCGATACATGTAGGGCAGGCCGAGCGCGACATAGGCGAGCATCAGCAGAATGTCGGAGCCGAGCGCGCTTCCGGTCAACGGCAAGAACGAGGAGCTGCCGTAGAGCTTGATGTAGCCGAAGACCAGCACGATGGCGGGGATGACGAGCGGCGACAAGGTGGTGAATTCAATGAGACCGCGCAGGCGCGGCAGGCGCAGTTGCACAAAGTAGGCCGTCGGCACGACGATGAGCACGCTGACGGCGATCGTTGCGAGGGCGAGCACGGTCGAATAGAGGAACGACGCCTGGAAGTCGCCGCTCGCGAACACCAGCCGATAGGCTTCGAAGCTGTATTCGCCGCGCTTGAGGCGCAGCGAAAACTCGAAGGTCGCGATCAGCGGCGCGAGGAAATAGACCGCGCCGAGAATCGTCGCGACCGCGGCGGGCAAAGATGTTCGCCTCATCGCAGCCACCGCTCGGAGCGCGAGCGCAGAAAGAGATAGGCGAGATTGGAGAGGCCAGTGATCGCCAGCATGCCCAGCGCCAACGCGAAGCCGAGATTGGGATCATGCAGCACGTCGCCGCGGATTTGCGCATAGAGCAGGATCGGCGCGATGTTGAGCGAGGACCCGGTCAACGCGTACGCGGTCGCGATGGCGCCGAAGGCATTGGCGAAGAGCAGCAACGCGCCGCCGAGAATGCTCGGCCACAACACCGGCAACGCGATCATGCGCCAATATTGCCAGCCGCTCGCGCCGAGCATCTGCGAGGCTTCGCTCCATTCGCGTTTGATGCCGTCCAGAGCCGGCGTGATCACGAGGATCATCAACGGGATTTGGAAGTAGAGGTAGGTGAGCGTGAGGCCGGTGAAGGTGAAGAGGTTGAACCCCGCGCCATAGAGATTGAAGCCGAGGATATTGTTGAGGAGGATGGTCAGGAATCCCACCCGGCCGAGCGTCGCGATGAAAGCGAAGGCGAGCGGCACGCCGGCGAAGTTCGAAGCGACGCCGGAAAATGTCATCAATGTCGGTCGCAGCCAGCCCGGCAGGCCGCCGCGCACCACGGCGAGCGCGAGACCCAAGCCGAGCGCCGCGCCGAAGAACGCGGAGGCGGCGCTGACCTCGATGCTCAGCCAGTAGGAGGCGCGGATCGAAGGCTGATTCAAGCGTGCGATGTTGTCGAACGTGAAAGCGCCGTCATGGGTCTGGAAGGCGCCGATCAGCAGGGAGACCGTCGGCGCGATCAGGAACATCAATGCGAAGATGAAAAACGGCGTGACGCCGAGCCAAGCCAGGAGGTTGGAAGCGCGGCGCGCCGGCGCGGACGTTCTCGTCATGGTGGTCATGGATTGGATGAATTCGCCATGCCGTAGAACTCGCGGGATCGAGGCGCACGCCGTATTGCCATTTCGCCGACCGGCGATAGCGGCTTCAGCGGCAGTCCCGGCAGGGGCCGGACGGCCGCCGACGCGTTACTTAGCGATTGTCGCGCCGACCGTCGCGTCCCATTGCTTGGCGATCAGTTCCTTGGCCGTCTTTTGCTCGTCGAGCGACGGGAATTTCGCTTTAGCGTAGTTTTCCGCAGCCGGTAGTTTGGCGAGGAGGTCCGCGGGAACCTTCTTGTCGGCGACCAGCGCGTTGAAGCGGATGGGATGGCAATAGCCCTTCAGCCAGCCGATCTGGCCTTCATCGGAATAGAGATGTTCGAGCCAGAGCTTGGCCGCCGAGGGGTGCGGCGCGTAAGCGCTGATCGCCTGGACGTAGACGCCGGCGATGACCCCGCTCTGGGGAACGATCACGTCGACCTTCGGATTGCCCTTTAGATTATCACGCGCCGCCAGCGCATTGTAATCCCACAGAATAACGACGGGAGTCGTGCCCTGCGCGAGAGACGCCGCGCCGGCGGTGACTGGAACGAAATTGCCCTTTTTGTTCAGGTCGGCAAAGAAATTCAGGCCGTCGGTCGCGGCCTTTGTCGCGTCGGTCGCCCCGCCGGCAAGACCTGCGGCGTAAACCGCCATCGCCGCCTGATTGGCGGTGCGCGGATCGCCGACGATGGCGACGGATCCCTTAAACGCGGGGCCTTGCAGGTCCGCCCAGTCGGTCGGCGACTTCTTGACGATGTCGGCGTTCACGGCCATCGCCAGCACACCGTAATAGTCGCCGGCCCAGTAGCCGTCAGCGTCCTTGGCGTCGTCCGGAATCGAAGCCCACGTCGAGACCTTGTAGGGCTGGAGCAGTCCGTCGGCTTTGGCGGACGGGCCGAAGCCGAGGCCGACGTCGATGACGTCGGGCGCTTGCGGACCCTTGTTGTCCTTGTTTGCCTTGATCGCCTCGATCTCGTCGCCCGAGCCGCCGTCGGGATTGAGTTCGTTGACCGTGATTCCGTACTTGGCTTTGAAGCTATCGATCAGGGCGCCGTACCCGCACCAATCGTGCGGCAGGGCGATTACAGTGAGCTGACCTTCCTTCTTCGCCGCGGCGACGAGCGCATCGAGGGGGCCGGCGAAAGCGGGAGCAGCGAAGGCGAGGACGGCCGCAACGGCGATCGAGCCGAACGATGTTCGGCGGTAATTCGTCAGGGGTGTAGTCATTGCAACCTCCCAATGCATCCTGCGGATGCGCAGACTTCCGAGCGACGGTTGGCACTAAGGCGGCGTTGTGACAGAGGGATGTCGGCGCTGCTCGCTTGGCCGCGCGGCGCCGCAAAACGCGCCGCTTCGGGCTGGCGGCGGCAGCGGCCGACTTGTAAAGACGCAAAGCTGGTAAAGACGCAAAGCTGGCCTCGGCGCGCGGGGTTCGAGTTTGCACGCCCGGCGCGCGTCGCCGCGAAGAGGGTCGGCGGATTCAGCCCCTAAGCGCCGCTCTCACTTCTTACCGCTTTGGGACCCCGCCTGCGGCCCTTGCTTGGAGAAGCCGTTCGAACCGGCGGCGCCGGCCGGCGCCGATTTTCCCTTGTCCTTTTTCGGCTTCTTGGCCTCTTTATTGCTCCGTAACTGTCCTTTGGCCACCATACGCCTCCCTCGTCCGCCCGACAGCCGATCTGCCGTCGATCATCGATCGCAATTTTCCTATAGCATTGCCGCATCTTGGGCGCCATCGGCGGACGACGGCGCGGCGCTGCGGCTGACCCGGCCTGCGCAATTCCCTTGCAATTACCCCCTTTAGCGTAACGTCACTCCGACGCCATTTTATAGTCTAACGTGCGCGCGCCTTTATGGGCTAAGCTGTGGCGCGGAGCGTCATTCACTCACGAACCCCCGATCGATCTCATCCTGTGCGCATAATTCTAACGCTTATCGCGGTCACGCTGGTGGTGGCGCTCTCTGCGGCGCTCCTTGTGCCGTTTTTCGTCGATTGGTCGCTTCACCGCGCACAAATCGAAGCCGAACTTAGCGACATTGTAGGAGCACGCGTCGTTGTTTCCGGCCCCATCGATATCCGCTTCTTGCCGGTTCCGTATCTGCAATTAAGAGACGTGAAAATAGCCGACGCCAAGGGCGGCGCGACGGTTTTCACGTGTGAGAACGTGCGACTGGAGGCGGCGCTTGCGAGTTTGCCGAGCGGGCGAGCCCGATTCACCCTGGCGCGTCTCGATCATCCCGTCCTCACGCTTTCGCGCGCGCCCGACGGATCCCTTCTTTTTCCCCAATGGTCCGTCAAGGCGCAGGCGGACCGCGTCGCTCTGGATCGTATCGTGGTGACCGGAGGCCGTCTGCGCCTCGTCGGCGGCGGAGCGCCGCTCGAGATCTCGGGACTCGACCTCGACGCCGTGGCGTCCTCGTTGGTTGGGCCTTATCGCGGCTCGGGCCGCGTGTCGACGCCGGGCGGGGGGCAGGCCGAGTTCCACTTGGCGACAGCCGCGTTCACAGATTCCAACTTGCCGATCAAGCTCGAGATTGATCCGGCCGCGGATCTGCCGAGCGGCGTCTTCGACGGCTCGCTCGCGGTCGCGCCTCGCGCCCCGCGCGGCGGCTTCGACGTGACGTATTCCGGCTCCGCCACTTTTTCCGGGTCTTCGGCGCTGACGGAGGCGGGCCCGCCGTCGCCTTGGCGCGTTTCGGGCACGGTGGATGCCGATCTCGGGGCCGCGACGATGAAGGATCTCGTTGTGCGCTTCGGCCCCGACGAGCGCGCGCTCGAGGCGAGCGGGGCGGCGAGGCTCGACTTCGGCGCGGGCGCGAGCCTTTCCGCCGATCTCACCGCCAAGGAGCTCAATATCGATGCGCTGCTGCGCGAGAAAGGCGAGGATTCCGTTTCGCCGGCGCGGGCGCTCGGGGCGTTGGCCCGGGTTTTGTCGTCGCTGAAGGCGCAAGGTGGATCGCCGCTCGCTCTGCGGATCGCTTTCACGACGCCGACGATCATCGTGGGCGCGCAGACGCTGACCGACGTCGCTCTCGACGCCAAGGCGGCGGCGGGAGCGCCGATCGAGGGCGATCTTGCGATGGGTGTGCCGGGCCAATCGACGCTGCGCCTGTCCGGGGCGCTCGAATTGGGGTCGGCGGCGGAGTTCAAGGGCCGGCTCGACGCGCGCTTGGGCGATTTCGCGCAGTTGCGTGCTTGGGCGACCGCGGACGAGCCGGAGTTCGCGCAACGGCTCACCGCGCTCGAGGAGGCATTGCCCTATCGTGAGGCGTCGGCGACCGGCGACGTCGAGATTTCGGCGGTCGGGTTCTCGGCGCGCAATCTCCATCTTGTCGTCGACCGCACCGCGCTGAGCGGAGCGATGGCGTTCACACGTCCGCTCGGAAACGAGCGGGGTCGTCTGTTCATGGATCTCCGCGGCGATGCACTCGATGTCGATTCGCTGCCCAATTTGAGCGCAAGCGTCGATTTCCTCGGCGATATCGATCTTTCGCTCGCCTTGGACGCGACGACGTTGCGCGTCGCACGCGTCGGCGAAGCCACCGTCGACGGGGGATCGCTGTCGCTGAAGCTGACGAAGACCGGCAATGATCTTTCGCTCGACCATCTGACCATCGCCGGCCTCGGCGGCGCCGCGGTCGAGCTTCACGGGGCGTCGGGACCACAGGGGCGCTGGCTCACCCTACAACTCAACGCGGAGAAATTGCGCGATTTTGCGGCCTTGGTCGCTCGCGTCGCGCCGGGAGAATTGAGCCGAGCGCTGGTGCAGCGCGCCGACGCGCTGTCGCCGGCGAAGGCGACATTCGAGGCGCGGAGCAGCAGCCCGGGCGCCATCGGCGGTTTGGCGCTCGACTCCATCAAGGCGCAGGGTTCAGCGGGCCAGAGTCAATTCACGCTCAAAGTGGAGCGTTCGGGCGCAGCGGCGGGCGGCATCGCGGCGACCTTTGCACTCGAAGCGCCGGAGGCCGCCGCGTTGCTGCGGCAAGTCGGCTTGAACGCCCGGTCCGTCGCCAGCGGAGGCGCGCGAATCGAGGCCTCGGCGGAGGGGCGATCGGAAAACGGCTTCGACACGCACGTCGCCGCGTCGATCGCCGGAGCGAATTTCGCCTGGCGCGGACGAATACGACCGGATGTGAAGGGGGACGACGACGCGCGCCTGTTCGGCGCCGCGAGTCTGAAGGCCGACAACGCCACGCCGCTGTTGGCGGCGCTCGGCCTTGGCTCGCCTGTGGCGACCGCGATCGTTCCCGTCGATCTCACCGGCGACCTGGTCTTGCGCGGCGCGCAGCTCGGCCTTCCCCGTCTGGCGGGAACGATAGCGGGTTCGAAGATCACGGGACGGCTCACCTGGCGTCCGCCGCCGGTCGAGCCGGTTGCCGCCTCATCCATCGATCCCGACGTCGCGCTCGCACAGTCCATCGCGGGCGAAGCGCCAGTCGCGCCGACGGCGCAGATCGACGGCGAAATCTCAATCGATCATGCGAGCCTGGCGGGGCTCCTCAGCCTGCCGCTCGGCGCGCCGCAACCGGCCACGCCTGGAAAATGGTCGGGTGCGAAATTTGCGCCGCCGCTCATCAGTCCGCCCCCGCTCGACGTTCAAATGAGAATCGGGGCGCTCGAGGTTATCGACGGAGAGCAAGCGCGCGATGTCACGGGGCGCTTGAAGATAGATCGCGGCCGGTTCGATTTCGATGATTTTGCCATGGGGATCGGCGGCGGGCGCGCCTCGGGCAGTGTCACGTTGCGCCGGGACGGCGCCGTCGCGACGCTCTCTGGACAGACCTCGCTCGACGTGGCCGCAATCGACCGCGCGGGGATGCGCGGACGCTTCGGCGCCTCGCTCGCGTTCGCGAGCACCGGACAGAGCCCGAGCGCACTCGTGGCGGGACTGGTCGGGGAGGGCCAGGTCCAGACCGCGGGCGCCGTCATCCCTCGCCTCGATCCCGGTGCGCTGGGGCGCGTTCTCGCCAATGACCAAACACCGGACGCCCGAATCGATGAGACCAATGTCGTGCACGCCCTCGGCATCGAACTTGACAAGCAGCCGATGAGCCTTCCCGACGGGACCGTGCCGGCGGTGATGAACGCCGGGGTCGTGCGCGCCGGCCCGCTCACCATCGGGAGGAAGGACGGCCAGGCGGTGGTCAGCCTGGATTACGACCTGCGGTCGCAGGATCTCACGACGCGCGCGACTTTCACCGAGGCCACCGGCGGGAAGTTTTGGAGCGGGCCGCCGCCGAGCGTCGCCGTCGCGGTGGCTGCATCGGTCGACGCACCGACGCGCCAAATCGAGGCCTCCTCCTTCGTCGCCGGTCTCGCCGCGCAGACGATCGCGCGCGAGAGCGATCGGATCGCGGCGCTCGAGGCGGATATCCGCGAGCGCGCCTTCTTCAATCGACGTTTGAAAGCTGAGCAGTACATGCGCCAGCGCGAGGCGGAACTCGCCGCCTTCGAGGCCGATCAGGCTCGGATCAAATCCGAAAGGGACCGCAAACGTGTCGAGGACGAACTGCTCCGGGCGAGCGAAGCCAGGGACAAAGCCGCGGCGCCGCCGGTCGTCACCCCGAGTCCGCGTCCGCCGCAACCGGAGATCGACGATTCGACCGTGGACGCGACGCCTTCTGTCCCCACGCCGCCCAAACTCAAGCCGAATAAGCCCGATCCCACCGCCAGCGGGCTCTATTGAGGGGCGCTTTCGAGAACGAAGACGCGGATCGCCGACGAGAGGTTGGCGTCCCCTCGCGAAGCGTCGATCTCCGCGATGAGCGCGCTGATCGGCAGGGCCCGATTCGCTGCGAGCGCCTTCAACCTTCGCCAAAAGGCGTCCTCGAGCGAAATACTGGTGCGATGGCCGGAAATCGTCAGCGAACGCTTGATCACCGCGGTGCGCGCCGGCGGCGGACTCATTCCGCAAGTCATTCGTCGTCGGCGGAATCGGCGAGACGATGGTCGTCGAGGCGTCGCTCGACGAGATCGCGCTCAGACCGCGCCTTTCGCTTGTCAGCCTTGGGCACGCCGAAGGCGGCCCGATTGGCCGCCGCTGCGGCCTCGTCCCGCAGGCGCGCCTTTTGCTTGCGAGCGCGCCGAAGATTGACGATTTCGCCCATTGGATCGCTCGACCGCTGCTACTTCTTGCGGAACGCGTCGATCGAGACGACCTTCGCCACCTCTCCTCCGTCGCCCGACTTTTCCGGCTTCTTGGCCGGGGAGTCGACGGTTTTTGGCGCGGTCGCGGGCGGGCTCGACTTTACCGCCGGCGCGGCGGACTGGGCTTCGCCCTTTTTTCCGGTCTCGCGCCCGATCGTCGCCTGCTGCGCGGGCGCGGCTTCGGCGGCGATCCGGGGCTCGAGCTTGAAACCGAAGGGCACGGACGGATCGCTGAAGCCGGTAATGGCGTCGAAAGGAATCGTGAGCCGCTCCGGTCTGCGCGAAAAGTTCAGGCTCACCTCGAACGCCTCGGCGGTCACCGCCAGATCCCAGAACTCATGCTGCAGGATGATCGCCATCTCATCAGGATATCGCTGGCGCATCGCCGGCGGAATCACGACGCCGGGCGCCTGAGTTTTGAAGGCGATATTGAAATGATGATCGCCCGGAAGCCCGCTCCTCGCGGCTTCCGTCATCACCTTGCGCACGACAGAGCGTAGCGCGTCCTGCACGAGCAAGTCGTATCGAATGTAATCGGTTGGCATGGATTTCTGCGCTCGAAAGCCTTCAGCCAAGGCTAGCCGAGAGAGTTCGCTATTGCAATTGCAGAAGGCGCGAGAAAGTGGAGGCTTCTGTTGCCAGGCGCCTCCGGACCCCGCCTAAAGGAGCAAACCCTTAGGACTTGAATCCCAGTACCAGCGCTGCATTACGCAGCGAGGGCCACCGGAGCATAGTTGTCATTCGCAACTATAGGTTTGACCCGATAACGGCGGTATCATGCCGAGCGAAAGAGCACCCTTTAGATCCCCCGTCGAACCTATTTCGCCCCCGCCGAAACCCGCTTCTCCCGCGGGCTTGGGTGGAGGCGCCGGGTACCGCCCCCGGGTCCGAAAGACTTATTCCGATGTCCATTTATCGCCGTAGCCGCCTTGCGGCGGCGAACTCTATATAGGGGTTGCGAGCGAATCTGCAAAGGGATAGCGGGGCGCCTCTGGATAATTTGAAGGCGCCTTCGCCCGAGTTTGGGACCTCTGCGGAACCGCTCACGCGCCGGTCGCCTTCAGCAGCGTATAATCGATCGCATCCACCAGCGCCTGAAACGAAGCGTCGATGATGTTGCCGGAGACGCCGACGGTGGACCATCGCGCGCCGCTCGAATCGCCGAACTCGATCAGCACGCGCGTCACCGCGTCGGTGCCGCCCTGGAAGACGCGCACACGGTAGTCCACGAGTTCGAGATCCTGGATGTGTTTCTGGTAGATGCCGAGATCCTTGCGCAACGCGAGGTCGAGCGCGTTGACGGGGCCATTGCCCTCGGCCGCCGAAATCAGGGTCTCCTCGCCGATACGGATTTTGACCACCGCCTGCGAGGCGGAATAAAGCTCGCCGGCAGAGTTGAATTTGCGTTCGACGCTGACATTGAAACTCTCGACGTCGAAAAAATCGGGCACGCCGCCCAGGGCGCGGCGCGCCAGCAACTCGAAGGACGCGTCGGCCGCTTCATAGGCGTAGCCTTGCGATTCGCGGTTCTTGACCTCGTCGAGCAGCCGAGACAGCCGGAAGTCGTCGGGGCGCGCCGCGATCCCCATTCGCGCCAGTTGCGCGATCAAGTTCGATCGCCCCGCCTGATCGGAAATCAGAATCGCGCGGGCGTTGCCGACGCTCTCCGGCGGCACGTGCTCGTAGGTCCGGGGGTCCTTGGCCAGCGCGGAGGCGTGAATGCCCGCCTTGGTCGCGAAGGCCGAGGCGCCGACATAGGGAGCATGCCGGTCGGGGGCGCGATTCAGCAACTCGTCGAAAGCGTGTGAAATCTTCGAAATCTCGCGTAGCGAGTCCTCGGAGACGCCGATTTCGAATCGCTCGGCGAGCTCGGGCTTGAGCGCCAGGGTCGGGATGAGCGACACGAGATTGGCGTTGCCGCAGCGCTCGCCCAGACCGTTCAATGTGCCCTGGATCTGCCTGACGCCCGCCCGCACCGCCGCGAGCGAATTGGCGACGGCGTTTTCGGTGTCATTGTGCGCGTGAATGCCGAGATGGTCGCCGGGGATGGCGCGCGCGACTTCGGCGACGATGCGCTCGACCTCGTCGGGAAGCGAGCCGCCATTGGTGTCGCACAGCACCACCCATCGCGCGCCCGAGCGATAGGCCGCTCGCGCGCAGTCGAGCGCGTAGGCCGGATTGGCCTTGTAGCCGTCGAAGAAATGCTCGCAGTCGACCATCGCCTCGCGGCCCGCGCCGATCGCGGCTCTCACGCTATCCTCGATCGATGCGACGTTTTCCTCGAGCGTGCAGCCGAGCGCGACGTGAACGTGATAGTCCCAAGTCTTGGCGACGAACACGATGGCGTCCGCGTCGGCGGCGAGCAGGCCAGCGAGGCCAGGATCGTTCGCGGCCGAGCGGCCGGCGCGCTTGGTCATGCCGAAGGCGCAGAAGCGCGCGAGCTTGGTCGGTTTGCGCTCGAAAAACTTCGTATCGATCGGATTGGCGCCGGGATAGCCGCCCTCGACATAGTCGACGCCGAGCCGATCGAGCAACGCGGCGATCTGGCGCTTGTCCTCGAGCGAAAAATCAACGCCAGTCGTGAGCGCGCCGTCGCGCAACGTCGTGTCGAAGAGGTAAAGGCGTTCGCGGGTCATGCGCTCTTTCCCTTAGTGGCGCGTCGGCGAGGGCGCGTCGGCGCGGGGCGCGGCGAGGCGCTTGGTCATCGTCGTGTTGGCCAACCACTGATCGTTGAGTTGAACCAGATTGCGCCGCTGGGCGACGAACCCTTGACGCTCGAACAGCGGGCGGGCGGTGTCGCTGACATCGCTGGTCAGGCGCTCAGCGCCGCGCGCCTCGGCGAGCCGCGCCAGGGCGTCGAGCAACGCCGTTCCGACGCCACGCCGGGCGAAGCGCGGATCGACGTAAAGCAGGTCGAGAACGTCGGCGCCGAGCAAACTGGCGAAGCCGGCGGCTTCGCCCTCGATCACGGCGATCAGAACTCAAAGACTTGCCGAGGCGCGACGCGAAGCCCGCGGGATCGTCGGCCTCGGCCGCCCAGGCGTCGCACTGATCGGCGCTATAGTCCTCGCTCGCCAGCTCCTCGATGCTGGCGCGGAAAATCTCGGCGCATCGTTTCGCGTCGGCGGGCAGGTAGGGACGAAGAGCGATCGCGCTCATCGTTTGAGCTCCCACGTCGTGCCATCTTTCGAGTCTTTGACGATGACGCCGTGATCGGCGAGCTGATCGCGGAGCCTGTCCAATTCCTTCCAGTTCTTGCCCGCTCGTGCGGCCGCGCGCTCGGCGATGATTTTCTCCACCCATTCGGGATCGACCGCGGCCTCGTTCAGGGCCGAAGCGAGGCGCTCCGATCGGGTCTGCCGCAGCAGACCCAACAGGTTGGCGCTGGCTTTCAGCAGCGCCGCGGCCGGCTGTTGGTTCGCTCCGTCGACTGCCGAAGCGGCCGCGGCTGGATGCGCGAGGCGGTGAAGCTCGGCGAGGGCCGCTGGCGTATTGAGATCGTCGCACAGCGCCTCTTCCACCCCAGGCGCGATCTCATCGCCGGGCTCGACGTCGCCGACGGCGTCGTACCAGCGGTCGAGTGTGCTTTCGGCTTCTTCGAGCGCCTTGACCGTCCAGTCGATCGGCTGCCGGTAGTGCGTGCGCAACATCGCGAGCCGAAGGACTTCGCCCGACCATTGACGCCCGCCGAATTGGGTGGTGCGCAGCAACTCGTGAATGGTGACGAAGTTGCCGAGGCTCTTCGACATCTTCTCGCCTTCGACCTGCAGGAAGCCGTTATGCATCCAGACGTTCGCCATGCGCGCGGCGCCGAACGCGCAGCAGGATTGGGCGATTTCGTTCTCGTGATGGGGGAAAACGAGATCGACGCCGCCGCCGTGAATGTCGAAGATGTTCTTGACCGGGTCGTCGCAGGCGAGGCCGCCGCCGAACGGCTGCAGCAGCTTGGCCATCGACATCGCCGAGCATTCGATATGCCAGCCCGGACGACCGGGCGCTGCGATTCCCGAGGGACTAGGCCATCCCGGTTCGCTCGGCCTGGAAGGTTTCCATAGGACGAAGTCCATGGGATCGCGCTTGTAGGGCGCGACGTCGACCCGGGCGCCCGCAAGCATCTCGTCGAGCGAGCGCCGAGCCAGCGATCCGTAACGCGGCGCGCCAGGAAGCGCGTCCATCGCGCCGGGGGAGAAGAGCACGTGATCTTCGGCGACATAGGCGACGCCGCGCGCCACCAGCCGCTCGATCATGGCGACCATCTCTGCGATGTGCGTGGTCGCGCGAGGCTCATGGGTCGGCTCCAGGCAGCCCAAAGCGTCGACATCGTCGTGGAACTGCCGCTCGGTCCCCTCCGTCACCCGCGCGATCGCCTCGTTGAGCGGCAGGTGCGGGAACTCGCGCAGGGCGCGCGCGTTGATCTTGTCGTCGACGTCGGTGATGTTGCGGGCATAGATGACGTGGTCCGCGCCAAAACGGCGGCGAAGCAGACGAAACAGCACGTCGAAGACGATGACCGGCCGGGCATTGCCGATATGGGCGAAATCATAGACGGTGGGACCGCACACGTACATGCGCACGGCGGCCGGGTCGAGCGGCTCGAAGACCTCCTTCGCCCGCGTCAGCGTGTTGTACAATCGCAGCGAAATCGACATCGGCATTCCAGGACTGATCGCGTTAACGGCGCGCGCAGGCGCCGGACCGGCCGGTTGATCGCTTCTCGAGAATTGAGAAATGGAGACGCGAACCACCCAGCCCGTAAGCTAGCGGCTAATGATGAGAATCCGGCAAATGCGGGACATCGGCGTCATGCCGTCATCCATCTCGCAGGAGCGCGTCGCTGTCAAGATCCCGATTGCGCGCGCGCGTCGGTCGCGTTAACCGGGAATTTATCGATTTGGCACAGAAATTCTTCACCCAACCGCTTCCTGATCACGGACCGTCGAGCCGCTCAATGCGTCACTTCCCAATGCCTTCCATCCTATTGACGCTCGTCGGACTCGCGCTCTCTCCGGCAACGATTGAAAGCGGGTGGGCGGCCGCGGGCCATTCGTTCATCATCGCCGGCAATGACGGATACGGGATTCAGGACTGCCTGGGCGAGGGCGGCGAATGCGGGCGCCTGGTCGCGGACGCCTGGTGCGAGGCGCACGGGCATCGCGCGGCGCTCAGCTTCGGGCGAGCCGACGATGTCACGGGCGCGATCAGCGCCTCCGCGACCACCGGCGACGCCGCCGGCCCTTACGTCGTCACTTGCAGCGATTGACCCTCGCCGCTCGCCTTCAGCGTACGAAATCGGCGCATTTCGGTGGTTCGCCGTTTGCCGACCCCCAGGGCTCGATCGGCACCGACGAAGTCGAGTTCTTTGGCGAGCCGTCGACCAGCTTGTCTGAATAGGTCATATAAATCAGGATGTTGCGCTTCACGTCGCAGCCCCGCACGATCTGCATCTTCTTGAAAAAGATCGACCGGCGCTCGCTGAAAACGACCTCGCCCTGATCGAACTTGTGCTTGAACTTGATCGGGCCGTATTGGCGGCACGCCAGCGAAATGTCGGACGTCTGCTCCGCCAGGCCGAAGGCGCCGGCAAGGCCGCCTTTCTCCGGCGCGGTGTAATGGCAGGCGACGCCCTCGACCACGGGATCATCGATCCCGTACACCGCGAGTTTATCGTTGGGCGTCAGCAGCTTAAATGTCGTCGACTTGCGGAAGATGAGATCGGGATCGGCGGAATCGGCGAGCGCCGGCGCCGCCGTGGCCAGCCCGAGCAACACTCCGGCGAGGCCGTAAAAAATATTTTTCCTCATGTCTTTGGCTCCAGTCGGTCGGCGTGCGCGATGCAGACGCCGCCAGCGAGCGCGCCGGCGAAGGCCAACATAACGGCGGGCGGTCCTCGGGCAAAGAGCCAGGCAGGCGGACGAACGAACCGGCCAGGGCCCTGGCGATGATATTCGAATTCGTATATAGAGACCAAAAAAAGGGGGTAGCGTCGATTGGACGACGGGATCGAAGCGGCCGCGCGATCGGAAATCGACGACTTGCTGCGGCGAGCCGCAGCGACACAGCGCCTCGCGATGGAGCGCGCCCTCGCGGCCGTCAAGGTCACTCCCGCCCAATACGCCGTCCTGAGGATCATCGTCGACGCCCCGGGTCTCAGCAACGCCGACATCGCCAAGATCGAACGGCTGACCCCGCAGACGACGAGCGTCATCATCGCCAATCTCGAACGCAAGCGCGCCGTCGTGCGGCGCCCACATGAAACGCACGGGCGCATCCAGCGAGCCGAGGCGACCGAGGCCGGACTGCGGCTGCTGCGCGAATGTGCGGAGCGCCTTTGCAGCGCTTATCGCCGGCTGAGCTTAGCGATGCCGCAGGGTGGCGCAACCACGGTCAAGACATGGCTGGCGCGTCTCTCGGACGCCGATGTTTGACCTCGGCGCGCAGAATTGCTCAAACCGCGCCGAGCCGATTTCGTTTAAGCGTCGGGCGCGACGCCGGAAGGCCTCGAAATGAATGTTTTGATTCTCGGCGGCGGCGCTCGCGAGCACGCTCTGGCGTTGGCTGTCGCGAAATCGCCTTTGCTGGCGACGCTTTATGTCGCGCCGGGCAACCCAGGCTGCGCCGACGTCGCCGTAAATGTCGCGCTGGATATTCGCAATCACGGCGCAATCGTCGATTTCTGCCGATCGCACGCGGTCGGTCTCGTCGTCGTCGGCCCGGAGGCGCCGTTGGTCGCCGGCGTTGCGGACGACTTGAGCGCGGCCGGAATTCCTTGTTTCGGACCCAGCAAGGCCGCGGCGCAGCTCGAAGGCTCGAAAGGCTTCACCAAGGACTTTTGCCGCGAATTCGGCGTCCCGACCGGCGACTATCGCCGCTTTCAGGACAAGGGCGCCGCGCTCGCCTACGTCCGGGCCAAGGGCGCGCCGATCGTCGTCAAGGCGGACGGCTTGGCGGCGGGCAAGGGCGTCGTCGTCGCGCTGTCGCTCGCCGAGGCGGAGAGCGCGATCGAATCGATGTTCGCGGGCGCTTTCGGCGCGGCCGGCGCCGAGGTCGTCGTCGAGGACTATCTGCCGGGCGAGGAGATTTCGTTTTTCGCGCTCTGCGATGGAACGCGCGCGGCGCCCTTGGCGAGCGCGCAGGATCATAAGCGCGTCGGCGACGGCGACACGGGGCCGAACACCGGCGGCATGGGCGCCTATTCGCCGCCGCCAATCATGACGGCGGCGCTGAGCGAGCGGGTCATGCGCGAAATCGTGATGCCCACCGTCGTTGGCATGGCCAAGCGCGGCGCGCCGTTTCGCGGCGTCCTTTTCGCCGGCCTGATGATCGGCGAGGACGGCCCGAAGCTGATCGAATTCAACGTCCGTTTCGGCGACCCCGAAGCCGAGGCGATCCTGGCGCGGCTGGACGACGATCTGCTCGAATTCATGCTCGGCTGCGCCAAGGGCGCGATGCCGGACCGCGCGCCGAAATTCTCCGACCAGACCGCGCTGACCGTCGTCATGGCCGCGCGCGGTTATCCTGGGCCGGTCGAGAAGGGGTCGCCGATCAAGGGGCTCGACGCGGCGGGACGCGTCCCTGGCGTGTCGATCCTCCATGCGGCGACGCGCCGCGACGGCGAGGCGATCGTGTCGGATGGCGGGCGGGTGCTGGCGATCACCGCGCTCGGCCGCGACGTGAGCGAGGCGCGACTTCGGGCCTATGCCGCCGTAGATCGCCTGGACTGGCCGGGCGGCTTCTGCCGGCGCGACATCGGCTGGCGGGCGATCGAACGACAGCGTGGGAGTTGAACGAGCGTGACAGTGACGCGAAGGCTCGGCAAGGTCCAATCACAGCCCTCGGTCGCGGTGGCGCTGGGCGGCGGCGGTGCGCGCGGGCTCGGGCATATTCTGGCGCTCGAGGCGCTGGATGAAATGGGAATCGCGCCGGTCGCGATTTCCGGCACCTCCATCGGAGCGATCATCGGGGCGGCCTATGCCGCCCGCATGGCGGCGAGGGATATTCGCATTTTTGCCCAAGGCGTTCTTCGCAATCGGACGGAGGTCATGGGCAAGCTGCTGCGGGCGCGCGTCGGACGCTTCGCCGATCTCGTGTTGCGCGGCCGCGGCAATCCCGTCCTGCTCGACGGCGAAATCTGTCTCGACCTGTTCTGGCCGGAGGCGGTGCCGGACTTCTTCCACGAGCTGGCGACGCCGCTCTATGTCGTGGCGACCGACTTTCACAACCGGCGCGAAATCGTCGTGTCGGATGGCGCGTTGGGGCCGGCGGTCGCGGGGTCGATGGCGATTCCCGGGCTTATTAGGCCGGTGGAATTCGGCGGTCACGTCCTCATCGACGGCGGCGCGGTCAATCCCTTGCCGTACGACGTCTTGTTCGATCACGCCGACATCGTCATCGCGGTCGACGTGACCTTTGGCGGCCGATTGCGCGAGCGTCGAATCCCGGCGCCTTTCGAATCCATGTTCGGCGCGGCGCAAATCATGCAAGGCGCGATCACGGCGCAGAAGCTCAAGATGCGACCTCCCGACATTCTCGTACGGCCGCCGGTCGAGCAATTCGCCGTGCTCGATTTTCTGCGGGTCGGTCAGATCCTGCGCGCCGCGGAAGGCGCCAAGGACGAGTTGAAGCGCAAGCTCAACGCGCAGATGGAAGCGGCGCTGCGAGATTGAACCGCGCGCCGACCGCGATTTTTGCGCCCCGCATGAGCTCAGCGCCGGACATGGCGGATTTGCCCGCGCGCAGCGCTTCGACGACGCGGATTGCGCCAGCGCCGCAGGCGACGGTCATCTCGGCGTCGAGAATGACGCCGGGGGGGCCTGAACGGTCGACCGCGGCGGCGCGCAGAATCTTGATGCGCTCCGTCCGGCCCCCGCAATCGATCTCGCCATAGGCGCCGGGCGATGGCGAGAGGCCGTGGACATGGTTGCGCACCTGAACGGCGTCGGCGACCCAATCGATCGGAGCCTCGCTTTTTTCAATCTTGCGCGCGTAGGTCACGCCCAGCGAGCTCTGGGGAAGAAAATTCAGACGTCCGGCAGCGAGATCGGGCAGGCTCTCCGCGATCAGCTTTGCGCCGAGCGCCGCGAGGATCGCCGTGAGTTCGCCAGCGGTGTCGCTCGCGCCGATCGGGGTGCGAGCCTCGCGGGCGACAGGACCGGTGTCGAGGCCTTCCTCCATGCGCATGAGGTCGATGCCGGTTTCGGCATCCCCCGCCATGATGGCGCGCTGGACTGGCGCTGCGCCGCGCCAACGGGGCAGCAGCGAGGCGTGAATGTTGAGGCAGCCGAGCTTCGGCGCGGCGAGCACTGGCGGCGGCAGGATGAGCCCGTAGGCGGCGACGACCGAGACATCCGCGTCGAACGAGCGGAACTCAGCTTGCGTTTCGTCGGTGCGCAGCGTGGCGGTCGTCACGACGGGGAGCGCGTGAGCTTCGGCGAGACGATGAACGGGCGTCTTGGTGACTTCGAGCCCACGCCGTCCCGCCGGCCGGGGCGCGCGCGTGTAAACGGCGACGACCTCGTGGCCCTGCTCGAGAATCGCGCTGAGGCTCGGCGTCGCGAATTCCGGGGCGCCCATGAAGATGACACGCATGTCGGCGCGCATAGCATTGCGCGCCGCGAGCGTCAAAACTCGCCTCGCCTCTTTTCGCGACGACGTGCGCGAACTACCTATGGGGGCGTCAGTCGACGCCGGTCGACGCCGCGGAACGGTAGGCCCGATGACGACGACACTGGGACCCAATCACGAATTGGAACTGCGCGTCTACTACGAAGACACGGACTTTTCTGGCCGCGTCTATCACGCCTCCTATTTGCGCTTCATGGAGCGCGGGCGCACCGAATGGCTACGTGCGCTCGGCTTCGAACACGGCGCGCTGTCGGGCGAGCAAGGTCTGGTGTTCGCCGTGCGCGGCTTGCAAATCGAATATCTCGCATCCGCGGTCATGGACGACCTTCTGCATATCGAAACGCGTCTGACGGGAATTCGCGGCGCGGTTATCGAATTCGAGCAGCTCATTCTTCGGCGCGGCGAACGAATTACCGAGGCGAGGGTTCGCGTCGTCGCGCTGAAGAACGGCCGCGCCACGCGCGCGCCGCCGGAATTGCGGTCGCGGCTGAAGGCGACGAGTTAGGAGGCGGGCGCGCGCAGCGCGGCTTCGAGCAGTCGGTCGAACCTTGCCGCGAGTGCGTCGAGCCGTTCGCCGATATGCTCGTCGAGATCGCGCAGGTCAGTCCGGGTTGGCAGCGCGCTGATGGTTTCGCGCAGCCGGTAGTGCTCGTCATGTAACTGACCGAGCCTTTCCGCGAGGCGCAGCAGCGCCGCTTCGCCGGATTGTCGTATGCCATCGATGTCCTGCCGGTGCCTCGCCAGCGAGGCCTCGATTGTTTCGAGTCGGAGCGTCAATCGCCAGACGAAGGCGCCGACGCTGGCGAGGATCGTCGAAAGGCAGGTGATGGCCCATTCGGCGAATCCCCAGGGCGCATTGTCGGAAGGCGGCGATACGGGCATTGTCGTGGCCTCTTTGGGAAGCGTCTAGGCGGGCCGTCGCTGTCGTTGCGACGACGCGAGGCGCCTCATCGGGTCGGCGATTGAAGCTGCGAACCGCGACGGCGACGTCGGCGATCAGTTCGCAGCGGCGCCAGGCGTCGAGGTCGCCGCGGGACCGAAACCGGCGGCGATGCATATGTCGGAAGCGAGGGCGCCGCTCGGGCCGGCTTTGGTCAGCGCTGCCTTGACGTTCGCGGCGACGTTCGGGTCGGCGGCGATCGCGGCGCCGAGACCGACGCTGGCGTCGACGATCGGGCAATTGACGTTCGCGAGCGCGCTCGCGAGCTGCAACGTGTTGGCGATGGCGGTGGCGTTGAGCTGGACCAATGCGCTGTCGACCGTGCCGATCGCCGCTGCGGTCGTTGCGGAGTTCTGGGCGAATTGTTGCACGGCCGAGGACGAGCAGCCGGCGAGGCTGAAGGCGAGAGCGGCGGCGAAGGCGAGAATCTTGAACATGAACGTCTCCAAAAGAAACGCCCGGCGGGATTGCCGGGCGTCGCAGCGAGAAATCGACGGTTTCGTGAAGAGGGATCGCTCCGTCCGCGCTCAGAGCCCGAGCGCGGCGAGATCCGCCGCGTATCGAGTCATCGAGTGATTGGCGGCGATGGCGAACCCCGCCGCCGCCGTGCCGATGGGGTCGCCCCACGTCGGGTGTTTGTCGAAGATGCGCGGGGGAACGGCGGGCACGATGTCGCCGGCCCGTCGATATTCGACCGCCTGCACGCCCTGGCGTACGGCTGGTCCGAATTGCCAATTGCCGATCGACGCAACGCGAGGCGCGCCGAAAGAAATCACGCGAAACGGCTGGCGTCGTTCGCGCGCATGCAAGCCCGCCAGCACCTGCACCAACGCGCCGCCGAGCGAATGCCCGATATAGGACACGAGGCCCGTCGTCGGCAGTTTCTTTCGAACGTCCTGCCAGAGCGTGAAGGCGCCCTCGCCGAAACCGGAGTGCAGGAGCCCGAGGGAGGGAATCCATGCGGGAAGAGCGCTGAGGTCGCGTATCCAGTCCAAGGGATCGTCGGGGTGCGTGCCCGGGCAGACGACGACCAACTCGTCCGGCCGCGGCAGATAGTCCGCGCGCACGTCGAGCGCGACCGTGACGCTCTGCGGCCCGGAATAAGACGCCGACGCGAGAAGGGCGAGATCGTGATGACTGAGCATGGGCGGCTCCTGGCGGCGGCCTCGAGCGGCTGGTTCGCTACGACGCCCTGGCGAGCGCTTGATTGACGCTCTCCGCGAGCATCTGCACAGCGAGTTGAATGAGGCCGGCGTAGGGGCCGAAGCTCGACCAATCGAACTTGGCGAGATAGGCGATGACGCCGGTCGCGGCGGCGCCGGCGACGCCAATGCCGAGGTGGCGCCAGAAATCTGCGGTGAGGTTCATCTTGCGTTTCTCCTATACTGGCTGCGTTGGCAGGGATCGCGCGGCTCGGCGGCGAGCCGCGCAGGGCGCTGTCAGGCGGCGAGCGCCTTTTCAATCGCGGCGAGCGTCAGCGCGCCCGCGATGCCGTCGGCGATAAGCGCTGCGTTGATCTGAAACCGTCTGATCGCCGCGATCGTCGATGGTCCACGATGGCCGTCGACAACGAGCGCGGGCGAGGCGCCGAGCTTATTGAGCGCGGTCTGGACGCCGGCGACGCTCGTCAGGTCGAGCGCCGCAGATGAGGCAGTCGGATGGCTCGCGTGCGCCGTCAGCGAGCAGGTGGTTGCATTGCCGCCGGCTTCCCAGATCGTGGGCAGATCGCCACGCGCATATTCGCTCTTCACGAGATCGCAGAAGCGCCGCCACACCGCGGCGTCGGTCGTCGGAACGTCGTGGCCGCCGCCGGCCTGTCCGAGATCGTAATGGCGGCAGAAGCCCGGCCCGACGCCGGCTTCGGCGAACCGGCAGGGGATCTGCAAATGATGCAGGAGATAGGCGACGATGCGCGCGGCGGCGAGCCAGGCGTCGTCCGAAAAGCCCGCGCTCTCCTTGCCGGCGATTTCGAGCCCGACGCTGCGTCGATTGAACGCGCAGACGTGCCAGGCGCTTTTGGCGAGATCGACCATCTGCGTCGCCTCGCCGCCGTCCTCGCGCAACACGAAGTGCGCGCTGACCTGGGAGCGCGACTGCGTGAACCACGCGACCGCGCCCGCATAGGCGCCCTCCGTGTCGTGCACGACGACGAGATCGACGCGCGCGCCGGCGCGGCTGGAGACGTTCGGCGAAGCGACGAATTTGAGCGGCGGAAGGCTGGCGGCGTCTGTCATGATTAGCCCTTGCACAGTTTGAAGATCCGGTAGGTCGGCCAAGCGACGGCGAGGAGGAGCAGCGACCAAAGGATCGCGTCGGGGAGGCTCACGTCGGCCTCACGAACGCGATCACCGCGCGGCGCGCGAAGCGGCTGACGCGCACGGCGGCGTCCCTGGTTGCCGCCGAGGCCGAGGAAGTCGCGCTGCCCATCCCAGCCGGCGAAGAAGGTGACGTGATGGCTCATCACGGCGAGATCGCCGGGGCGCGGGTCTCGCACGCGGCGGCCGTAGGAAAGCGCCGACGATGCAAGGCCGTTCGGCAGCGGCTTATGTCCGGTCCGCATCAATACGAACGAGGCGAACCAGGCGCACCAGGCGCCCGGCTTGCCGGTCACGTTGCCCTGCCCGATCCAGCGCGAGGCCTCGGCGATGACGTCGGAATTGCCGACGATCCCGGCCTCTCGCCTCGCCGGCTCTTGCCAGCCGCGCCCGCTGGCCCGCGCCAGGTGCGGCGCGAACAGGACGGCGGCGATGGCGACGACGAATCCGAGGCGCGCGAAGGCGCCCACGGGTCGCGCAAAAGCGCGCCCGGGCAAGCGCGGGTCGGGCATGGATGAACCTTTCGCGTGGGTCAGGCGCTAAAGCCTGGCATCGGCGCCGTCAGGGCACGCCGGGGATATGCTCGACGACGATGTTTTCGAGCGTGATCGTATCGGTCGCGGCGGATGCCAGATCGAGGTAGATCGTCAGGTTCTGCGCCTGCGTGGAGTTGATCGCCGTTGTAAACGGCGCGACCACCAATGCGCCAAACTCGCCGTTCCGCGAGTAGAGCATCTTCTGCGCGTTGGTCACGCCGAGGTTGGCGAATCCTGCAATGAATCCCAGGGTCTCGGTCGTAGTCCCGGTAAGAGTGAAGAGCTGCGCCCCGCCGTAGCTCGTCGCGACGGTCTTCGAGCCGGAGCCGTTATTGCAGGAGACCAGCCCGGAAATGCGGATCGACCCGTTCGACCCAATCGTATTGCCTGGGATCGACAGGACATAAGAGGCAATATTGCTGGCGCTGGTTTGCGTGTAGGCGCCAGGCCCCGTCGTCGAGAAGGCGGTCGGCGAGGCCGGAATCTGCGGCGTGCCGGCGGAATAGGTGTTGTTGTAAAGCGTCGCCGCTGACGTCGAGGAGAAGTCGGCGTAGTACCAGCCGGCGGCGCTGCCGGAGAAGATCGCCCCCGAGGGCATGTAGACGTAGGCGCTGGGATAGGCGGCCGCGACGGCGGTGATGGCGCTCAGCGCGCCATTGTTTCCCATCGTTCCCGAGGACACCACGACGAACGGGATGTGCGATTGGCCGATGGCGGCGATGAGGCCGCGGGTCATGCCGTTGGCGTAGCCGAAGACGCCGCCGACCGCCGTCCAGAAATCGCCGTTAGCAGGCGAGGTGGGCGCCGATCCCTGCGGCAGATTGAGCGAAGCGGCGGAGGTCGTCGAGGCAGCGCCAGAGATCTTGCCCGTTGCCGACAGGGTCGTGAACGCGCCCGTATTCGCAGCCGTAGCGCCGATGGGCGAAGGCGAAGCGAGATAGGCTCCAAACGTGGCCTGATCGATGATGGTCCAGGCGTTCGAGCCGTTGCTCTCCATGGCGACGTAGCCGTAGGCGGTCGAGAGAACCGCCGAGGTCGCGCCGTTGATCGTATCGGAGCCTGCACGCGAGACCGTGATCGTGTCGATTGCCGAGCATGCGCCGCTTTCGTCGGCGATGGTGAGCGCCTGGCCCGCGGGATAAGACGCCGCGGCGGGCAGCGTCACGATCCGCGCGGCGGTCAGCGCCGTGTAAGCGATAAGCCTGTCCGTGATCAAACCCGAATAGGCCGCGTCGGAAATCGCCGTCCGCTGATTGGCGAAAGTCGCCGCGCCGGTCGTCGCATCGATGCCGATCGCGGTCGTCCAGGCGGAGCCGTTGGGCGAGACCTTGAAGCTGAAATTGTCGGAGCCGGCGAGCCCCATCTGAGCGCGGCCAGAAAAGCCGTCCTCGAAAATGAGCGATGCTGTGCCGCCGACCGCCGCCTTGTTGACCGTGATGTTGAAATTGGTCCCGTTGAACAGTGCCGCCGCCCCATAGACCGACAGCGGATTGTTGGGGTCCGGCGCCGTGCCGATGCCGACCGTCGACGCGATGACGTTGGGCGCCGGAGACAGGATGGTCCAGGCGTTCGAGCCATTGCTTTCCAGTTCGAGCGCGGCGAAAGCGGTGTTGATAACAAAGCCCGTCGCGCCACTGATCGTATCGGCGCCCGCTCGGCTGACGGTGATCGTCTTGCTCGACGAGCAATTTCCGGATTCGTCGACGATCATCAGGCGCGTGCCCGTCGGATAAGACGCAGCCGAGCAGAGCGTGACGATGCGCGCCGCGCTGAGCGCGTTATAGGCGATGAGGCGATCGGTCGTCTGCGCCGTGTAGGCTGCGTCCGCCACCGCCGTACGCGCATTCGTGACGACCTCGCTCAGCTTGGCCGCCGGCCATCCGCCGGCCGTAGAGCCGTCGTTCACGACGACGCGATCATTGGTCGTGTCGACCACGAGTTCGCCTTGCGCGCCGGTGAAGGCGGCGACCTGCGTCGCGGTTCCGCGTCGAAGCTGGAGCTGTTCGGTCATCAGGCTGTTCCAAGATCGAGCGCGCCGAGAACGGCGCCGGGGCCGACCGTCCCGAAATCGTCGGAGACAGCCGGGGTGAGATTGACGAAGCCGAGATCGAGGGGCATTCCCCCCGCGAGTTGGGCGGCGATGGGATCGGCGACGCCCGCGCCGGTCGGCACGTAGGTGTAGACGGAGCAGGCCGACAGGCTCTGCACGCCTGCTCCGAATGTTGCTTTCCCCTGAGCCGGTCCGGCTCCTCGGCGGAGAACAATTGCGAGATGGCGCCGTTGGGCCAGGCGAGACGGGCGGAGGCGCGCGCATAGCGCGGCCGCTCTCCGCGCGGGCAGATCGCCATCAGCCCGGATTCGCCGAGCACCATGATGTCGCGCACGTCGTCGTGCGTCGCGCCGATCAGATTGACGATGGCGAAGGTCTTGGTCCAAAGGCGAACCGCTTCCGCGCCGGTGCGCGTCTTGCCGGCGCCGCGGCCGGCGAGGATCAGCCAATAGACCCAGTCGCCCGGCGGCGGCGTCTGCTCGGGCCGCGCCCACAGCGACCAGTCGTGAAACAGCTCGACGCATTGCTTCTCGTCGAGTCCGCCAAGCAGCTTGGCGCGCTCGGCCGGCAGGAGTTCGAGCAACTGGCCGATATTGCGGAGCATCGCGCCGCCGGCGGGATGGCCTCGCCAGCCTCGCCCGCGCGCTGCGCGCGGCTTGCGGCCGGCCTTCGCGCCCGCGCTCACGCCTCGGACTTCCGCGCCGCAATCATGCGCGCGGCCATCGTGTTGAGCTTGGTCAGCAGCCGCTCGCGGGCGCCCTCGTCATAGGTCGCGTCGACCGGCGTCAGCCGCGTGAAGCCGTGATAGCGATCGAGCCGATCGAGAATCTTGAGCATGCGGTCGATCGCCGGCAGATCGCCCTCTTCGGCCTTGGCCGCGAGCCTGGCGCTCAACGCCTCGAGGCGGGCGATCTGCAGGCGCGCAAAATCGCCGGCCGGCGCGACCCAGCGCCGCCCGAGTTCGTCGCGCAGGAGCGCTTCGACCCGCTTACGCGAAAGCCCTTCCTTCTCGGCGATCGCGTCGAGGCTTTCTCCGGCGACGAGCGCGACGAGGATTTTCGGCCCGCGCCGGGCAGGCGCGGCTTTGCGCGCGCGTTCGGGCGCGACGGACGGCGGCATGGGCGAATTCCTGCAATGTCGGGGGGATTGCGGCAGGCGCGTCGAGCGCGCCATCTCCACTATGACAAACTATGCCTCAAGCGGCGTAACACGGCAAGAAATTGTTGCGGCGGGAGGGCGCGCGGAGGAGATTAGGCCAAAGGGAACAGCGCGTTACCAACCACCGCGTCATGGCCGGGCTTGTCCCGGCCATCCACGCCGTGAAGCTGATCCCCCGCCTCGAGAACACGCTGATGGCGTGGCTTGCCCTTCGCGAAGCGGCAGCTCGGCCGCGTGGATGGCCGGGACGAGCCCGGCCATGACCAATCATGGCGTCCGTTACCGCGTCCGGCTCCTGCCGAAACCGAGCTCGATCACGTTCCAGGCGATGATGACGATCGCGAGCGCGTCGAAGAGATAGACGAGCCCTTCGGGCATCGTTCCTTCCGAACGCGGCTGATACCAGTGCGCCGCGCCGGCCAGCAGCAGTGAGAACGGCGCGAGGCCGGCAAGCGCCGGCGGTCGGCCGCGATCGGCGAATTGCTTGGCGCTGACGAAATATTCCGCCACCGCGCAGAGGATCAGCGCGAAGGAATAGACGAGGAAATAGACATGCGTCGCCACGACGAGAGGGTCGATGAACGCTTCGTGCGCCAGGTCGCGCGGCCCGCGCGGCGCGATCGCCAGCCAGATCGCGGTCATGACGAAGACGATCGCGACTGGCGGCAGGCTGGCGCGCGCCCATGCGCCCCGGTCGATGACGCCTTCGGCCTGACGGTAGAGGAAGCGGAAGCGCTCGGCGCCGGGGCTCTCGGCCATCAGTCTCTCAGGAGATCGTTGATGCCCGTCTTGGCGCGGGTCTGCGCGTCGACGGTCTTGACGATGACGGCGCAATAGAGCGAGGGGCCGGGCGAGCCGTCGGGGAAGGGCTTGCCGGGCAGGGAGCCCGACACCACCACCGAATAGGGCGGGACGTAGCCGACATGCACCTTGCCGCTGGCCCGGTCGACGATCTTGGTCGAAGCGGAGATGAAGACGCCCATCGAGACGACCGAGCCCTGGCCGACGATGACGCCCTCGACAACCTCCGAGCGCGCCCCGATGAAGCAATCGTCCTCGATGATGGTCGGGTTGGCTTGCAGCGGCTCCAGGACGCCGCCGATGCCGACGCCGCCCGACAGATGCACATTCCTGCCGATCTGCGCGCAGGAGCCGACGGTGACCCAGGTGTCGACCATCGTCTTGGCGTCGACATAGGCGCCGAGGTTGACGAAGCTCGGCATCAGGATGGCGTCGGGGGCGATATACGCCGAGCGGCGAACGATGCTGCCGGGCACGGCGCGAAAGCCGGCGTCGCGAAATGCCTTCTCGCCCCAACCCTCGAATTTCGAGGGAATCTTGTCCCACCAGGTCGCTCCGGCGGGGCCGCCAGGGATCACCTGGTTGTCGTTGAGGCGGAACGACAACAGAACGGCCTTTTTCAGCCACTGATTGACCTTCCAGGAATTCGGCCCCGCCGCGTCGGGAATTTTCTCGGCGACGCGGGCCTCGCCGCTGTCGAGCAGCGTCAGCGCGCGGTCGACCGCGTCGCGCACGTCGCCGGTGGTTCGCGCGTTGATCGTCGCGCGGTCTTCGAAGGCCTGTTCGATGAGGGTTTGCAGCTTGGCGTCGGACATGAGCATTTCCGGATTTGGGCGCGGCGAGGTTTCTGCGCTGGCGCGGCGGATGTCAATGGCGGCGGAAGGGGCTGCGGCGGCGGGAGAGGCTGCGCTATCCCGCCCAGACCACCGCGATGTCGCGGCGGGCGCGTAGCGCGGCGTCGGCGGTGACGAGCGTCATCGCGCGGTTGAGGCAATGGGCGACGAGCATGCGGTCGAAGGGATCGCCATGCTCCCAATCGAGCGCGCCCGCCGTTTCGGCGTCGGCCGCCTCGATCGGCAGTTCGAGGAACCCGGCGGCGGCGGCTGCGGCGCGGGGCGAGCCGTCGAGAATGAGCTTGCCGGTCCGGCGCTTGATGGCGATCTCCCAGAACGACGCGGCGCTGATGTAGGCGCGCTGCTCGGACCGGGCGATCGTCTGGCGCGCCTCGCGGCCGAGTTTGCGCGATCCGCTCTCGAACCAGAGGAACACGTGGGTGTCGATCAGCAGGCTCACGCTTCGCCTTCGAACAAGCCGATCACCTCGGGATCGGGCGCATCGAAATCGTCGGCGATATGGCTGATGCGCAGCAGCCCGGAACGCTTGCGCTCGCGCGTCGGCTGGGCGACGGGAACGAGCCGCGCCTTGGCGACGCCGTTCTTGGCGATGACGATCTCCTCGCCGCGTTCGGCGGCGTCGACCAGCGCGGAGAGGTGGGTTTTGGCCTCGTAGAGATTGATCGTGCGCGACATGGAGGAAAGATAGGAGCGGCCGGCGAGTTGGTCAAGTTGGTCTAAGCGCGCGAGACGGCGCTGTGCCGGGCGACGACAGGGCTCCGCCATGGCCGAGCCGCATCAAACGCGTTGCATGGTGAAACGGCCGCCAGCCCTGGGAAAGCGAGAATGCGTCCATGAGCCGCGAACGATCGCGTCCGCGCCGACCGTTCCGTGAAATGTCGAAAAGCCGCTCAGATTAGGCGCGTTCGTGTAACTCGTGCGACAGGTCCAATCGATGTTCGGCCCATCGATCACGCCGACCGCGGAGCACCCGCCATTGGGCCCTTTGCAAGTTCCGGCGATCTGATCGCCGGTCTGTTTGAAGTCGCATATCGGCGCAATGATCATCATCGAAGCGCCGACGCTCTCGGATCATAGCCCCCTCTGCGCCGCGTCCGCGCCGCACCGTAAAGGCAAGACTAGAGCATTTTCCAGTTTGCCTAAATCGTGAGGCGCTGAGGGGAGGGATTCCCGTGTGGGGCTAATTAGGCGAGTCTCTCTGGATCGATTGATTCGGAGGGGTGAGATGGCCAAGGCCTATTCTCAGGATTTGCGGGAGCGGGTGATTTTGGCGGTGGGGCGGGGAGCTTCGCGACGCGCCGCGGCCGCGCAGTTTTCGATCAGCGCCTCCTCGGCGATCAAATGGGACCAGCGCTTTCGCGAAACCGGAAGCGCGCTAGCCAAATCTTTGAAAGGCAAAAGCCGCTCGCCTCTGGAGGCCTATGCGGCCTGGCTGTTGGCGCTGAATGCCGAAGAGCCGGACCTCACCTTGGAGGAAATCCGGGGCCGTATCGAGCAGGAGCACGCGATCACGCCCGCGGTCAGCGCCCTCTGGCGCTTCTTTGATCGGCACAAGATCAGCTTTAAAAAAAACCGTTCACGCCAGCGAGCAAAAGCGGCCTGACGTTGCTGCGGCGCGCGCTGATTGGAAGGCCGCTCAGGCGTCGTTGGATCCTGAGACGCTCGTCTTCATTGACGAAACGGGAACGACAACCAATATGGGACGGCTGCGCGGCCGCTGCCCGCGCGGCGAGCGGCTCCTCGGCCATCTGCCGCACGGACATTGGAAAACAACGACCTTCGTCGCAGGCCTGCGCAACGGCGCCATTACAGCCCCCTTCGTCATCGACAAGCCGATGAACGGTGAGATTTTCCTCGCCTACGTCGAACAGGGGCTCGCGCCAACACTCAAGGCTGGCGACACCGTCATCATGGACAATCTACCCGCCCACAAAGTGGCCGGCGTGCGCGGGGCCATCGAGGCGACAGGCGCCCGGCTTCTCTATCTGCCGCCCTATTCCCCCGACCTCAATCCCATCGAAATGGCCTTCGCAAAGCTCAAGGCGCTCCTGCGCAAAGCCGCCATGCGCACCATTCCTCTGCTCTGGGATAAAATCGGCGAACTCCTCAGCGCCTTCTCCCCACAGGAATGCCAGCACTACTTCCGCCATGTCGGATATGGCTCAACCTAAGTGGAAAATGCTCTAGTTGCCGGAAAATTCTATTTCAAGACTGCACCCGAGAGAATGTGGCCAGCTCCCACAGAGGAGGCGCCGTCGCTCACAGCGCCAATTCCCAGTTCTCTCCGATGAGATCGTGCCCGAAGCTATGATGGCGCTCCTCCTCGACGAGACGGAAGCCGGCTTGCTGATAGATGCGCCGGGCGGCGACCAGGATGTCGTTGGTCCACAAGGTGACGCGGCGATAGCCAGCCTGCCGGGCGAAGCGAATGCACTCGTCGACGAGACGCCGCCCGACGCCCAGGCCGCGCGCCGCCGGTTCGACGTAAAGCAGGCGCAGCTTGGCGACCTCGTCCGCGTGCCGGACCAGGAACACCGAGCCGATGATCGCCCCCTCGCGCTCGGCGATCCAACACCGCTCGCGCTTCGGGTCGAAGGCTTTGATGAAGCCCGCCACGATCTCGGCCGCCAGCGCCTCGAAGCGCTCGTCCCACCCGTATTCCCAGGCATAGAGCGCGCCGTGGCGATGGACGACCCAACCCATGTCGCCGGGCTGGTGCGGTCGCAGCATGTAAGGGACTTTGGGTTCGGCAGGGCTGTTCCCGCCAAGAAGCGTCTGCGCGGTTTCGAGCGCCGCCACGAGCTGCTTCTGTTCCGCTGGGGAAAGCGCGCCGAGCATCACCCCAACCTCCTCGCGCGAGCGGGCGTCGATTGCGGCGAACGCCTCCTGGCCATTACTGGTCAGCGTCAGCAAGTTCTGCCGGCCATCCGTTTCGGAAGGGCGGCGCTGGATCAGATCGCGCGTCTCGAGACTGCGCAAGATGCGGCTGAGATAGCCGGGGTCGAGATCCAGATCGTTGCCGAGCTTCGTCGCGCTGGTGACGCCGCCTCGAGCCAGCTCGTAGATGATCCGGCCCTCCGCGAGAGACAGCGGACCGCCCAGCAGCCCCTCGTGCAGCAGGCCGATGCGGCGAGTGTAGAAGCGGCTGAATCGCCGGACGGCGGCTACCCCATCGTCAAAATCGGCGGCGTGCATGGGTCCTGCTCCCAGCGGGTCAATCCATGCCATGGTCAACTAGTTTGTTGACAAAGTCAAGTTGATGGGATCGCCGGCGCCAAGTTCGACGGCAAGAAGTCCTGGCGATGAGCGTGGCGCGAAACTAGGGTTTCAAGCATCTGGACTGTGCCGCATACGCCAACAACAAAAGCAAACGACTCCAGCTAGACGTCTAACCCACAATCGTAGTGTCCGCCTTCGAGGCCGTCGGTCGCTTCGTACACGACAAGACTCCTTCCATCGATCAATCGACGATATTTATTCTTGCAGTCGCCATTCAGACAGAATTGACGGCGCGCATATCTCTCTGGCGTCCCTTCGACGAACTTCTGACACCAGTCGCAACGGAACCGTTCCACCGTGGCCTCCTCGACACAGTCGCTGACCCCTGACGCGACGATCCTATGATCCGCGCATCGACTTCACTAGAGATCGGGAACCAGCGACGATCAACGGCGCCAAATATATATTGAACGGCAAATATTTCCATACTACGATGGGGTATTCGGATTCAATATTGTTCTAACAAACCTATACTTTGGTATGGATCGGCGTCGGCCCATCCCGCCGGCGGATATCTGCCTTGAGTTCCCCCATTGCGTCGCCAACGCGTCGCTTCGGTCGATCCCCATGCAAACCGGCCGCCGGAGCGATTCGGCGGCCGTTTCGTTCGGGATGCCCGAGCATCTCGGTGAGGTGTCCGGGACAGCCGGACTATCGCTCTAGCGATACCAGCAGTGACCAACCCTGTCGCACACTTTGTGGTGCGGGTACAAAAACCATGGCCCGAGGCAGAAATTGTACCAATGATATCCCGTCTCGCCGACGCGATAGCAGCCACCCTCCGCACTGGCGGGCGCCGAGGCCGCGACTGACAGCGCAGATACGGTCGCAACGAGCATAATGAATTTAAGCATGGTCCGCCTCCAATGTGACCCGACCCAAAAATGGGGCAGCCGCATTGGGACGCCGCGGCCACCCTTGCGCCAGCGCCGGCAAAAACCAGCGCAAGCTAGGAAAGAACGCGGCAAACCGGGAAAAGTTCGGGAATGTCCCTCGTCGGCGGGGCGACCTGGCGGGCGCCCTTCTTGTTCGCGACCTCGCGGGGTTAGTTCTTCGGCGCGTCCGAACTGTTCGAATTATCGTGATGATGATGGTGGTGTTGCGTCGTCCCGGAACTGTCCTCGGCATATGCCCTGACAATGATCACGGTGGACATTAAAAATATCACGGCAAAAACTTTCCTCATGACGCCCTCCGAATTGCAGCCGCCCGCAATGCCGCAGGCGGGGCCACCCTCGCCAGCAACTGTGGCGGCTTACGAGCGTCGGTCCGGCCGGAATAAAACGTAACAATCGAGGGCACGCGCGTTCGCGCGAGCTCCCGTTTCTCGCGTCCGCGACGTCGCGATCTCGCGTCAGAACGTCGCTCGGGCAGGGGCGATGATGACCACCCGCCCGCAGGCGCCGTTGCGGGACAGGATGGCGCTGGCGACCCCCCAGAGAACCGGACCCCGACGCCCGTCCGCCACGACGGGGCCGCCGGAGTCTCCCTTGCAGACTTCCGCTCCGCGCGCCGCCGCGATCAGCAGCCCGGTCGAGGTGACCAACAGGGGATCCAGCCGCGTCGTCTTCAGCACGCCGACGCCCTGTTGCGAGATTCCGGCTCCCGCGAGCCTGAGATGCGAGGGCGGCGCTCCCCGGCCAATCGGGATCGGCTTGCGCCCGCGCGCCGGCGCGGCGAGCCGCAGCACGGCCGTGTCGAGGGAGAGTTCCAACAGTCCTGCGTATTCCTCCGGCAGGTCGGCTGGCGCCACATCGTACCTGGCGACTTCTGTGACCCGGATTGCCGGTCGGACGGGCCGCGATCCCCGGTAGAAGACGACGGCCGAGGCGACGGGATCCTTGCCGACGCAATGGGCCGCCGTGAGGACATGATCCGGCGACACCAGCACGCCCGAGCACCGACTGAGACCTATTTCTCCGGAGCCGCCGAGCAGAGTTCCAACTCCGACGGTCGCTTGAGCAAGGGTGTTTCGGGCAGCGAGCGTTCCGCCTCGGATCGCCTCGGCAGGGCTCGAGACCAGCGCCAACGAGCAAGCCAGGGCAACAGGGCTGAAAAAGCCGAAGCGACGTCCGTGGGACATAGCCGAGAACTCGCAATAGCCCGCCTTATGTGGGCGCTTTGACGCGAGCGGCAAGGGGCGCAGTTGTGGGATGGGCTTGGGAAGAGCGGCGAAGTTTTAACCCTTTCAGCTTCCACGGGTGACCCTATTGCGATGACGCTTTCACCTTTCCCGTTGACGTGCCGCCAGTAGAGAATTGAGCATGCAAATGCAGCGATCGATGGAGCCGGGGATGACTGATACGGTTTCCGGGTGATCACCTCGGGTTGGCGATTTTCGGCCACCAATGGAATCCGGCCTGGCTCTTGATCTTTTCGCGTTCGCTGGCGAGAGCGGCGCATCGCGTGGAGATGATTTCGTCAAGGGCCTCGATGGTGGGGATGTGCTTGTTGACGACGGGTTCGTCGACCAGCGACCAGAGCGTTTCGGCTGGCTGCACCTCCGGGGTGTAGGCGGGCTGAAAGACGAGGCGAACGCCGTCCGGGACGACGAGGCCGGCTTCGCCGTGCCAGCCGGCGTTGTCGAGCATCAGCACGATGCGCCGCTCGCGCCCGGCGCCGGCTTCCTCGGCGAACAGCTGCAGCAGCGCCTCGAAGAACGGCTTGGACACGCCGTTCGAGACGTACCAGAAACTTTCGCCCGTGGCCGGAGAGACGAACGCCGTCACGTACAGCCATTCGAAGCGATGATGGCCGTGCGCGGTCGGCCGCACGCCGATCGGCGCCCAGACCTGGCGGGTCACCGGCTTCAGGCCGAGCCGGTGTTCGTCGGTCGCAAAGGCCTCGATCGGCGTGTCGGGATGGAGCGCCGCTTCCTCGGCGACGACTTCGGCGAGTTTTTTTTGAACGCCTCTTGCTCCTCGGGCGTCGCCGCTTTCGGGTTGCGCGGCCGCGGCTTCTGGATCGACCAGCCGATCGCCCGCAACGCCTCCCAGCCGCGTTGCGGCGCGAGCGAGGCTAGCCCCAGTTCGCCCGCCATCCAGCGCGCGACCTTGCCGCTCGTCCAAACTCCGCCGTCGGGCGGCGGATCCGCCAAACGTGCGCGCAGGCGCTCCAACAGTTCGGGCCTCAGAACCTTCGCCAACGCGCCGTTGCCGCGACGCAGATCGCCCATCGCCGCAGGCCCAAGCGCGTTGTAACGCTCCACCAGTTGTTCGATCCAACGCCGCCCAAACGAGGTCATCGCCGCCACCTCGCCGGTCGAATGCCCCTTCGCCAATAGCCAGATCGCCTGAAAATGCCGCGAAGACGTCACGTCCTCGCACGCCTCGTACCGCTCCTCCAACGCCGCAACGCTCAGATGACCGGCAACGTAGGCCATGCCCGCCTCCCGCGATTCATGGCCGTTCTATCTATCAGCAGAAATCCCCGACGGGAATCCACAACCCGTCGAGTTCAATCAGCCGGAAACCGTATGACAATTTAGCGCCCGCCGACGCGCTTATGCAGCTTGTACAGGCCGGGGGAACAGCGCCGCCAGCATACGCGCCCGCCTCCTGGAATTCCTATGGCGGCGGCGAGGGGATTTTCCTGGCGATCCTGCTGCTTGTTGCGGCCGGTGGATTTGCCTTTGCCGGCAAACGGCTGCGCGTCCCGCTCGAGGTCACGCGGGCGGGCGGCATTGTCGCCGGGTTCATGATCGTGATCTGGCTCCTGGCGATCTACACCGTCGTCGTCGCCACGTCCGTCTATGGACTGCAGGTGAAGCAGGCGTACCCGGGTTTCATCGGGCGCCACCCGCGCGTCGGGACGTTCGTCGATGCGTCGGCGACCTTCTTCGTCATCCTCTATCTCACGCGGCGTTGGGGCTGGAAGGTTGCGCTGGCCAGCGCCATCGTCGGGACCGCCGCGGCGCCGATGATCTTCGAGTTCCCCTTCGATCTGATCGTCATGGCGCGGACGAATCCGCCGATCCCGACCCACCCGACACTGTATCGGCAGCTCTTCTTTCTGCCGTTGTTCCTGGTCGAGTTGTCGACGATATCGCTGCTGACGTTGCTGCCTTCGGTGCGGGTGACCGCGTCCGCCTGTTACGCGGTGGCAGGGATGTTCGCGGTGTTCGCCGTCTGGGCGGCGTTCGGGTTCGCCTTTCCCGAGGAACCGCTGCCGCTCGCGTTGAACGTCATTTCGAAGATCCTGTGCTTCGTGGCGGCGATCATGTTGTTTGTCTGGAGGACGGACGGTGCCGAAGATTTTGGCGGGCGGAGTCAAAACTCGCAGCCAGTTCGCGCCTCTCTGCCTGGTGGCTCGCAGGCTCGGTCGAGGCTTCGCGGGGGCCTGCTCTGATGTCGAGATCCGCGCGTTGCAAGTTCGATGTATCGCCGCGCGACTCGAACGGAATCGAACGATTCGGCCATTCGGCCGGCGCCTGACGCCAGCCGTGACCAGAGGTCGTCGTCGTTCAGGACGGCCTTCAGAGCGCTCGCCATTGCGAGGGGATGGGTGTCGACGACGAGCCCGTTCACGCCATCGACCAGCACATCCTTGCTGAGGCGCGAGGAGCCGACGATAGGCGTGCCGGCCGCGATTGCCTCCATGACGGTCCCCGATGCGACGGGGATTGCGTAGCGAGTTGGAAAGGCGGCGATGCGCACGCGGCAATGCAACCCCCGGACGGTCTCTCCATCCACTGGACCGAGGAGGAGGACGCGCGCGCGAAGCCGATCGGGGAGAGCCTCCGCCGCGTCCCGCGTCGGTCCGGTGACCGGGCCGGCAAGGTAAAGCGTCACCGAGGGATCATCGAGCGCACCGAACGCGCGGATGGTGGCTCCCGGTTCTTTGTACGCGTCCGTTCCGGAATGGAGGATCGCCCGCTCGCGAGAGGCAAGAACCGCGCCTCGATAGGCTTGGAGATCGACGCACTTGGGGATGACGATGATCTCGTGTAGCGACATCCCGAGATCGCGGACGAGTTCGTCGCGCAGCTCCGTCGTCGTTGCGACGACGTAGTCGCTGCGTCTGGCGCTGAAGCGTCGGATACTTCGCCAAACCGGAGCAAGCGGCCCGCTGCGGGGCTGAAGATCGTGAACGAGCTGGGCGACGGCGCCGTGGAGCGGAAGGGGCACAGCCTCGTTGTGAATGACAAGGTCCGGCCTAAAGCGATCGATCGCCCGCTTGGCGCGAAGCCACGCCGCGACGGACGCCAGCCCCCTCAAAGGGGTGCGGCTCAATGCGCAGATCCGCAGATCGAGACGCGGAGCGAGAAGCCGCCGATATTCCGCTTCGCTCCCGAGGCTGCCTACCACGATCCAGACCTCGTGACCGAGATCCGACAGGGCCTGAGCGAGCGAGACGATGAAGATATTGACGCCGTCTGGCGAGTCGAGAGCCTCGCGCCGGGTAAGGACGAACCGCATTCGATCGGCTCCAACAAGCTGGAGAGGGGAACCGGTGGACTTCGTCGGGATAGGGCCGATCTGGGCCGTAACGTTCGATGGCGGCGCCGTCAGATCGGGCGCAACGCAACCTCCAAGACTTCACCGACGCGGGTCGATCCGCCTATCTGTTCGGGCCGAGGCTGGCGTAGTCGCCCCGGCCCGACTTTATTGTGCAGCCACATCGCGCTGGGCGTCCGCAATCCCTTGGGCCGCCGCCTTGGCAACCCATGGACGCGCCTCGTCCGAATCGCGCTCGCCTGCCAGACCTTGGGCAAGATAGCGGCCGAGCAACTGCTGGGCGCTGCCATGCCCGCGTTCCGCGGCCGCCCGCAGCCATCGCAGTGAAAAAGCCCGGTTCGCCGCGTCGCCGGCGTCGTTCAGGGCGCCCAGCGCGAACATCGCCCCGACGTGACCCTTGCCTGCCGCCTTCTCGAACAAGGCGACTGCCGTCGCACGGTCCGGAACGCCGCCACGACCGGTGACCATCATTTCGGCCAGCGCGGCTTCAGCCTCCGGGATGCCGACGGCGGCGGCCCGCGCAATCCAAGCGCGACCCGCCTCCGCGTCCGCCACCACGCCCCGTCCTTCGACAAGCAGACGACCATACCAATATTGCCCCATCGCGATGCCGTCTGCCGCGCGATGCAGCCATTGCGCCGCTTGCCGCTCATCCCGCATGACGCCATTACCCTCGAGCAGGCAAAGACCCAAGTTCAGGGCGGCCACCTGATTTCCGGACGCGGCCGCGGCTTGGAGCCAATCGCGCGCGCTCGCCCGATCTTCAGGATCGCTGTCGGCCAGGCTCTTCAAGATGAGGCTCGCGAGTACCAGGCGGGCCCGGCTGTCACCGGCGCCTGCGGCAATGCGCAACCAGTGCGCCGCCTCCTTCGGATCCCGCGCAGCTCCGGCGCCGTTCAGGTGGATGAGTCCCAGCGCCCGCGCCGCCACAGGATGGCCAGCCTCGGCTGCGCGGCGAAACCAGATTGCCGCCTCCGCAAAGTTCGGCGGAAGTGCGCCGCCGGCTGCATAAAGGTCCCCGATCAGCGCGGCAGCCTCGGGATCGCCGGCGAGCCCAGCTCGGCGCAGCCAGGACTCGCCCTCGGTCGGATTTGGATCCACGCCCAGCCCCGCGATCAGCGCGCGGCCCCAGCATGCCTGTGCGGTGCGGTGGCCCATGGCGGCGGCTCGCCGGTAAAGCTCAGCCGCGGCCGCAGGATCGCGCTCAGTCCCCGTCCCGTGGTCCGTCAGCACGCCCAGCCAATAGATGGCCAGGGAGAGCCGCGCATTCGCCGCCCGACGAATATGCTCGGCCGCTCTACGCTCTTCATCTTCGTGACCCTTGGCCGATCGCAGCAGCGACAGCCCGTATCCAAGACTGCCCTGGGGTGAGCCGCCGTTGGCCGAGCGCTCGTACCAGCGATGCGCCTCATCGGGGTTGCGCATCGCTTCCGGGCCTGCCGACAAAATGAAGGCGAGAACGGCCTGCCCGTTGGCCGATTGGCGTTCGGCCGCCCGACGAGCCCATTTTTCGGCCTGCACGAAGTCGGGTTCAGCGGGCTCGTCGCCCGGGAAGAAGCTCCCAGCCCCGCGCTCGCCGGGGCGGGCTGCGCGGCTGCTCGGCGTGCCGACGCCTTCGATCAGGAGCGTCGCGAGCAGCCCCTGGGCTTCGGCGTGGTCCGCGGTTGCGGCGATCTCTAGCCAACGCGCCGCCTCGATGCGGCTCGCCGGGACGCCGGAGCCTTGCAGATAAGATAGCCCGATCCGGTATTGGGCCTCCGTCACGCCGGCGCGGGCGGCGCGAGCGAGCAGCAGAAATCCCCGCTCCGCCTTGCCGTCGGCGAATAGGCGGATGGCGCGCCGCAGCGCCGTCGCCGGCATCAAGCCCGCGACACGATCCAACAGGCCCGCCCGCGCCATGGGTCAGTGCCCGGAAGGCGACGGATTTGAGGTCTTCATCATGGTTCGCGCATTCCCTGCGAAGTCGCCGGCAAGATCCGACCCAGCAAGTAAGCCAGGACCGTGCGCTTGCCGACCTTGATGTCGGCCGTGACGGGCATGCCGGGCAGGATCTTGAAGTCAGCGGGCACGTCGTGCAGCTTTATCGCATCGAACGTGATGCGAGCCCGATAGAAGGGCTCGACGCCGTCGGAGCTCGCGGAAGCGGCGCCGGCGCGGGTCTTGCCCTCATTTTGCGCGGTAAAACTGTCTGCGCTGACCGTTCGCACCCGTCCCTCCGCCAGACCGTACAACGAAAACGGGAAGGAATCGAACTTGATCGCCACCGGCGCGCCGTCGCGCACGAAGGCATCGTCTCGCCCGAGGATGTTGGCTTCGACTTCGAGCGGTACGTCGGCGGGGACCAAGGTGATCAGCTGCTCGCCCGATTGCACCACGGACCCGACGGAGACTTTAGCGATCGTCAGGACGGTCGCATCGCGGCTGGCGCGCAGCTCCACGAGCTCGCGGCGCAACTGAGCTTTGCTCAGCTGCTGCTGGGCGTCGGCGAGCTTTTGTCGTTGTTCGGAAAGCTTCTGCGAAACCTCGATCCGCCAGTTCTCCTCGTCGGTGTCGCGTTCGGCGGCCATGGCTTCGAGATCCCGGCGCGCGCTCTCCTGGCTCTGCGTGGCGGTGGACAGCCCTCGCGCGATTTCCAGCTGGTTGTCCGTTGCGGCGAGCGAATTGAGGACCGTGCCGACTTGGAGCCGCTCCAAGGTCTTGCGCATGTTCAGGACTTGGTCGGCGACCGCCAGACGGGCGCGATAGGACTGAACGTCAGCGACGCTGCGCTCAATGGCGACTTGCAGCCCGCTGATGCGCTGCTGGTAGATCTCGCGCTTGAGCTTGCGTTCCGACTGGCGCTGAGCATAGATCGCGGCCTGCAACGACAGGTTCGGATCGGCGCCCTCGTAAACGAACGGGCGTCCGGCCGCTTCCGCTTCGAGGCGCGAGACCTCGGCTGCGAGAGCCGAGACCTGCGACTCCGAGGCGCCGACATCGGCCGCCGTGAAAGTCGGATCGAGCCGGGCCAAGAGGTCGCCCGCATGCACGCTCGCTCCCTCTGTCACCTCGATGGCGCGGACGATCGAGGTTTCGAGCGGCTGTACGATGATTGTCGGCACGCGCGAGACAACTCTTCCCGGCGCCGTCACCACTCGGTCGACCGGGATCAGCCCCATGGCGAGCAAGCATGCGGCCTGGAGCCCTCCGATCGCCCAGACCGTGCCCTGCGCCGCGCGCGGGACTTTCTGAGCGATGATCGCCGAGGACGGTGACGAGAACTCCAGGATCGCTGGAAGCGCCGCATCGTCTTGGGCGTGCGCGAGGCTAGCGGCCGCGGCCGAACGCTGAGGCAAGAGTGACATGACCGAGCCCCTGATTTTCGACATGACGATTTTGCTGGCCCCAGAGCTGGCGGTAGGTCAGACACCGCTCGATCAGCGCGCCGTGCGGGCCGATATCGACCGCTCTTCCCTTGTCCAGCACGAGGATTTGCTGGCACTCGACCAAGGACGACAGACGGTGCGAGACGATCACCATCGTCCGGTCGCGCGCGATGCGAAGCAGGTTGGCGTTGAGCAGCGCCTCGCTTTCGGGATCGAGGGCGCTCGTCGCCTCGTCGAGGATGAGAATGCGCGGATCGATAATCAGCGCCCGGGCGATCGCCAGCCGCTGTCGTTGTCCCCCCGAGACGTTGGGCGAGCCCTCCTCGATCAGCGTCTCATAGCCATTCGGCATACACTCGATGAATTCCTCAGCGCCGGCCAGTCGGGCCGCCCGCACGGCATCGTCGAGCGTCAGCCAGGGACGACCCGCAATGATGTTGTCTCGGATGGAGCCGCGGAACAGGAAATTGTCCTGCAGCACGACGCCTAGGCTTCGGCGCAGGTGGCGCAGGTTGATGGCGCGCAGATCGGCGCCGTCGACTCTCAGAAAACCGCTGTAGTCCCGGTTGATCCCCTGCAGCAGCCGGGTCAACGTCGACTTGCCGGACCCGCTGCGCCCGACGACGCCCAGCATGGCGCCGGCCGGAACCTCGAAGCTGACGCGGTCGAGCGCCGGGAGCTTGCTGCCGGGGTAGGTGAAGCTCACGTCATCGAAAGTTATGGCGCCCTCGAAACGTGGGAGAAGCCCACCGTATGCGGCTTCCGCTTCCGGCGGACGGTCGAGCACCGACGCGGCTTCGCTGATGGCGGCGCCGACCGACTCATAGTCTTCGATCAGCCGCGCCAGTCCGACCAGCGGCTGCGCCACGCGCATGCTCAGCATCATGAAGGCGAACAGGGCGCCGACAGCAGTGCCGGAGGCGTCGGTCAGCGTCATATACGCGCCGACCAGCACGACGCCGCTCGACATGAACCGCTCGATCGGCGTGACGATCGTCTGTGGCAAGTTCGACAGCCTGCCGAAGGCGAGACGCTGCTTGGAGACCTCAGCAACGCGCGCATCCCAAAGCGCTTTGCGTTGTGGCTCGAGCGCCAGCGATTTGACCGTCCGGATGCCGAAGACGGTTTCGCCGAGGACTGCGGCCTTCTCCGTTTCGGCGGCTACGACCTTGGCAAACAGACGCCGGGTCGGGCGTAAGAAGCCAAGAATGACGAGACCGATCGTGGCGGCGCCCGCCAGCACGATCCAGGCCAGAAGCGCATTCAGAAAGAACAGGAACGGCACCAACACGACGAGCGTCATCAGGTCGAGAAACGTCGTCAGCAGCTTGCCCGTGAGAAACTCGCGGACTTTGTAGACAGCGGCCATCCTGTGCATCGTCTCACCGGCCGGGTGGCGTTCGAAATAGTCGAGCGGCAAGCGAAGCAGGCGATTGAACACGTGCAGGTTCAGTTTGGCGTCGAGCCGCGTGCCGACAACGAGCACGATGAGTCGGCGGGCGTAGCCGAGGAACGCCTCGAAGGCGGCCGCGATGGTCAGCATTACTACGAGCAGGAGAAGCGTCGAATAGCTTCGGTAGGTCAGCACCCTGTCCACGGTCGACATGACCACCAGGGGCGGGAAGATCGTGAGAAAGCTCAGCGCCAGGGAAGCAAGCCCGATATCGCGGAGCAATGTCCGCTCCTGCAGGACGAGGCCGGCGAGCCATGCCAATGAGAAAGACGCGTCTGTTCCACATTGGCTGCGCTCGGGACGAATGAGCAGCGCTTCGCCGGACCACACCTGCCGCAGTCGCAACTCGTCGGCAGCGATGCTCGCCTCGCCGCCCCGCGTCGGGTCAACGAGGAAGACGACATTGCGCTCGGGATTCGCGCCGACCAGGAGTCCTGCGCCTCCGTCGGTGAAGAGCAGCACGACCGGTGCGGCGCCGTCGAACCGGAGAAGCTGCCGCCAGCCCAACCGCACCGCTTTGGCCCACAACCCGGCATTCCGGGCCCAGGTGGAGAGATTTGCAGCGGTGGGAACACCCACACCCGAGGGGAGAAAAAATTCAGCCGGATCGAGCTCCACGCCGTGGTGCCGAGCGGCCGCCATGATGGCCCGCACACGCGGGTGGATCATGATGGCCCGCCCACGCGGGTGGAGCATGTCGATCCGGGCTGAATCGGCCGCCGCCGGCGGCTTGCCCAATGCGGTCATGAGCCCGCCTCCTCAACCGATGGTCCGAGGACACTCTCGGCGACGCCAGATCCATCACGCCGAACACCCGCACTGCAATTTCCGCAGTGCGCGCGGTCCTACGGATGCGTGTCGACCAGTCGGCTTGCGCCCGATCGGCGGCCGATCGGGCGCAAGCGGCTTATGCGCCTGTGCCGTTCGCGGGGTGCATGCTCTGCGGCGCCATGGCAGAGTGCTGCATTTCAGGATTGGCGCTCAACAAGCCGAAAAGGCCGTGGCTCTCATTCTGCAACCCGGCTGTGAAGTAGATCGCGGTCGGGTTGTCGACCGGGCCGCTGCCCGGGGTGATAGCCCAGAGATCCTGGATCGCGATCGGCTTCCCGTTGGACCCGTCCACCGTGCCGACGAACTTATCGTTCTTCGGATTGAAGGCGTTGATTTCGCCGTTGCCGAAATTGCCGACCAGGAGGTCGCCGGCCAAGTCGCCGAAGCCCGCGGGCGCGATGGCGAGGCCCCAGGGCGAATTCAGTACGCCCCCCGACGCCACCCTCTGCATATGAGACCCGTCCAGGTTGAATTCGTCGACGAAGCCGTGCCCGGCACCTGCGACATCGTCATGCTTGGCGGCGTCCTGCAGCGCAAAGGTGACGAACACGTGTCCGTCGAGCACTTGAACATTGAAGGGCGCATAGCCCTTCGGCACGGTCGGATCGGTGAAGCTGTCGACCTTCTGAAAATTCGAGTTGTAGACTTCGACGAAGCCGCTGCGGAAATTCGCCGCGTAAAGCATGGCGCCCTGGCTGGTCTGGGCGATCGCCAAGCCCTTGTAGACGGCGCCGGCGCCCCCCATCGAATTGTCGACGGCGATGACGGAACTGCCGGCGTTGACGGCGGGGTTCCAGCCGGAAATCGTTCCGTCCTCGGTCGCGAAGAGGAAAAGAGAGGATGCGGTCTGGCCGTTTTGGGAGATGTCAAACCCGCCGGAACTGTTGAAGACCTGCCCGTCCGGAGCGGAGGGAGTGGTCTGCCCCGGAGGCGCCGCAATCGTTATGGAGGGGAGCGTTGCAAACGGCTGTCCCGAGCCGTCCTTGAGCGATGACAAGCCTGTAGCGTTGTCAGATATCCAGAATGGTCCGTTCGGGGGAAATGACACGCCCCACGGATTGATGAGATTCGGATCGACGTTTGCCGCAGCCGAATAGCCAAGCGAGGCCAAGTTGGTCTGCGAATCCGTGACCAAATTGAGCTGCGAAAAGGTAGAATCGTCCATGGGCTTCATGGGATTATCCTCTCAACAGGGTTTTCTCGGCGCCGCGCCGAAGACGTAGGGATGCGATGGTCAGAACACCTCTCCCTGGCGGCCTATTCGGCGGCGGGCAAAAAAAAATCGGCGGGTTTGGCTG
>CAWEYC010000045.1:0-16691 GCA_963813195.1 uncultured Alphaproteobacteria bacterium | reverse complement strand
GGAGGGGTCATCGGATCGGACCGTGAGCGGTAACCGCCCGTGACGCCCCGCCCTGAGAGTCCAACGGACGGTCTGCCGCCAGCGCAATCATGCCCGCCGCGGTTTCAGGCGCGGGCTGGGAATTTCAATTGGTTGCGGCACGATTTTCCGCCGCGTCGCTCTGCGCGACGAGTTGGCTGCCGCCAGGGGTTGCGCATCGTTCAGTGCACGCGGACGCCCCAAGCAATGAAGAACTGCGCGGCGCGGCCAATGAAGCTGACGGCCAAACGCCCGCTTCGCACAAAGGACAGCGCGCCGATTATTGCGATAAGTTAACATTTGTAACGACAAAAGCACAATGATTTGAAAGATACAGTGTCGTGGTCGCCGAATGATCATACTTGCGACACGAATGCGCCAAATAAATATGGATAATGTCGCCATAACATCTACAAGGCTGCGCACAGTTGCTTCGCGAATGCGAAGCGCACAAGCCGCACGTCACAGGAGGGAAGCTTCAGCGGCGCGTGACGTGGCCGAGATAGTGATCGCATCGTCTCGGCCCGCCAGCAGAAAACAGGAGGTCAACCATGCGCGTGCTTTCGAAGTCATCTATCGCTGCGACGGTCTCGGCGGCAGTTCTCGGGCTCGGCCTCGGCGTCTCGGCGCCAGCAGCCGCGGCGTCTCGCGTGCCGCACGGCCAGGTCGCCTTCGATCGCAACCACAATATTGGGATCGGCGCCGGCCGGCACGGCTCCATCTACGGGGACGACGAGTATGGGTACTACGGACCGTACGGACCGTACGGACCGTACGGGTACTACGGACCGGGCGTGCTCGGCGGTCTTGGCCTCGCCGCAGGCGCGATCATCGGCGCCGCAACGGCGCCATTCGAATACGGCTACGCCGGGCCATATTACAACGGCGGATGCTACCAATACCGTCCGTCCTACGATCAGTTCGGTAATTATGTCGGCGACCAACTCGTCGATATCTGCGGCTGATCGGTTGAAATAGCGAGGATTGGCCGGCGTTCCCTCCAACGCCGGCGAATGACCCGGCGCCCCGGCGCCGGGTCTGGGCGAACCCCAAAGACGGCGAGAGCGCGCCGGACTGGTGAACTCGCTTCACGCCTCCTCCGCCGGTGGGCCCGGCGACCGAAAGGGCGCGGTCGACGCCGGCTCGTAGAATTCCGCGCCGGGATTCCTTTGCGCCTCGGAGGGCGGCAACCGCGTCCCAGGTGGCTGCGGCGACCCTAAGCTGGACTGCGTCTCGAAAGTGAGGGACGGTAGACCGCTGACGCGACCTTCAGAACGCCGAACCCGCGCCAACGTCGGGGAACGGTCGCGAGCGGACGGAGACGCGAATCGTGCCCGCTGGCTCCCCGATAGGTCGCGATGCGACGCGACGCCTGCGCGGGATTGTCGATCCGATCGGCAATCTGCTTTCCGAGGCGTTTCATCTCCTCGGCCTGTTTGCGATCGGAGCGGCGACGGTCTGGGCGGCGGTCCACGCATTCATGACGATGGTCGTCAGGGGTCACGCCACAGTCGATGATCTGCTGCTGCTGTTCATCTACCTCGAAATCGGGTCGATGGTCGGCATCTATTTCAAGACCAAGCATTTGCCGGTGCGCTTTCTGATCTACGTCGGCATCACCGCGGTGACGCGGCACATGATCGTCGTCGTGCAGAGCGAGCCGGCCCCCGATATCGGCGTCTTGGTCCTCGCCGCGGGCACGCTTCTCATGGCGCTCGCTGTGCTCGTCGTGCGCTTCGCCTCGTTCCACTATCCCAACAGGAACGACAAGGGCGACGAGACCGCGCCGGACTAGCGAGCCGCCCCACGCCCCAGGGCCAAGGCGGACTCCAAGACGAAGGGTTTGCTCTGCCGATCGCCGCAATCCCGCTCTGGCTCGGCGCGGAGTTGTATAGGAGGAAGAGGTGAGTGCGCGTTTGACCCCGATTCCGCAATGTCATATAGGACATCTATGGCGTAGTAGCCTAGGCGGGCGGGGCGAAGTATCGAGCATTCAAGATGCTGACGGCGCAGCAATTGGAAACGACTGCTGCGATGGTGGGAGAGATTCCTATCAGAAACCCTGACTTTCAGCCTCGTCCGCCGTTGTCTCTTCGGGCCAGTTATGCAAAACGCAATTAAGGCAGAAATTAAAAGGCTCTCTGCCAAGGCGTTCCTAAAGCAGGCGCGTCAAGTTAATTTGGAGAAGAAGTACCAAAAGCAATTTGAAAAACGAACCGGCGTCATTGCAGGCTTGCCGATTCCCCGATCATCTTCACTGCCAAGACACTTCGACGCCGCATATTGCGCGAGGAATGCGAACTTCTTAGCTAAAACGATCTGGTATAAAGTAATAAATTGTCAATACGATCCTGTTCCAGCCGTCAATTACGAAATTCCTAAGCCTGACGGGGGAAAGCGCAGTATCATGGCGTTCTCGATTCCAGACACCGCCCTTGCTAACGTTATTCTTCGGCGAACGAGGGATAGAAATCTCAAGCGGCTTTCACCGTTTTCCTATGCGTATCATCCGCAGAAAGATGTGTTTGACGCTATATTGGCCTTGAGAGAGTATGAGTCCGACGGCAAATTATTTGCTGTACAAATTGACTTCGAAAAATACTTTGATAACATCCCATCGTGGTATCTCAAGGATAGTATCAACGACCACAAGCTTACGCTAACGATTCATGAGCGATTCGTATTCGAGTTCGAGCGTTTTTTGCGTCATCGTTATGCTGGCTTTGATACATACAAAAGCGGCAAATTTGAGAGACGTATTCACGGGACGCCTCAGGGTTCGTCCGTCTCGTTGTTGCTCGCGAATATTGCGAGCCACGACCTTGACAACTCGCTTGCGGCTGTTTCGGGACGCTTTGTGCGTTTTGCCGATGATGTCGTAGCGCTATGCAGTGACTATTCTCATGCACAGCAAATCGAAAAATGCTTCGCCGAACACTGTAGCAAAAGCGGCATCAAAACAAACGTCAAGAAATCTCCAGGCATTGCGATTATCTCTCTCGTCGATCACGAACTTAGAACGTATAGGTTTTTTGACTATTTGGGATACAGGTTCACAGCAAAAGGTTTGACCGTACCTGATAAAACAAGAAACCGAACAAAGACGCGCGTCGCCAGATTAGCGAATATTTACCTTCTCCAATATCTGCGGTATGGCTATAATCCCAACCGAGCGTCGGCTTTGTCGCCTTGCTTCGACTGGGATTTGCTTGGATTGTTGTATGAGATTAGACGCTCTCTGTACGGGGGATTAACTGAGCGTGAGATACATGATTTCATTCATGGGGGCAAAAAATTAAAGAATATGAGGGGGCTAATGGGATTTTACTGCCTAATTGATGACCCGGCGCCCTTGCGTGAGCTCGATGGATGGATGCTGAGCATTATCCGCAGAGCCATGGTGAAGAGAAATAAGGTGCTGTACTCAACGTACGCGCGCTCATGCCCGACGCCGAGTAACGCCGAACTAGCGCCCGGAGCTTGCTTGGATATGGCGGCATGGCGGGGCACCGAGCTGCCTGAAGCGCGAGCGCCAAGTTTCGTCCGCGGATGGCGGGCTGCCAGGAAACACTATTTTACCTATGGCCTCGAGAATGTTGAAGCGCCGACGTACGTTAGTTACGCGGATGATCAAGCTTTGCTGGGCTATTAACTTGGGAAGGGTCGCGGCCCAAGTTTGTTCAAAAGGGGTCGGCAAACTCCATTGTTCTTGCAGCAAATTCGACTTGTCGGAATTAACGGGCTGCGGCGCAACTTGGCGCGCATGGGAATGAATATTGGGATTTCGAACGGCCTCCTCCGTCGACCTGTTCCCGCGTCGCTTGAACCGCAAATTCCTCCAGGCGTCTTAATATTCAGCGGCGCCCCAGCCGCGGCTCGCCGCGACGACTTTGGTCGCGGACGCAGCACAAATCCACCAGGGGAATCGGGTGAAGGCATTAAGCGGCGATGAGGCTTGCGAGGTAGTCGTCGTCCCATCCGGCGGTTTTTCGCTTGAGACGTTGGGAGTCTTTTCCAGGAGCGATGCGAAATAGGTTGTTTGCGATGTGCTTTAGGGTTGTGAAGTTGGCGGGGGCGTTTTCGGTTCGCACCCGGCATTCGTCATCGCGAAAGAGCATGTCGAGCAACCAGTGCAGGCCGTTTTCGATCGCCCAATGATCGCGGATCATTGGCCCGATCGTGTTGGCGAGCAAGGTCAGCGAGGTGATGTAGAATCGCGTCTCTTTTGAGAATTTACCCTCGATCTCACGCTGGCTCTCGACCATGACGACGCCCTTGAGGCCGGGCCAGTCATGGCGCTTTTGAAGCCATTCGACATTGTGGAGCACGGTGTAGGATCGTGTTTCGATCCGCCCATGATCGCCATCGACCGTTTCGTGTCGGCTGATCGTGACGTCCTTGAAACCGTTGGTTTTCTGCTCGACGGCAAGGAGTTTGACGTCGTCGTGCAGTGTGCCTTGATTGCCTTTGAGCGCGATGAGGTAGTCGGCTTTCTTGTCAATGATCTTCTTGGCGATGTTGCGTTGACATCCCATCGCGTCGATGGTGACGACGGCTCCTTCGATCGCCATCATGTCCAGCAGGGCGGGGATGGCGACGATCTCGTTGGATTTTTCCGCCACCGCGATTTGACCCATGACGAGACGCTGGCGCGCGGCGAAAGCCGAGACGATGTGGATCGGCTCCTTCGATCCCTTCTTTTGATAAGAGCGGCGCGAGGTCTTGCCGTCGATGGCGATCACCTCGACCGGGGTCTTGGTCAGGGCCGCCGCCCAAGCGACGAAGCACCGTTGGAACGCCGCCGCGTCAAGGGTGGCGAAAATGTCGCCCAGATGATCATGGGCCGGAGTGCCGTCCTTGAAGGGGCGGAACCGACGCAAGAGCGCCAGCTTCCTTTCGCCGAAACGGGCGATCTCGGTGAACGCCTCGCTTCCCGCCAACACCGCCAGAAGGCACAAGAGCAAAATCTCGTCGAGCGGATAGATCACCTTCCCCGTTTGGCGCCTATCCGGCATATCTTTGAAATATTCCAGGAAAACCGTCGTTTCGGCCAAAGCCATGAAATTCTCGGCGCCGTCGTCCATAAAATCCCCCCGAATGCAGATCAGAGGATTCCTACAGATTCAGCATTTCACCCCGTTGTCACGAAGTCCTTCACCCGATTGCCCTGACAAATCCACTCTCCCGCGTTGCAGCGCGGCGCGGTTTCTGGCAAGAGGGCGGCCGAACCGGCCGGCGCGCGGCGCCGCGTAAACTGGGATTTGGGGGCTGAACGCCATGATTTTGGGCCTGATATTCGTATGCGGTCTGCTTTCGCTGGTTTATGGCGGCTATACCGTCAGCCAGCTGCTTGCGGCCGACGCCGGCTCGCAGCGCATGCAGGAAATCTCCGGCGCGGTCGCCGAGGGCGCGCAGGCCTATCTCAGGCGGCAATATGCGACGATCGGCATTGTCGGGATCGTCGTCTTCATCGGGCTCGGCCTGCTCCTCTCCTGGGACGTGGCGGTCGGCTTTCTCATCGGCGCGATTCTTTCGGGCGCGGCCGGCTTCATCGGCATGAACGTCTCGGTGCGCGCCAACGTGCGGACGGCGCAGGCGGCGACGCAATCGCTCGGCGCCGGTCTCGACATCGCCTTCAAGTCGGGCGCGGTGACGGGCATGCTGGTCGCCGGCCTCGCGCTGATCGGGGTGTCCGGCTATTTCTGGGTCCTCACCGGCCCGCTCGGCCATGCGATCTCGGACCGGGTCGTCGTCGACTCCCTCGTCGCGCTCGGTTTCGGCGCTTCGCTGATCTCGATCTTCGCCCGTCTCGGCGGCGGCATCTTCACCAAGGGCGCCGACGTCGGCGCCGACCTCGTCGGCAAGGTCGAAGCGGGCATCCCCGAGGACGATCCGCGCAACCCCGCCACCATCGCGGACAATGTCGGCGACAACGTCGGCGATTGCGCCGGCATGGCGGCCGACCTCTTCGAGACCTATGCCGTGACCGTGGTGGCGACCATGGTGCTGGCCTCGATCTTCTTTGCCGGCAAGGGCAATCTCTACTCGACGATGATCTACCCCTTGGCGATCTGCGGCGCCTGCATCATCACCTCGATCGTCGGCACGTTCTTCGTCAAACTCGGCGCCAACAACTCCATCATGGGCGCGTTGTACAAGGGTCTGATCGCGACCGGCGGCCTATCGATCGTCGGCCTCGCCATCGCGACGCAATTCGTCGTCGGCTGGGGTGCGATTGGAGAAGTGGACCACAAGGTGGTGACGGGCGCCAACCTGTTCGTCTGCGGCCTCATCGGCCTCGTCATCACCGGCCTGATCGTCGTCATCACCGAATATTACACCGGCACCGGCAAGCGCCCTGTCGTCTCGATCGCGCAGGCCTCCGTCACCGGCCATGGCACCAATGTCATCCAGGGCCTCGCGGTGTCGCTCGAATCGACGGCGCTGCCGGCTTTGGTCATCGTCGCCGGCATCATCGCGACTTATCAGCTCGCCGGCCTCTTCGGCACGGCGATCGCGGTGACGACCATGCTCGGCCTCGCCGGGATGATCGTCGCGCTCGACGCCTTCGGACCGGTCACCGACAACGCCGGCGGCATCGCCGAAATGGCGGGCCTGCCCAAGGAAGTGCGTCAGTCGACCGACGCGCTCGATGCGGTCGGCAACACCACCAAGGCGATCACCAAGGGCTACGCGATCGGCTCGGCGGGCCTCGGCGCGCTGGTGCTGTTCGCCGCCTACACCAACGACATCAAACATTTCGTCGATACGGGCGTTCCTTACTTCAAGGATGTCGGCCCGATCGATTTCGGCCTGGCCAACCCCTATGTCGTCGCTGGCCTCATCTTCGGCGGCCTCATCCCCTATCTCTTCGGCGGCATCGCGATGACGTCGGTCGGCCGCGCCGCGGGATCGGTGGTGGTCGAGGTGCGGCGGCAGTTCAAGGAAATGCCCGGCATCATGCAGGGAACGCAGCGCCCCGACTACGGCCGCGCCGTCGACATGCTGACCAAGGCGGCGATCCGGGAGATGATCGTTCCCTCGCTGCTGCCGGTTCTGGCGCCGTTCGTGGTCTATTTCGGCGTGCTGCTGATCTCCGGCTCCAAAGCCTCGGCCTTCGCCGCGCTCGGCGCCTCGCTGCTCGGCGTCATCGTCAACGGCCTCTTCGTCGCGATTTCCATGACCTCGGGCGGCGGCGCCTGGGACAATGCGAAAAAGAGCTTCGAGGACGGTTTCGTCGATAGCGCCGGCGTCAAGCACCTGAAGGGTTCGGAAGCGCACAAGGCCTCGGTGACCGGCGACACGGTCGGCGATCCCTATAAGGACACCGCCGGCCCGGCCGTCAATCCGCTGATCAAGATCATCAATATCGTTGCGCTGCTGCTGCTGGCGATCCTCGCGCACTGACGCATTGCGACGGGATTTCGAGGGCGGGGCTAGTCCCCGCCCTTTTTGCGTTGGCGATTTCCGCCATCAGCCGACGCGGCCCGCCTCGATGCGCGAGAAGCCATTGCGCGAATGGGGCGTGAGCGCCGAGGCTGTCCACGCGGCTCTGTGCTTAGGCTGCGATCGCACGGTCCGCGACCGCCGCCTCGCCGCGGCGTGCCGTCAGGTGAACTTGAAGAGCCCGGTCATGATGTTGCGCAGGAAGTTCGGTTCCTGGCCGCCGGTCGGCGTCGTGCGCGAAACGAAGTCGAACACCTTGCCGTCCTTCATCCCATAGTTGGCGATGCGGTCGACCTTGCCCTTCTTGTCGAAGTAGATCGCCAACACGTTCTGGTCGGTCATCTTGGCGGGCAGGAAGGCGAGCTGCCGCGACATCTTCTGGCCGATATAATACCAAGCGTCGCCACCCACGGTGGACGTCGTCGAGGGCGTGCCCATCAGCGCCAGCGCCTGTGGTTTGGTCGTATCCCCCACCTTGATCTGGTCGAGCGTTTGTTGATCCACCTGATAGCCGCGGTCGAAGTCGCCGTTGTAGCCGATGCACCCGCTCAGCGCGAAGCCGAGCGCGGCGACGCCGGCGAAGGCCGCGAGGCGATGGCGCGCGCGGGAGCAAACATTGGGTCTCGGCCGCATGAGGAGTCTCCGCTTCGAGAGCAGCTTTTTCGCTTGCCAGATCGATTGCCGATGCCTAACCCAAGGCGCTGACGAAAAGCAAGGCGTCGTATGTTCATCGCCCGCTGGCGCGCCCGGCGCGCCAACCAAATCCTGATCGACCAGCTTCACGGCGAGATCGTGGCCGCCGCGCGCGCTCCCGCGCTTTACGCTCAATGGGCGGTCGCGGACAGCCTGGACGGTCGATTTGAGATGATCGTCTTGCACGCCGGATTGGTCATGCGCCGCCTCGGCGCGCTCGGCGACCTCGGCGCGGAAGTCGCGCAGGACCTCGTCGATTGTATCTTTCGCCATTTCGAGGACGCCTTGCGTGAAATGGCGATCGGCGACGCCGGCGTCGCCAAGCGCATGAAGAGCATGATCGAGGCCTTTTACGGCCGCAACCGCGCTTATGGCGAGGCGATCGACGCCAACGACGCGGAGGCTCTCTCGGCCGCGCTCGCGCGCAACGTCTACCGGGCGGCCGACCTCTCCGAGGCGCCGGGCTCGCGAGACCTCGCCGCCTACGTCATCGCCGCCGCCGCGGCGCTCGATCGCGAGGGAATCGACGAGTTCACGGGCGGGCGGTTCCGCTTCCCCGGAGCTTTGGGAGACGCGCGATGACCGAGGTCTTGTTCAGTCGCCCCGCGCGGGTCGACGCCTTGCCGAAGGACGGCCTCACCCAGACGATCGAGGCCAACCCTGCGGAGCGCGCCGCTCTGGCCGCCCTCAACCATTTGCCCGCCATCGCCAAGCTCACGGCGACGTTCGAGTTGCGCCGCGCTGGACGCGGCGGCGTGCGTGTCGCCGGCGTGATCCATGCCGAACTGACGCAGACCTGCGTCGTTTCGCTGGAGCCCTTCCAGACGACGCTGGACGAACCGGTCGACGTGCGCTTCGCGCCGCCGGCTGATGACGGCGCGACGCGACGCGGCGCCTCCGCCGGCCAGACCGAGGCGATCCTGACGGAGGGGCAGGACCCGCCCGATCCGATCGTCGACGGCCGGATCGACCTCGGCGCCCTGGCGGCCGAATTCATGGCCCTGGGGCTCGACCCCTATCCGCGCAAGCCCGGCGTCGTGTTCGCGGCGCCGGCCGACGCCGCGACTCCCGATTCGCCGTTCGACTCGCTCGCCGAAATCAAGAAACAGGGCTGAAGCGTCGGAGCGATAGCTGGTTCTCGCTGCATCCAGACCGCTGACACGGCGGCGTCCCAAAAGGTGGGGCTTGTCCATTCCGGCCGTGACCATGCAGCATGGACGGCGCTCGGCCGCCCATGCCTGCCCGGACCTTACTCCGACATCAGGTGCGTGCCATGGGTGATGGAGGCGCCAGCGCGTAGCGCCGCAGCGACGAACGTGGTTTCGGCAAGCTCCACTTCGGTGGCGCCGGCCTTGAGCGCCTCCCCCTTGTGGATTTCGATGCAATAGGGGCACTGCGTGGTCAGCGCCACCGCCACCGCCATCAGCTCCTTGTACTTCTTCGGGATCGCGCCGTCGGCGAGCGCCGCCTGGTCGAAGGCCTGGAAGCCCTTCCAGGTGTCGGGCGCCTTGGCGCCGAGCGACTTCAGCTTCTTCATATTCGCCATGTCGAACATGCTCATCATCTCCCTCCTGCGCCGTGTGATTCTTGCAAAGACACTATTGGGTATGGCCCGGCGGCGCCGGTATAGTAGCGCCAAGTAGGATACCATTGTTCGAAACCGTTGGCTTCCACAATAAATACATCGAAGCGTCAATCAAAACATCTTTGGGGTTCGATCGAACCACGGCTTGGCCTCTTCCAACTGCGCAGCGAGGCGGAAGAGCGTCGCTTCGTCGCCCCAGCGCGAGGCGAATTGCATGCCGATGGGAAGCCCGGCTTGGTTCCAGTGCAGCGGCAGGGACATCGCGGGCTGGCCGGTGACGTTGAACATCGGCGTGTACGGAATGAAGGAGAGCGATTTCTGCAACATGCGCGGGGCGAGCCCGCTCAGCCTGATGAACCAGCCCGCGTTGAGACGACCGATGACGTCGAGGATCGCCGCTTGGATCGGGCTCGGTTTCATGGCGCCGATCAAGGTCGGCGGCGCGGCGAGCGTCGGCGTCAACAGGACGTCGAAACCGGCGAAGAACGCGCCGACGCCCCGGGACCAGGTTTGCAGATACCGCGCCGCGCCGGCGTAATCCGCCGCGCTCCACGATTTGCCGAGCAGGCCGAGGGCATGGGTCGCCGCTTCGAAATCGGCGAAGCCGAGACGGCTCCCGACGATGCGTGCGCTTGCTTCCATGTCGGCGCGGGTCTCGCCGGCGATGATTGTCATGAAAGCGCGAACCAGCGGCTCGCGCTCCATCGGCGGCGTCGCCTCGACGAGCTCGTGACCGAGGCCCTTGAGTAGCGCGACGGTCGCCTCGACGCCTTCGACGCAATCGGGATGAACGGACGGGGCGAGGAAGGGCGAGGTCGTGTAGGCGATGCGCAACTTTCCCGGGGGGGCGCCGACTTCCTCGAGATAAGGCCGAACCGGCGGCTTGATTTCATAGGGCGCTCCGACGTCGGCCCCTTGAGTGGCGTCGAGCAAAGCGGCGCTGTCGCGCACGGTGCGGGTGATCGCGTGGCAGGCGGAGAGCCCCCGCCAGATTTCACCCGCCACGGGGCCGTGCGGCGTGCGACCGCGCGTTGGCTTGAGGCCGACGAGCCCGCAGCACGAGGCGGGCGCGCGGATGGAGCCGCCGCCGTCGGTGGCGTGCGCCATCGGCGCGAATCCCGCTGCCACCGCCGCCGCCGAGCCGCCGCTGGAGCCGCCTGGGGTGCGCGCGAGATCCCAGGGGTTCCGGCAAGGTCCCAGAGCCTCCGATTCGGTAACCGGCGCAAGGCCGAATTCGGGAACGTTCGTCTTGCCTATGAAGACGAGTCCGGCCTTGCGATAGCGTGTGACGACCTCGGCGTCGGCTTCGCGCATGACTGTGGCCAGACGCCGATTGCCCTGGCTCATGGGCGCGCCGGCCACGGGCGCCATGAGATCCTTGATGAAGAACGGCACCCCGGCGAAAGGGCCGGACAGGGGGCCGGCGGCGGCTTTGCGCGCGCTGTCGTAGAGCTTCCAGACGACGGCGTTGATTCGCGGATTGCCCGCTTCGACGCGCGCGATCGCCTCCTCGACCAGTTCGGCGGGGGGGACGTCGCCCCTGCGCACCAGTTCTGCGAGCCCGAGGCCGTCGTAGCGATCGTATTCCGCGAACCCGCTCAAATTTGCCCCCGACGGCGTCGCGAAAGAAATTTGGATCGCGAGACCGAATATGCCTCTCGCGATGATCTTCAGATGGCTTGCCCTGATCGACAAGCCCCAACCCGGTCGACAAAACGGGAGACGGCCGCAATTTTGTCAAATCAGGTCGCGCTTGTTGCGCGTCGTTTGCCTTGAGCGACGAAGCGGCTATTGTCCCGCGCGCCGCCGGGCCTCAGGGTTGATGTTTGGATGAAAAAAGACATTCGCATAGCGCTCGACGCGATGGGTGGCGACCACGGCCCCGCCGTCGTGCTGAATGCGGCGGCGATTGCGCTCGAGCGGCGACCTGATATCGAATTCATTCTGTTCGGCGATGAGAAGGTGATCGCGCCGCTTCGGGCCGCGCGTCCAGCGTTGGCGCGCAAGTCGCGGATCGTCCATTGCGACGTGGCGATCAAAATGACCGACAAGCCGAGCCAGGCGTTGCGATCGGGGCGGCGGGCCTCCTCGATGTGGCTCGCAATCGAAGCGGTCAAGAAGGGCGACGCCGATTGCGCGGTGTCGGCGGGCAACACCGGCGCCCTGATGGCGATGGCCAAGATCTGCTTGCGCACAATGCCGCTCATCGAACGCCCGGCGATCGCCGCGATGTGGCCGACGCTGCGCGGCGAATTGATCGTGCTCGACGTCGGCGCGACCATCGGCGCCGACGCCGAACACCTGATCGATCTCGCGATCATGGGCGCGGCGATGGCGCGCATCGTGTTCGACATCGACAGCCCGACCGTCGGCCTGCTGAATGTCGGCGTCGAGGAAATCAAAGGCATCGAGGAGGTCAAGACCGCCGGCCGCGTTCTGCGCGAGGCGACGTTGCCCCATATGCGCTATCACGGCTTTGTCGAGGGCGACGACCTCGGCAAGGGAACGGTCGACGTCATCGTCACAGAAGGCTTCACCGGCAATATCGCGCTGAAGACCGCCGAAGGCACTGCAAAGCAGATCGGCCAATACATCCGCGACGCGATGAGCCACAGCTGGATGTCGCGGCTCGGCTACTTCCTCGCGCGCCACGCATTTGACGTCCTGCGCGCCAAAATGGACCCGGGACGGGTTAACGGCGGGGTCTTTCTTGGGCTTGACGGCGTCGTCATCAAGAGTCATGGCGGGGCGGACGCCGAAAGCTACGCCGGCGCGATCGAGGTCGGCTACGACATGGTCCGCCAGGAATTGCTCGTCAAAATTCGCGATATGATCGTCCAGGCCAATGAGGCGCGGGCCCCGGCCGCGACGCCAGCGGTCTCTTGAAGCCACATCTTCGTTGGAAGCGCCACCGTTCATGAACGCCACAAAAATCCGTTCCGCCGTACGCGGCGTCGGCGCCTATCTGCCCGAGCGCGTCGTCACCAACGCCGAGATGGCGACGATCGTCGATACGACTGACGAATGGATCCAGCAGCGCACCGGGATTCGGCAGCGGCATATCGCCGCCGAGGGCGAGACCACGTCGATGCTCGCCGCCAGGGCCGCTGAGGCGGCGCTGGCCGACGCGGGGCTCATGGCCGGCGACATTGATCTCATCGTCGTCGCCACCTCGACGCCGGACTACACGTTCCCGGCGGTTGCGACCCAGGTCCAAACCCTTCTCGGCATGACGCACGGCGTCGCGTTCGACCTGCAGGCGGTGTGCTCGGGTTTCGTCTTCGCCGTCGCGACCGCCGACAAGTTTCTCGCCTCCGGCTCGCACAAGCGCGCGCTGGTGATCGGCGCCGAGACATTTTCGCGCTTGCTCGATTGGACCGACCGCACGACCTGCGTCCTGTTCGGCGACGGCGCCGGCGCGATCGTGCTCGAGGCGGTCGCGAGCGACGGCGGCCTCCATTCCCAGGGCGTCATCTGCAGCCAGTTGCGCTCGGATGGGCGTCATCGCGCCAAGCTCTATGTCGACGGCGGCCCGTCGACCACCAAGACGGTCGGGCATTTGCGCATGGAGGGCAAGGAAGTCTTCAAACACGCCGTCGGCATGGTCACGGACGTCATCAGAGCGTGTTTCGACGACGCCGGCGTCACTGCCGCCGACATCGACTGGTTCGTCCCGCATCAGGCCAACCGTCGCATCATCGACGCCTCCGCCGACAAGCTCGGCCTGGCGCGCGAAAAGGTCGTCGTGACCGTCGATCGGCACGGCAACACCTCCGCCGCCTCGATCCCGCTGGCCCTCGACGTCGCGGTGCGCGACGGCCGCATCAGGAAGGGCGACCTCGTGATGATCGAGGCGATGGGCGGCGGCTTCACCTGGGGCGCCGCGCTGATCCGTTGGTGAACGCGCCGCGCTTGCAGGCGCGGGCGCGGGGGAGGCGGGATGTTGGCTCTGGCGCCGATCGTAGCTGCGGTCGAAGAACGCGGCCTTGTCGCGCGGGGCGCCTTCGCGCTGGACGAATCTGATCGGCGCCTCGATTTGGACGGCGTGAACGCGATCGTCCTCGTCGGCGCCGCGGGCGCGCGAGGGTGGAGCGCTTTCGCGGGCTCGCCCGAAGCGCGCGACGGCCTCGCCGATCCGCTCGACCGCTGGAGCCGGCGCGTGATCGGCGCGCTCGCCGCCGCTCTTGGCGCGCGGCCGCTCTATCCCTTCGGCGGGCCGCCATACCTGCCGTTCCAGCGTTGGGCGATGCGCGCCGAGGCGGTGCACGTTTCGCCGCTCGGGATGCTCATCCACCCCGATTATGGCCTGTGGCACAGCTATCGCGGCGCGCTCGCCTTCGCGCAGCCGATCGCGATTCCGCCCGTCGCCCGGCGCGCCAACCCCTGCGAGACCTGCGCCACGCGCCCGTGCCTAAGCGCCTGTCCCGTCAGCGCGTTCACAACGGAAGGCTACGATGTCGCCGCCTGCGCCGCGCATCTGCGTAAATTAGAGGGAAGCGCCTGCATGGAGGGCGGCTGCCTGGCGCGCCGAGCCTGCCCGGGCGGGGCCGGCCACGCGCAACAGCCGGCACAGGCGCGCTTTCACATGCGAGCGTTCCTCAGTGCGCGCAGGGCGCCCGGCTAGCGGCGGCCTCCACATCTCATCGAGAACCACCAGATATTCCCTGACCGCCAGGTTGGAGTTGGGCGTCCGTTCGTTGGAAATGCCGGCGTCTTGACCTTCCCACGGTGGGAAGCCCCATCTGTTCGACAGTGAAGTTTGGAGGAGCAAATGCAAGCCCTCGGCGGCGGCTGCGGCGCTGGCGCCCGGCCGCCGGAGAGACGCGGCATGAATATCGGTGCAGCCGCGCGCGCATCTGGCGTTTCCGCGGGCCGCCGAATGCGCCGGTCTGCTGCGAGGGAGGGCGACAGAGGAGGGCATAACCGCGAGACCTACAGGAGACTATCGAGATGAAACTGACGCGACGTGAAATGTTGATCGGCGGCGTTGGCGCTGCGATGACGGCCGCCATGCCACGGGCGCTCGCCCAGCCGGCAAAACGGCTGACCGCGACCACGCGCAGCCTGGAGGTCAACGGCAAGGCTGCCCGCGTGTTTGCGCTCGTTGGCCCCAACGGCCAGCCAGGCGTCACGCTTTCGCCCGGCGAACGCTTTGCGGTGACGCTGGCAAATCAGACGGCCGGCCCAACCATCGTCCATTGGCATGGTCAGTTGCCCGATTGGAAGCAGGACGGCTTTCCATGGCCGGAGACACCACCGATCCCTGCGGGAGACTCGGAAAATTACGATTATCCCCCCATCGCTGGGACTTACTGGATGCACTCGCATCAGGGATTGCAGGAGCAGCGGTTGATGACCGCTCCGCTGATTGTGCAGGATCGGGCGAGCGCCGCCGCCGACGTGCAGGAAGTGGTGCTGATGCTCCATGACTTCAGCTTCAAAAGCCCGGAGGCGTTGCTGGCGGGACTTACCCATGGGGGTGGGGGAGCGATAGGCCCAATGCCCGCCATGAAGATGGACAAGACGGGAGGCGGCATGAGGGAGGGAAGCGATCTCAACGACGTCGATTACGACGCGTATTTGGCCAATGACCGCACTCTGGCGGACCCGCAGGTGGTGCGGGTGGCGACGGGGCAGGATATTCGGCTCCGGATCATCAATGGGGCTTCGTCGACAAACTTCTGGATCGATCTCGGCCACCTCGCCGGCAAAGTCATCGCCGTCGACGGGCATGACGTGGCGCCGGTTTCGGGCGCCAAGTTTCCCATCGCCATGGCGCAACGGCTGGACATCCTGCTTCATCTTCCGAGCCCGGGCGCTTACCCCGTCCTGGCGCAGGTGGAGGGCAAGACGGACCGCACCGGGATTATTCTCGCTACATCGGGCGCCAATATCAGTGCGTTGTCCGCGCAGGCCGCAATGCCCGCCCCAGCCGTGGATCTATCCCTGGAAAGCCGATTGGCCGCGGCCGATCCCATAAGCTCCCGCGACGTGGATGTCACACTGCCCCTGACGTTAGCCGGCAGTATGAGCCCGTATATGTGGTCGCTGAACGGTAGGACTTGGCCGGACCCTGAGGTGCTGATGGTCAAGCGGGGCCAGCGTGTCGCAATCGACATGGTGAACCGCTCGATGATGTCGCACCCGATCCATCTGCACGGCCATGCGTTTCAGGTGGCGGGAATCAACGGTCGCAAGGTGGCTGGCGCGATTCGCGATACCGTTCTGGCGCCGGCGATGAGCCGAGTGACGGTCGCGTTCGACGCGGATAATCCCGGTCGCTGGCCGCTCCATTGCCACAATCTCTATCACATGGCGACCGGCATGATGACCGAGCTCAGATATTCAGGAGTTGCCCTGTAGAGGGCGGTCTTAACCCGGCGTACGACGCCGGCGCCGTCCGGCAGGGTGGCGGTTGCAATGTAAAAGTCGCGTTGAAATCTCATCCGTCAGTCCCGCCGTAAGAAAGGCGCTTGCATCCCTTTACGGGCCGTCCGGCAATCCCTGCACGAGAACAACCGCATGTTCTTCCTGGGCGCCGCCTTCATGCTGCTTGAAACCAAGGCGGTCGTGCAGATGGCGCTGCTGTTCGGCAGCACTTGGTTGGTCAATTCCGCCGTGTTTCTGACCGCCCTTGTGTTGATCCTCGCGGCCAATCTCTACGTTCTGAGGATGCCCTCGGCCAGACTTGGCCTTCATTACGTGGCGCTGCTGGCCTTCCTGGCGGTCGCGATGCTGGCGCCTCTCGATACGTTTCTGAGCGGCGGAATAGTCTGGCGCTATGTCGTGCCCTGCGTGCTCTCGCTCGGACCGATGTTCTTCGCCGGCGTGATCTTCGCCCGCTCGTTCCGCGACGAACCCGACCCCGATCAGGCCTTCGGATCAAATATTGCGGGGGCGGTGATCGGCGGGTTGAGCTACGCCGAGGGTTTCCCCGAAAGAGGAGACG
>CAWEYC010000044.1:0-44761 GCA_963813195.1 uncultured Alphaproteobacteria bacterium | reverse complement strand
GTCGGTCAGATTGCCAGGCGACGCGATGGCTTGGACGGCCGACAACAGTTCGGGCGGCGCTTGCGGCAGCAGTTGCAGCGCCTCCACGGCTTGCCCCTTGAGGAGGACGAAACGTGCCTCGATGTCGGACGACATGGGCGTCGCCTCGGACTTTGGTATGCGGTCGATCCGTGCAACGAAGAAAGGCCAGCCGGTCAGGAAATCCACGATCTGGAATCTCTGCTCGCCTTGGCAGATCAAATGATGCGCGCCATCCGGCGTCGTCACGTAGCGGACGATGTTGGCGACCGTGCCCATTCGGTGCAGGTCGATCGGCGCAGGATCGGCGGCGTCGGCATTGCGTTGCATCACGATCCCGACTGGCCGTTGATCGCGCAGCGCCTGCTGCGCCGCCATGACCGAGCGCGGCCGGCCGATCGTGATTGGCAGCACGGCGCCCGGGAAAAGCACGAAGCTTCGGACGGGAACGATGATGACCGCGTCTGGCGGCAGGGGCGGCAAATTCGCCGGGGCCATGGCCGCGCTCTCTGCGGGCTCATCCGCGCTTTTCATTTCAACCACCGAGCGCCCCCGATTTTTGCAACGCGACAACGAGGCAACCATCCGAAGCTGACCGGCTCACCCCCCGATATTGGCCGGGCGGAAGCTTTATGCGACGTTCGAACTCCCCTTGCGGAAGCTCGAGCCGATGGATGACCGCCGTCTGCATCTCCGGCGGAAATGTGCGATCGCCTGAGACCACCAGTTCGCCGCCGACGATGGAAACCTCGACTCTTTCTGGGTTGACGCCGGGCAGGGCGACCAGCACGAGAACCATACGGTCCGTCTCGAGCATGTCCACCAGCGGTTCCCAGGCAGGCCGTCGCGAGGGAGAACGGGCCGGCCGGAAGACCTCGCGATGCAGGCGCTCGACGCGAGCCAGCATCTCGAATGCATCCGACCACATCCAACCGGCCGGGAACTTCGAGTCCATCATCGCACCCTATATGTTGGATACCGCGCTCGCGCCTCGGTCCATCAAGCGATTTCGCTTGTCTCGCGTCAAGGCTGTTTTGAAAGACTGTCCGGGCGCCCCTTTTGCCGCCTCGCGTCGCCGCTGCCGACCGAGCGCGGCCAGCGGCCGCGCCCTAGCCGTTGTATTCGGCCCAGCAATTCGGGGTTTCATAGACAACTACCGCGGCGATATGCGGCAGCGCCGGCTTGACCCGATTCCAAATCCACACCGAGATGTTCTCCGCGGTTGGATTGCTCAATCCCTCGATCTCGTTGAGACAATGATGGTCGAGCCGCGCGAGCAAGGGGGCGAACGCCCGTTCGACGTCGAAGAAATCGACGACGAAACCGCTCTCGGGATCGACCGGCCCCTCCAGGCGCAGTTCCACCCGATAGGAATGCCCATGCAGGCGATGACACCGATGGGTTGCGGGGACATTGGGCAGCCGATGGGCGGCTTCGAAGCTGAAGGCTTGCGTAATCTTCATCGAATCCCGAGGAATTTGTGGGTCTGCAAAGAGAGGCGCCAGCGCGGGCGCTGCAGACAATAGGCGACCGCCGCCGCCGTATTCGACTCGCGATCGGGGCCGTCGAGCGGTTGCAGCAGGAAATGATCGAAGTCGAGGGTCTCGAAGGAGGCAGGGTCGGCGTCGGCTTGAGGAAACACCAGCTTCAGTTCGTTCCCGACGGCCTGAGCCAGCGGGGCGGCGCCCTTGGGGCTCACCGTGATCCAGTCGATGCCGCTCGGGGCTGGGATCGTCCCGTTGGTTTCCAGGGCGATCTCGAACCCGCGGTCATGAAGGGCCGACACGAGTTCTTCGCCCACCTGCAGGAGGGGTTCGCCGCCGGTGAGGACGACGAAGCGTCCGCCGCCGTCGCCGCCCCACATCTCGCCGATCGCCTTCGCCAACGACCGCGCATCTTCGAACCGGCCGCCGCCGGCGCCATCGACGCCAACAAAATCGGTGTCGCAGAAGTTGCAAGCCGCGGTGGCCCGGTCGCGCTCACGGCCGCTCCACAAGTTGCAGCCCGCGAAGCGGCAGAACACCGCCGCCCGGCCAGCGTGGCGGCCTTCGCCTTGCAGCGAATAGAACATTTCCTTGACTGCGTAACTCATTGGCGGGGATTAGGGGGAGGCGATCGGAATTGCAAGCATGCGTGGGTCGTGGCGAACCGCAGCCGGGTGAACAATATTTAACCTGTCGGAAATCGACCCGAAATCCCGGCATCGCGCGCGCCGGCTCGGCATTGCAACCTCGCCTTGCTTCCGCGCTTATGTATTCATGGGGACTTGTCATGCGTTCCATCACTGATGGATCGATGAACGGATTTGGCGCAATTATTTTTGGCGACACGCACCACGTCATCGTAGCTAAGGCAGGTTCTCCGTAGTCTGATTGTCGAATGTTATCGCTATCGGATTTATTTTACAAAAGTTGGAGGCTCTGCACGACTTGCGTACGACGTGCATGGCGGCGCCAGACGCAACATTTTCGCCATCATATGGCTCATTGTTGGTAAGAAGTACGTCAATTACAATTTAATCTTTGAATAATAGATTGAACGTTGCCGGGTTAATTTCGAGTGGCGCCAAGGCGCACTGTCGCGTCACTTGGCATGTGGTCCGGGGCGCGGTGATTGACCACTGTCCGCGGAAATCGGCGACACCGCTACAGGAAGAGCGCGTTGGGCGCGGCGACAGGGAACAAAGCGATGCCAGACGAGGCTCCCAGCGAGCCAGCGATGTTTCTGTCGAGCGTTCCCGCGGGTCGCTTCGAGCGCCGCGCCGCGCTCGCATTCGTGCTTGTCTCGGCGGTGATCTTCCTTGTTCTCGCACCGAGCGCGACGCGGCCATTGGCGCCCATGCCCGCCTTCATCCCCGCCTATGAAGCGGCGCTCGTGCTCAGCGACGTGATCACCGCCGCGTTCCTGTTCGGCCAATTTCATGCGCTGAGGACGCGCGGCCTGCTGCTTCTCGCCTGCGCCTATCTGTTCACCGCGGCGCTGGCCGTAGCCCATCTGTTGAGCTTTCCGGGCCTGCTCGCGTCAACGGGCCTGATCGGCGCCGGGCCGCAAACGACCGCCTGGCTCTACATGTTCTGGCACATCGGTTTCCCGATTCTGGTTATCGCGTACGCCCTCAGCGAGGACCGGCCTTTCGGCGGCGAGACGAGCGCGCGCGGGGCCATGATCGGCGCGGTCGCGACGACTCTCGGCGCGGCCGTCGCGCTGACGCTGCTCGCCACCGCCGGCCACGACGCCCTGCCCGCCCTCATGCGGGAAGATCACTACCGGCCGACGATGGCCATCGTCATATCCATGGTGTGGCTGTTCAGTCTGCTCGCCTTGTTGGCGCTGCTGCGCCGCCGCCCCTATTGCGTGCTCGACCTGTGGCTCAGCGTCGTGATCTGCGCCTGGCTGTTCGATATCGCCTTGAGCGCCGCGCTCAATGCGGGCCGCTTCGATCTCGGCTTCTATGCCGGTCGAATTCTACGGTCTGGTGGCCGCCAGCTTCATTCTGCTGGTTCTCCTGACCCGCAATGGCGTCCTCTTTGCACGCCTGATCGCGGAGCATCAGCATGAACGCAGACGGGCCGCCGAGTTGCAGCGCATTTCCGCGACGGATCCATTGACGGGCATCGCCAACCGCCGCGCGTTCGACCAGGCGCTCGATAGCGAGTGGCGACGAACCATGCGTTACAAGACGCCCCTGTCATTGCTGATGATCGACGTCGATTACTTCAAGCGCTTCAATGACACTTATGGTCACCCGGCCGGCGACGAGTGCTTGCGCCGCGTCGCGCAGGCCGTGGCCAGCAACGTCAGGCGCGCCGGCGAAGTTGCCGCGCGCTATGGCGGCGAGGAATTTGCCGTTCTGTTGCCGCACGCCGAAGCCGCCGAGGTCAGGCGGCTCGCCGAGCGGATTTGCGAGTTGGTCCGACAACTCGGCGTTCCGCATGTAGCCTCGGCGACGGCCGATCATGTTACGGTCAGCATCGGCGCGGCCGGCGCTGTGGCGGCGATGCGCTTCGAACCGGAAGAGGGCGCCCGAGGCGCCAACGACAACGGACTGTCATTCGCGCCGCCATCCGCGGCCACGCTGGTCGAAAGCGCCGACCGAGCGCTCTACGCGGCCAAGGCCGCTGGTCGCAACCGCGTCTGCATGCTGAGCGACCGTGGCGAACCCGACACGGCGGCTCAGCCCGCGGCGTAGAGCGCGGCGTTTAGGCGTACGACGCTTGCGCGCCGTGACGGAACGAGCGTTTCTCTCCGAAGGGGTCCCGAGGACCGTCTCCGAGAGATATCGTTCCCCTCGTCGTGGTAAAAGCGGCCGCCCACCGCGCCGCGACCCTGTCGAGTTGCAGCCCCCAACCGCACAGAGCCCAATCATGTCCTTCCGAGGTTTCGGTCCCCAGGCGCTGCCTTTTCTCAAGGCGCTCGGCTTTCACCAGACCAAGGAATGGTTCGAGGAGAACCGCTCGACTTATGAATCCCAGCTCAAGGGACCGCTCGGCGATCTCGTCGAAGAGCTTTCCTTTCGCTTCGGCAAATCGGGGACGCCGCTGAAGGGCGACCGCAAGGCGTCGCTGTTCCGCATCAACCGCGACGTGCGCTTCGCCAAGGACAAGAATCCCTATAAGACCAACGCCGGCGCGGTGCTGACGCGCGGCGGGGCGAAGAACGACGTCGGGCTGTTTTACATCCACATCGCGGCCGACGGCTGCTTTTCGGCGGCCGGCTTCTACCAGCCCGAGCCCGCCGAGTTGACGCGCTTGCGCGGCGCCATCGCGCGCTCCCCCCGAACGTGGACGGCGGTGACCGCGAAACTCGCCAAAGCCGACCTCGCGCTTTCCCCGGAATACGCGATCAAGCGGGCCCCGCGCGGCTTCGAGGACATCGCCGATCCCGCGATCGCCGCGGCGCTGCGCAACAAGTCGTTCATCTGTTCGCGCCCGATCGCCGACGCGCGTCTTTCGACGAGCGACCTCGTCGATGATCTCCAGGCGTTCGCGAGCGACGCCATGCCGCTGCTCGAATGGGGCTGGGGCGCGGTCGTCGACGCGCGTTGAGCCGCGCGCCGTCGTTTTCGGGTGGCGTAGCGCGCGGGAAAGCGCAAAATGCGTGAAAGTCGCATGGGACAAACGTCATGCTCGATATGCCCAACACCCTCGCCCTTACCGGCGCCGACTACCCCACCGTCAAGAAGGCGATCGAATACATTTCGACGCGCTGGCGCGATCAGCCGTCGATCGAAACGGTTGCAAGCCACGTCGGTCTGTCCGCCTCGCATTTCCAGCACGTCTTCAAGCGCTGGGCGGGGCTGACGCCCAAGGCCTTCCTGCAGGCGATCACCATCGAGCGCGCGCGCGAGTTGCTGCGCGACTCGGCCAGCGTGCTCGACGCCGCCTATGACGTCGGCCTTTCCGGCCCCAGCCGGCTGCACGACCTCTTCGTCGCGCATGAGGCGCTGACGCCGGGCGACTATCGCCGGGACGGGCTGCGCCTCGCCTACGGTTTCCACCCCTCCCCCTTCGGTGAGGCGATCGTCGTCGCCGCGCCGCGCGGCCTCGCCGGCCTCGGCTTCGTCGATGCGGGAGACCGCGCCGCGGCGCTCGCCGACATGCAGCGCCGATGGCCGCGCGCCGCCTTCATCGAAGACGGCGAAGCGACCGCGCCGCTCGCCGCACGGGCCTTCGATCCGAGCCTCTGGCGCCCGGAGACGCCGCTCCGCGTCGTCATGATCGGCACCGATTTCGAGGTGCGCGTCTGGGAGACCCTGCTCGCGGTGCCGCTCGGCTGCGCGACGACCTATTCCGACATCGCGCGCCATATCGGCAATCCGAAGGCGGCGCGCGCAGTCGGCGCGGCGGTCGGGCGCAACCCGATCTCCTTCGTCGTGCCCTGTCATCGTGTCCTGGGTCGCTCCGGCGCCCTCACCGGCTACCACTGGGGCCTGGCGCGCAAACAGGCGATCATCGGATGGGAAGCCGGACGGGCGCAGGCGAACTGAGCCGAACGCCGTCGGCCCTGGAAACAAAAACGACCCGCTCCCGGAGACCGGGTGCGGGTCGTGATTGCGTCTCCTTGCCGGTTCATCCGCGGTCAAGGAGAATAGGCGTTACCCTGTCGGCGGTCAGACCGCCTTGAGATTGTCGGCCGAAGACTTGCCGGTGCGGCGATCAGCGACGAGTTCGAACGAAATCTTCTGGCCCTCATTGAGACCATTGAGACCCGCGCGTTCGACCGCGCTGATGTGGACGAACACGTCCTTGCTGCCGTCGTCCGGCTGAATGAAGCCGAAACCCTTTTGCCCATTGAACCACTTCACGGTTCCTTGCGCCATAGACCTGTTCCTTTACGTAAGTGTAGAAATAACCGCGCGCGAACGCGGCCGACGAAATTCGAGATTTGGATGAAGGTCGTCAGTCTGACGCGAGTCGCGCGTAGGCCAAGTCATTCGGCCGAAGCCCGATCTGCAGTGTATATTCGCTTTTAATCGGATTTGCAAGCGCCCATACGAAATATTTCGCGATACTTGGGCGCGCGCTGGACGCGATACTTGGGCGCGTGGTGGAAGAGCGTTGATTTAGCAAACTGTTTCATTGCGCTACGAACGGGCGGCAACCGTGTGCGCGCCGTCGTCGCTCTGACCGCCGTCTGGAAAGCCTGCCCAGCGGGGCCACGCGCGAGGAAGCGCGGCGTCGGATGCGTGAGCGCAGACGCCCGCTGCGACGCCCCAATTCTCCATGGACGCCGCCGCGCGGGCAGCCCGCGTCGCCGCGGGGTCCGCAGCGGGAACGGCCAAGATTCCCCAATCGGGCGTGCGCTTCACGAGCCTATATCGTCTCCGTCGCCGCGTGGAGACAAAACCATTAAGTTAACGTCACAGTTAACGACCGGTTTAAAATTGGAGATAAGCAGGTTTCCGCGAAGGCGAAAGCTGTGGCGAGAGGCCGCGAGGGGCTTTTGGCGCGGCAGCATTCGAGAGAGATCGCGCACCGCGGGCTGCGCGCGCCGAGGGCGTACACGTTTGCAGCCCAGCGAGCGCAATGAGAGAGCGCCGGCGCGAGCTGTCGCAAGCCTGGGGGCGGCGGGCAGTCCGTGGGCGTCGCCAGCCACTCGGTCAGCGGCCACGCGCCCGGGCACGGCAAGTGAGGACGTCCGTCGACGCTTGAGGCGCGCTGCGCCGCACCAGGCCGACAAGCCTGGACGGATCGACGATCCGCCCGAGGGCCGGCTCACGCCGACCCTTTTCGTTCTCATGGGAGAAGCGTCGCGGCGAAACCTATTCGCCTCGATTGGCCGTTGACTTGGGATGGTCCGCGCCGGATGAAAGCGGGCTGAGGGGCCGATCGGCGAAGTGAGCATGGGGAGCGAAATGCCCGCAAATTCGGGAACTGCGGCGACGGCGTTCGCCGCCGCGGATGAGGGAAAAGTCAGCGTCGGCCGCATCGTCTTGGCGAGCCTCGTCGGCACGACGATCGAGTTCTACGATTTCTACATCTACGGCATCGCGGCGGCGCTGGTGATCGGCCAGACGTTTTTCCCGCGCTCGGCGCCTGGCGCGCAGTCGCTCAACGCCTTTCTGACCTTCGGCATCGCCTTCCTGGCGCGGCCGATCGGCTCGGTGCTGTTCGGGCACTTCGGCGATCGCATTGGGCGCAAGACGACGCTCGTCGCCTCGATGCTGACGATGGGCCTGTCGACGACGCTGATCGGCGTGCTGCCGGGCTACGCCGAGGCGGGCGCGCTGGCGCCGTGGCTCCTCTGCGTGCTGCGTTTCGGCCAAGGCGTCGGGCTCGGCGGCGAATGGGGCGGCGCGGCCCTGCTGGCGACCGAATATGCGCCGCCCGGCCGCCGCGCCTGGTTCGGCATGTTCCCGCAACTCGGGCCGCCGCTTGGTTTTCTCATCGCCAACGGCCTGTTCCTGCTGCTGCTGCTCGGCCTCGGCGAGGCGAATTTCGTCGCGTGGGCGTGGCGCATCCCCTTCCTGATGAGCGCGGTCCTCGTGGCGATCGGGCTCTACGTCCGCGCCTCGATCGCCGAAACTCCCGCCTTCCGCGAGGTCCTGACCCGCCACGAACGGCTTGCGGTTCCCCTGCTCGAAGTCTTGCGCAGCCACTGGCTGCCGCTGATCCAGGGATCGCTGTCGATCGTCGTCTGCTATGCCTTGTTCTACGTCTCGACGGTGTTCGCGCTCGGCTATGGCGTCAACACGCTGCATATCGCGCGCACCGATTTTCTCGGCATGCTGTGCCTCGCCGTCCTCTTCATGGCGGTGGCGACGCCGCTCTCCGCCGCGCTCGCCGACCGCGTCGGCCGCCGCCCCGTGCTGCTGGGCGCGAGCGTCCTGGCGGCGCTGACCGGCTTCGCGCTGCCGGGCCTGCTCGGTGGCGGCGCGATGGGCGCCCTCGCCTTCCTGTCGCTCGCCCTTGGGGTCATGGGCCTGACATTCGCCCCGCTCGGCGCCCTGCTGCCGGAGCTCTTTCCCGCCCGCCTGCGCTACACCGGCGCCTCGAGCGCCTATAATCTCGGCGGCATCCTAGGCGCTTCGCTGGCGCCCTACGTCGCGCAATTGCTGCTGGAGCGCGGCGGCCTCGCGTGGGTCGGCTATTACATCGTCGTCGCCGCCGCGATCAGCTTCCTCAGCCTGCTCAGCATGAAGGAGACTGGGCGGGCCACCCGGTAGGCGCAGGGCGCGGCGCGGCCCCTCAGACGCCACCGCGCGCGAAGCGTGGCGATCCAGCGCGTGCTCGTTCGAGCGCCGGCGATGGATCGGCCTGACGACAACGTGCGAGAGTACAGATTCGCACAATTTGATTTAAAGTGGCAATAATCAAACCGATCACCATTCATGTTAATGATTTTGAGTCGCGTTGCGAGAGTTGACAGAAGGTAACGCTGCAGACAGACTTTCTCACCAGTGTCTGCAAGAGCAGAGTCATCATGACGAGATTTTCTATTTCAGCGGATCCCAATGCCCGCGGCCTGCCGCAACTGCAACACGACGGCCGTCGCGACTTCGATCTCGGCGCGCTGTTCGGGCGGGTCGAACGGCTCGAGGCGAGGCGCAATCGCCACCGGTCCGGCGCCATGTTCTCGCCCCCGCGCCACCTCGACGCCAAGCTGCTCAGGGAAGGCGAGGAATTCGAGGCGGCGTGGGTCCGCGAGATCGCGACCTTGATCACGTCGAAGCGCCTCAACACGCCGGAAGCCGAGGCCAACGCAAGACTGGCCCGCGCCGCGACCGCCCGCCTCGCCGAGCGGATCGAAGAGAGCCGCGCAATCACGCTGGACGGCCTCAAGGTCAAGGCCCGGGCCAGCCTTTGGCGCCGCAACGGCGAGCCGTTGGAGAAGGGGCGCGCCCGCGATAGGGCGCCGAACGCGACGGAGTTCGTCGGCGCGGGCGGGTAGAAAAGCGGCGTTGGCGAAATCGCCCGCGCCCCTGCGTCTGCCCAGCGCCGCTCAATCCCCCCACGTCGCGAACATCCCGGCGGCGGCGACCGCCATCACCGCGGTGGCGAGCCAGCCGAGGGCTTTGAGCGATCGCCGCAGCGCGAACTGGCCCATGACCTGCTTCCGCGAAGCCAACAGCATGATGACGACCATGATGGGGACTGCGGCGACTCCGTTGATGACGGCGCTCCAGAACAACGCCTTGATGGGGTCGAGCGGAGTGAAGTTGAGCGTTGCGCCGATCGAGGTCGCCAACGCGATCGCGCCGTAGAACGCAGGCGCCCGATCAGGGCGTTGCGCCAATCCCACCCGCCACTTCAGCGCCTCGCCGACGGCGTAAGCCGCGCTGCCCGCCAGGACTGGCACGGCAAGCAGCCCCGTGCCGATAATGCCAAGCGCGAAGAACGTGAAGGCGAAAGGGCCAGCGATCGGGCGCAGCGCTTCGGCCGCCTGCGAAGAGGTTTGGATGTCGCTTACGCCGTGCGCATTCAACGTCGCGGCCGTCGTCAGCATGATGAACAGCGCGACCAGATTTGAGACGCCCATCCCGACCAACGTATCGACCTGCATGCGGGCCATCTGCGCCGGCGCTTGCCTCGGCGCCGCAATGAGCGGCTTGGCCGCCGGATCTTCCCTTTCATCCTCGACCTCCTCGGCGGCCTGCCAGAAAAAGAGGTAGGGACTGATCGTCGTGCCGAAGACAGCGACGACGACGGTCAGATAATCGCCGGTAAGGCTGATATGCGGCAGCACCAGGTTCTTCGCCACGGTCAGCCAGGGCACGCCGACCACGAACACAGCGCCGACATAGGCGAACAGCGACAGGGTCAGCCAGCGCAGCGCCGAAGCGTAGCGGGCGTAACGGACGAACACTTCCGCAAGCACGGTGACCAAGGCGAAGGCGGCGATGTAGACGACGATAGGGCCATCGATAAGAAGATGAAGCGCCGCCGCCATCGCGCCGAGATCGGCTCCCAGATTGATCGTATTGGCGACGATGAGCAGAGCGACAAGCGGATACAGCAGCCACGCGGGATAATGCCGGCGAATATTTCCCGAGAGACCCCGACCCGTCACCCTGCCTATCTCGGCGCTGATCAACTGGATCGCACACATCAGCGGGTAGGTCAGCAGAAGCGTCCATCCCATGCTGTAGGCGAATTGCGCGCCGGCTTGGGAGTAAGTGGCGATGCCGCTGGGATCGTCGTCCGACGCGCCGGTGATAAGTCCGGGACCCATCACGTCCCGCAGCTTCGGCCATTTCGGCGGTTTGATTTCCTCGAGCGACGGCGCGATCGACGCATTCATGGCCGACCGCTCCGCTCGGAGCTCCGAGGTCGGCGCCCCGACCTTCACAGCCGCCCTGTCAGCAGCAGCACGATGAGGATGATCAGAATGATCCCGATGACGCCAACCCCGCCATGACCGTAGCCATAGCCATATCCGCCAAAGCGTCCACTGAACCCGCCGAGCAAGAAAATGATCAATATAATGATGAGAATGAGCCCAACGGACATGGTTTTTCCCCCGCCCCGCCGAGCCGAACAATTCAGCCGGCGTCGGGTAGATAACGGTTGTCGTAAGATAAAGTTGCACGCTGGAGGCGGAGATTGGCGTTGGCGCGCTGGTTCTTTGGTCGCAGGAGTCTGAAGCCGTGTCGCGAGCGCCCGGAAACGCCTCACGCTGCTTGCACTCTTGGCCGCAAAGCTGCAATAGGCGTCAGTGGATGCGGCGACTGCGCTTGGGCCGCTCCGCACAACGGTCATTGACGAAGCGTTCATGAAAACAGGTCTCTGCACGTTCGCGCTAATCCCGCTCTTGCTTGCCGGTTGTGCGACTTCGCCCGACTCGCAAGTCTCTTCGCGGTCGGCAGAGGCGGAAGGGCCGCCGCAAAATGCGCTGAGCGAGCGCATTTCTTATTACGCCGATGTTTACGACGTGCCGGAATCGTTGATTCACCGTTCGATCCAGCAAGAGAGCGGTTATAATCCGAATAGACACATTGGGCCGTATTGGGGACTGATGCAGCTCCGTCTCGACACGGCGCGGAGCATGGGCTATCGCGGGCCCGCCCGCGGCTTGCTCGACGTGGACACAAACCTCAATTATGCGGTCGCCTATCTCTCGAACGCCTATGTCGTCGCGGGCCGCAATCCGGAGCGGGCGATCGCGCTCTACTCCAGCGGCTATTATTACGAAGCCCGGCGCAAAGGCCTGCTGGACCAATTGAGGACAGCGCACGGCAGCTAACCGTCATTACGGCGATAGGGTCGGCGGCGCCCCGCCGCTTGCCTGGTCGGTTCGGCGCTCGGCTGTTGCTAGCTAATCAAGTTGGCCGGTTTTCGTAGCTAGTGAATTGACCGCTTCTTTTGTCTCCGGCCCGGGGCATGCCCCGGGCCGGAGACGGCCGTCGCGGAAGCGTTGCGCGCGGCTCTTGTTGAGGCGCGACGAGGGCGCCCGTGGCGTCGTAGTCGGCCAGACGATGCGGCCCCAGAAAGATCGCGACCCGGCCGTCCGGGTCTTCGTGGAGGCGAACCTTGGCCTTCACGAAGTGCGGCCGCAGCGGGCTTTGCGGAAGTTGCAGCGCATGGTTGCGCCACCTCACCGTGTTGTCGTTGCCGACCGTTCGCTCTTCGTGCACACACAGCGCCTGACGCCACTGGCCGGCCGGGTCGGGCACGAAGCCGCTGCCCGGCTGCTCGGCGGCGACCGCGAAAGCGGCGTTGTGCTCGGGAAGGTAGATCTCGCGCAGCCATCGGTTGGCCGCTTCGATCGTCGCGATCCCGGCCAGCCGCAGCTCCTTGGGCAGCCGGTCCTGCAAAGTGCGGAAGACGCGCTCCGAGCGGCCGCGCGCCTGCGGCGAATAGGCTGCGATATGCTCGACGCCCAATTGCTCCAACGCCCGCCCGACCTGCGTCAGCGCCGTCTTCGACACCCGCTCGCCGGCCTTGGGCGTGTGAAAATAATGGCTGCCGCGATCCGTGTAGAGCGAGCAGAACAGCCCATGCGTCTCGATGACCTCGCGCAGGCCGCGAAAGCTCGAGGCCGTCCCTTCCTCCTCGGCCAGAAACGCCGAATAAATCGCGCTCGTCGCGTCGTCCAGCGTCACGATCAGATCGAGCGGACGCCCCAGCGCCTCGAGCCATAGATGCCGCGAGCCGTCCTGGTGCAGCATCATCCCCACCATCGGACGGCGCGGACGCTTCTTGCGATGCGCCGAACGCTTCACCGCCGGCTTCACCAGACCCGCCATGTGCAGACGAAGCTTCGTCACCGTATAGCCCAGCTTGTAGTCGTGCCGCTTTTGAAGCTGCTCGTGAAAGTGCTTCACCGTGAAGCCCTCGTAGTGCGTTCGATAAAGGCCCAGCATCCGCCCCAACTCCCCCTCCGGCGCCCGCTTGCCCGAGGGGCGGCCGATCCGCCGGTCGACGAGACCCGCCCGACCGTCCTCGACATACCGCTCCCGCCAGCGTCGAAACGTCCGCTCGCCAATCCCCAAAAGCTCCGCCGCCTCAACCTGGCTCAACTCGCCACGCTCATGCCGATCCAGCAATGTCTCGAAACGCATCAGACGGACCTCTTGCAGCACTTCCGTCCGTCTCATCCCCGCCCCTCCCAAAAGGCGGTTCTAAAACCGGACAGATCACGCGCTACAAAATCCGGACAGATGATCAGCTAGCCACAGTCGGTTCGGCGCTCGGCTTGCCAAGAAGACGACGCCGTTGCAGATTTGGGTTCGAAGCGACGCCTATCCGGCGAATGTTGGTCGATAGGCGCGGTTGGCGAGGGGACGCGCGATGGTAAATGCTGGACGCATTGCAGTTCTCGCCGTCTCGCTCATAGGAGCGTCGGCGCCGGTCGTGGCCGACGATCAAAAGCCGGCGCACGCGCAACAAAGCTACGTGCCTCGGTTGAACGACATCATGGTCGCGACACAACTCAGACATTTCAAATTGTGGTACGCGGGGACTGTGAAAAATTGGCCGCTGGCAAATTATGAATTGGTGCAGATCCGAGCCGGTATTGAAGATGTACAGAATATGTATCCAAATAGTAATGCACGGGATATGAGCACGATGATGACCCCGGCGGCAGGTGAACTTGACGACGCGATCAAGGCTGAGGACAGCGTCAAATTTCAGCATGCCTTTGTTAAGTTGACTTCCGCATGCAACTCTTGTCATGAAGCATCCGGCATCGGATTTATCAAGATCAGAGAACCAAGATTATCACCGCTGGAGACGTCGCCGTTCAGCGACGAGATTTTCTCGAAGTGACCGTTGTCCCGTATGCCGAGGGTGACCTCGGTTGAACGACCTCTCTGACTTCGGCATCTTCCGGTTCATCCTCGTTCGCACATTTTTTCTTCGCTCGGGCTGCTGGCGATAATGACGGCCGCATTCGCAGACACGTTCGGCTCGTCAGCGGCGGCGGAAAACCGCATTGCAGCGCCTTGAAATCATAGCTTCGCGCCGGAAACCCGCGCCCGCCCGCCGACCGTGTCCAGCCCAGCGATCTCACCCGATCGCTACGTCGCGAGGCTCGCCTGACGCCCTCGTCGTCGCGAACCGAAGGCCGCCGCGTCACTCTGGTCGTTGATGCGGGGTGGTGCCAGGAAAGGCATCGAATTACTGCTATAAGCAATTGAGATTACGCGATAATAACTTCAGGGAAAATATTTATACCAACATTTATACCAACAGATAGCTTGCCTTGGGTCGACGCGAAATTGGCCGACTCCGCCGCCGGCCCGGTAACCGCGAGCGGTAACCTTCCATATCGCGCCCGGGCGTCGAGACAGTTGCACCCGGGGCAAGTCCGGCAACCGGCCATTGTTTAAGCTCGAGGACCGGACCTAGGCCCGCCGGACGTTCCAAGATTGGTCGCTGAGGCTGAAACTTGAGCTGCAACCTGAAACCTCGGACCGCAATCGTGAGCTTCGCGGCCCCGGATCACGCCACTCGCCGAAGCGCGAACGTCCGCCCATCTGGGGAATGGGCGTGGCCTAGCCGCGCCAGGGAGGCGAGCACGCGGGTGATGGCGGCCTCTACCTTGGCGCCCTGGCGGAATGAGCGGGTGAGGCCAGCGGCGTCCAATGGCGCGTCAGCTTGCATGAGCGCGGCGAAGACGGCGGCGGTGCGCTCCAGGTCGCCGGTAGGGAAGAGCGGCTTTTGACTCTTGGCCTCGGCGAACTCGAGTTTAGCCTCGATTTGCGCTTCCGCTTCAGCCGCACCTTGCGTTTCGATAAGGCCGGCGCGCTGGCGCTGATAGTCCGGACGAAGCCAACGAATGAGGCCGCGCTTCTCCTCTTTGGCGCGCTCGGCGTTCAGGGCAACAAGGCGCCCCAGAATATCTCCATCCGAAAGGTCGGCGGGCCAGCCATACGCTTCGACGACAAGGCGATCAATTTCGTCGTGCAGTTCCTTGACGATAACAACGAGGCCCTTGGTCTTGATCGCTTCGTCGGCTTCGTCCAACGCCTCGTATATCGTGGGCAATCCGCCTTTTGTCGGCGACGTGGACTGTTGGACGGTTCCTTGAGCGCCGACATTTGCGCGGCGAACGTCCGCGCGAGCTTGTTAAAGGCGCGTTCCGCAGAATCTTGTTGCGGGATGTTGTCGACATGGGCGAGGCGGCGCGCGAACGTCATTGAGGCCATGTGAACCGCCGCCATTTGCGCCGCCAGCATCGCCTCGATTTGGTCTCTCGGCTCGATTCCCTTGACCACAGCGAGCATGAAATTAGTTCCATTTTCATCGGCTGTTGGCCCCTGCGATCCCGCGTTGACAATTTGGTTGATGAATCCAGAATAAAAGTCGCTGTCAGTCGAGCCGATAGCTTTCATTAGAGCGATTTGGCCCATGGCGCGGTCGGGATGGTCGACCTTGACGTTGTCAGCCGTCACATTCAAGCGTGGGCCACGTTTGCCCTTTGCAGCCTTATACGCGGCAAGCGCATCGGCTTCGAGCGGCGTCGGCTCATATGGCTTGGTGTCGATGGCTGGCGCTGGTTTTGACTTTTTCGACGGCTTCAATGCGCTTCCCTTACGCTTCCGCGAAGTCTGGTTATTTGCGGCCATTATCTTGCCTCTCGTTTGATCGTCCGCCCATCGGCGAGCCGCGCGCGATGTTCGCCCAAGGCGTCAACGCGCTCGCCCCTCAGTTGCCAAACGAGGCCGCCCGGCCGACCCTCGCGCGGCACGCCGAACAGTTCGCCCACGCTCCCATTGCATCGCCGCGGCATCCGCGCCCCCAGGTGTCGAGGAAGTGCCCCCCGTCATCGATCGCACGTCGCCTTCCGCGAGCAATTGAGGCCGCTGGCATTGAAGGTGCGGCGGGCCGGCACACGATCGGCCGCCAGCGCGGTCCGCTCTTCGATCGCGGCGCTGTCGACATGCGCGGCGTCGAGGAAGGCCGCTGAGAGTGTCCAGGTGTCCCACTTGTCCCAACTGTCCCAAGTGCCCCATTTGTCCCGCTCGCTAAGGCGTGTCCCACTGGGACAGCGCTAGGGACTGTCCCATGGGACAGCGCCACTCGCCTCAGCGCCAGAGCCAATACGCCGCTCATGGGGCATCCCCTTTCAATCGGCGTGCCACCGTCGATTTGGGCAGTCCACTACGCTCGGCAATATCGCGGACTGACAAGCCTTCCGCCTGTAACGCCTTTAACGCTGCATCGGAATTCTCGGCGACAATCCCGCTTGTTGACCATGCGCCGTCGGCAAAACGCGCTTCGAACGGGTCCGCGTCATCGCCCCAAAAACCGCGTGACTTCGTGAACCGCACTTCAAACCGCGCGCCCTCGCTCGCCTGAAAGCCAGGCGGGCGCGTCAACGAGACGACGGTGTCCAGCGTGTCCTCTTTGCGCGAGGTCCCGCGTTGACCGCCGCCTTTGCCGGCGTGGTGCACGGCGAGAACGGATCGGCCGGCCGCGCGCTGCGCGAGCATCCAAGATTGCACCGGACCGAATGAGTCCGCCTCGTTTTCGCGAAGGCCACGCGCGATCGTCGAGAGGTTGTCGACGATGACGAGGTCGGCGTCGGCGATGGCGGAATCATAGAAGCGTTGCGCCTCGAGGTCGGCGAGATCGGGCAAGCCGTCCGGCTGAAAATCGGCCGCGACAAGCCGAAAATTCTCGGCCGGCGCATCCGTCATCGCAGCGGCGACGATGGCGGCGTAGCGCTCTTGCAACATCACCCCTGGCATTTCGCCATCGATATAGAGGACGCGACGCGGGCGCGGCGCTCGCCAGCGCAGAAATTCGCCGCCGGCCGCCACCGCGTGCGCGATGCCGAGCGCCGCCCATGTCTTCCCGACGCCGCGTGGGGCGAAGATCATCGCCAGGCCCTTGTCCGGCAACCACGGCGCCAGCATCGAAGAGCGCGCCGGAAACTTCGCGCTTAGGAGCTGTTCGCCGTCGAGGATCTTGAGCCCTTTATGATAGGCGGGAACGAAGACCGGCGACCGGGTCGCCGAAACAGCCGACGGCGGGGAAATCGGCCCGGATCGCCGCGCCGCTTCCGTCGCCTCGCGCTCGCGACGATATTCTCGCGCGGCTTCCGGCTCGAGCGAATCGGCGCTGATTAGATCGACAGACCGCTTCGGTTCCGGGCGAGCAAAGCGCTCGCCCGTAGTGCGCGCGCCGAAGTCGTCGCTCATTTCGGGGCAGCCGCGATTAGGGCTTCGAGGGCGTCAACCGCGATTAGGCGCGCGCCGCCAAGTCGGACGCTGGCGAGACGGCCCGTTTTCAGCCACGAATAGATCAACGTGCGGGAGACGCCATATGCACGCGCGGCCTCTTTAGGGCGAAGCGCGCGACGTTCGGTTTTTTGCGATTGCGTAGTCATGAGAACCGCCTTTGGCTAGACGGTTCGGATTCGAACCGCCCTGTTTGCGACGGTTTCGGAATATATAGGGCTGTTCGGCTCAGTCAGCAAAATTGCGGCGCCGGTTCGGAGGCGTTTCAGTTCTCAATTGGGAGTGAGCACGGAGGCGCGATTTTCCTTCCGGATAGCTTTCCATCGCGGCTGTTTTTGAGTTGAAAGTCGCGGCTGGTCGCCCGCCAGGGCTCAAAGGAAACGAATCGCTCCGCGCAAATCGTCATTTCCCCTGTGCCGTGCCGCCCGGCTTCGCGAACAGGATAACGAGCCCACCCCGTCGCAATTCCTCGCAACGGTCGGCCCACCACGCCATCATCTTCACCCGTTCATCCCAGAATTCCGCGCGAGCATAGGCCCGCCGAACGCTGTCGCCGTCGACATGCGCCAGTTGCCTTTCGATCGCGTCGGGATTCCAAAGGCCGCTTTCGTTCAAGAGCGACGACGCCGACGCGCGGAAGCCATGGCTTGTCATGTCCTCATTCTTGAAGCCCATGCGCCGTAGCGCCGCGTTCAATGTGTTCTCGGACATGCAACGCGCCGCCGAACGCACCGACGGGAAAAGAAACTTGCCCTGCCCCGTCAAATTCCGAAGCTCTTGGAGAATCGCCACCGCGCGTGGCGCCAGCGGGACACGGTGCGGCTTGCGCATTTTCATTCGACCGGCGGGGATTTCCCAAACGCCGCCCTCCAAATCGAATTCCGCCCATTCGGCAGCGCGCAATTCGCCGGGGCGCACAAATGTGAGCGCGAGCAATTCCAGAGCGACGCAAGTTTCGGGCGCGCCTTGATAGTCCTCAATGGCGCGCAACAGCCCTCCGAAGGCCTTCGGCGCGACGATGGCCGCGCGCGGCGTCACCGTCGGCGTCACGAGTGCGCCTCGCAAGGCTATCGTCGGATCATTCTCGGCGCGCGCCGTTGCGATGGCGAACCGGAACACGTCGCCGATGGCCGTTCGCAGCTTGCGGGCGGTTTCGTGCGTGCCGCGCGCCTCGACGTCCTTGAGAACAGCCAACACGTCACGAGCCGAGATTTCGCCGATCGGTCGCGAGCCGAGCGCCGGAAAGGCGAAGCTCATGAACCATTCGAATTTTCGCAGCGTGCCGGCCGCTTTCTTGTCACGACGCTTCTTCTCCGCCAATTCATCCGCGATGGCCGCGAAGGTGTTCGCGCCCGCATCGGCTTGAGCGGCCTTCGCGTCCTTCTTGACCTGAGATGGGTCTTGGCCTCGCGCCAGGGTCTGCCGCGCCCCGTCTCGCGCGTCCCGCGCATCTTTCAAGCCAACATCGGGATAAACCCCTATTGCCAGCGTCTTTTGAGCGCCGCCAAAGCGATAGGCGATGCGCCAACGTTTCGCGCCATCGGGCGTGATCCACAATTGCAGCCCGCCGCCGTCCGAAAGCTTCATGATTTTTGCGCCGGGGAGCGCGCGCTTTATGGCGAGGTCGGTAAGGGCCATGTTGGTATCACCGCGCGGCGGGGGTGCCGCATACCAACGAATCTACCAACAAATGTGATGGACGCAAACGGACGCCGCCGGACCGTTCCGGACGACTTCTCGGGTCTAAGCTATTGATTTTTAGGGGTTGTCGGACGAATCTGGACGTTCTAAAACGTCAAAGTGGTGCCCAGGAAAGGACTCGAACCTTCACGGCTTGCACCGCTGGTACCTGAAACCAGTGCGTCTACCAATTCCGCCACCTGGGCACGGCGCGCTTCATAAGGGCGGGCGCGGCGATCTGTCAATGCTGTCGACGTTGGCGCTTTCCATTTCAGCGCGCGTTAGCTACCTCTTCGGGCTCACTTCGAAGCGGAGCCCAAGCGAATGCCCTACGCCAACATCCTCGTCGAGACCCACGGTCGCGTCGGCCTTATCCGTCTCAATCGGCCGCAGGCGCTTAACGCGCTGAACGCCGCGCTGATCGAAGAGCTCAACCAGGCGCTCGCGGGTTTCGAGAGCGACGCCGCGATCGGCGCCATGGTGCTCACCGGTTCGGAGAAGGCCTTCGCCGCCGGCGCCGACATCAAGGAGATGCAGGACAAGACCTTCGCCGACGCGTTCCTGCAGGACTTCATCTCGCGCTGGGAGAACGTCACGCGGACGCGCAAACCGATCATCGCAGCGGTCAGCGGTTTCGCGCTCGGCGGGGGCTGCGAACTGGCGATGATGTGCGATTTCATTCTCGCCGCCGACAGCGCCAAGTTCGGCCAGCCGGAAATCAAGCTCGGCGTCATCCCCGGCGCTGGCGGCACGCAGCGGCTGACCCGCTTCGTCGGCAAATCGAAGGCGATGGAGATGGTGCTCACCGGGCGCATGATGGACGCCGCGGAAGCCGAGCGCGCCGGCCTCGTCTCGCGCATCGTGCCCGCGGCAGGGCTGATCGAGGAGGCGCTGAAGACGGCCGGAGCGATCGCCGCCCTTTCCGCCCCAGCCGTCTATGCGGCCAAGGAAAGCGTCAATCGCGCCTATGAGACGACGCTCGCCGAGGGCGTGCGCTTCGAGCGCCGCATTTTCCATTCCCTGTTCGCCACCGACGACCAGAAGGAAGGCATGCGCGCCTTCGCCGAGAAGCGGCCGGCGACGTTCAAGAACCGCTGAGCTTCGTCCTGGCGAGCGCGCGGTCGACGTCGAGCGTGCTCCTGACGCCGATCGCATCGTAATTGTTCGCCAGCCAATCCTTGGCGGCCTTGCAGCCGAGATCGCGCAAGGTCGCGAGGAAGCTCCAGGAGACGTCCATCTTGGAGGCGGCGCTGAAGGTCTCCAACTGGCCTTCGCCGCCGATGCGATGCAACAACTCGCGCCGGTATTCGTCGCCGCGCAGGGCGCCGCGATCGATGAGGCGGGCGACGAAGTCGGCGGCGCGCAATTCGGCCAGCAATCCGGCGTTGAAGGTGATCTCGTTGACGCGGTCGACGATCTCCTGCGCGGTTCGCGGCGTCTGAACGCGCTCGATCGGATTGATCTGCACGATGATCTGATCGCGGCACGACGTCTCGTAGAACAGCGGCCAAAGCGCGGGATTGCCGCCGAAGCCGCCGTCCCAATAAGGAATTCCGTCGATGAGAACGGCCTGAAAAAGGCTCGGCAGACATGCCGAGGCCATCACGTGATCGGCGGTGAGAACATCGCGGCGGAAGATCTCGCCCCTGCCGGTGTGGACGTTGGTCGCGCCGACGAAAAGCTGCAATTCATGATCGCGCCGCAGCGCGTCGAAATCGACGAGACTGGCCAGATGATCGCGCAAGGGATTGACGTTGAGCGGATTGAGGTCGTAGGGGCTGGCGAATTGCGACATCGCGTCCCACATCGCGCTCACCTGGGGGAACGCGGAACCCCAGGCGCGCAGCCAAGCGTCGAACAGGCGCCGCTGGGTGGGCGACAGCGTGCCTTCCGAACTCACTGAAAGCCAAAAATCATAGAGCTTGCGCCGGGCGCCCTCGCGCCCGCTCTCCATGATTCCCGCGGCGTAGACGACGGCGTTCATCGCGCCGCCGCTGGCGCCGCTGATGGCGCCGATCTCGACGCGTTCGTCCTCGATGAGCGCGTCGAGGACGCCCCAGGTGTAGGCGCCGTGCGAGCCGCCGCCCTGCAGCGCGAGATTGACGACCTTGCGCGCCGGGCGGCTGGCGGCCCTCGGCGGAACGACCTCGTCGCTCACTCCGCCGTCCAGCCGCCGTCGATCGAAAGATTGGCGCCGGTGATCTGCGCGGCGGCGTCCGAGCAGAGATAGACGACGAGCGAGGCGACCTGGTCAGGGGTGACGAATTGCTTGGTCGGCTGCCCGGCCAGCATGACCTCGTTGATCACCTGTTCGCGGGTCATGTGTCGCGCTTTCATCGTGTCGGGAATCTGGTTCTCGACCAGCGGCGTCCAGACGTAGCCCGGCGAGATGCAGTTGGACGTGACGCCGAAGGTCGCGAGTTCGAGCGCAACGGTCTTGGAGAGGCCGGCCAGCCCATGTTTGGCCGCGACATAGGCGGACTTGAACGGCGAGGCTACCAGAGAGTGGGCCGAAGCCGTGTTGATGATGCGCCCCCATTTCTGCGCCTTCATGCCCGGCGTCGCGGCGCGGATCGTATGGAAGGCGGAAGTGAGGTTGATCGCGATGATCGCGTCCCACTTTTCGATCGGGAACTCTTCGATCGGCGCAACGTGCTGGATGCCGGCGTTGTTGACGAGAATGTCGAGCGAACCCAGTTTCGTCTGCGCGTCGGCGATCATCGCGGCGATTTCCGCCGGCTTCGTCATGTCGGCGCCATTGTAGAACGCCTTGACGCCGAATTCCTTCTCGATGCTCGAGCGCTCGGCCTCGATGGCCTTCGCGTCGCCCATGCCGTTGATGACGACGTCGGCGCCCTCCTTGGCGAGCGCGCGCGCGATGGCGAGGCCGATGCCGCTGGTGGAGCCGGTGACGAGGGCGTGACGTTTGGCGAGTGACATGAAGGGTTCTCCCTAGCGGGCAACGAGGCGCTCGGCTTATATCGCGCTGCGAAAAAAAGCGAGGTCGCCCGGGGCGGCCTCGCATCTGGGAAGACGGCGCGGCGCGAAAAAGAGACTGGCGCGCCGCAGACCGGCGCGCCAGCCAGCTCACTGTCAGACCTCCGCACGGGTCACGACGTTGTCGGCGCCCATCGGGACGATACGGCGGACGTCCGCCGCCGTCCGTGCGCCGAGCGGCGCGACGTCACGGATGGTAGGTCGTTCCATATGGCGGGGCCGGGCCCCAGCCCCAGCCATAGTTGGCGACGTCTTTGCCAGTGCCCGGCCCGCCAAGGCCGTAGGGACCGGGGCCCGAATTGCCGTCGCTGGCATCGTAGCTGGTGCTGGGGGCCCCGTAGCCGTAGCCGGGGCCGCGGCGCCGGTGGCCATTGTTGGCGACAGCTTTGCCAGTGCCCGGCCCGCCAATGCCGTAGGGACCGGGGCCCGCATTGCCGTTGCTGACGGCGCCGCTGGCGCCGGGGCCTGGGCCCCAGTAGCCATTGTTGTAGCCATTGTTGCCTGGGCCCCAGTAGCTATTGTTCGAGGTATCGTTGGCGACGACTTTGCCACTGCCCGGCCCGCCAATGCCGTAGGGACCGGGGTCAGCTCGGACCGGCGTCACGGTGGCAAGCAAAGCTGCGCCCATCGCGGCGCTCGACACGATACCAATGAGAGTGTTCCTCATGATCGCACCTCCGATCGCGCGCGACGTACAGGCGCGCGCGGCTTTTTTTGCTGATCGCTCCGTCGGTTCGCGCGCTGGACCGATCACCATCGACCGTGCACCGGCTCGGCGGTTCGCTGCCTCCAAATTGGGGGAAGACCGTGACGTAAATTTCGCCGTTTCGTGATAAAACCTTGGCATTTTATACTTGACATAAGAAAATAAAACCGGCTCCACGGCACGATCGCCATTCGCGCTTGTACCAACGGTCACACCAGACATACGTTGTTGCCATAGAGTGTCTAAATAATTTTGGCAGATGTATTCTTTCTGATACCTGCCATAAATCTGACGAAACCGCCCGCGACGTGGCAAGGCCGCCTTGCGGCCGAGGCGGCGGGCGTGGCCTTCCGACCCGCGCCTGGACGCTTCACCCCGCAGCGCCGTCGCCTCTCGGCGCCGCAGGGCGGGGCGTCAGGCGTCCAGCCCTCCAAGGGCCGCTTCGAGCCGGCGGCGCCAACTGCCCGGATCGAAAGCGGCGGCGCCGAAGTCGACCCGCGCAGCGACACCACCGGCGGCAAGATCGAGGCCCTCGGCGTCGAGGCCAATCGCGCGCCAGGCTCGCCGTCCCGGACTGCGGCGCTGGGCCAAGCGCGCGATGAGTGAGCCATCGGACGCATTCACTTCATCGAGCAAGCGGTCCTCGGCCTCGATCAGGGCGGACGCGTCCTCTTGGGCAGCGAGGATGTCCGCAGCGGTCAGCGGGTCGGCGCGGCCAAATCCGCCGTTGAAGTGAACGGCGTCGACGGACATCCGGTAGATCGCGAAATCGGCGAAGGACGAATAGAGCTTGGCCTTGGGATTGCGTTGAAGGTAACGTTTACGTGCGTAAGGATCGGAATGTGGCGAGATCGCCCCGCCGACGGTCACTCGGGCGTGGTTGAGCGGATCGCCGCGATCTGGTGAACCTGCGAGCAGCAGCGAGCCGCGCGGGTCGGCGGCGACGTTGCGGGTGTGCTGGGCGAGGGTGGAGAGCAGGAACAGCGGCGCGCCGTCGAAATCGCTGGCGCAGCCGACCAGAGTGGTGAGCGGCGCGCCCGTTTCGCGTCCGATCGTCGCCAGGGCCCCGGTCCGCGAAATCCTGAGGAGCCGCTTGGCCTCCGCCGCCGCGCTGGGCGGCGTGTCTTCCCGCTCCGGGAGCGCCATGAAGGTCGGTCCTTTTCGTATGGGAAGCCTGGGCGGCGACCGCCCGAGAAAAGAGCGCAGCGGCCCCCCGGGGTCAAGCCGGGCCGCCACCGCCTCCCCGCCAGGGAGCCGCGCGGTTGAACATTAGCCAAACCGGGCTATGTTGAGATATTATCGGGTGAATTCGAATGCGATCGGCGCGCCCGCGCCCGTCAACGGCTCGATGGAGCCACACTTCAGCCGCGAAGGGCCCTATGGTGCCCCCACGGGATGTACAATGCAATGCCGCGGTCGACCCGCGCGGCTCAGTGGGAATTGAACAGGAGCTTCATGCCGACGATCGCCCTGGTCGACGACGACCGCAACATCCTGACTTCCGTCTCGCTTTCGCTGGAGGCGGAAGGCTATCGAATCCAAACGTACACCGACGGGGCGAGCGCGCTCGACGGCCTGAAAGCCAACCCGCCGGATCTCGCCATTTTCGATATCAAGATGCCGCGCATGGACGGCATGGAACTGCTGCGCCGGCTTCGGCAAAAGTCGGACCTACCGGTGATTTTTCTCACCTCCAAGGACGAGGAGATCGACGAGTTGTTCGGCCTCAAGATGGGCGCCGACGATTTCATCCGCAAGCCGTTCTCGCAGCGATTGCTGGTCGAGCGCGTGAAGGCGATCCTGCGTCGCGCCAATCCGAAGGACGCCGCGTCGCAGAAGGAGAGCGAGGCGAAAATCCTCGAGCGCGGACGGCTGAAAATGGACCCGGAGCGTCATACCTGCACTTGGGACAACGTTCCCGTCACGCTGACAGTGACGGAGTTCCTGATCCTACAGGCGCTGGCGACGCGACCCGGCGTCGTCAAGAGCCGCAACGCCCTCATGGACGCTGCTTATGACGACCAGGTTTACGTCGACGATCGAACGATCGACAGCCACATCAAGCGGCTGCGAAAGAAATTCAAGGTCGTCGAACCCGATTTCGAAATGATTGAAACGCTGTACGGCGTCGGCTATCGCTTTAGGGAATCTTGAAGCGCGGGCGGCATGAATATTGAGGCGCGGCGCGCTGGTCGTCGCGCGCACCGATGAGCACTGAAGCGCATAGCGATCCGATTATCGCTTCTGCGGGCGCGCGCTGGCGCAAGTCGCGGGCGCGGTTGCGTGCGCGCGCGTTCTGGCGCGCGATCGTGTCGCGGTTTTCGTCGTCGCTGACGCGCCGCATCGTGGTGCTCAACCTTGGCGGCCTGTTGGTCCTGGTGATCGGGTTTCTCCTGCTCAATCAGTTCCGGGCCGACATCATCGACGCGCGAACCCAGAGTTTGAAAACGCAGGCGGGCATCATCGCCGCCGCCATCGCTGCCTCGGCTGCCTCCTCCCCGGACGAGCCCAGCACGATCACCGTCGATCCGGAGAAGCTGCTCCAACTCGCGCCGAGCGAAGCGGCCCCCCCTGCGCCGAACGACGACGATTCGATTGAGTTTTCGATCAATCCGGAACGCGTCGGTCCCGCCCTCCATCGTCTCGTGACGCCAACGCGCACACGCGCGCGCATCTACGATCGGGACGGTTTGCTTCTGCTCGAACTCGCGAACTCTTTCGGAGCGCGGCGCGACCGCGCGAGCCGAAACGGCGGAGGCGGAAATCAAAAGCCTGCCGTGGTGGCGGCGGCTCTGGGTCGAAGCGCGCCACTCTTTCGCGCCGGCCGCCAAGCGGCGTGTCAGAGAGGATTGGATAACCAACGGCAAGTCGTTGCCTGAAGTCGCGCAGGCGTTGAGGGGAAAAGCGGAATCGGCCGTGCGTCTCAACGCGGCGGACGAAACGATCGTCTCGGTCTGCGTGCCGATCGAGTGGGCGGGGTTGGTCCGCGGCGCGCTGTTGCTCTCGACGCAAGGCGGCGACATCAGATTCGGTGATCGCTTCGGAGCGATGGGCGTTGCTGAAGTTCTTCTTGGTCCTGGCCGCGGTGATGCTGGTGCTGTCGCTTTCGCTGGCGAATACGATCGCCGAACCCGTGCGCAAGCTCGCCGAGGCGGCGGAGCGCGTGCGGCGCGGCATCAAGTCGCGGCAGCAGATCCCCGATTTCACCAACCGGTCGGATGAGATCGGGCATCTCTCGGGCGCCCTGCGCGATATGACCCAGGCGCTCTACAACCGGATCGACGCGATCGAGAGCTTTGCGGCCGATGTCGCGCATGAACTCAAGAACCCGCTGACCTCGCTGCGTAGCGCCGTCGAAACCCTGCCGAGAGTCAAGTCCGGACCCTCGCGCGACCGACTGCTCGGAATTATGCAGCACGACGTACGGCGGCTTGACCGATTGATCAGCGACATTTCCGACGCTTCGCGCCTGGACGCCGAACTCGCGCGCGGCGACGCCGGACCTGTCGACATGGCGGCGTTGCTTCGAGCGGTGGTGGCGATGGCGGCCGATTCGCCGCGCAGCAATGGAGCCACGCTGGGCCTGACGATCGCGGATACGACATCGCGGGCGAAGACGCCATCCTATGTCGTGCTCGGCCACGATTCGCGGCTGGCCCAGGTCATCACCAATGTGATCGACAACGCCTGTTCGTTCTCGCAGCCTGGCGACGAAGTGAGAATCGGCCTGAGCCGGGCGCGCGCCGAGCGGACCGCGGAAGACGAGCCGCCGAGCGACCAGGTCGTCGTCACCGTCGACGACGACGGTCCCGGAATTCCGCCGCACGCTCTCGAGCGCATCTTCGAGCGCTTCTACACCGATCGGCCCGACCAGGGCTTCGGACAGAATTCCGGGCTCGGGCTTTCCATTTCTCGTCAGATCATCCAGGCCCATGGCGGCCGGATTTGGGCGTCCAATCGACCCGCACCGGACCAGGCGGCCGCGTCGACGGCCGACGAGGACGACCCGGCGACTGTGCGGCACGGCCAGGGAGCGCGTTTCGTCATTTCCTTGCCCGCGATTGGGCCGTGAGCGCGCCCCCGACCGACTGGGCGAGCCTTCACGCGACCGCGCTGATCGTCGGCGAGCGTGGCGTCCTGGTGCGCGGACCGTCCGGGGCGGGCAAGAGCTCGCTTGCGCTGGCATTGATCGCCCAGGCGCGAGAGACGGCGACTTTCGTCGCACTGATCGGCGACGACCGGATCTTCCTGCGGGCGTGCGGGGGGCGCCTGCTGGCGCGCGGGGCCTCCGGTTTCGAGGGGTTGGTCGAGCGACGTTTCGACGGCGTCGTCGCGGTCGGCCACGAGCCTTTCGCGGTCGTGCGGCTAGTCGTCGACCTCACCCGCCGCGGCCAATCGTCGCCCCGGATGCCGGCGGACGAGGACAAAACCGTCGAGTTGCTGAGCGTCCGGCTGCCCCGAATCGCGCTGGACCCGGCGCAGGGCCCCCTCGATCACGCCTATGCGGCCCTGGAAAGTCTTGCTAGGCTGTCTTAACGCCACTTGGCGCTTTTTGCGAATTTTGCTTGATCATTGCGCCGCACTGCACAAAAATGAGCCCCTTGACGATTGACCGTTCGCTGGCGCGGCGGCGGCGCCTGAAATGATGGGTTGTTGATGATTGGATTGGTCCTTGTGACCCACGGCCAGCTCGCCACTGGTTTTCGGGCCGCGCTTGAGCATGTCGTCGGGCCGCAATCGCGATTTGAAACGATTACGATCGGGCCCGAGGACGACATGGAGCAACGTCGCGCCGACATTCTCGGCGCCGTCGCGCGCGTCCAGGACGGCAGCGGCGTCGTCCTGCTGACCGACATGTTTGGCGGCACGCCGTCCAATTTGGCCATTTCCGTGATGGACGGGGGCCGCATCGAAGTCATTTGCGGCATCAACCTGCCGATGCTGATCAAATTGGCGACGCTTCGCGAGTCCACGGACCTCGATCACGCCGTGATCGAGGCGCGCGACGCCGGCCGCAAATACATCACCGTGGCTAGCAAAGTGCTGACCGGAAAATGAACGAGACGGCCGAACGAAGCGAAGACGAGGATTGCCCGCCGGCCCCGACCCACGCCGGCGCGCACGCGCGGGAACTGCGTATCGTCAACCGTAAGGGGCTGCACGCGCGCGCCACCGCCAAGTTTGTGCAATGCGTCGATCGCTTCGAGGCGCAGGTTAAGGTTACGCGCTGCGGTGAAACGGTCGGCGGCGATTCCATTATGGGCATCTTGACGCTCGGCGCGGGTCTGGGTTCGACGATCACCGTCTCCGCTCTGGGCGTGCAGGCGGTGGAGGCGCTCGACGCGCTCGAGGCGCTGGTGGCCAACCGCTTCGACGAAGACGAATGACGAGGCCGGCGAGACGAGCCTACATGCGGAAATCTTCGCCGAGATAATATCGGCGCACGTCCGGATGCGCGACGATTTCCTCGGGCGACCCCTCCGTCAGCACATGGCCGCTGTGAATGATGTAGGCGCGATCGATCAGTCCGAGCGTCTCGCGCACGTTGTGATCGGTGATCAGGACGCCGATGCCGCGCCCCTTGAGATGGCGCACGAGATCCTGGATGTCGCCGACCGCGATCGGATCGATGCCGGCGAAGGGCTCGTCGAGCAGCATGAACGACGGTTTGCCGGCGAGGGCGCGCGCGATTTCGCAGCGCCGTCGCTCACCGCCGGAAAGCGCGATCGAGGGGGACTTGCGCAAGCGCGCGATGTCGAACTCCTCGAGCAGCGAATTGAGCGTCGCCTCGCGCGCCGCGCGGTTGGGCTCGTTGACTTCCAGAACCGCGCGAATGTTGTCCTCGACGTTGAGGCCGCGAAAGATCGACGCTTCCTGCGGCAGGTAGCCGATGCCGAGGCGCGCGCGCTGATACATGGGCAGCGTCGTCACGGGAAAACCATCGAGTTCGATGACGCCCTTGTCCGGCCGGACGAGCCCGGTGATCATATAGAAGACCGTCGTCTTGCCGGCGCCGTTCGGCCCCAGGAGCCCGACGGCTTCGCCTCGTCGGACCGACAGGCTGACATCCTGGACGACCGCGCGCGCGCCGTAGCTCTTGCCGAGATTGTGCACCGCCAGGAACCCCTCGCCCTCGGTCTCCGCCGGAAGGCCGCTGGACTGGGCGGCTCCTCTCGCGCGCGAGCGCGAGGGCGCCTGAACCGCTGGGCTGTCGGTCAAGTCAGGAATATCCGGGAGTTGCGAACGTGGCGCATGGCGGGCGGGCGAGAAAAATCGAAACAAGGGATCTATCTACTTCGCGGCTTTGGTCTTGTCATCGCCTTCCGAATTGCTGGACCCGGGAATGAAAAGGCCTCTGACCCGATTCGTCGCGGCTCCGGTTTCGACGGTGGCCTGACCCGTCGCCATGTCATAGGTCAGCTTGTCGCCCTTGGTGACGTTGCCGCCGTCGCTCAGCGTGACGTGACCGATCAGCCAGACCTTGTTCTTCGCTTTGTCGTAAGAGGCGGAGTCGCCGGTGGCGACCTGCGTCTTCGAAAGGACGGTGACGGGGCCGACGGCGTCGAGATGCCTGACGCGGCTCGTGCCCGCGCTCGGCGCCGCGCCCGCCTGGTCGCCGGCCGCGACCGGCGTCACCGGTTTGGCGGCGCCGGGTTGCGCCGGTTCCGGAGCCTTCTCCATGAAGATCGTCATCGCCGAGCAGGTCATCTTGGTGTCGCCCTGGATGACGACCACGTTGCCGGTGTAGATCGCCTTTTGCTCTTTGTCGAAATAAACGAGCTTGTCCGCCTCGATGGAGATCGGCTCCTTGGAATTCGACCCGGGCAAGAGCGGCTCTGATCCAGCAGCGGGTTTGGTTGCCGCCGCGCCGATTTGCACATTCGCGCCGAGAAGCGCGAGCGCGAGCGCGGCCGCGATTCCACCGCGCCCGTCGAAGATCTTCATCGATTGTTTCCCTTCATTTCGGCGGACGCCGGATCGGCGGACTCATCCGACGCAAACCGCGATTTGACGTGACCCGAGAACGTCAACTCCTGGCCGTTGTCGCGCGCCAAGGCTGAATTGGCCGATATTGTGGTGCCGTTGGTCATGACCACCGTCAGCGGCTTATCTGATTGGTAGACCCCCGCCTTGAAGTCGACGTTGGCGCTCACGAGCCTGACGTCGTAGCTGGAATTATGGATGCGCACATCCTGCGATAAGTCCAGCGATTCTTTGGTGCTGTCGTAATAACCGTGGTCAGCGGTGATATGCAGCGTGCCGCTGCCCGCCATCCCCAGGTCGCCATCGATGTCGACCAGTTCCACGTAGGTCGGCCGCGTTACGTCCTGGATCGCCTTGGCGGCGTTCACGACATAGGCGCGGCCGTCGCGGCGAAAGCCGGTCAACTTCGGCCGGCCCATGGTGATCTTGACGCCGTCGACGCTCAACGCGCCGATCGACAATTTGTCGGCCGTTGCGCGGAACGGATCGTTGATCGCGCCGATGATCAGCGCCGACACCCCGATAACGACGCTCAGAGGCGTCGCGACGCGCAGGAAACGAACCAGTCGGGAATGGAACCGCGCGGCTGCGAATGCGCGCAAGCGTCCCTCGTCGCGGCCGATCGGCGAGGGCATGCCGGCCGCAAACCCGCGGCCCTGCGCCGCCCAGTCCGCTCTCGATGTTGGCGCCGACATGCTTTCCCGTGTTGCCCGCGGCGGCGCCGCGTCGCGTCACCCAATATAGCGAGAGCGGCAAAGAAACAAAATGCGTGGCGAAGTTAGGGCGGTGGGCGGTCCAGGCGCCAGGGGAATCGGGTGAAGGCATTAAGCGGCGATGAGGCTTGCGAGGTAGTCGTCGTCCCATCCGGCGGTTTTTCGCTTGAGACGTTGGGAGTCTTTTCCAGGAGCGATGCGAAATAGGTTGTTTGCGATGTGCTTTAGGGTTGTGAAGTTGGCGGGGGCGTTTTCGGTTCGCACCCGGCATTCGTCATCGCGAAAGAGCATGTCGAGCAACCAGTGCAGGCCGTTTTCGATCGCCCAATGATCGCGGATCATTGGCCCGAGCGTGTTGGCGAGCAAGGTCAGCGAGGTGATGTAGAATCGCGTCTCTTTTGAGAATTTACCCTCGATCTCACGCCGGCTCTCGACCATGACGACGCCCTTGAGGCCGGGCCAGTCATGGCGCTTTTGAAGCCATTCGACATTGTGGAGCACGGTGTAGGACCGTGTTTCGATCCGCCCATGATCGCCATCGACCGTTTCGTGTCGGCTGATCGTGACGTCCTTGAAACCGTTGGCTTTCTGCTCGACGGCAAGGAGTTTGACGTCGTCGTGCAGTGTGCCTTGATTGCCTTTGAGCGCGATGAGGTAGTCGGCTTTCTTGTCAATGATCTTCTTGGCGATGTTGCGTTGACATCCCATCGCGTCGATGGTGACGACGGCTCCTTCGATCGCCATCATGTCCAGCAGGGCGGGGATGGCGACGATCTCGTTGGATTTTTCCGCCACCGCGATTTGACCCATGACGAGACGCTGGCGCGCGGCGAAAGCCGAGACGATGTGGATCGGCTCCTTCGATCCCTTCTTTTGATACGAGCGGCGCGAGGTCTTGCCGTCGATGGCGATCACCTCGACCGGGGTCTTGGTCAGCGCCGCCGCCCAAGCGACGAAGCACCGTTGGAACGCCGCCGCGTCAAGGGTGGCGAAAATGTCGCCCAGATGATCATGGGCCGGAGTGCCGTCCTTGAAGGGGCGGAACCGACGCAAGAGCGCCAGCTTCCTTTCGCCGAAACGGGCGATCTCGGTGAACGCCTCGCTTCCCGCCAACACCGCCAGAAGGCACAAGAGCAAAATCTCGTCGAGCGGATAGATCACCTTCCCCGTTTGGCGGCGATCCGGCATATCTTTGAAATATTCCAGGAAAACCGTCGTTTCGGCCAAAGCCATGAAATTCTCGGCGCCGTCGTCCATAAAATCCCCCCGAATGCAGATCAGAGGATTCCTACAGATTCAGCATTTCACCCCGTTGTCACGAAGTCCTTCACCCGATTGCCCTGGTCCAGGCGCGGCCCCCGATTGCCTTGCGCCGACTTTTGCGCTTAATGCCGTTCCCGGTCGCCCACTCCGGGCCGGTAGCTCAATGGTTAGAGCCGGCCGCTCATAACGGTCTGGTTGGGGGTTCGAGTCCCTCCCGGCCCACCAGGGCGAGACCTGATTTTATTGGATAATATTTCCACCCGCGTACTTGGCACACTGCGACCTCGACAGTTTCCTCGACAGTTTCACCCGCCTCTCCGCCTTCGGAAAGCCCCCAGCATTTCGATTTGATAGTCGGGGTGATGCTTCGCGTATGTCGACTCCAGCACCTGCATGCTCATGCCGAGGTAGCCGGCGACGGCCCATACCTTGTGGCCTTCGTCCATCAACCACGTCGCCGCGGTGTGCCTGAGCGTATGCGGTGTCACATGCTTTTCCAAGCCAGCAGCCCGCGCGGCTGATGCGAACCCGGTCTTGACCGAGCTTACAGGCTTGCCATTCCATTCGACGATCGCCGTCTTGGAGAGCCCCAACTCGCGCCAGCGGCGCAGGTGCAGCATCAAGCGGTCAGGAAGGCGGGCCGGCGGTTGCTGCTTATTCGTCTCCCGCTGTCCGTCGCGAAGGCGGTGGAAGACGCCCTTCTTCATGTCGATCCAGCTGCGCCCATCACCCTTCTCAAATGAAGCGCCCAGCACCGCATCGTGGCGCGTGCCCGTATATAATCCCACAAGAATGAAGCGGGCGATGTGTTTGCCCGTCCGCCTGTGAGTTCGTCTCCCGTCCTGCGTCTCCCGCATCGTCCAGGCCGCCCACAACAGACGGGCGACTTCCGACCTGGTCAGAAAAGTTTCGCGCCGCTTGCCGCGCTCGGGCAGCGTGACCTCGATTACTTGGTTACAGAGCCCTTCCTTGCGGTGGTGGTTTATGGCGGCGCGGAGGTCCTCGAGTTCGCGCCGAACGCCCTGCTTCGAGACGAACCTCGCAGGATTGCCGGTCTTCTCGGGTCGGGCGCTTCGGATCGGCTGCTTGGTCCGGTGAGCGACGTAGTCGCGACACGACTTACCGTTCAAATCCGCGAGCGTCTTCGTCCCCCACCAGTCAGCGAGGATCATCACGCGCTCGACGGTCTTTTTGATCCGAGCGATCGCGTCCTTCTTGTCGTCGAGGTAGATTGAAAGGACGTCAGCAATCAGGATATTAGTGGGGTCTCTCGAACCGTCTCGTGGCGCGACATGTTTGGCGGTCAGGTATTCCGCGAGTCTAAGGTCAGCATCTGCCCGAGCGATTTCAGGGAGGCCAAGGCGATGTTTGCGTGAACCGTCTCGGATGACCCAACTGGCGCTGCTGACGAGACGATCTTCTGCATCCCGCCGTTCAGGTTCGAGCCACAGACGGGCACCTTTGGCTTGACGCGGCATCTCTCAATAAACTCCCTCAGGTCGAGTGGTGTGACGTAGAATGATTTGCCGATTTTTTGCGCCGACAAGCGTTCCCGGGCGATCTCCAACCTTAGGGTGCTGACGCTGATATGCCCCTCCGGCGATAGCAGGACGGCGGCTTCTTTCAGCCTCATCAGCTTTGTATCTGCGGCGTTGATTGGGCCGTGTCCCGTCATCTGGATCGCTCTGCAAGTGAAATTAATTGCACGGACTACGTCGATGACGTGTTGAACACTTGGATGTCCTCGTCGATGACGAGGGCGAACAGAGCCAACTTGTTTCCGTCGAGGCTCTGGCGCAGGAGTTCGGTCTGGAACGGCCTCTGGCCGGACTTGATGATGATGGACGTGCCCCGAGGCATTTCCGCTAAGGTTATCGCTTGGAACACAGCGGCATCGTGCTTCGGCCCACGCAGTTCGTCGGCGCGAACATCCTTCAGCAGGTTCAAAGCCTCCACGACGACACCGTTCATCGAACGGCGGGTATTGGAAGCCTCTTCCGCAATCCAGAGGCTGAGATCAGCCGGAAGGCGCACAGACAATCTCGGGAGCGCATCACTCGTGTACAAAGGCAGCCTCGCCATCAGCATCAAAACGGAGTAACTTATGCCGAGTTGGCATAATATGCCGAGATGGCATCATCCGGCAAGGGAAAAGAGTGAGCGGTCTTCATGTCCGATGAAATACAGCACCCAAGCGACAAACTGGACCGCTACATCGTCCGTTTTCCAAAAGGGATGAGAGAGCAGCTCGGAGTGCTCGCAAGAGCCAATGGCCGGTCGGTGAATGCGGAGATCGTCAAGCGGCTGGAGCAGTCCCTCGCCGGCACGAAAACGCCACTGCTCATCGTCAACGAGAACACGGCTGCGGCCGACATACTGATGGAATTGCCGGACTCTATTAAAGCCGTCCTCGACGAGATCGCAGACCTCAAGGCCACGATCTTGAACCCGCGCAGAGGCCGCTGACGCTTTAATATCAATGCGCTGCTGGTGCAGCCGGATGGCTCTACCGAGCAGACCATGACGGCATCCCGGTCTGGTCACAGCCCCGTCCCCTCCCGCGCGCGATCCACTCGATCTCGTCGTCACGGCATTGTGACCCGTCCTCAGTGCAATTGATTGCAGATCAACTCTGCCGGGCTTTCATGCCGCCCTCCGTTCCGGCTTTCGGCCGAATTGCGCGACAAGATCGAGAGCGCGGCGGTTGAAAACGACCGCACCACGAACGCGGAAATCACCTACCGCTTGGAGCAAAGTTTTCAGTCTCACGGCGATCTTGAAAAGCGGCTCGCCGCCGTGGAACAATCCGTCCTGACGTGGATGTTCACTTGGTCGCCCGAGTACGAAGCGCGTCGTCAAAGAGCCTGGTCGCGATGGCACGGTCTCCAGCCGCCGGAGCGACCTCTAATCATCTGTGCCCGTGTCTTTGAAAAGCGTGCTCGCGGGTAACCAGTAACACTGCGGGTCACCCCAAGGTCGAATACAATAATACATTTTGTCACGATAGAGTATGGCCTCGTCTTTTAACACAAACCTGTCTTCTATGGCCACACGGGTGCCTTCGTCGATCCGCGTGCACGTTCCGCTCTCCTTGAGCGGGCGATAATACTTTATCGCCGCATCCGGGTCGTGCTGCAAAAGCTGAGCGAAGCGATACGACTGGAACATGTTTACGCACCCATAGAAGCCCTTCCCTGTCAACGTGATGTCAGGCGTCGTCCCAATACCGGACCTGGGGATTTCCTTCGACTTCTCTGCCGGCGTGGGCGGCGGAGGCTCGGCCGTCTTCTCATCCGCATTCGACACGGTGATCCAAAGGCTCGCGACCAAGAACGTCAGACCGATTTTCGTTGCACTCTTCACCTGCGCACCTCGTCCGGCATCGCGCTTAGCACGGCCATTTCAGACGTGCACACACATCCTACAGTACGACGCTTGATCGCGACGCATTCCTAGACGCGCTGGCTGAGCCCGCTCAGCAACTCTTTAACGCATTGAAGACCTTAGCGCGATCAGGCCGATCTTGGCGCAGTGGTGGGATGGCAAACCCGGAGCTACCCAGGACTTCAACGCTCTTCGCACACTCCTCGATCACCCTAGTCAGCATCTTTGGGTGACGTTCGAGGAGCGGCGAATGTGGTGGTGCACGGTGTTCGACGACGTCTACGTGAGTTCCGAAGGAGAAACCAACGAACACGGCAACTTTTGGCTGCGGTGCGCGACGCCATGGCGCGACCGTTCGCTCGATGGAAGCCGCCACCTAGCGATAACCGAGCTGCCCGGAGCTGTTACGGCCGTCGCTGGCTTCCGCGCGACGGTGTGCGAGCCCAGGGCTTCAAAGGAAATCCTCCGAATAGTTCGCAACGAGCCTGACCCGGACGCGCAGGCCGCGATCCGTGCTCGACAAGGGTACGAGGATGCGGTCCTTAATCTCGTCACTCGCCTGGGACCAAAGGATTTTGAAATCTTGGTCGATCCGATTTTGTCTCGGACGGGCTGGGCGAGGGTGGCGACTGTTGGGGGTGTTGCCGAGGACTGAACTGGACCCCATTCGTGGGACCACGGGTCGTTGGATTTAAGGTGTAATCTCGCCTGCCCTTGCCCTTCAAAATCAAGCCGCTTCTTGCCGCTTCTGTTTCTGCTGTGGGTATGTGGACAACGCGTTTGCGTTGTCCAAGCGAAGCGGCATATCCACAGCTCTCTCCGTCGCCTCGATTTTGTCCGTGCCGGCGCGCCAGACTGCCATCGGCATCTGATTGTTCATCGCCTGATGAGGGCGCCGAAAATTATAAAAAGTCATCCAGGAACTGATGCCGGCCCGCGCCTCGCGGCCATCGGCGTACGCTTTCAGATGGATTTCTTCGTATTTGATCGAGCGCCAGAGCCGTTCGATGAAGATGTTGTCCATGAAGCGGCCGCGCCCGTCCATCGAAATCGCGACGCCCGCGGCTTCAAGCTTGCCGGTGAAAGCGGCGCTGGTGAACTGCGCGCCTTGATCCGTGTTGAATATTCGCGGCTTTCCGTGTCGGAGCAGAGCCTCCTCCAGCGCTTCAACGCAAAACCTGCTGTCGATCGTGTTCGACAGCCGCCACGACAGAACCGCGCGGCTGGCCCAATCGATGATCGCCACGAGATACAGAAAGCCGCGCGCCATCGGGATGTAGGTGATGTCGGACGCCCAGACGTGGTTCGCCTCGGTAATCGCCAGGCCGCGCAGCAGATAAGGATAGATCTTGTGTCCGGGTGCGGCTTTGCTCGTGCCAGGGCGCGGAACCAGCGCCTCGATCCCCATCACGCGCATCAACCGCTGCACCCGCTTCCGGTTGACCCCACGGCCTTCCTTGTTGAGTACGAACGTCATCCGCCGCGAGCCATAGAACGGCAGTTCGAGATGCAGTTCGTCGATGCGCCGCATCAAGGCCAGATCGTCCGCCCCAGTGACGAGCTTGGCGCGGTACACGCCTGAGCGCGCCAAGTTCAGCAGCGTGCATTGGCGGCGCACCGAAAGATCCTTGCCTGGCCGCTCGACCATCGCTCTTCGATCGGGCGCTCTCATCGCCCGGGCCTCTTGGCCAAGAAATCCCGTTCAACCGTCAGCTGGCCAATCTTGGCGTAGAGCTTGGCCGCCTCTCGCTCTCGCTCCTCCTCGCCATCGCCCAAGGCGCTCGCGCCGCGCGCAAACAGGCTCGCGACGTTGTCGAGAACCTGCTTCTTCCAGGCATAAATCTGGTTCGGGTGCACGTCGTGCCGCTTCGCCAACTCAGGCACCGTCGCGTCCTCGCGCAGCGCCTCAAGCGCAATCTTCGCCTTGAACGCCGCATCAAACTTCTTGCGTGACTTCGTCATTTCTCGCTCCATCGGTTGCGACAGAGCAGGACGCTTCACACCTTAACAGCTGGCCCCAAATCCGGGGTCCAGTTCAGACATCGACATTGAGGTCGAGAACCCCTCAACCGAAGAAACAGCTTTTGTCCAGGTCAAGAGTAGGGCCGACCAATCGGTGTTGGACAAGTATGTCTCGATCTTCTCGGCGCAGCGAGACCATTACGATCGTATGATCTTCGCGGTTCATACAGGAGATAACAAATTGACGCCGCCGGATGCGCTGCCGGTCCACGTCTGGACCGGGAAGAGGATTGCCGAACTAGTGGTAAAACATGGCCTCGGCGACTGGATTGCTTTGCGGGTATAAAGCCGCGAAACGCTACCTCAATTAACATCGGTCACGTTGCCCTGGCCATCAACCAATGCAATCTCAATCCCCGCCAACCGAACCCTGTCGATCATTCGCTTCGCGAGCAACTCGGTGATCGGCGTCTTCGGCACTACCGCGACCTGTCGAGTGCCTTCCTTCAGCTCGGTCGCCAGCAACAGACCGATAGCTTCACATAGGCCCCGACGAAGGCGCGAGGTCTGTCCAGCGTGCCTCGTGTTAATGACGCCGCCTTTTGCTTCCGCTACGATCTCCGTATTTCCGATAACCGCTCGGACATCGCCCAAGCCGGGCTTCGGATTGACGACGATTTCGCGTCCGTCGGCTCGACGATAGAGCCCGCCGTAGCCGGTGGTGCCGGTTTCACTAACTCGAACGAAGCCGCGAAGGGCAAGCCAGGCAACAAACTGGAACCGCTTCCCATGCTCCCCGTCGGGGTGGATCAAGACCTTCTTGGCATCGTCGTGCTGGCGGATCAGGTGCATCGCGTACGCGAGCATGACTGCACCTTCGGAGAAGTATTCCTCGACATCACCACTGAGACCCCGCTTCCGCTTTTCGGTCGGCGCGTTTCGGGTCACGAGGTCATCGAACATTAGCGCATCTCCTTCTTATGCCTTCTCGACTGCCATCAGGGCGACCGCAAGCCAACCCACCTGCGAACCCGATCGAGAGAGCGTACGATCTCCGATGCCTTTTAACGACCCTGCCGGCGTCCGCCTCCTATCCCTGGTTGTCAGTGCGCGCTTGCGGCCTCCCCAGACGTCGCGTCTGTAACGGGTCAGTCTCAATGTTGAAGCTCGTTATATCTCGGCAAAGCCGGCCGCTGTCAGGCGAACCATGATGCCCGCCAGCTTGAGCCATCCATTCTGGGTGGCGAAGTGAATGCCGGCCATATAGTCAGCCGGCCTTCCACCGGCCATGAGAAACTGACTGTTCAGCGCCCCCGCCATCAGAACTTTGCCGGGCTGGACGTTGTGTATCTTGAAGATCGCGAGAATGCTCCTGGCGCTCTCTTCCGGCGTCGGTGCGTTGGCCATTGCGCTTCCTACAACGTTGTCCAACCGATTATGCCTAAAGGACCTCGCGGTCAAAAACGCCCTCGCGACACGAACCAGCTCGCCAAGCTCATGGTCGATTTCCTGACCTGATAGTTCAGTTCGTCGCGTCGCCGAAAAATTCAGACTGACCCGCCGCCGTCGCGCCCTGTCAATTGTCGAGCGCCACGCAAACACGTGTCGTGCCGGAATGGGGACGACTCAGGGCAAAATCGACCGAGCGTCGGTGCCCGCCATCGATGCCACGCCCCGCTCCTCGGACCCCGCTCTGCGCGCGGCGCTAGCGGTGGTTCGACAAAGCGGTGGGTGGGATGGCAGCTCCGCCCAAGCTGGAGGAGAGGGAGGGAGAAGAACCCCGAAATTGCTTTTCAGAAGGTTAGCCCGTAAGCGCCGTTCCTGATCGTGAAATGCTGTACCAGTTTCCTGTACCACTGGCCAGAGCAGGTCGCAAAAATTCAATCTCAGCGAGGCGTGCAACCAATTGCACAAGCGCCCAGGGATGCTCGGTGACGGAAGTTGGTCTCATGTCAGCTATTTCGCAGATGAACTCTTCAAGAAAAAAGGCCGAACGAGACGATCGCCGGGCCAAGTCTACACAAGAGAGCGCGGTCCTTCCCGCCGTCACCCGGACCCCGGGTCAGGCAGTACGGCCCCGGCCACGGATCGAGGCCGGAGCAATGAGGCTTGGAGCGTGGCCCGCGACCGACATTCGCAACTTGCAACCGAGCACGAGCCAGGGTTCGAGAGGCTCGTCCAGCGGCACCCTGATGTAGTCGGTCTCGAAACGCGAACGACTGACGATGTAGGCCCCATTTTGCACGTGCGGGAGCAGGATTGCTCCGATGTTCGCCCCCCGCGATATGACCGCGTGCAATCCTGTTGGGTCTGATTGCGCGGGAGGCGGCACTCGCTTTGGATTGGGTTCGACGCTCGCGGCCTGCGTCTTCGGTTCGGTTGCGGCCATCGGAGCAGAGGCGACGTCTTCAACATCGAACTTGTTCGTACCGTCGCCTCCTGACAACGACCGCCGCATTCGCTCGGCTTCTACGAGCAGCCAGTTGAACTCGACCTCGAACCGGATCGCGCGGTTTTAGGTCTGCCAGAGTCTTCTCGCCCAGGTAGACGGACACCTGACTGCCGCCGCTGGTGCTCGGATGCGCGAATGCCCCCAAAACCTGCTCGGCCTGCAAGAGCCCATGCGCTGCGCACCAGTCAAGCGCCGCAAGGGGCGTGGGACCGAGCGCCACGTAGTATGCTTCCGGTGAGATCAGCGGCAACGTGGCGGCGAAGTCGCGCTCGACTTGAAAACGCGATGCGGTCACTTTGGCAGCAAAACGTTCTTACGCCAATTGACCCTATCTTCGTGGTCAAAGGGGACCAGCGGGTGCCATTTCTCAAGTTCGTTGAGGACGGAGTTAGCAATAGCAATATGCATACGCCGTTGAGCAGCACCCCCGATAAGGCTGCTGTCAGGATCAAGAGCGAGGGGTGGAAAATTGAGGTAAAGGAACACGCATCCCTAGCGTTCGATAGCCTCGATGTTTCATATGGCGTCCGCCAGCATAAGTCAGAAATTACGGTTACTTCGAAGCGCATCGCGGAACTAATCGTTTCTGGGCTCGCGGACACCGATATTATTATTTTTGGTGATCAATTGGAGCGCCGAAGGATTGATGGCGAAACGGGCGAGGTGCTGTAGCAGCGAGAACTTACCTTCAATGCCACCAGGGCTACGTCAGTGAGCCGAGGCGAGCGATCGTGATCTCGATCCGTGCGACGCCCTCCGGTCGAACAAAGGCGTTCACCTGGATGTCGCCGAACATACCGTGCGCAGAGCCTTCAGAGCAGCGCCCGCGCCGCGTTGCCGATGAACAACTCGCCGTCGCGGATGTACCGTCCGAGCATCGCATCGCTCGCATGGCCAGTCTGATGCCTGATTTTTAGAGTCGAGACGCCAGCCTGCACGGCGCTGGTGGCGAGCCCGGCGCGCAGGCTGTGGCCGGAATAACCAGACGGATCGTATCCGGCTGCAGCGACCCGCCCGCGAACCACGAGGCAGACGGCCTCCGCTGAAAGGCGGTTGACAGAGACCCGCCCGTGACGATCGACGCGCCGGAACACCGGGCCGTCCTCAATCCCCGCCGCTTCCAACCAGCTATCGAGCGCCCCGACCGGACAGAACTTGGATCGGCCGAGCGGGACGCCGACCTTCCGGCCGACGCCGTCCTGGTCGGTTTTCGAGCGGTGGAGCATGATAATCACGCCCTGCCGGACCCGCTCGATGTCGGTGCAATTGATTGCAATAAGTTCAGACCGCCGGAACCCGCCGGCAAAGCCGATCAAGAGGAGCGCCCGATCGCGGATGTCCTTCAACGATCCTCCCATCGCCCCCAGGACGGCGAAGAGATCATCCCGCAGCAACGGCTTGGCTTGACGTTGGGCGCTTCCGCGCTCCCGCCGGATGCCGCGCATAGTGGCGCGGACGAGCGGGGACCGGACGGGGTTCGGCAAACCATGAGCCTCGTGGGCGACCGAAATCGCCGCGAGGCGACGGACCAGGGTGGCGACCGCCAGCACGCTCGCGTGCGTGGCAAGGTAGCCGGCAAGCTGGGCGTCGGTCGAGGGGACAGTGCCGCCCCAAGCCGCGAAGTGCTCGAGGTCGGCGCGATACGCGCGTCGGGTCGCCGGGGCGATCCCCGCCTCGATGTAGGTCTGGACCATGGCGTCGAGCGTGGCGTTGCAATCAATTGCACTCGCTGACGCTGAGGCCGAGGTCGAAGGGAGGACGTTCTCGTCGCCGGTGTTGACGTCCGCGAGGTCATTTGTGGATCGCGATAAGTGAGGGTTATCAGGGTGAGAGAGGACTCGGACATCACCAGCTCTTCCAGATCGCTTGATCCCACGACTTCTTCCAAGTGACGTGTTCAGGGGTCCCCGTCTCGAAGGGGTTCTCATGCTCTTCAAAACCCAGGGTGCGAGCTTTGAACCCGTCCTCGGGCGTCGGGATGTCCAAAGGGTGAAAGGCCACGCTGACGACCGTCTGGTCCTCCTCCACCCAATCGTCGAACATAAAGTTCCCGTCATCAATCCAGCCGCCAATCAGGGCGGTTAGCTTTGTTTGCACGTCGGAGCACTGCTCCTCGGTCCATGGTCGATCCATTGTTAGACGCAGCACCAAACGCATATTTTCCATATCAGTCACTCCTGCCTGGCTTGGATTTCTCGGAAGCGGTTGCGGATACCGACGAAGCCGGCCATGCATTCCAATATGAAGCCGGCCACCGATTCCGATTTGAAGCCGGCCGGGGTTCCGATTTGATGTCGGCCACCTGGCGTGTGCTTCCGCGGATCGAAGTGATGATGTTTGGCTTGGCCGGATTGGTCAAGCCGGGATGGATTTGGGCCTCGGTAATTTGAGAAGAAGGTCGGGTTCGTGACGGCCGGATCGGGTGGCGGTGGGTAACGGCGGGCGGAGCGCGCTCTCCATTGCGCCGTAGCGGAGCCCGCCGTTATCCACCGCCTTGTCGCGCCGCGGGTGGAGCGAGGCTGCCTTTGCCGCGCTCGTCGGCGTCATGGTGACGGCCGGCGCTTGCGCAGACTCTCGCCGGCGAGTTCGATGCGATAGGCGTTGTGAATGACGCGGTCGAGGATTGCGTCGGCGAGCGTGGGGATGCCGACGCTTTCATGCTGCCTTCATTCTTGACCGTCTGATGCGCTGGAGACGGTCGCGCAGGTGAAGGATCTGATGGTCTGTGAGGCCGATTTGCCATGGCTGTCCTTTCGTCAGTTGGCGGCCGATCAGGAGGCCCCGCTTGAGATATTTGAAGATCGTCTGCGGCGTAACGTCGAGCGCCATCGCGGCGCCTTGAATCGAGTAGGTTCCATCCGGCCATCGAGCTGGGTTGGCGTCGGCGCCGTTGATCTTGACGGTCGGGAGTCCCCACCGCTTACGCAGAAGCCAGACGTTCTCACCCTGGAAGAGGCAGCCGCGGGCGCCGACGAAGCCTTCCCAATTCAGCGCCGCGGCAATCTCCTTGTCCATTTTGCCGGATCGGTTGAGTTCGCTGAATTCGTCGCCGCAAAGTTTCGAGGTCGTCGTAGTCGTCGTAGACGTGGACGCGTCGGCGCATCGTATGTTCGCTCACGGCCCCGGTTTGCCAGAGGACCTTGATCGCGACCTGGCCTGGCGCCCGCTTCTGGTCGAGCGCGACCTCACGGATGATGAAGCGCAGAATCCGCTTGCGGTCGGTCGCGGTGGTCGTAGCCGCCCGCCAGATCCCTGGCAGGTTTCCGCCCAGGGCGAGCAACGCGGCGCGGTCGACGTCAGTGAGGACGAGGGGCTCCTCCAGGCGCCACTGCTCGTACTCCTTCTCAATCGCTTCGGCGGCGCGGAGCTTTTCCTCCCAGAGGAGTTCCAGCGTGCGCGCCACCAAGCGGTTTTCCGGCTCGACGGCGTCATACTGGCGGCGCGCCCTCTCAGCGTCGTAGCGGGCGCGCTCGCGACGCAGCGCCCATTGCCGTTCGAGCCGGGAGGCCTCCGCCTCGATTTGTTCGAGAGCCGCCATCGCCAGGAGGATCTGATCCGGCGCCAGGGCGTCAAGCAGGCTCTGTTCGACCAGCGCGTCGACCGGCAGGGCGCGCACCTCCTGGCAGAGCGGCCCAGCGGCCATGTCGCGATCGGAGCGGCAGCAATAGACGGGATAATCGGCGTTCGGTCCGGTGTAGCGCAGGCTCATGCGCCGCCCGCAGCGCCCGCAGACGGCGACGCCCTGTAGCAGCGCGCTGCCCTTCTTGGGAACGCCCATATGTCCCGCCGCATAGCCGTTGCTATTCTGCGCCAAGCGTTTCTGGTTGGCGAGGAACTGTTGCCAATCAATATAACCCGGATGGGCGGCCTTGAGGCACACCGGCCATTCGCTCAGGGCGACCTTCGCGGTCGCGCTGCGGGCGCCAGGCTTTCGCCGGGTCGGGTCTTGACGCCGACGGCCGTAGACGTAGGCGCCGGCATAGGCCGGATTGTGCAGAATGCTGCGAACCCTGGCGCCATCCGCCTCCCTCCAAACGACCTCATGGGGCGCCGGACCGAGCAACGCTCGCATGGGGACGGGGAGGCGCTGAGTGAGGAGATAACGCATCACGGCCCGGGCGCTCTGCAATTCCTGGAACTTGGCGAAGACGAGGCGCAAGCGCGCCTGCACCTCCTCGTCCGGGTTGAGGATGATGGCGCCGGACCGATCGTAGGCCAAGCCGGCCGGCAGGGGTATGCGCAGCTCGCCGCGCGCCGCCTTTTGCCGCTCGCCCTGGTGCAGGCGAATATGGATCTGATGCAGCTCGGCCTCGCTCATGATGCCGGACAGGCCGAGCAGCAGCCGGTCATGGTAGAGACATGGATTGAAGAGGCGCTCGCCATCGGCGATGAGGACGCCGAAGAGCGAGCAAAGTTCGAGCAGTTGATGCCAATCGCGATTGTTGCGGGCGAGCCGTGACGCGTCGAGGCTGACCACGAGGCCGGCGTTGCCGAGACCGATCTCGGCGATGAGCTTCTGGAAGCCGCTGCGGTCGCTGCCGCTGGCGCCGGATTTGCCGAGGTCTTCGTCGACGACCTCGATCCGTTCACGCGGCCAGCCGAACCTGATGGCGCGGTCGACGAGCCGGTACTGGAGTTCGGTGCTCTCCCGATGATGCTTCATCTGGTTCACCGAGGATTGGCGGACGTAGATATAGGCCCGCTTGGCGCGATGCGCCGCGCTGATATGTTCGTCAGGGGCAAGCGCGGTCAGCATGGGGGCGCTCCTCCGTCACAGACGTCCCGGACGTCATCCGACGCATCAGCGCTGCAAGAACCTGCGCGACTTGGACCTGTGTCTGGGTGCTCAGGCCCGACCAGACCCGAGGTGGTGTGGATGGCGGCTTGATCAACGCCGGGGACGCTACGCGATGGGGAAAGGCATGGATTGTCATCGCGAATCACCTCTTCCTTGGAGGAAGAGGCGAGCGTCCGCGCCAAATGATGCGCCAAGGGCAGGACCGTTCGGGCACTGACGCGCGGCAGGGCGGACCGGGGCTCAGCCACCGTCGCGGCCATCCCGAGATCCGTCGCCGCCCGTCGGATCGAGCGTCGCCGGCCGTCAGGCAGGGTGACGACCACGAAAGCGGCGCCCCGCCCTGATCGCTCCGCCAATGTTGTAAACTGCTGACCGAAAAGGGGATGGCGTCGGTCCGTGACCCGGACTTCGCATATCAGCCGATCAAGAATAGGGGCAGCACGCGATGCTTGGTATCGCAATCAGATCGTGCCAGCGGTCCACGGGAACCTGACTGGTGATGATGAGCGAGCCCTTGTCGTAGCGGTCCTCGACGATTTCCAAGAGATCGCGCGCCTGGTCAGCGGTGAGCGCCTCCGGACCCCAATCGTCGAGGATGAGCAGCTTGACGCGCGCCAAGGAGCGCAGGAGCCTGGCGTAGCGCGCGTCGCCATGGGCGATGGCCAGATCGGCGAAG
>CAWEYC010000043.1:0-151118 GCA_963813195.1 uncultured Alphaproteobacteria bacterium | reverse complement strand
TCCGTAATTGTGCGTGCATGAGAGTCTGTTGTTGCTACACCTTCGAGTCGAACGCTATCCTCTTCCGATGGCCTGGGAGATTCGGACAGCGGTGGATCGTTAAAGAAGGAGGTACGCTGACCGTGGCTGAAACTTCCACGCACGCGTTCGATCATCGCGCCGCCATCGCGCACATCACCAAGGACGACTTGCGCCTCGCCGCGCTGATCGAGAAATCCGTCGAATTCAAGCTGAACATCGACGAGCAGCAGTTCTCCTACGAGTCGCTGCTGCGTGCCATCGCCTACCAGAGCATCGCTGAAAAGCCGCCGCGGTAATTTTTGGCCGCATCAAGGCGCTCGGCTCAAACGGCCGCTGCCCCACGCCCGAAGAACTTCTGCGTGTGCCGCCTCAAACGCTGCGCGAAGCGGGGCTTTCCGCTGCAAAAATCCTGGCGGTGCGCGACCTCGCGCAAAAGACCATCGACGGCATTGTTCCCACCCTCGAGGACGCGCAGAAATTGTCCGACGCCGAACTGGTCGAGCGACTCGTCTCCGTGCGCGGCATCGGCGCCTGGACCGTCGAAATGTTCCTGATTTTCCGCCTGGGCCGTCCCGACGTGCTGCCCATCCACGACTATGGCGTGCAAAAGGGTTTCGCGCTTACGTATCGCAAGCGGCGCATTCCCAAACCGAAGGAACTGGCCAAGTTCGGAGAGCGCTGGCGCCCCTATCGCACCGTCGCAAGCTGGTACATGTGGCGCGCCGTCGAAGTTGCCGGCAAGGACGCCCGCAAAATTACCAAGAGTGGCAAACTCGCAAAAAAGCGCGCTGCCAAAAAGAAGCGCGTCACTGTGGCGAAGCGCACCGGCAAGAAACCACGTGTCACCCGCCGAAAAGGGTGATCGTCCGGCGCCTACTCATTCAGTGGGTGCCACATACTTCGTCTTCCACAAGCGTAGGAGTGTTGGTTTTGCGTTTGCCTCTCGTTGTCGTTCCGAACAAGCGCAGCGAGGAGGAATTTCTCTTCAGTTTTTCTCCAGCTTTCAGCCGGCAGTTTCTTCGGGCCGAGGCTAATTCGCCTTTCAAGCCGGCCGGCGCACGGTAAAAAATAACGACGCAATTCCCAGCAGCAGTACCGCGCTTTCCAAATAGACCGACACGTTGTGCAACCGGTCAAACTCCGCCCGTAACGGACTCCCCGGCGGCGTAGCCATCACCGATCCCATTTGCGCGCGCAGCACATCCATGCGCGGAATCACCATCCGCTGCGAGACAAGCGTCAGCAGCAGCATCAGGATCACGCCCGCCGCCGCGGGACGCGCCAGCGCCTTGGCCGAGCGCTCCAGCACGAGAGTTGCCGCCAGATAAACTACCGCCGCGATCACCCCGAGCCAGTGCAATCCGCTCAGCGTGAATCCTACCAGTCGGCCAGCATCGTCCATCGTGGGCAATACGCGGAATGCGCCCTGCGTCACCACGGCGCTGAAATAAAGAATCGAGCCCACCCATGTGCCCAGGGCAAACACCTGCAGAAATCGCAAAAAATTATTCATTGCGAACCACGCCCCACGGCTTCTTTTCTGGCTCGGCCGCAGGCTTGAGCGGCGGATATTTGGCAATCCCTTTTCCCATGATTCTTACATCTGATTCGCAAAACAATTGCCCGCTCACGCGTTATAGACACGTCGAATCCCCGGTCGAAAATTGCAGCGGCCTACTTGCCGGGCGCGTAATCAAGCCCCGGAAGCTCGTCCTTGTGCCCCAGCGAATCCCACTTCTTGAGTTCCGACAAGGTGCAGGGATGCGCGTCGAGCCTCCAGTTTTTCAGCTTGTAGAAAAAGGTGAGGTGCCACGGTTGCGAGTAGGCCTTCGGATCATCGAATGTGAATAGATCTTCAGCGTGTCGTGATCGATTCGCTGCCAGCGCTCGGTCTGGTGCATCGACTCGGTCAGCGGCAATCCCGTCCAGGTAAGGAACTGCTTGCCGTTGTACTCGACCGAATCGACCACAAAGGTGTCCCCATCCCACTTGCCGGTGGAATAGCCCATGTAATCCGGATCGACATCGTCCGGCACCCCGCGGCCATCGGTAAAAATCTCGCGCCAGTTGTCGTAATACTCGTAATGCTGCAGCATGCGATCCTTGGCCTGAATCACTTCGAACGGTCGCGGCGTGAAGAAATTCCGCGCGGTGCCGAACGGATCGCAATCGTTCACGTCGCCCGCCTTGATGAATTTTACGTTCTCTTCGTATTTTTCCTTGCCCCAGGGCGTGAACGGCGGCAGCGGCGTCGGTTCCCCGTTCAGCGCCAGTGGATTGACTTCATCCTTCGGCGGCACATGTACGGCGCGGGATCCCACACTCCGGTGATATCGTGCGCATCGTACGGAAGGTTCTTGGTGTCCGCGGGCCCGCAGCCGCCGCGCCCGCAGACTTCCCCGACTGGCCAAATCCAGCCGCTGAGCATCCCAACGCGGCCGCAATCAGCACAAGCCAAACCACTGGCTGGTTTCGCATTTCGAATCCTCCTTTCGCGATTCGCGATTGGCTTTGCCCGGCGCTATTGCGGCGGCTGTTCACCGATTTGTCCGGGGCCGAGCTCCTGGCCATTTGGCAGCACGAGTTTGCGCACCATGCCCACGGGTGTGCCGTTCTTGCTGGGCACCACGGTAATCGTGATGACATCGCCCGGATGCAACAGTTCCCGGTTCCAGCCCGCGCGCTTCATCACCGCCGGCGCCAGCGTCTCGATGGCCCAACTCACCGTCTTGCCTTTCTCGTCCTTCACGTCCACATAAATCTGGCAATGCGGATTCGCCCAGTAATATTCCGTTACCGTTCCCTTCAACGTAACCGGATTCTTCGTGTCGTACTCCGACCCGCCGTGATGCGCAAGCGCCGGATTCGACGCCGGCAGCAACGCCAACGCAGCAATGCCGAAAATTTTCGCCATGCGCCTCATGCGCGCACCTCCTCGCTTCGTTGCGCGCGAGTTTACCAACAAAGAAAACAGAAATGTAGGTTTGATTGCCGCAGGAAAGGTCCCGGGGAAAACAGGAGAGAAAGAGCAGAAAAATCCGCTTATCAGCCGCGCATCCGAAGACAGCGCGCTACGGCACAGCGCACCGCAGCCGCGGGCTTCAGCTCAGCCAGCAGTGTCCCGGAAGCTGCACTTCCAGCACCATGGCGTGACTTTCGGACGCATACACCAGGCACGAAGTGCATTTCAGCAGCGCGGTTAAAGATTGAGCTACTTGCTCCAGCCGCTCATCCAGGTGCGCGCCGTGTGACTTGTGGCTCGAAAGATTATCCAGTACAGCTTCGCCCTTGCTTGTAGGTATGACGAGGTACATGAGCAAGGCTAACAACCGCTATTGGCAGTGTCCAATTCTTGATTTGGATGCGTGCCATCTACGTTCGCGCGCGAAATCGTTTCAAGCCTCGCTTGTCTTGCCGGGTGGCACCGCATCCCCTCGGGCCCCGGTGTTTTGATACAATCGCGCCGCTGAACGAGCAGCACACCGATTCCCGCTTCGCATTTCGACGCCTGAAGGAGGCGGCCATGCCTCGGACCCTGTTCGATCGCGCTCGCGCTTGCGCTTTTCCTTTTTCCCGCCTCGGCGCGTCCCGCCGGCAATGAAAAATCGCTGCGAATCTATTTCATCGACGTCGAAGGCGGCCAGTCGACGTTGCTGGTGGACCCGGCCGGCGAATCGCTGCTGATGGACGCGGGATGGGCGGGATTCAACGGGCGGGACGCGGATCGCATTGAAGCCGCGGCGAAAGCGGCCGGCATTCACCAGATTGACGTGCTGGTGATCACGCACTACCACGGCGATCACGTGGGAGGCGTTCCGGAAATCGCGCGGCCGAATGAAGATCGCCACCTTCGTCGATCATGGCCCGGACATGGAAAATTCCGATCGCACCCGCCCGGTTTATGCCGCGTACCAGAAAGTCGCGGCGGCGGCGAATCACATGGTGGCCAAGCCCGGCGACCAACTTCCTTTCAAGGGCATGAAGGTGCAGATCTTGGCTGCCGCGGGCGAAGCCATCAAGGCTCCCGTCTCCGGCGGGAGCGCGCCGAATCCGTTGTGCGCGTCCGAGCTCGAAGCGCCGGTGGATCCGACCGAAAACGCGCAATCGGTGGGCATGCTGATCACCTTCGACAACTTTCGTTTTCTGGATCTGGGCGATCTGACCAAACGCAAGGAACATGCGCTGGTTTGCCCCAACAATTTGCTCGGCACCGTGGACCTCTATCTGACCTCGCACCACGGGCCGATGAAGTCGAACTCCAAAGCGATGGTGCATGCGCTGCACGCGCGCGTGGCCATCATGAACAATGGAGCGCACAAGGGCGGGATACCCGGCCGCGTGGCGGATCGTGCACGATTCCCCGGGCCTGCCAGGGCTGCTGGCAGCTTGCATACCGCGGTCGAGGAGGCCCGCAGCACAACGTGGCCGACGAATTCATCGCCAATCTGGGAGAGAAGGACGAAGGCAACTACATCAGCGTGTCCGCCGAGCCCAACGGAACTTTTACGGTCACCAACTTCGCGCGAACAAGCTGCAGAAAACCTACACGAAATGAGGGTCTGCCGGGCGAATCAGCCGGGCCGCGCCCGAGAGCGCCAGTGAGGCGATCTTTTCGCGCTTAGACGCGGAAGCGGCAGCCTCGGCTCCGCTCGCCGGCCTATTCGATCGGAGGGCGCTGGCAGCCGCGCGCCACCGCCCGTGCTGCTTCACCAGCACGCGCGTAACGCGCCATTGCGCGTCGATGGCCTGCCCGTTGGCGCCGTGCCTTTCAACACGCGCCGGTCCGTCAGCACCGCCGTATTGCCGTAAATTCCGCGATGACGATCTGAGTCAGGAAGCCCTGGAATTGTCCCGGCTTGCGCGCGCCAATTCCCTTGAGCAGCGCCTCGGCATCCGAGATGGCCCCCGTCGCCGCCTCACCTCGAACATGCGCTCGGTAAACAGGCTCTGCAGATAATGCGTGTCGCCGTTGGTCGCGGCATCCACCCATTTGTGATCGATCAGATCAGCTGCTTCTCGGTCACTTTTTTCGGAAGACGTCGGCGGAGTGCCTCGTGCGTCATCGGCGTGGCCATGGCTGGAAGGTTGCAGCTCGGAGTCATTTGCGCACCGACCACGCGCCACTCCACCCCCGCCCTCCGCGTTCCAAAATCCGCATGACCGTGTATTGCCCGCTGATTTTGCGCCCATCGGCGGCCGTGCCTGCTGCGTGGTGCGGTCGGTGAGGATAGCGGTATCGCCATACACCCCGCGCACCACGACATTGTCGATATCGATTTGGATGTGGCGGCCGGGGGCGCCAATTACCTTGCCGCATTTCCGCGCCGGTTTCCGCCCACTGCCGCCGGCGCTGCACTTCGAACATCCCGGGCGCAAACAGATCTTTCAGGTAGGCGATGTCCTGGACCGTCGCGGCGTGCAGCCACTTCCGATCGACATCGGCGGACTCCCGCGCGCGAGAGCCGCGTCGCTGGCTGACGCTTGCCCCGTGCCGTTTCGCGCCCCTCGCGCGCTTTGCAACCACGGCAGCGTCATGGCGCCAAGAACCAAAATCGCTGAAGTCCATCGCGTTCGAGTGAGCCACCGCAAACCACCTCCCGCTTTCGCCCGTGTTTGAAGACTCAGGTTATCTTTGCGCAGGCCTGTTTCGGTCACCACTTCGACAAACTCAAGTACATTTCCAGGGTCGAGTCCACCGCAAGATCTTTCTCCTTGAGCTTCCCTTCCCGCAAATCCAGCACGGAAAGGAACGGCGCAGGATTCGCGCCGGTAAGCGCGGCAATCGCGTTCACCGCTTCGCGCTTGGTGGCAGGTATGGATGGCCCAGGGCAATCACAGCGTGGCGGAACAGCGCGCAAAACGCGGACACCGACGCCAGCATGATGCCTACGCGCGCCTTCGGCTTCGCCGGCGCCACCAGTACCGACTGCCGCAACGCAGCCAGATTCGTGCGCAGTTCGCGCTCCACCTGAGCCGGTGAAGTTCCATGGACACCTCGAAGTTCTGCAGGAAATCGCTGCCCGTAAAGCATGCGATGCCGGTGCTTCATATCCAGCATCTCGATGGCGAAAATATCCGCGGCCTGCCGCAGCTCTTCCATGGTGAAAACCACCGGCGACGGAGTTCCCCTGCGCACCCACCACTCCGCCACCGGAGTGCAGCTGTTCGAGTTCGCGCGCGCCCGCCTGCTCGAGAATGCACAAGATGTTCAGGTCGGAATGCTTGGCGACGAAACTCCTCGCGTCACCGCCGAGCCGTAGAGAACCACCGCGCGTCACATTGTTTCCGCCGCCCATTTCAGCCGGTCGGCTGAATTCCGTCAGCCTGTTTTCCACGCTTCACGACCTTGCGCCGCGGGCCTCGTAAACTCACCAGCCCCCGCTGGCGCCGCCTCCGCCAAACGATCCACCGCCAAAGCCGCCAAACCTCCCGCCCCGCCACCTCCGCCGCCCCCGCCGAATCCACCCGCGCCAAAACCTCCGCCCATCATCGGCCCGATCCACCATCCTCCGCCGCCGTATCGCCCCGCCAGATCGATTGAAACGCGAGCCGCCGCCCGAAGCCCGCCGCAAGATCGAAAAGACAATAAAGATGGCCGCAAAAAGCAAGAATAATTTCTCCGCCGTTTAAATTCGTTCCGCGGCTTCGTGCCACAGGCGCGGGCGACGCGCCCCGGTGAGGTCACGCCACGATCCAGGCGATCACGTCCGCGACGCGGCGAGTCATGAGCTGCAAGGCCGCGTCGTAATTGTTTTCGCGCAGATAGGGCACCGCTTCGCGCCCGAAGCCTCCGACTCTGCCGTCGGGAAGAATGCCCTCGAGCCCGTAGCCGACCTCGATGCGGTACTGATGGTCGTCCACCGACAGCAGAATCAGCACGCCGCGATTCGAGGCCTTGGGGCCAACGCCCAGGCGCGTGGCCAGGTCAATCGAATAGTCCTCGATGGGCTTACCGTCGAGGGTCTTGACGGTGACCGCGGCGATCTGCGCATCCGCCTTGCGGTCGACCTCGGCCGCAAGGGCGTTGAGTTGATCGCGGGCCGCGGGGCTCAGCACATTGGCAAAATCGCTGACGTAATTTTTTACCTTGAGCGCCCCCGAGCGCCTGCAGCTCCGGCGCAGCCAGCTAGACGGCCATGAAAGCAGAAAGGAAAAGAAAAACAAACAGAAAAGGCGGCCGCGCGCAGGCCGCACCGGACACGCGGTCGCGCGGTTCCGAGCAGCGGCGGCACTTCACCATTGCTCCGAGTGCAGCACATCGGCGGGAAATCACGAACATGGAGAATTGTCGAGGCCTTTATAATCCTAGAGCCCAATCCCAAGCGTGTCAATGAAGGCTAACCCTCGGAAGGCTCAGCCTGGCGTGTCTCGGACGCTCACACCGCCGCCGGGTTGTCCGGCGAACCCATTCCGATTGAATCCATGACCCCGCCACCGCGTCTAAGATAGGATTGTCACTGAATTTTTTTCAGCCCACAGTGCGTTTCTGGAAGGCGCAAGTTCTTTCCAGGCGAGACCGTTTTGTTTCGAGAGGACATGACAGACGATGAATGAGAGTCTCAAAGCCGCGGCAGTGCTTCTCGTTTTTTCCTTGCAGGTCGATTTTGCCCTCCGGCGCGCGGCAAAATCCCGCCCCGGCGGCGAAGGCCAACGCAACCTCCGCCGTCGACGCCCCCTCCCGCCGCGGCCACCTCGGCGCCCTTGCCGGCCGCGCCCGCCGAGCCCGTTCCCAGCCATCAATTGGCGCTTACTCCCGACTACTCTTTCGGGCAATCCTACTTTCCGCATTTCACGTTGCCTTACAAACCGATCGCTGTTCCTGCAGCCGGTGCTCACCAATTCGCCGCGCATCGACCAGTTGATCCAGAGCGGCAAGCTCATGCTGAGCCTGGAAGACGCCATCTCGCTCGCGCTCGAAAACAACATGGACATCGCCGTGCAACGCTTCACGCCCTGCTCGACGAAACCGCTCTGCTCCGCGCGCGCGTCCGGCGTGAATGGCCGGCTCGTTTTCGATCCGGTGCTGACCGGGCAAGGCTACATCGCCAAGGTCTCCGACGCCGATCAACAATCCTTTCCTGGCCGGCGTAACCTCTCAACCACCGGCTTGCCCGTGGCTCCGGATCTGATCTGCGCACAATGCCGTGGGCAACTTCAACTACACGCAGGGTTTCACCCCGGCACGCAGCTTCAGGTCACCTTCAACAACAATCGTTCGTCCATCAACTTCCCGGCCAACCTTTTCAATCCCTTTGTGGAATCCACCCTCACCGTGCAGGTCACGCAGCCGCTCCTGAACGGCTTTGGCAAAGTGCCAACACTCGCTTACATCCTCGAAGCGAGCAACACCGTGAAAGTCGGCGAGTCGCAATTCGCGCAGCAGGTCATCAACACCGTCGCGCAAGTGTCCACGATTATTGGGAGCTCGTCTTCGCGCGCGAAAACGTGAAAGTGGAACAGGCCACCGTGGCGGTCGACCAGACGCTTTACGAGAACAACAAAAAGCAGCTCGAAATCGGCACCATGGCGCCGCTGGACGTGATCACCGCCAATCGCAGCTCGCCTCCGATCAGCAGGCGCTGGTGCAGGCGCAGACCACGCAACTCCAGGACGAAACCACGCTGCTCGTAGCCATCACCAAAGATCCACTGGCCATGACGGTTTCGCGGCGTCGAAATCGATCCCGCCACTCCCATCCGCACTCCCCGAGTCGATCGAAAATATTCCGCTGCAAACGGCCGTCCAGGAAGCATGGCAGAAACGCCCCGAACTTCAGCAAGCGGCACTCAACCTGAAAAATGCGGCGATCGAGGTCAAGGCCACCAAGAATGAGCTCTTGCCCACCGTCAATCTGTTCGGGCTGTACGAGCAGATCGGCATCGCCGGCGTGTCCACCACCACAACGTCCACCGCTTCGGTTTTGTTCCGTTCCCACCGATCCCATTCTCTTCGCCAACGGCACTCCCGTCACCCTTGGCACTCCGGCGTTGCCCATTTTCGTGGGCGCTCAGAATGTCAACACCGTCTCGACGCAACACAACGGCGGCCTCGTCGATGCTGGGACAACATGATCCACAACAATTACCCCACCTACGAAGCGGGCATCAATGTCACGCTGCCCATCCGCAATCGTGCCGCGCAAGCCGACAACGGCCAGGCCATTTTCACCCAGCGGCTGCAGGAAATGCAGTACCGGCAAACTCAGAACACCATCGTGCTCAACGTACGCCAGACGCTGATTGCCCTGGTGGAGGGACGCGCCGCCGTGGCCGCCGCGCAAGAAGCCCGAAACGCTGGCGCAGCAAACGCTGGACGACGAGCAGAAAAAGTATCAGCTCGGCTCCTCCACCAGCTACAACGTGGTGCTGCGCACTCGCGACCTCACCGCCGCCCAAGGCACGCTCTGCGCGACCGCATCAATCTCATCGAAGCGGAGGTCAGCTTCAATCAGTCCATGGGCGCACGCTCGACGTGAACAACATCTCCATCGAAGACGCGCTCCGCGGCAAAGTGGCGCCCTCGCCCAACATTCCTGGATCGCTCGATAATCCCGGTCGCGCCGCCTCAAAGGCCGTGACGCTCCGGCACCTCGTCTGGCGGCTTCGCGAAGAGTTCTTCCCGAAAAGCATCCTTACGATCAGCTCACCGGGTGCGACACCTCCGGCATGATTCATGCCAGCCGCCTCGGTCCGAGGCGGAAGATTACCAGCCGGTTGACCCGGACGTTTTCCGCGCCGGGCTCGACCGCCTTCACCGAAGAGCTTCTCGCCTTCACCTTCGTCGATATCGGATGCGGCAAAGGCCGCGCTCTCCTGCTCGCCGAGGAATACCCGTTCCGCAAAATCATCGGCGTCGAATTTTCGCCGCAAGCTCGCGAAAATCGCGGCCGCGAACGCCGCAAAAATCGGCTCGCAGCGCATCTCCGTGATTCACGCCGACGCCCGCTCTTTTCAATTTCCCGCCGGAGCCGCTGGTCGTCTTCCTGTACAATCCTTTTAGCGGCGACATTCTCCGCTCCATCATGCAGCGGCTGGCGCAAGCTTCAAAGGCCCTTTACCAAAGCCCAGATAAACCGGCAAGGGCCTGTGGGTCACGGCTTTAGTGACGTAAGTGCTCCGTCTTCCTTCCGGGGTTTCAGCCCCTGAAACTCTCCAACAAAGTTTTGCATCGGCCCTCTACATCGCTTACGTGAATGCCTTGCATGCCAAGGCGATCTCCGCCGATCCGCGCATGAATCTGATCGCCAGCGACGATTGGTGCGCGATCTGGAGAGCGCGACGCCTGTGAAAGCTGTAACCGAAGCGAGAGCAAATGACTAAGCCGCTGAAACCGGCGCCGCCCCGGAGCGTCGGCCCATCGGCCGGCGAGCGCGAATGGGAGGCAGAAAACTCTCGCGCCCGCCCTCGCCCAATCCTCCGGCAGCGCGCCGCGAAAAGTTCACCACCGTTTCGAGCTACCCGATCAATCACCTTTACACCGAAGCCGATCTCTCCGGCTGGCTCCCCCGAACGCGATCTTGGCCTTCCCGGCGAGCCACCCTATACGCGGGGCATTCACTCCAGCATGTACCGCGGCCGCCTCTGGACCATGCGCCAGTTCGCGGGCTTCGGCTCGGCCCGCGACACCAACGCGCGCTTCCGCTACCTGCTGGCGCAGGGCCAGACCGGCCTTTCGGTCGCCTTCGACCTTCCCACCCTGATGGGCTACGATTCCGACCATCCGCTCTCCGAAGGCGAAGTGGGCAAATGCGGCGTCCACTGTGGGAGCGCTGAGAGCGCGCAGGCAATGCCGTTTCTATATCGGCGCGATGGCGGGAAAGCAAGGCGAGCGGAGGGCTCGCGTTCTCAGGGCGGGGAGGCTGGCGCCTGCGACGGGGGGTAGGCTTTCAGGAAGAATTCGACCGCGGCGTCGACGGCGGCGGCGATCTCGCCTGGCGTCACGGTCTCGACGACGCCAAAAAGCACCTTCTTATGGAAATCCGAGCAGCACAGATTGATGAATTGGGCCGCCGCCGCCTCGGTGTCGGCGATGTCCAGCGTCCCCTTTTCGACGAAGGTCGCGAGTTGCGCCGCGAGCGTTTGCACCCCGTAGCGCGGGCCGGCGTCGTAAAATGCGCGACCGAGCCGAGGAAACTTCGCGGTCGCGGCGATCACGACGCGAACTTGCGCGACGGTCTCGGGCCGCATGATCATTTCGACCAAGCGACGTCCGAATTCGCGCAGAAGGGCGCCGGGGTCGCCGGCCTCGCGCGGAAAGGCGAACAGACGCTCCGCCTGAAGCTCCTTGTCCTCGTGAATGAGCGCTTCGAACAATTGCTCCTTCGATTCAAAATAAACGTACAGCGTTCCCTTGGAAACGGCTGCGGCGCGGGCGATATCGTTCATGCTGGCGCCGTCGAAGCCGGCGCTCAGGAAGACGGCGCGCGCGCCGTCCATGACTTGACGCCGCTTTGCCCCGCCGTCGGTGGGCTGCGCGTCGCGTTCCGCCATGACTTCGGCTTCCATCGCTGCCGTCGCCTCCAATGAGAGCTGCCCGAATCAAAAAATGACCGAACCGTTCAGTTCTGTCTTGATTTAGTCGTGTGTCCGGGCTATGTCAACATAGGAATGACCGAACGGTTCGGTCTGAGTTTCGGTGCTTCGCAATGTCGCAGGATCAGACGCAGGCCGCGCCGATGGCGCTCGCTCCCGCCCGGCAGCAACCGCCGATGACGCCCTCCGTCGCGCGCGACGCGGCGGCGCCGTCTGTCGCCGTCGCGTCCCCCGGCGCCCGCGCGCCGCGCTCGCCGCGTCGCCTCATTTTGCCTGTCATTTTCCTCGCCGCTGTCGGCTACGGCGGCTACCTCGGCTACAATTGGTTCGTCGAGGGGCGCTTTCTCGTCAGCACCGACGACGCCTATGTCGGCGCCGACACCGCGGTCATCGCGGCCAAGGTGGCCGGTCACATCACCGAAGTCGCCGTGGCCGACAACACCCGCGTGCATGCTGGCGATCTGCTCGTTCGGCTCGACGATGGCGATTATCGGATTGCGGTCGACGCGGCCAAGGCCAAGATCGCGACGCAGGACGCGACCGTCGCGCGCATGGGGCGGCAGATCGATGCGCAGGCCGCGATAATCGCGCAAGCCGCGGCGCAGGTGGGGTCCGCCGCGGCGCAGGTTCAAGGCGCTCAGGCCGACGAGCGGCGCGCGGCGCTCGAGTTCGATCGCTCGCAAACGCTCGCGGCAACGAACTTCGGTTCGCAGCAGCGCCTCGAGCAGGCCGCCGCCGACCGCGCGCGCACCGCTGCCGCGTTCACGGCGGCAAATGCCGCCAAAGACTTGGCCGAAGCGGCCCTCGCTGGGGCCAAGGACAACTTGGAGGTGCTGAAGGCGCAGCAGAACGAGGCTGTGCGCGTGCGCGGCGAACTCGTCACCGCCGAGGACAAGGCCGAACGCGACCTCTCGTTCACCCAGATTCGCGCGCCGTTCGACGGCGTCGTCGGCAACAAAGCGGTCGAGCTCGGCCAATACGCGCAGCCCGGCACGCGGTTGCTGGCGCTGGTTCCGTTGAGCAGCGCCTATGTCGATGCGAACTTCAAGGAGACCCAGCTCGAATCGATCCATCCCGGCCAAAAGGTGGATCTGGCGGTCGATTCTTACGGCGGACGGACGATCCCGGGCGTCGTCGCGTCGATCGCGCCGGCTTCGGGCGCGCAGTTCTCATTGCTGCCGCCGGATAATGCGACGGGAAATTTCACCAAGGTCGTGCAGCGCATCGCCGTCCGCATCGCGGTGTCGCCGGAAGCGCTCGAGGCGGGAACCCTGCGGGCGGGCATGTCCGTGATCGCCTCCGTGCATACGCGCGACGAAAACCTGCCGAAGCCGACGCTCCTGGGCGCGCTGGGGTTCGGCCAGAACGCGGATGAAGCAGGCGGCAAGCCGTGAGCGCGGCCGCGACGGCGCCTCAGGCGGCAGTCGAGCATTTCGACCCGCGCCGTCTCGCGGCGTTCATCTTCATGGTTTTCGGCATGTTCATGGCGATTCTGGACATCCAGATCGTCTCCGCCTCGCTGTCGGAAATTCAGGCCGGACTGTCCGCGTCGCAGGATGAAATCACCTGGGTGCAGACCAGCTATCTCATCGCCGAAGTCATCATGATCCCGCTGTCGGGATTCCTGTCGCGCGCCTTCTCGACCCGCACCGTCTTCGTGATCTCGGCAGCCGGCTTCACGCTGATGAGCTTCTTCTGCTCACGCGCCTCCTCCATCGATGAAATGATCGTCTGGCGCGCGCTGCAAGGTTTTATCGGCGGCGGCATGATCCCGACGGTCTTCGCTTCCGCGTTCACCATCTTCCCGCGCAGCAAGCAGCCGATCATCGCGCCGATCATCGGGCTCGTGGCGACGCTCGCGCCGACCATCGGGCCGACGGTCGGCGGCTATCTGACCGACCTCTTTTCCTGGCACTGGCTGTTTCTCGTCAACATCATCCCGGGCATCATCGTCTCCGTCGCTTGCTGGTTTCTGATCGATTTCGACAAGCCCGACATGAAGCTGCTGAAGAATTTCGACTGGACCGGCCTCATCGGGATGGCGGCGTTTCTCGGCGCGATGGAATATGCGCTGGAGGAAGGCCCCTCCAAGGATTGGCTGGAAAGCCAGCCAGTGGCCGTGGCGCTGGTCATTTCGGCGCTGGGCGGAATCGTCTTCTTCTGGCGCGCTTTCACGGCGCGGCAGCCGATCGTCGACCTCACGGCCTTCCTCGACCGCAATTTCTGGGTCGGCTCGCTCTTCGCCTTCGTCCTCGGCATCGGGCTCTACGGCCTGACCTACATCTATCCCGTCTATCTCGCCTCGGTGCGCGGCTATTCCTCGCTGATGATCGGCCAGACGATGTTCGTCACCGGCGTCTGCATGTTCATCATGGCGCCGATCTCGGGGCGGCTGATGGGCAAGATGGATCCCCGGCTGATGATCGCGCTCGGCTTCGTCGGCTTCGCGATCGGCACCTGGCAGGCCTCGTTCATCACCTCGGACTGGGACTTCTGGGAACTGCTCGTTCCCCAGATGTTTCGCGGCTTCTCGCTGATGCTGTGCATGGTGCCGATCAACAATCTGGCGCTCGGCACCATGCCGCCGCAGCGCATCAAGAACGCCTCGGGCCTCTTCAACCTCATGCGCAATCTCGGCGGCGCTTTCGGCCTGGCGCTCATCAACACGACGCTCGACAAGCGCATGGATCTGCACCTGGAGCGTCTGCGCGAGGCCGTCGTCTGGGGCCGAAGCGCCGCCGATGAGGCCTTGGCCCAGATGACGGCGGCGCTGGCGGCGAGGGGCTCCGACGCGGAACTCGCCGCGACGCGCGAACTCGCGCTGATGGTGCGCCAGCAAGCCGAAGTGCTCGCTCTCGGCGACGTATTTCTGGCATTGACCCTGATTTTTCTCGCGCTGGTGGGGCTCGCGGCGGCGATGCGCCGTCCGCAAGCGCTCGGCGCCGGCGCCGGCGGCCATTGACGGCCGCCCCCGGCGAACGGCCCTTGCGCCCGCGCGCTGTCCCGACCATATTATGTGGTGAGCGCGACGCGCCGGCCCGGGGCCGGCTCCTGGCGTCGCGAAGCACCTGTGAGGTTTTCGATGTCCGACTATGACCGCTTTGCCAACGCCCGCTACGGCGCTGGCCTCGCCCGGTCCGGCGCCGGCGCAATCGATCAGGGTCTGCGGACCTATATGATCGGCGTGTACAACTACATGACGCTCGGTCTCGGCGTGACCGGCGTCGTCGCTTATGTCGCTTTCAAACTCGGCGCCGTGGTATCGCCGACAGGCCACATCATCGGGCTGACGACGTTCGGCCAAGCAATCTACGTTTCGCCGCTGCGCTGGCTCGTCATCCTCGCCCCGCTCGCGCTGGTGTTCGCGATCTCGGCCGGCCGGAACACAATGTCGGTCAGCACGACCCGCACGGTGTTCCTCGCCTTCGCCGCGCTGATCGGGCTTTCCCTCTCGACGATCTTCGTCGTATTCACCGGGGCTTCGATCGCGCGTGTGTTCTTCGAGACCGCGGCGGCCTTCGGCTGCCTCAGCCTCTACGGCTACACGACGCGCCGCAGCCTTTCGGCGATGGGCTCGTTCATGATGATGGGCCTGTTCGGGCTGATCATCGCCAGCGTGGTGAACATCTTCCTGCACAGCACCGGTCTGCAGTGGGCGATTTCGATCGTCGGCATCGGCATCTTCGCCGGCCTGACCGCGTGGGACACGCAGGCGATCAAGGAGAGCTATTACGCCGGCGACGCCTATGAGGCTTCGGAGAAGAAGTCGATCTACGGCGCGCTGCGGCTCTATCTCGACTTCGTCAACATGTTCCAGATGCTGCTCATGCTCTCCGGCGACCGCCGGAGTTGAGAGGCCTCTCTGGTTAGGAGACCAGCCCCGGCCCGCGTTGCGGACCGGGGTTTTTTGTGGGGTCCCGATTGGGTGGACAAGAGGGAGTGGGTTAGCTATGGAGATTAGCTAACGAGGGCGCCTATGGAAACGGTCACCATTCACGCGGCAAAGACGCACTTGTCCCAATTGCTTGCGCGTGTGGAAGCAGGCGAGGAAATCGTTCTGGCGCGTGGCAAGCAGCCAATCGCCAAACTCGTGCCATTCGCCCCCGCGCTCGTGAGGCGCCAGTTTGGGGCGCTGCGTGGGATCTTGACTGTGGGGCCTGAGTTTTTCGAGCCCTTGTCCGACGAGGAACTAGCTGCGTGGGAGTAGCGACGTGCAATTGTTGCTCGACACGCACGCCTTTCTCTGGTGGCTAGCTGGCGACGAGGCCCTCTCGAAAGCGGCGCAGACGGCAATAGCGAACCAGGGTAACGGCGTTTTCCTCAGCGCGGCCTCCGCTTGGGAAATCACGACGAAACACCGCATCGGCAAGCTGCCTGGCGCGGCCGCCATAGTGGCTGATCTTGATGCGACAATCGCCAGCCAGGGCTTCATCGGCCTGCCGATCGGCGTTCGTCATGGGCAAGCTGCTGGCGCGCTTCCCGGGCCCCATCGCGACCCATTCGATCGGATGTTGATCGCGCAGGCTATGCTCGAAAATCTCGTGCTCGTGTCCAATGAGGAAGCCTTCGACGCCTACGGCGCGAGGCGATTGTGGTGACGCGCGGCGGCGCTGCGTCGAGTGGCGCGATCCTTCAATCCTGCGCAATCCCCAGCACATCGGCCATCGAGTAGAGCCCCGGCTTGCGGCCGTGCGCCCACAGCGCAGCCTTCAGGGCGCCGCGGGCGAACAGCCCGCGGTCCTCGGCGTGGTGGGAGAGCACGATGCGCTCGCCATCGCCGGCGAAGATGACGCTGTGATCGCCGATGACCGACCCGCCGCGCAGCGAGGCGAAGCCGATCGCGCCCGGCTTGCGCGCGCCGGTGACGCCGTCCCGCCCGCGCTCGGAGTGCTCGCGCAGCGCCACGCCGCGCCCCTCGGCGGCGGCTTCGCCGAGCAGCAGCGCGGTGCCCGAGGGCGCGTCGACCTTCATGCGGTGATGCATCTCGACGATCTCGATGTCGAACTCCTGCCCCAGGGCGCGCGCCGCATCGCGCACCAGCCGGGCCAGCAGGTTGACGCCGAGGCTCATGTTGCCTGACCGCACGATCGGCGCGTGGCGCGCCGCCGCGGCGAGGCTCGCCAGATCGTCCGGCGAGAGGCCGGTCGTGCCGATGATATGGACGATGCGCGCCTGAGCCGCGAGCGCGGCCAACTCGACGGTCGCCGCCGGAGCGGAAAAGTCGATCACGCCGTCGGCGCTCAGCAAGGCGGATAGGGCATCGTCGGAGATCTTCACGCCGCTCGCGCCGGCGCCGGCGAGAAACCCGGCGTCCTCGCCCAAAGCGGACGAGCCCGCCCGCTCGATCGCCGCACAGAGGACGACGCCTGGCGTCTCCTCGATCGTCTTGACGACCATGCGGCCCATGCGCCCGGCGGCGCCCGTCACGACCAGCCGCATATCGGCCATAGCGTCCCCCTAGAGATAGGCCTCAGCCCGGCTGCGGCCCGTCATAGCCTTCGACGATCACGACGTCGCCCTGCGAGACGGGTTGGCGCAAAGCCAGGGCGCGGCGATACTCGTTCGAATCGTAACAAGCAACCGCCGTCGCGTAGTCGGGAAACTCGATGACGACGTGCCGGGAGCGCAGCGCGCCCTCCTTGAGCTCGCTGCGGGCCGCCCGCACGAGAAACCGCGCGCCGTATTTGGCGAAGGCGACCGCGTTGGCGCTCTGATAGGCCTTGTAGGCCTCGGCGTCGGCGACATCGACATGCGCGATCCAGTAGCCTTTGGCCATGGTCAGGCGCCCTCCACCAGCACCATTTCAATATTTGCCGCGCCCTCGCGCAGCGCTCGCGCGGCCTGATACTGCTCGGAATGGAAATAGCGTCGCGCCGCGTCGTAGCTGTCGAATTCCAGCACGACGTTGCGTGCCCGACCCGGGCCTTCGAGCGCCTCGTATCGTCCGCCGCGCGCGAGCGCGCGTCCGCCATGATCCGCGATCGCCTTGGTCGCCGCCGAGGCGTAGCGCGCATAGGCTTCAGGGTCGGTGATGTCGACGCGCGAGATGATGTAGCCTTTGGGCATGAACGTGTGTCGCCCGACTTCGATCACGCCGGGCTTGTCGACCTTGACGGCATAGTCGCGGAAGTCCGGCAGGCGCAGCGACTTGCGCAACACGCCGCCGTTGGCGTGCGGACTGGCGCCCATCCGGTGCGCGCCGTCCGGCGCGAGCGCGCGCAATTCAGGCGAAAACCGCCCTGACTTCGTCGAACAGTTGTTCCGGCCGATAGCTGCGCAGCCACGCCTCGAGCTGTTCGAGATGCGCCGGGTTTTCATGCACCTCGGCCAACGGCACCTGATGGGCGCGCCAGTAGCCTTCGACCTTGTGCCCGTCCACCTCCTTGGGACCGGTCCACCCCTTTGGGCTGCGCAGGATGATCATCGGCCACCGGGGCCGCTGCGCCCCGTGGCCGCCGCCGCGCGCCTCTTGCTGAATCCGACGAATTTCGCGAACGCAATGTTCGAGGGTGGCGGCGAGCGCCTGGTGCATCGTGTCGGGGTCGGATCCCTCGACGAAGCACGGATCGTAGCCATAGCCGCGGAACAGGTGCTCCAGTTCCTCGTGCGGAATGCGGGCGAGGATGGTCGGATTGGCGATCTTGTAGCCGTTCAAATGCAACACCGGCAAAACGGCGCCGTCGCGAGCCGGATTGAGAAACTTGTTCGAATGCCAGGCGGTCGCCAGCGGCCCGGTTTCCGCTTCGCCGTCGCCGACCATGACGGCGGCGATGAGATCCGGGTTGTCGAACGCGGCGCCGTAAGCGTGCGACAGGGAGTAGCCGAGTTCTCCGCCTTCATGAATTGAACCGGGCGTCTCCGGCGTGCAATGACTGCCGACTCCACCGGGAAACGAGAACTGCCTGAAGAGACGGCGCAGCCCTTCCGCGTCTTCGGAGACGTCGCTGTAGATCTCCGAATACGTGCCTTCGAGAAAGACGTTGGCGATGACCGCCGGCGCGCCATGCCCCGGCCCGGCAATGAACACGACGTCGAGGTCGTATTTCTTGATCAGCCGATTGAGATGGACATAAACCGCTCCTCACGAGGGTTGGCGCGCGAGACTAGCGCCTGCGCAGGGGATGGCAAGTCAGAGTGCGGCGGCGATCTCGGCGACGATTTGCTGCGCGGCGGCCCGGGGATCGGGGGCCTGCGTCACCGGGCGCCCGACGACGAGATAGTCCGCTCCGTCGGCGATCGCGGCGGCCGGCGTCGCGACGCGCTTCTGGTCGCCGGCCGCGGCGCCGGCGGGACGGATGCCCGGCGTGACGAGCAAGAGCGAATCGCCGACGGCGGCGCGCAGCATCGAGGCTTCCGAGGCGCTGGCGACGAGGCCGTCGACGCCCGCCGCCCGCGCCTGCTCGGCGCGCCGCGCCACGAGGGCCTTGACGCCGAGGGCGTAGCCGGCTTCGGCGAGATCGACGTCGTCGCTGGAAGTCAGAACCGTGACCGCGAGCAGCTTCAAGCCCGAGCCGCGCGCGCCGGCCGCCGCCGCGCGCATCGTCTGGGGATAGGCGTGGATGGTGAGAAAATACGCGCCCAGCCGCGCGATTTGCGCGGTCGCGCGCTCGACCGTGTTGGGGATGTCGTGCAACTTCAGATCGACGAAGACCTTCTTTCCCGCCGCGGCGAACTTCGACGCCAAGCCCAAGCCGCCGCCGTAGGCGAGCTCCATGCCGATCTTATAAAACGTGACGCTGTCGCCGAGCTCGGCGACGAGACGCTCGGCCTCCGCCGGGTCGGGCGCATCGAGCGCGACGATCAGCCGATCGCGAGGATCGAGACGACGCGCCCGCGCGCTCTGCGCTTTTGTCGGCGCGGCGGTCATTTGGTGTCCGCACGGCCGCGCATGAGGCGGTCGGCGCGGCGTCCGAGACGCGCGATCATCGGCTCGACGAAGGCGCCATGCGGATCGGCGCGATAGGTCCACACCCGCGCCGGCGGCAGGTTGCGCCAAATCGGCGCGCTGCAATGGGCCGAATATCGCCCCGCGCAGACCTCGCGCGCGATCGGCGAAGCAAGGCCGTAGGTGAATTGGACGAAGAGGCCCTTCGGCCCCATCAGGGCGAACGCTTCGGCGATCAGCTTGGCGCGCAGCGGCGGCGGCTGATTGAGCAGCGGCAGGCTGGAGACGATCGCGGCGATCGGCCGGCCGTCGAGCCCGGCCAGGGTGCGCGGCAGATCGTAGGCGTCGCCCTGGATCACCCGGACGGCCCCGAAACGTTGCGCGAGGAGCTGACAGAAGCCGCTGTCGTATTCGACGAGGACGAGGCGCTCCGGAGCGACGCCGCGTTCCATCAGCGCCCGGGTCACCGGCCCGGTTCCCGGACCGAGTTCGACGACGAGACCGTCCCCATTGGGATCGACGAATCGCGCCATGGCGCGGGCGAGAAACCGGCCGGACGGCGCCACGGCGCCCGTCAGGCGCGGATTTTCAAACAGGGTCTTGAGAAACCGGGTTTCGTCGCCGAACAGCCCGCCGTTGCGGCGACCGGCGCGCTCGGCCGGGAATTTCGGCGAAGTTCGTCCCATGATCCCCCGCATCGTCCGCGCGTCGCCAGTCGGCTCAACTCAGCCCTTCGAAGAATTCTTTCATCTTGGCGAAGAAGCCAGAACTCTCGGGCTGGGTCTTGTGCGACGATTCCGCGTCGAATTCCATCAGCAATTCGCGCTGGCGCCGCGTCAAATTCTGCGGCGTCTCGACGTTGGCCTGGATGTAGAGATCGCCGAGGTCGCGCGAGCGCAGGATCGGCATGCCCTTGCCGCGCAGGCGCATCTGATGCCCGGATTGCGCGCCCTCGGGGATGCGCACCTTGGCGTCGCCGCCATCGAGCGTGCGGACCGTGAACTCGCCGCCGAGCGCCGCCTGCACCATCGAGATGGGGACGCGGCAATAGAGGTCGGCGCCGTCGCGCTGGAAGAAGGGATGCGGCTTGATCGAGAGGAAGATGTAGAGGTCGCCCGCCGCCCCGCCGCGCAGGCCCGCTTCGCCCTCGCCGGAAAGACGGATGCGGGTGCCGTCTTCAACCCCGGCCGGCATATTGACGGACAGCGTGCGCTCGCGCGTCACGCGGCCGGCGCCGGCGCATTTCTCGCAAGGGTTGTCGATCGTCTGGCCGCGCCCGCCGCACGTCGGACACGTCCGCTCGATGGCGAAAAAGCCCTGCTGGGCGCGTACGCGCCCGTGCCCGGCGCAGGTCTTGCAAGTCGCCGGTCTCGAGCCCGCCTTTGCGCCCGATCCGGCGCAGCCGTCGCAAGTGACCGAGGTCGGCAGCTTAATCGTCGCCGTCTTGCCGTGGTAGGCTTCCTCGAGGGTGATCTCGAGATTGTAGCGAAGATCCGCGCCGCGCTCCTTGCCGGAGGGGTTGCGGCCGCCGCGGCGACCCATAATGTCGCCAAAAAGATCATCGAATATGTCGGACATCGAGGTCGCGAAGCCCTCGTTCATGCCCCCGCCCTGGTCGAACGCGGCATGGCCATAGCGATCGTAAGCCGCCCGCTTCTGGCCGTCGGACAAATGCTGATAGGCCTCGTTGAGTTCCTTGAACCGCGACTCGGCTTGTTTGTCCCCGGGATGGCGGTCGGGGTGGCATTGCATCGCCGCCTTCCGGAATGCCGCCTTCAGCTCCGCTTCGGTGGCAGTGCGGGTTACCCCTAGGGTTTCATAAAAATCGCGTTTGGCCACGTCTATAGCAACCCGGTTCTTCCTGGGAGGCGGTCCGAATCATCTAGATATGAATAGCTTGGGCCGCCCCGTCAATTCCCGTCGATCCTCTCGGTAAGGCCGACCGCGCCCCTTCCGCCCGACGGACAAAAAGGGGCGCGAACGCGTCGGCGATTCGTCAGGCCGACTTCTTCTTGTCGTCGTCGACCTCGCGGAACTCCGCGTCGATGACGTCGTCCTTGGCCTGGCCAGCGCCGGTCTCGCCGCCCTCGGCGCCGGGGCCGGCGGCCTGCTGCGCCTTGTACATCGCCTCGCCGAGCTTCATCTGCGCCTGCATGAGGTCGTTCGACCTGGCCTTGATCGCCTCGACATCCTCGCCTTGCAGAGAGGCGCGCAGAGCCGCCACGGCCGCTTCGACCGCGCTGCGGTCAGCCTGCGAGACCTTGTCGCCGTACTCCTTGAGCGCCTTCTCAGCGTCGTGGGCGAGCGACTCGCCGTGATTCTTGGCGTCGACCGCTTCGCGCCGCTTCTTGTCCTCGGCGGCGTGCGCCTCGGCGTCCTTGACCATCTTGTTGATGTCGGCGTCGCTGAGGCCGCCCGAGGCCTGGATGCGGATCTGCTGCTCTTTGTTGGTCGCCTTGTCCTTCGCGGTGACGTTCACGATGCCGTTGGCGTCGATGTCGAACGTCACCTCGATCTGCGGCACGCCGCGCGGAGCGGACGGAATGCCGACGAGGTCGAACTGGCCGAGCGCCTTGTTGTCGGCGGCCATTTCGCGCTCGCCTTGGAAGACGCGGATCGTCACGGCCGTCTGATTGTCCTCGGCGGTGGAGAACACCTGGCTCTTCTTGGTCGGGATCGTGGTGTTGCGCTCGATGAGACGCGTGAACACGCCGCCGAGCGTCTCGATGCCGAGCGAGAGCGGCGTGACGTCGAGCAGCAGCACGTCCTTAACGTCGCCCTGCAGAACGCCCGCCTGGACCGCGGCGCCGATGGCGACCACTTCGTCCGGGTTCACGCCCTTATGCGGCTCTTTGCCGAAGAACTGCTTGACGATCTCCTGCACCTTGGGCATGCGCGTCATGCCGCCGACGAGAATGACCTCGTCGATCTGGCCAGCCGACAGGCCAGCGTCCTTGAGCGCCTTCTTGCACGGGTCGACGGTGCGCTGGATGAGGTCGTCGACCAGCGCCTCGTATTTGGCGCGGGTCAGCTTCAGCGCGAGGTGCTTCGGGCCGGTCGCGTCGGCGGTGATGTAGGGCAGGTTGATGTCGGTCTGCACCGCCGAGGAGAGTTCGATCTTGGCCTTTTCGGCCGCTTCCTTCAGGCGTTGCAGCGCGAGCTTGTCCTTGGTGAGGTCGATGCCCTGCTCTTTCTTGAACTCGCCCGCGAGATATTCGACGAGACGCATGTCGAAGTCTTCGCCGCCCAGGAAGGTGTCGCCGTTGGTCGACTTCACTTCGAAGACGCCGTCGCCGATTTCGAGGATCGAAATGTCGAACGTGCCGCCGCCGAGGTCATAGACCGCGATCGTGCCCGATTTCTTCTTGTCGAGCCCATAGGCGAGCGCGGCCGCCGTCGGTTCGTTGATGATGCGCAGGACTTCGAGGCCGGCGATCTTGCCGGCGTCCTTGGTCGCCTGACGCTGGGCGTCGTTGAAGTAGGCGGGAACGGTGATGACGGCCTGCGTGACCGGCGTGCCGAGGTGCGCCTCGGCGGTCTCCTTCATCTTCTGCAGGACGAAGGCGGAAATCTGTGAAGGCGAATATTGCTTGCCGTCCGCCGACACCCAGGCGTCGCCATTGGCGGCCTTGATGATCTTGTAGGGGACGAGGCCCATGTCCTTCTTGGTCATGGGGTCGTCGTACGACCGGCCGATCAGGCGCTTGATCGCAAAGAAGGTGCGCTCGGGGTTGGTCACGCCCTGCCGCTTGGCCGGCTGGCCGACCAGCCGCTCGCCGTCGTCGGTGAACGCGACGATCGATGGCGTCGTGCGCGCGCCCTCGGAATTCTCGATGACTTTCGGGGTGGCGCCTTCCATCACCGCTACGCAGGAATTGGTGGTCCCCAGGTCGATGCCGATTACTTTAGCCATTGTCTCACATCCTCATTGTTTCGCAGGACCGCGAGACCCCGAAGCGGCCTAGCCTTGGACATGCGCCGCCCCGTCCAGGAGCTGGTCGGCGCGCGCATCCCGGTCCCCGATGCACGGTCAATTCCGCAGGCGAGACTTTCTTGCCCCAACGCTGCACAGGTGGCCGGTATATAAGTGGGGCGCTAGACCGGCGCAAGGCGCTGAGGCGCCTCCCGGCGGCGAGAAATCTCCACCCTCGCCCCCTACCTTTCGGCGGGGGCGCGCGCCGCGCTTTCCATTTCTCGCATCCGAAATTAAGCTTGGTCGATGAAGAGATTCCCCATCGTCGTCGTAGCGCTCCTAGCGATGGGCGGCGAACTCGCCCGGGCGCAATTCTCGCTGCCCGGGTTCCCTGGGGCCGCACCTGCCCCACCTCCCGCCCCTGCCAAACCGCCGGCCAGCGACGCCGCGGCGCCCCCCACGCGAAAATCGGAAGCGCCGAAGGCGCGGAAGTCGGAGAGGTCGAGCGCCAATTTTGTCGCCCGCCCGGCCGCTGTCGCCGGAAAGCCGCTCCGGCTCGACGGGAGCCAAGGCCAATTGCTGTTTTCCGACCACGACAAGGATCTCCGCATCGACAAGTTCAGCCTCCCCGGCGAGGTGATCTCGAATCCTTCGCAAAAGTGCCTGATCGACATCGTCGGCGAGGCGCCGATCGAGACCAAGAGCCTCGGACGGCCCGAGGGATTGGAGCGGTACGAGGCGGAAATCCCGGCCTGCCCGTTTTCCTTCGACCTTCTGGACGGCGCGGTGCTTGTTCCCCCGCAAGGCACGGCTTGCGTTTTCCAGGCCGCCGACTGTCAGGCGAGTCCCAGCGGCCTCTGGGGACCGGATGGGGCAACCGTGGTGGAGGGCGCCAAGTCGATCGCGCGCCAGCGCTCACGCGCCGACGCGGCGGCGGCGCGCAGCCTCCGTGCGTTGCAAGCGCGGCTCAAAGGCAGCCCCGAGGCCGACGATCTGGCCCACGAGCAGAATGATTTCGCCACGCGGCGCGAAGACGTTTGCCGCAATTACGTCGACGAGGCTCTCCACGGCTATTGCGCCTCCCGGATGGCCCAGGCGCGCGCCGCGCAGTTGAAGGCGCGGATCGAAGCGCTCGCGCGGCATTCCACCGCCAAGGAACGACCCGCCACCGCCAAGGAATGACCCGGCGCGCCGGCTTTATCTCGGCCGCCGCCTGGGTTAGCGTGCCGTTACGCCGAGGCCGCGAGCTTCCGATGAGCGCGCCGCGTCGCGGTGAAGCCTGGGGAGGGCGCCATGCTCAAGGAATTCAAAGAATTTGCGATGAGGGGCAACGTCATCGATCTCGCGGTGGCGGTGGTTATCGGCGCGGCGTTCAACAAGATCGTCGGCTCGCTGGTCGACGGCATCATCATGCCGATCATCGGCATTTTCGGGAAGGCCGACTTCTCCAACTATTTCCTCCCCCTTTCCGCCGCCGTGACCGCCACGAACCTCACGGACGCGAGAAAGCAGGGTCCCGTGCTCGCCTACGGCGACTTCATCACCAACATCGTCCAATTCCTCATTGTGGCGGTGGCGCTCTTCCTCGTCATCAAGGCGATCAACACGATGAAGGCTCCGGCCCCCGCTACTCCCGCCGCGCCCCCGCCGCCGAGCGAGGAAGTCGTCCTGTTGAGCGAGATTCGCGACGCCTTGACCCGGCGCTGAGGCCGGCGCGACCTTCCGACCTCCACCGCTTTCGCGCCCGCCACTTGCGGCCGAGCGCGACTCCGTTCATGAGGCGGCGATGGACCATCTCATTTCCCAAGCGGCGCCGCCGGCGCCCGACTGGCTCGGCGAAATTCAGCCGGCCATGCGCGCCGTGCCGCAGAGCGGCATCGTCGAGGTCTTCAACTACGGGCGCAACCGGCAGGGTCTGATCCCGCTCTGGGTCGGCGAGGGCGATTCGCCCACCCCGGCCTTCATCGTCGAGGCCGCCAAGGCCTCGCTCGACCGTGGCGAGACCTTCTACACCCATCAGCGCGGCATCCCCGAGCTGCGCGAAGCGATCGCGCGCTACATGACCCGCGTCTACGGAACGGCCCCGGGCGGCGGCGATTTCTCGCCCGAGAGCTTCTTCGTCACCATCGGCGGCATGCACGCGCTCGACATCGCCGCGCGCCTGACCCTCGGGCCCGGCGCGGAAGCGTTGATCCCTTCCCCCGCCTGGCCGAACTTCGCCGGCGCCGTCGCTTTGTCGGGCGCTCGCCCCGTCTTCGTGCCGCTCGAACGCGGCGAACGCTGGCGCCTCGATCCGGAACGCCTCGGAAACGCGGTCACGCCGGCGACCCGCGCGATTTTTCTCAATTCCCCCGCCAACCCGACCGGCTTCGTCGCCACCCACGAAGAGCTCGAGGCCATCCTGGGCCTCGCGCGCCGCCATGGCCTGTGGATCATCGCCGACGAAATCTATGGCCGGCTGACCTATCAGGGCGAGAGAACGCCTTCCTTTCACGACGTGATGGCGCCGAGCGACAAGATTCTCTTCGTGCAGACGCTGTCGAAGAACTGGGCGATGACCGGCTGGCGCGTCGGCTGGCTCGAGGCGCCGCCGGCCCTCGGCCCGACGATTGAGAATCTCGTGCAATTCACCACGTCCGGCGTCCCCGTCTTCACGCAACGCGCCGCCGTCGCCGCGCTGGAGGAGGGCGAATGGTTCATCGCCGCTCAGATCGCGCGGATGCACGAAGCTCGCGACATCGTCACGCGCGGCCTCGCCGCGACGGGGCGCGTGCGCTTCGCGACGCCGCAAGCCGCCTTCTATCTCTTTTGCGCCGTCGATGGGGAGGCCGATTCCCGCGCGCTGGCGCTGCGCCTTATCGACGAAGCGGGGATCGGCGCGGCGCCGGGCTCGGCTTTCGGGCCGGACGGCGAGGGCTATCTGCGCCTCTGCTTTGCTCGCGCGCCCGATGAGATCGGCGAAGCGACGCGCCGGTTCGCACGCTGGCTGGCGAAATAGGCGCCGCCATTGTCCAGGCGGCGGGCTTCTCCTTAAGTGTTAGGGCGCGGCGCGATTCATACCTCTGGCGTGAGTGCGCTGCACAATTTAAGTAGGGACGATCGTCAGGAGATTGATATGGTCGTCCGCCCGCGCCGCAGCGTGCTCTATATGCCGGGGTCCAACGCCAAGGCGCTTGCCAAGGCGCGCAGCTTGGCGGCCGACGCGATCATCATCGACCTCGAAGATTCGGTCGCGCCGGACGCCAAGCTGGAGGCGCGGGTCCTGGCGGTCGAAGCCGTGCGCGCCGGCGGGTTCGGCGGGCGCGAGGTGGTCATTCGCGTCAACGGCGCCCACACGCCCTGGGGGGCCGAGGATCTGGCCGCCGCGATCGCCGCCGCGCCCGACGCGATTCTGCTGCCCAAGGTCGACGGGCCGGGAGCCATCATGGTCGCGGCGCGCGCGCTGCGGGAAGCGGGCGCGCCCGAGAGAACGCGCCTGTGGGCGATGATGGAGACGCCGATGGCGATCTTGAGCGCCGGCTCGATCGCCGCGACCGCGGCCGACCCCGATTCGCGGTTGGATACTTTGGTGATGGGTCTCAACGATCTCGCCAAGGAGACGCGCGCGCGTCTGACGCCGGGGCGCGGCGCCTTGACCGCCTGGGTTGCGCTCTGCGTCGCCGCGGCGCGCGCCCACGGCTGCGACATCATCGACGGCGTCTACAACGATCTCGGCGATCCCGTCGGCTTCAAGGCCGAGTGCGAGCAGGGGCGCGACATGGGTCTCGACGGCAAGACGCTGATCCACCCGAATCAGATCGAGGTCTGCAACGCGACCTTCGCGCCGGCGTCGACGGAAATCGAGTTGGCGCGCGCGATCATCGCCGCTTTCGCTCTGCCGGAGAACGCCGGCAAGGGCGTCATCCAGCACAACGGCCGGATGGTCGAACTGCTGCACGAGCAAATGGCGCGCCGAACCCTCGCGGTCGCTGAAGGCATCGAGGCGCTCTCGGGCGCCGCGAGCTGACGCGGAGTGTTCTCGGCGCAAGGCTTGGAATGAGCCGCGCGAACCGCTAAATCCCTCTCCTCCCCGCAGCCCACGGAGCGGTCCCGCATGAGCCAATCCTACCACGCTCTCTTTCAACTCGGCGCCGACCAAACGCCCTACCGAAAGCTGAGCTCCGAAGGCGTTCGCGTGGACCATGCGTTCGGGCGCGACATTCTCGTCGTCGACCGGGAAGCGCTGCGCCTCTTGAGCGAGCAGGCGCTGATCGACATCAATCATCTCCTGCGCCCCGGCCACCTCGCGCAGCTCGCCAAGATTCTCGACGATCCCGAGGCCACCGCCAACGACAAGTTCGTCGCCTACGATCTCCTGAAGAACGCCAATATCGCGGCGGGCGGCGTGCTGCCGATGTGCCAGGACACCGGCACGGCGATCGTCGTCGCCAAGAAGGGTCGTCTGGTGTGGACCGAGGGCGACGACGAAGCGGCGATCGCGCAAGGGATCGGCGACGCCTACGCGAAAAAGAACCTGCGCTACAGCCAGGTCGCGCCGCTCTCGATGTTCGAGGAGAAGAACACCGGCGACAATCTGCCGGCGCAGATCGAAATCGCCGCCGAGGGCGAGGACGCCTACAAGTTCCTGTTTCTCGCCAAGGGGGGCGGCTCGGCCAACAAGAGCTTCTTCTATCAGGCGACGCCGTCGATCCTGACCCACGATCGTATGATCGCCTTCCTCAAGGAAAAGATCCTCACGCTCGGTACGGCGGCCTGTCCGCCGTATCACCTCGCCATCGTCATCGGCGGCACGAGCGCCGAACAGACGATGAAGACGGTGAAGCTCGCCTCGACGCGCTACCTCGACACGCTGCCGACGAGCGGCGGCGCGGACGGCCACGCCTTTCGCGACCTTGCGATGGAGCAGGAGATCCATAAGCTGACGCAGCAGCTCGGCGTCGGCGCGCAATTCGGCGGCAAATATTTCTGCCACGACGTGCGCGTCATCCGCCTGCCGCGGCACGGCGCCTCGCTGCCGATCGGCCTCGGGGTGTCCTGCTCGGCCGATCGCCAGGCGCTCGGCAAGATCACCAAGGACGGCGTGTTTCTCGAGGAGCTGGAGCACGATCCGGCGCGCTTCCTCCCCGCGCTCGACGAAGCGGCGCTCGGCGGTCCGGTGGTGCGCATCGATCTCAAGCGTCCGATGAAGGACGTTCTCGCGGAATTGTCGAAGCATGCGATCCGCACGCGCCTCGCGCTGACGGGAACGATGATCGTGGCGCGCGATTCCGCCCACGCGAAAGTCCGCGAGCGGCTCGAGCGCGGCGAACCGATGCCCGACTACCTGAAGAATCATCCCGTCTACTACGCCGGCCCGGCCAAGACGCCGGTCGGCTACGCCTCCGGTTCGTTCGGCCCGACGACCGCGGGACGGATGGATTCCTTCGTCGACCAGTTTCAAGCGGCGGGCGGCTCGATGGTGATGCTCGCCAAGGGCAACCGTTCGCGCGCGGTGCGCGAAGCCTGCGCGAAGCACGGCGGCTTCTATCTCGGCTCGATCGGCGGCCCGGCCGCGCGCCTCGCGCAGGACTGCATCAAAAAGGTCGAGGCGCTGGAATATCCCGAGCTCGGCATGGAGGCGATCTGGCGCATCGAAGTCGAGGATTTCCCCGCGTTCATCGTGATCGACGACAAGGGGAACGACTTCTTCAAGGAGCTGAACTTGGGGTGAACGGGCGCTAAGCCGCCCGCATTTCCTTGATCGCCGCGATTTCCTCTTTCAGGGCTTGCGACTGCGCCGTCAGGTCGAAGGCGATTTGCAGATTCATCCAGAATTCCGGCGAGGTCCCGAAGAACTTTCCGAGCCGCAGGGCGGTATCGGACGTCATGGCGGTCGTTTCCGAAGCAATGCGCTCGATACGGGTGCGCGGTACGTTGAGACGTTTCGCCAACGCTCCGGCGCTCATGCCAAGCGGGATGAGAAACTCCTCGCGCAGGACTTCACCGGGATGGACCGGCGGATGTATGGAGCGTGTCATCTCGTAATCCTAATGGTAATCGACAAGTTCCACGTCCTCGGCGCCGCCTTCGACCCATCGAAAGCAAACGCGGAACTGGTCGTTTATCCGTATTGCGTGTTGACCTTTTCGGCTTCCCGATAGCGCGTGCAACCTGTTCCCGGGCGGAGCGTTCAGATCGTCGAGACGGAGCGCGGCGTTCAGCATTGCGAGCTTGCGCTGGGCGGTTCTGACGAGATCAGCGTGAAATCCTTTTGGCGCTTTACCTTCAGCGACAGCCTGCGTTCGCTTGTCCTTGAACGACAGGATCATGCAGCCTCCCAGTTTGTATCATACTATGATACAGACATTCGTCAAGCTGGAAGTCCCATCCGCCGACTGGTTCTGATCCCGATTCCCTGCTAGGCGAGGCAAAGGAGGAACGAACTATGCCCATCACCGGCGGGTGTCTCTGCGACAAGGTGCGGTTCGATATCGCCGCTGAGAAACCCTTGCGCGTGCGGCAGTGTTGGTGCCGCGTATGCCAGTATCTCGGCGCGGGCTCCGGGACCGTCAATGCGGTCTTTCCCAAGGAGGCGGTGAGGGTCACCGGCGAGACGTCGGTCTACGCCGCGACCGCCGACAGCGGGTCGGGGATGCGCCGCACCTTCTGTCGCGCTTGCGGCACGCCTTTGTTCAGCGAAGCCGAACCGCGCCCGCATCAGATCATCGTGCGCGTCGGCGCGCTCGACGACCGCGAGTTGGCGAGGCCGTCCAGCGTTATTTGGACGGGCTCGGCGCCAAGCTGGGCGTGCTTCGATTCCGCGCTACCGCAAGCCGCAGGCGAGCCGGGCCCGCAATAGCGGTCGACTTCATACCGCCGCCGCCTTCAACCGAGCGCGCCAAAGGGCCGTCCGCTCCTTGAGCGTCGATTCTCGTGCAAAATCGAGCTCCTCCTCTTCGAGCCGCTCCAAGACCTCGAAGACGAAGGCCCCCGCGCCGTGCCCGTTCCAGGCCGCCTGGAGCGCCCGATGCGGGCTGGCGTCGCCACGTAGCGTGAAGGCAATGCGGTTCCACACCTTCTCCAGGTCGGGCGTCCGACCGACCCAGACCTCGCCGCTCAGCGGGCAACGCAGGGCATAGACGCCTGCGACCGGCTTGCGCTCTTTGTACGCGGCTCGCGCCGCCCGCCTGTCGCCGTCCATCATCGCCAAACCCGCTCCCTCCTCCGGGAAATATACCCGGATATAATTGACACCGCAATAAGGCCGGGTAAAATTTTGACGAATCCACCGAGACCAACCAATGACCAAATCCTCGAACCCACCTTGCACCGCCTTCGACGGCGCTCGCCTGATCGCGGCGGGACCGCTCGCAGAGGTGGCGCTGGCGGTGAACCAGGCGCTCGCCGCCGGGGCGTCGGGGCCGCTGCTGACTTTCGATGACGCCACTGGCGGCGTCGTCGATCTCGATCTGCGCGGTTCGGACGAGCACATCGTCGCGCGCATCAAGGCGAAAGAGGCGGACCTGCCGCCCCGAGGCCGCGGTCGCCCCAAGCTCGGCGTCGTCGCCCGCGAGGTGACCCTGCTGCCGCGCCATTGGGAATGGCTGGCGGCCCAGAGCGGCGGCGCTTCCGTCGCCCTGCGCCGTCTCGTCGAGGAAGCGCGCCGGGCGGATGGCGGCGCGAGCAAGGCGAAGCTGGCGCGAGATGCGGCCTATCGTTTTCTCCATGCGATCGGCGGCGACTTTCCCGGCTTCGAGGAGGCCGCCCGCGCCTTGTTCGCCGGCGATGGCGCCGCGTTCGCGGAACGGATCGCCGCTTGGCCGGTCGACGTTCGCGCCTACGCGATGCGGCTTGCGTGGCCTGAAGCCACGGACGCGTGAGGAGTTGAGAGCGACAGTTTTCGGCGCCGCTTGTTGAACTCGACCCTCATTGTGTGCAAGTTGCGCGCCTTCGCGCCCGAATTCGCGCGCCCCAGGCGAGGAAACAATCCGCATGTCCCTTTCGGTCTATCAATCGAGCGTCCCGGTATTCGAGCGCTCGCTCGCCGCGCTGTCGGTCATTCTCGACAAGGCGGCCGCGCACGCCGAGGCGCGCAAGTTCGATCCGGCGATTTACGTCACGACGCGACTGCGGCCGGACATGTTCGGTCTCGCCCGCCAGGTTCAGGCCGCATGCGACGGCGCCAAGAACGGGTCGGCCCGGCTCGCCGGCGCCGAGCCCCCCAAGTTCGAGGACAAGGAGGCCACGATCGAGGAACTGAAGGCGCGCATCCAGGCGACGCTCGATTTCCTGAAGACCATCGATCCCAAGGCGCTTGACGGCGCGGCCGATCGTGAGATCGTCCTTCCCCTTGGGCCGAACAAGATGAAGATGGTCGGCGCGAACTATCTCCTCCATTTCGTCCTGCCCAATTTCTACTTTCATCTGACGACCGCCTACGACATCCTGCGCTTCAGCGGCGTCGAGATCGGCAAGCGCGATTTCCTCGGCCAGGTCCCCGGGATGACGCCCGCCTGAGGCGCGAAACCCAACTCCCCAACGAAGAGGCGCATTTCATGAGCATCGAACGGATCGGCGTCGGCCCGCGCATGTCGCAGGTCGTCGTCCATGGCGAGACGATCTATCTCGCCGGCCAGGTCGCCGACAAAGCCGCCGGCAAGAGCGTCGGCGAGCAGACCCGCGATATTCTCGCTGCGATCGACGGCTTGCTCGCCCAGGCCGGCTCGGACAAGACCCAAATCCTGTCCGCGACGATCTATCTCACCGACATCGCGAATTTCGCCGAAATGAACACGGCCTGGGAGGGCTGGGTCGCCAAGGGCTGCACGCCCGCCCGCGCCACGGTCGAGGCCAAGCTCGCCGCGCCCGCTTACAACGTCGAGATCGCCTGCATCGCAGCCAAACCGTCAAAATAGGAAGGTAAGGACGTGCATAAACCTCTGGGGGGCGGCTTGAGCGGATCTTTCGAACGCGTCGCGTCGCCCGCCGAGGCGGTTGACCGTCTCGCCGAACTCTATGCGCTTGCGGCGGGATCGCTGCGCGCGGCGGTTGAACGCTTTCTGCAAGACGGCGTTGTCCCAAGCGAAGAGGTGCGCGCGCGCTTCCGTTACCCGGAACTGCGCGTGACCTACCAGCCCGAGGGCGTGCCGCCTTCCAGCGCGCGCGCTTTCGCCAAGTTCACCGAAGCGGGCGTCTATTCGACCACGGTGACGCAACCCGAGGATTTTCGCCACTACCTGCTCGAACAGCTCGAGCCGCTGGTGGCCGAATTCGGCGCCGAGATCGAGGTGGGCGTCGGCGCGCAGGAAATCCCGTATCCTTACGTCTTCGAGAGCGGCGACGAACTGGGGCGCGGCGGCGCGACGGCTTCGGAACTCGCGCGCTTCTTTCCCGTGCCCTCGCTCGCCGTCGTCGGTGACGAAGTCGCGGACGGCGCCTTCGACATTCGTCCCGGCTTCGAGCGCCCGATCGCGCTGTTCGACGCCGCCCGAGTCGATTATTCCTTGCGCCGGCTGGTGCATTACACCGGCTCCGACTGGCGCGCGATGCAGCCCTGGGTGCTGCTCACGAACTATCACCGCTACGTCGATCAGTTCATTCGTTGGGGTCTGGAGCAATTGCGCGCCGGCGCGGTCGAGAAGATCGTGCTGCCCGGCAATGTCGTGATCGATTCGAGCCTGACGCCTGATGAAGCCGAGGCCGGGGCGAGCGCCGTCGTCTGGCACCGCTTCCAGATGCCCGCCTATCACGTCGTGCGCGCCGACGGGCGCGGCGTCAGCCTCGTCAACATCGGCGTCGGGCCGGCCAACGCCAAGACCATCACCGACCATATCGCGGTTCTGCGTCCGCATTGCTGGCTGATGGTCGGCCATTGCGCAGGGCTGCGGCAATCCCAACGCATCGGCGATTATGTGCTCGCGCACGCCTATCTCCGTCAGGACAACATCCTCGACAACGCCGTGCCGCCTGATGTGCCGATCCCGGCGCTGGCCGAGGTGCAGGTCGCCCTGCAGGAGGCGGTGGCGCGGGTCACCGGCGATCGCGGCGAGGCGCTGAAACGGCGGCTGCGCACGGGAACCGTCGTCACCAACGACGATCGCAATTGGGAATTGCGCTGGACGCAGGAGCGCCGGCGCATCAACCTCTCGCGCGCCATCGCGGTCGATATGGAATCGGCGACGATCGCCACGCAGGGTTTTCGAATGCGCGTGCCCTACGGCACATTGCTGTGCGTCTCCGACAAGCCGCTGCATGGCGAGATCAAGCTGCCCGGCGCGGCGAACGCCTTCTACGAGCGGGCGATCGGCGAGCATTTGCAGATCGGCATCGCCGCGCTGGAGACGCTGCAAAGCCAGCGCGCGACGCTGCATTCGCGAAAGTTGCGCAGTTTCGACGAGCCGCCGTTCCGCTGAGGCGATCGCTGGAGCGCACTACCGCTCGTAGAGCACCGGCACAATCGAGGCGACCAGCAGCGCGGCCATCGTCCAATTGAAGGCGCGCGCGATGCGCGGGTCGCCGAGCGCGCGGCGCATCGACGAGCCGAGCAGCGCCCAAGAGCCGCTGCTGGGCAGGCCGATGGCGAGATAGGCGAACGCGACGATGAAGACGTTGCGGGTGTAGTCGTCGACGACGGAATAGGCGGTCAGAGCGCTGACCGCGATGACCCATCCCTTGGGATTGATCCACTGGAACGCCGCCGCGCCGAAGAAGCCGAGCGGCGTGCCGCCGCTCTTGCTCTCCCGCGCCGGGCCGGCCGATGCGATCTTCCAGGCGAGCCAGAGCATATAGGCCGCGCCGAGATAGCGCATCGCCGGCAGCAAGGCGGGAAAGCGCGTGAAGATCGCGTCGAGACCGAGGCCGACCAGCGCGACCATCAGGCAGAAGCCGCAAACGACGCCCAGGAGATGAGGCACCGTTCGCCGGAAGCCGAAATTCACGCCCGATGTCATCAACATGAGATTGTTCGGCCCGGGCGTGACGCCGGAAACGAAGCAGAACGCCGCCATGGCGGTGAGGACATCGGTGCGCATGGTGGCTCGGCTCGCCGCGAGTTATTGGTTATGCGACACTTATGTCGCCCCGAGCCGAACGACCAGAGACAATCGGATGGCGATCGGCCAAAGCGTACCGGAGGCCGAGCGGTACAGTGGGCGAGCCGCGATGGGCGGACGCTCAGCGTTCCGGCTTCTCGCCGCTGAACAGTTCGAGCCGATCGTTGTCGATCCGTAGGGAAAGTTCAGGCCGTCCGACTTTGCGGCGCGTCAGGAAGCGGGCGCGCCGCGCCGTGATCGTCCTGCCGCGCCGCCGCGGAGCGGCGCCACGCACCGCCACCTTGCCGAGCATCGGCCGATCGGGTTCGCCGCGGCCCTCGATGCGCTCGACCAAAGCCGGCAGCCCGAGGACCCGCGCCCACAATCGCCATTCCGCTTGCACGTCCAGATCGTCGTTGGCTTCGGCAAGCGCGATGCAAAGGTCGGGATCGGCATGGACCAGGCGGATCTCGTAGGAAAAACCGTCCTCGCGAGCGCCGGCGACGCGCAGCATGACGCCGCGATAGGCGCTCGTCGCGACGGTCACGTTCATGAAGACGCCCGCGACCACCCGCGCGATGCGGACGTTCTCGCTATCCAGCCGAACGAGCCGCCGCCGTCCGTCGGCGCGCGGGTCTGGCGCGGCGAAACGTCGAGGCGCAAAGGCGGGAAACTTTGGGGCTGCTTGCATCGCCGGGTCTCTCCATCGACCGAAATCATGCGGGAGAGATAGGCCGCGGGCGGCTCAAGGGGACCTAACGCAAGTGGTTAAACCCCACTGAATCAGGGTCTTATCAGCCAATTTCGCGCGACATGGCTCGTAGGATATTGCGGCAAAGCGTCAAATTTGACGCAGTCGCTCGGCGCATGCGTCGGCGGGGCGGCTCAGAACGGATCCGCCTCCCGCGCCTCCTCGTCGCCATCGCCGCGTGGACGACGCCGGAAGGTCTCGCGCGCCCGTCGGCGTTGCTCGAAGGCGGCGCGCGCGACCGACCTGAGGGGCTCCACAAAGCGGTCGAGTCGCTCGACCCCGGCGACCGCGCGCTCGCCGCGGCTCAGTTCACGATCGAGTTCGGCCATGGTCTTGGAGAGTTCCGGCTCGGAATCTTCGAGCCACACCGCGACGATGCGCGCCCAGGCGAGCGCCAAGCCTTGCAGCTTGATCGCGCCAGCCATCCCTTCGCTATCGATGCCCGCCGCCTCCAGCATGAAGCGCATCGAATTGACGACCGTCTGGTTCATCGCCAGCGCCGCGACGGGATCGCGGCGAAGCCAGGCGGCGATCTCGCGCAGGCCCTCGCGGTAAGGCTTCATCGCGTCGAGCCGGCGCATCAAAACGTCGAACAGCCGCTCGCGCGGCGCCTCTGCCGAAATCTCCTGATCCTGGGCCGAGAGCACGGCTCGATCGATGCGCTTGGTGAACCCGCCGAGGACCGCGCCCTTGGAGGGAAAAGCATCGCGGAAATCGGCGAGCGTGACTTTCGCCTCGGCGCAAATGTCCCGGATCGTGATCTCCTCGAAGCGCCGCTCCGCCGCGAGCGCCATCAACGCGTCGATGATTCGCCCTCGGGGATCGGTGGAGGCCGCATCGCCCCTGCCCTTTGGTTCTTTGTCCTGCGCCATGCGAACCTCCCCTTGCCCGAGCTGCTCTGGTTTAGCGTCTTTGGCCGCGTCCGCCAAACCTCACGTCGATCACACCGCGAAATCGTCCAACTCACGGCTCGTCGCCGGCTCCGCGACGGCCGAGGAGCCGCGCAGCAGCCTTTCCATTTTTTCGACGCTGTCCTCGACGGGCAGCGGCGTATAGACAATCAGCTTCATGTCGGAGCCGTCGTCGATCGAAAAGCTCATATGTTCGAAGGTCATACCACCGATTCGCGGGTGGCGGACCTTCTTGATGCCGGAGAGCTGCCGGGTGACGTTGCGCTCCGGCCACCAGGCGCGAAACTGGGGGCTGGCGGCCGTCAGCAGCGCGATCAGCCTCTCGAAATCGGGGTCGCCGATATATTTGGCGCTCTCGGCGCGAAAGCGCCCCAGGGCCACGCGCGCCAATCCCTCCCAATCGACGAGGAGGCGGCGATGGTTCTCATCGGTGAACAGCAGATGCATGATGTTGCGGGCATCGCCATCCAGCGCGCCGTAGTCGCCGAAAACGACTTCGGCGGCGCGGTTCCAGGCGAGCACGTCCCAGCGGCGCCCCATGACATAGGCCGGCTGGATGGTCAGGCTCGTCAGCGTGTGCCGCAGCGGGGCTTCGACCCGTTCGGGATTGCTCGGCCGCGAGTTCGGCGGCTGGCGTCCGGCGAGGATATAGAGATGCCGCTTCTCCGCGGCATCGAGTTTCAAGGCGTCGCCGAGCGCGCCGAGCACTTCGCCCGAGGGCTTAACGTCGCGGCCTTGCTCCAGCCACGTGTACCAGGTGGTCCCGACGCCGGCGAGCATCGCGATTTCCTCGCGCCGCAGCCCAGGCGTCCGTCGGCGCGCCCCGCGCCGCGCGCCGGCGAGGCGCGCGCGCCGCGAGCGTAGGAACGCGCCAAGCTCGCGCTTGCGGATTTCGTCGGAGGCGAGCGTTCGATCGGGCATGGCGGCATTATAGCAGTATCAATACCAGGATAAAATTGGAACTGTTTGCGCACGCGCCGAGGCTCCATCTCTGGGCGGGACAGGCAATGGAGGGCCGAGATGGGCAATCTCGCAGGCAAGATCGCGCTGGTGACCGGATCGACCGACGGCGTCGGGCGCATGGTCGCGCGCTCGCTCGCCGAAGACGGCGCGGAGGTCATCGTCCACGGCCGCGACGGCGACCGCGGTCGAGGATTGGTCGCCGAAATCGAGGCCGGCGGCGGACGCGCCCGTTTCATCGCCGCGGATCTTGCCGATCTCGCCGAGGTGCGTTCGCTGGCAGAAACCGTATTGGGCTCGGCCGCCCGGCTCGACCTGCTCGTCAACAACGCCGGGATCGGCTCGGGCGGCCGCGGCGCGGCGAGGCAGACCAACGCGGCGGGCCACGAGCTGCGCCTCGCCGTCAATTACCTCGCGGGCTTCGCACTGACGTTGCGGCTGCTGCCGTTGCTGCGCGCGAGCGCGCCGGCCCGCATCGTCAACGTCGCCTCGGCCGGTCAGCAGGCGATCGACTTCGACGACGTCATGCTGACGCGCGGCTATTCGGGCGGGCGGGCCTACATGCAGAGCAAGCTGGCGCAGATCCTGTTCACGTTCGATCTCGCGCAAAGCCTCGAGGGAACAGGCGTCACCGTCAATTGCCTGCATCCGGCGACCTATATGGCGACGACAATGGTCCGCGAGGCCGGGGTGAAGCCCTGGAGCACGGTCGAAGAGGGCGCGCGGGCGATCCTCAATCTCGCGACTTCGCCCGCGCTCGAAGGCCGCAGCGGCCTCTATTTCGACGGCCTCGAGGAATCGCGAGCCAACCCGCAGGCTGACGACCCGAGGGCGCGCCAGCGATTGCGCGCGCTCAGCCTTGAACTCGTCGACCTCCCGTTTCCCGACTGACCCATCAAAGGAGCTGGAACATGAACAACGCAAGGGAACACGCCGTCATCATCGGCGGAACGTCGGGCATCGGCCTCGCAGCGGCGCAGCGGCTGGCGGCCGATGGTTTGAAAGTGACCGTCGCTGGTCGCAGCCGGGAGCGCATCGCTGCCGCGCGAGAAGCCCTCGACGACAGGGTCGAAGTCTTGCCGCTCGATGGCGCGGATGCGGACCAGGTGCGCGAATTCTTCGCAGCGATCGGCGCCTTCGATCATCTCGTCCTCGCCTTGGGGAGCGGGCGTGGCTTCGGCCCGTTCGCGACGCTCGATCTCGCCGACGTGCGGCGTGGCTTCGAAGAGAAGGTGTGGCCGCATCTCTTCTGCGCGCAGACGGCGCTGCCGACGATCCGCAAGGACGGTTCGATCACCTTCATCGCTGCGGTCTCCGCCCAGATGGCGGCGCCGGGAACGGCCGGTCTCGCCGCCGCCAACGGCGCGCTCAGCGTAGTCGCCCCGATCCTCGCCGCGGAGCTGCGCCCCTTGCGCGTCAACGTGGTGTCGCCGGGCGTCGTCGATACGGCGTGGTGGAATTTCATGGACGCCGAGCAGCGCCAGGGCGCCTTCGCGAATTTCGCCGGCAGGACGCCGGTCGGCCGCGTCGGAACCGCCGACGACATCGCCAAAGCGATTGCGTTCCTCGTCGCCGATGGCTTCGTCACCGGGCACGTGCTGGTCTGCGACGGCGGCCTGCGCCTTGCCGCCTAGCGCGGCGTCAGCCCGCGAGTTCGCCGGCCCGCTGATAAGCGGCCGCGGCGGCGCGCGTCATCAGCTCGGCGAGCCCGCCGGGCGCGCGCAGCACCGCGAGCGCCGCGGCGGTGGTGCCGCCCGGCGAAGTGACGTTCTCACGCAGTTTGCCCGCCGGGACCGCGGGATCGCAATGCAGCAACTCGCCCGCGCCCTCGATCGTGGCGCGCGCCAGCTTCATCGCGAGCGGGGCGGGCAGTCCGATCGTTTCGCCGGCTTGCGCCAGCGCCTCGACCAGCGCGAAGACATAGGCGGGGCCGGAGCCGGAGATCGCGGTCACCGCATCGATCAGCGCCTCGTCGGCGACCCAATCGAAGGCGCCGACCGCGCCCATCAGGCTCTGCGCCCATTCGCGCTGGCGCGCATCCGCCGATGGCGTCGCGAAGGCCGCCGAGGCGCCGCGCCCGACCGCCGCGGGCGTGTTCGACATGACTCGCACGAAGGCGCCGGCCCCCGGCAGGCGCGCGTGGAGATCGGCGATCCGCTTTCCCGCCAGGATCGACAGGACGAGCGTGTGCGCGCCCGCGAGCGGCGCGATGTCGGGCGCCGCTGCATCGAGCGTCTGCGGCTTGATCGCGAGAAAGAGGACTTCGGGCGGTCGAAGCGCGGCCAGCGGGGGATTTAGCCGCATCGCCAGCCGGGTCGCGAGCTCGAGGATCGACGGCGAGGGCTTAGGCTCGAGGATCGCCACGCGCTTCGGCTCGAGGCCGGCGGCGAGCCACCCCCGCAGCATCGCCTCGCCCATTTTGCCCGCCCCAACCAGGACAAGGGATTGCGGCCAATCCGACATCGAACCCTCTCTGATGGCGAGCGCTTCGCCGTCCGCCCGTCGCGAACGGCTATCAGGAAGCGGCCGCGGCGTCGAGGCTGGCGCACGCGGCGTCTCAGCCAGAGAGCGCGGACGCGCACAGGATTTCGCCAGTGAACGCCCCTGAGCGCTTGGTGATGCTTTTTGCTTGCCTGTCGTCGCAATCTGAGGGACAGTGAAATGTCAGCGCGGAGGGACTAGCCGGAGGAAACCGGCGGGCGCGCTGCACCCCGTCGGGGCTCAGGGGAGGAGGCATGGCATTGCCGATCCTTGAACTGCAGGGCGTCTCAAAATATTTTGGAGCGATTCACGCGCTAAATGAGGTGGACCTGTCGCTCGAGTCGGGCGAAGTGCTCGGCCTGATGGGCGACAACGGCGCCGGCAAGTCGACCCTCGTCAAGGTCATCGCCGGCAATTTTCCGCCGACCCACGGCGAGATCCGCATCGGCGGCGAAGCGGTCCATTTCTCCAAACCAGTCGAAGCCCGCGAGAAGGGCGTCGAGGTCGTCTACCAGGACCTCGCCCTCTGCAACAATCTGTCGGCGGCGGCCAACGTCTTCCTCGGCCGGGAGATCAAGAAGGGCGCAGGGCCGTTGCGTTGGCTGGACCATGCGGCGATGGCGCGCCGCGCCGGCGAGCTGTTCACCGAACTGAAATCCGAGACCCGGTCGCGCGACCTCGTGCGCCAGATGTCCGGCGGGCAAAGGCAGGCTGTGGCGATCGCCCGCACGCGGCTTTCTCAGGCGCGGATGGTGCTGATGGACGAGCCGACCGCCGCGATCTCGGTCCGTCAGGTCGCCGAAGTGCTCGATCTCATCCATCGCCTCAAGGACTCCGGCATGGCGATCATCCTGATCAGCCATCGCATGCCCGACGTATTCGCCGTCAGCGACCGCGTGATGGTGATGCGGCGCGGCCGCAAGGTCGCTGACAAGTCGATCAAGGCGACAAGCCCCGAGGAAGTGACGGGGCTGATTACGGGAGCGATCCACGCGGCCTAGGAGTTCGGCATGTCAGCCAACGTCGCCAATCCCCAGCCCAACGCCAATGTGTCGATCGAATCCGTTCTCGACGTGCGCCAGCAGACGGCCGCCCAGCGGCTACTCGGCGCGCAATCGTTCTGGGTCACCGTGACGCTGCTGATCATCTGCGTCGTCATGGGCTATCTGCAGCCGGCATCCTTCCTGTCGTCCGAGAACTTCTACAACATCACGCGCAATTTCTCCTTCATCGGCATCATGGCGCTCGGCATGACCGCGGTGATCGCGACCGGCGGCATCGATCTCTCGGTCGGCTCGATCATGGGGTTGACCGCCGTCGCGGCCGGGCTGACCCTGGAGGCCAATTACCCCTGGTGGGCGGCGGTGGCGGTCGGCCTCGCGGCGGGTGGAGTGGTCGGCCTCGTCAACGGATACTTCGTCGCCTACGTCGGTCTCTCGCCCTTCGTGACCACGCTCGGCATGTTGTCGATCGCGCGCTCCTGCGCCGTCGTGTTGTCCGGCAACCGCATGCTCTATCAGTTCGGCAGCGGCGGTCCGACCTTCAAGAAGCTCGGCAACGGGGCGCTCGACATCGGGGGAACATTCCAGCTCTCCTATCCCCTCCTGTTCCTCATCGTGTGCACGGCGCTTCTCGCCGTGGTCTACAAAATGACCGGCTGGGGTCGTCATGTCATGGCGATCGGCGGCAACGAGCAGGCGGCGCTGCTGACCGGCGTGCCGGTCAAGCGGATCAAGGTGCAGGTCTACGTGCTGTCCGGCCTGGCCGCCGCCTTCGCCGCGATCCTCAATGTCGGCTGGTCGGGTTCGGCGATCAACGCGCTCGGCCAATCCTATGAACTGCTCGCCATTTCCGCGGCGGTGATCGGCGGCGCGAGTTTGATGGGCGGCGAGGCGAGCGCCTATGGCGCCCTCGTCGGCGCGGCGCTCATCTATGTCATCCGCAATGCCCTCCTGATGGCGGGCGTCGATTCCAATTGGCAGGGAACATTCGTCGGACTGTTCCTGATCGCCGCCGTCTACCTCGGCAAGATCCGGGGAGCCAAACGCGAATAGCCGCTTCATCGGCTTCGCGCATCAGGGGAGGAGAGCATGCTGAAAGTACTGTTGGCGAGCGCCGTCGCAGGCGGCGCGCTTCTTGCGGCGATGTCGGGCGCGTCGGCCGCCGATGCCTATACCTTCGCACTCGTGCCGAAAAACACCAACAACCCGTTCTTCGATCAGGCGCTGGCGGGGTGCAAGAAGGCCGAGAAGGAATTGGCCGGCGCCGTGAAGTGCCTCTACATCGGGCCCGGCGAGCACGGCGGCGGCGACGAACAAGCGCAGATCGTCGCCGATCTCATCACCAAGAAGGTCGACGGCATCGCGGTCTCGGCCGCTAACGCGCCGGCGATAGCCAACGCGCTGCAGGGCGCGGCGCCCTCCAAGATCCCGGTGCTCACCTGGGATTCCGATCTGCTGCCCAAGGACAAGGCCTTGCGCGTCGCCTACGTCGGCACCCACAATTACGACATCGGCGTCAACATCGCCAAGCTCGTCATGCAGATCAAGCCGCATGGCGGGACCATCTGCATCCAGTCGGGCGGCGCCGCCGCGGCGAACCACAACGAGCGCATGCAGGGCATCCGCGACACCCTTGCCGGCGCCAAGAGCGCCCAATCGCCCGGCGTGCGCCTCACCGGCCAGAACGGCTGGAAAGAGGCCGACGGCTGCCCGCTCTACACCAACGACGATTTCAGCGTCGCGGTGCAGCAGATGGAGGACATTCTCGGCAAATATCCCAATCTCGACGCCTTCACGCCGACCGGCGGCTTCCCGCAGTTCCTGCCCGACGCCTACGAGAAGGTCGCGTCCAAGTTCAAGGACAAGATCGCTTCCGGCGAACTCGCCCTGGTCGTCGCCGACACGCTGCCGGTGCAGATCGAACTGATGAAGAAAGGCCTCTCGTCCGGCCAGGTCGGCCAGCGGCCGTTCGAGATGGGCTATAAGGCGATGTATTTCCTGAAAGACATCAAGGACGGCAAGGCGCCGCCGGCCGACCCCACCTATACCGGCCTCGACGTCTGCACGCCGAAGACCGCCGACACCTGCGTCGGCGGCGGAAGCTGAGCTGATGTAGCGCGTCGCGCCGAGGCCCTCACCCCGGCCCTCTCCCGCAAGCGGGAGGGGGCGGCCCCTTCTCCCGCTTGCGGGAGAAGGTGGCCCGCAGGGCCGGATGAGGGCGTCGCGCGTTACGCCGCTGGCTGAATCAACGACGCGAATCGCGCCAGGTCGACGTTGCCTCCCGACAGGATGATCCCGACGCGCTTGCCGCGCAGATCGAGCGCCCCGCCGAACACGGCCGCGGCCGCGAGACATGCCGTCGGCTCGACCACGATTTTCATGCGGCTGGCGAAGAAACCCATCGCCTCGACCAGTTCGGCGTCGCTGACCGTCAGAACGTCGTCGACACAGCGCCGCAGCACCGGAAAAGTGAAACTGCCGAGATGTTGGGTTTGAGCGCCATCGGCGATCGTCGCGGGCGTCTCGATATGGACGATCGCGCCGCTTCGCAGACTGCGCCGCCCGTCGTCGCCCGCCGCCGGTTCGACGCCGATGATCGAGCATTGCGGCAACATCGCCTTGACGGCGGTCGCACAGCCCGAGAGCAAGCCGCCGCCGCCGAGCGGCGCGACCAGCAGATCGAACGGTCCATCGTCTTCGATCAGCTCCAGCGCGGCCGTTCCCTGTCCCGCCATCACGTGCGGGTGGTCGTAGGGCGGGATCAGGGTCAGGCCGCGTGTCTCCGCCAGGCGCCGGCCGATCGCTTCGCGATCCTCGCTGTAACGGTCGTAGAGAACGACTTCGCCGCCATAACCGCGGGTCGCCGCCAATTTGGCGGCGGGCGCGTCGGTCGGCATCACGATGACCGCCTTGACGCTGAGGAGACGGGCCGACAGGGCGATCGCCTGGGCGTGATTGCCCGAAGAAAACGCCACGACTCCCTTGGTGCGCTGCTCCGTCGTAAGCTGCGAGACCGCATTGTAGGCGCCGCGGAACTTGAAAGCGCCCGTCCGCTGGAAGTTCTCGCATTTGAAAAAGAGCTGAGCGCCGGTCATCTCATTGGCGGCGGACGAGGTCATCACCGGCGTCCGATGGGCGACCCCGGCGATGCGCGCGGCGGCGCGCTGGACGTCGTCGAACGAGATGGCGAGCGGGGTCATGGTTCGGCTCCTTGGGTCGAAGATGGGTGTACACGGTAGGGGGACCGATGCCGAGGGGCGCGAGTCGACTTGGGTGAACGAATTGGCGGTCAGAGTGGTTGGCCCGGGCGTTAAATACAATATCTGTATGTTGTACATGCATCCGTCGCCACTCCTGCCGTGGGCCGCCACGGCACGGAAGAAAATCGACCTGTAAGCCGCTGAAATCAGCGCCGACGCGCAGAAAAGCGGCACTGCCTACGCCGTGTCACGGCAGGACGAGCCCGGCCATGACGATCACGCAATTTCAGAGGGCTATATTGCCGCCCCTATCTTCGCCCGAACAGTCGCTCGATGTCCGCCAGCTTCAGTTCGACGTAGGTCGGTCGGCCATGGTTGCATTGTCCGGCGCCGGGGGTCGCCTCCATTTCGCGCAACAGCGCATTCATCTCCTCAGGCTTCAGCTTGCGGCCCGAGCGGACGGAATGATGGCAGGCGATCGTCGCGAGGCGGTGGTCGAGGCGGCGCTCCAGGGTCGGCGTGCCGTCCTCGGCGGCGAGATCCTCGGCGAGATCGCGGACGAGGGCGGCCATGTCGGCGCCGTCGAGCAGCGCCGGCGCTTCGCGCAGCAGCGCCGCGCCGGGGCCGAAGTCTTCGACGACGAGGCCGAGCTTTTCCAGTTCGTCGGCGCGCTCGATCAGCGCCGAAGCGGCGCGCGGCTCGAGATCGACGACGAGGGGGCTCAGCAAGATCTGCCGCGCGACGCCGTTCGCTCGCGCTGGCGCTTCAGCTTCTCGTAGACGATGCGCTCGTGGGCCGCGTGCTGATCGACGATCACCATGCCGTCGCGCGTCTGGGCGACGATGTAGGCGTCGTGAACCTGGGCGCGCGCGGCGCCGAGCGGCGCGGCGAGGTCGGCGCCGGAAGGCGGCGCGGCCCCGGCGCTCGCGTTGGCGGCGGGCGCGAAATCGCCGAGCCAGGCCTGCGCCGGTTCGGCGAAACGCTGGGCGTCCGCTGGCGCAGCGGGCGAAGCGCGCCAATCCCACGCCTGCGGCGCCGCCGCCCGCCATTGCGGGCGCGCGCATCGCGGCGAGCGTGTTCGCGCCGCCGGTCGTCGTCGCCCGATGCAGCGCCGCCTCCAACGCCTGCTTGACCGCGCCGACGATGAGGCCGCGCACCAGGCCCGAATCGCGAAAGCGCACCTCCGCCTTGGCGGGATGGACGTTGACGTCGACCTCGCGCGGATCGCAGGCGACGAACAGCGCCGCGGCGGCGTGGCGGCCGTGCGGGAGATAGTCGAGATAGGCCGCCCGCAGGGCGCCGGCGAGCAGCTTGTCGCGCGCGGCGCGCCCGTTGACGTAGAAATATTGCGACAGCGCGTTGGGCTTGTTGAGGGTCGGCAGTCCGACATAGCCAGTCAGCCGCACGCCCTCGCGGGCGGCGTCGATGCGCAGCGCGTTGGCGATGAAATCCTCGCCGAGCGCCTGGCGCAGACGCTCGCGCTCGCCCGCCTCGCCCGCGCCGCAGGCCGGCCAATCGAACGGGGCGCCGATTTCGCTGGCGAAGGAAAAGCGCGTCTGCGGATTGGCGAGCGCGAGGCGGCGCACCACGTCGGCGCAGGCCTGCGCTTCGCCGCGATCGCTTTTCAGGAATTTCAGCCGCGCCGGCGTCGCCGCGAAGAGATCGCGCGCCTCGACGCGCGTGCCGCTGGGATGCGCGGAGGGGCGAACCGCGCCCTTGACGCCGTCCTCGACGCGCATCTCGAACGCCGTGTCCGCGCTGCGCGCGCGGGTGCGGATTTCTAGGCGCGAAACGGAGGCGATCGAGGGCAAGGCCTCGCCGCGAAAGCCGAGCGTCGCGATCGCGGTGAGATCGCCATCGGCAAGCTTCGAGGTCGCGTGGCGCTCGACGCAGAGCGCGAGATCGTCGGGACCCATGCCGACGCCGTCGTCGCTGACGCGGATCAGCCCCCGGCCGCCCGCCTCGACGGCGACATCGATACGCGTCGCGCCGGCGTCGAGCGCGTTCTCGACCAGTTCCTTGATCGCCGCCGCCGGCCGCTCGACGACTTCGCCGGCGGCGATGCGGTCGATCAGCAGCGGGTCGAGACGGCGAATTGGCATTCGCCCATTTCGGCGCGCCCCGCACAGGATTCAAGCAGAATCGTGAGCGCCTGGGGACAACCCGGATGCGCGCCGCTAGACGCTCGCCGGCCGTCCCACCAGCACGACGCTGAGCTCGCCGTCGCCGAACACGCGGATCGCGGTGCGCCGCGCGTCGGCCATGGTCACCTCAGCGACCTTGACGTTGCGCTCGACCAGCCAGGTCGGGCCGTGGCCTTCGAGCTGGATATGGACGAGCTGGCCGGCGATCTTGGCGGAGGTGTCGAAGCGCAGGGGATACGAGCCGATGAGGTATTTCTTGCCCTTCTCCAATTCGTCTTCGCTGAGACCACCCTGGGCCATGTCGAGAATCTCGGCGCGGATGACGCCGAGCGATTCGTTGGCGCGCTCGTTCTTGGTCGTCGTGCCGCCATAGAGATAGCTCGCATGGTCGTAGGTCGAGACCGAGGCCGAAACCGAGTAGGCGAGGCCACGCTTTTCCCTCACCTCGCGGAACAGCCGCGAGGAAAGCCCGGTGCCGCCGCCCAGCACATGCGCGAGCACGACGCTGGCGATGTAATCGGAATCCTCGCGCGGCAGCGCGGGCCGGCCGAACCGGATCGTCGACTGCGGCACGTCGAGGTCGACGACCTCGATGCCGCCGAGGCCTGCGAACGGGGCCGGAGGGACCGCCTCGAGTGCGCCGCCGGTCGGGCAGATCGGCGAAGACCTCGTCGACGAGCCGCGCCGCGCGCGCCGCGTCGATTGCGCCGACGACGCCGATATGCAGAGCGCCGCGCGTCACCAGGCGGCGCGCGAGATCCCGCAATTCGGCGCGCTCGATCGCGGCGAGGCTCTCCTGCGCGCCATGCGTCGGCAGCCCGTAGGGATGGCCCGGAAAGACGCGCGCGCGCCAGGCGCGGCTCGCCATCGCCGAGGGGTCGTTCGCCTCGTGGCGGAGCTGCGCGTTCATCTGCTCGCGCACGCGCTCGAACGGCGCCTCGTCGAGACGCGGCGCGTTGACGCAAAGGCTCAGCAATTCGCCGGCGCGGTCGAGATGGCGCACCAGCGTGCGCATCCGCCCGCCGATATGATCGCGCTCGCAATGGAATGAGATTTCGATCGCCTTCTCGTCGAGCGCCCGCTGGAAGGCCTGGTCGTCGAGATCGCCCGCGCCTTCATCGAGCAGCCCGGCGAGCAAGGTCGCCGCGCCGGCCTTCCCCAGCGGATCCTGGGCCGCCCCGCCGCGAAAGGCGAATTCGAGCGACACCAGGGGAACCGCGTAATCCTCGACCAGCCAGGCGCGAACGCCGCGCGGCGTCACGAGCTCGCGCACGTTGACCGTGCTTTGGGCGAAGGGATTGACGAGGGGTATGTTCATGTGCGTTTCCTCGACTTGCGCCCTTTCTCGGCGAGCGCTGTGTCAAAATCTCCGGCGCCGCCTTTAGGCCGCCTGTTCATCCGCTGGCAAGAGATAGCCGGTGACCGCGCGGCGTCGCTCGAGCCACTTGCGCGCCGCGGCCAACACCTCATCTGCGGTGACCGCTTCAATTCGCGCCGGCCATTCCTGAACGTCGCGGATCGTCTGGCCGGTGGCGAGCGCCGCGCCGTACCAGCGGGCCAGCGTCGCCTGACTGTCCTGCGCATAGATCGCGTCGGCGACGAGGCGGGTCTTGGCGCGCTCCAAAGCCTCGGCGTCGACGCCGTCGGCGATGAGCGAAGCGAGAATGCGATCGATCGCGGCGTCGAGATCGGGCAAGGTGACGCCGGGAACCGGCATGGCGTAGAGGTAGAACCGCGTCTCGTCGAAAGCCGAGCCCATGTAGTAGGCGCCCGCCGCGACGGCCTGGCCGTCCTCGAGCACCAGTTTGCGATAGAGCAGGCTCGTCTGGCCGCCGCCGACGAGATGGGCGAGCACTTCGAGCGCCTCCGATTCGCCGGGCGCGGCGGTGCGATGCGAGGGCGCGAGATAGCAGCGCTGCCAACTCGGCTGCTCGACCTTTTCATCGTTGACGACGACTAGCCGCCGCGCGACCGGTCTGGGCTCTTGCTGCCGGTGACGCTCGGGCGCGGCGCCGCGCGGGCTGATCTTGCCGTAGTGCTGCTCGGCGAGGCGGCGCACGTCCTCCGGGTCGGTGTCGCCGGCGACGATCAGGATCGCGTTTTCCGGCGTGTAGAAGCGCGCGTAATAGGCGAGCGCATCCCGCCGATCCAGGCTCTCGATCTCGTGGCTCCAGCCGATGATCGGCGTGCCGTAGGGATGATGGGTGAACAGCGCCGCCTGCACCGCCTCGTTGAGCTGGGCGCTCGGATCGGCGTCGCAATGCATGCGCCGCTCTTCCAGGACCACATCGCGCTCCGGCGCGACGACTTCGTCGGTCAGCACGAGCCCGGTCATGCGATCGGCCTCGAATTCCATCATGGCGCTCAAGTGCTCCTTGGCGACGCGCTGGAAGTAAGCGGTGTAGTCGTTGCTGGTGAAGGCGTTCTCCTGGCCGCCGATCTCGGCGATGCGCAGCGAGAATTCGCCTTGCGGGTGCGCCTTGGTGCCTTTGAACATGAGATGTTCGAGGAAATGCGCGATGCCCGACTTGCCCGGCGGATCGTCGGCCGAGCCGTTGCGGTACCACACCATATGCGTGACCACCGGCGCGCGGCGGTCGGGAATGACGACGACCGTGAGTCCGTTGTCGAGACGGAAGTCGACGACGCCCGGGCCGGCGGACAGGGGCGCCGGGCTCGGAGGAAGCGGCGTCGAGATGGGGCCCGGAAGAGAGAGACGTCATTAATACCCAAGCGGCTGGAGAAAGGAGTGGACGCTTCGCTGGCGCGCCCGGCTTGACATAACTTCGACATATAGGACGCATTCGCGCCCACCGCCAGTCAACACGCGGCCAGCTCGAAGCGAATTCGAGCGCGAGCGGAAGCGGGGGCTCGCCGGGCCGGCGACTGGATCGGTCAGGCTCGATGGAGCACGACGGCGGCGAGATCGCCTGCGAGCACGACGAAAATGAACAGATCCGAGGCCATCGCGACCGTCTCGGCGACGTTTCGATCGCTTTTGAGTAGGTGTTGGATCCCCGCCAAACCGTAGAACAAGCCGCCAACGAGTTCGGCCGGAACGATCCAGTCGTTTTTGAGCAGAGCGAGCGCGCCGAGCAGCCCGATCGAGAGATTGGCGAAGCCGAGTTCCCGAACGATTGGCCGCGCCGCTCTGTCCTTCAAGGCGAAGATTGTCTCTGCGGTGAAGCTGGGCGTGGCTATCTGGCGCAAGCCGGCCAGCAGCAGCCGAACGCCAACGGACCAGAAAACGAACCATTTTCCGACCAGGAACGCCAGATCGCCGCTGCTGTGCAGAACAACAAATTCGATGAAGATGGAGACGATGGGAAGGATGCCCATCAGCAGAACGACGATCGCAAGATACATCGAGACTCTCCCCAGCTCAATCCGACGCCAACGAAAGGCTCCGCAAATCGGATTGTTCGAGACGGGACGCGCACGGCAGAGACGCTCGTCGCCTATACGTCGCTCGCCGCGACGAAGAACGCAATCCGCGTTTCGCCGTAGACGCGTTCGTCGACGCGTTCGAGCGCGGGCGGCGCGGCGATCTCCGCCTTGGCCGCCTCCTCGACGACGACGAGCGCGCCCGGCGCGAGCCAGCTTCCCGCGCAAAGCGCGGAGAGCGCCGGCTCGGCGAGACCCTTGTCGTAGGGCGGATCGAGGAAGGCGAGGGTGAAGGGCGGCCCGGCGGGCGCCTTGCCGAGCCGGGTCGCATCGGCGCGCCAGATGCGCGTCACGCCGCCAAGCGCCAAGGCCTCGACATTGGCGCGTAGAAGCGCGCGCGCCTCGGCGCCATTGTCGACGAGCAGCGCGAATTCAGCGCCGCGCGACAGCGCCTCGATCGCCAGCGCCCCCGAGCCGGCGAAGAGATCGACGACGCGCGCGCCTTCCAGAGCGCCGCCGTGGCGATGGGCGAGGATGTCGAAGATCGATTCGCGCAGGCGTTCCGACGTCGGCCGGATCGCGCGCGAAGACGGCGCGTGAAGCACCCGCCCCTTCAGCCTGCCGCCGACGATCCGCATCGCTCAGGGCCGCCGCGGTGGCCGTTTGCCGCCTGGCTTGCCCGCCCGTGGGGGAGCCCTGCCCTCGCCGGAGGGCGGCCGCTTGCCGAATGGTTTGCCGCCCCCTCGCGAAGGCGGACGACCCTCGCCCGAAGACCCGCGTTTCTCGAACGGCCGACCCTCGCGCGCCGAGGAGCGGCCCTCACCCGATGGCGGCCGCTTGGCCCACGGCTTGCCGCCCTCGCGCGACGGGGCGCGACCCTCGCCAGTGGACGCGCGCTTCTCGAACGAGCGGCCCTCGCGCGGCGGCGGGCGGCCCTCGCCCGATAGCGGCCGCTTCGCCCACGGCTTGCCGCCCTCGCGCGACGGGGCGCGACCCTCGCCAGTGAACGCACGCTTCTCGAACGCGCGGCCCTGGCGCGGCGGCGGACGGCCCTCGACCGAGGGCGGTCGCTTGGCCCACGGCCTGCCGCCTTCTCGTGAGGGAGCGCGACCCTCGCCAGTGGACGCGCGCTTCTCGAACGCGCGGCCCTCGCGCGGCGGCGGACGGCCCTCGACCGAGGGCGGTCGCTTGGCCGCACGGCCTGCCGCCTTCTCGTGAGGGAGCGCGGCCCTCGCCAGACGGCGCGCGTTTTTCGAACGGCCACCGCCGCGGCGATCGGAACCTGCCGCCTCGCCGCGCGGCGGTCCCTTGCGAAACGGCCGCGACGATGCGCCCTCGTCGGGGCGGCGGGCGCCGCGTTCGTCGCGGCGCTCTTCCCCCCTTTGGCGCGAGCGCTCGCGCCGCGCGGTCTCGGCCGCGCGCCGGCGCAATTCCTCGGGGGTCGCCACGATCCGCTCGACCTTGACCTCGCGGCCCTTGCGATCGCTTGTCGCGCCGCGTTCGATGCGCTTGCGCGGGCCGCTCGCGCCCGCCGCGATCTCGGCGCGCAACGCCGAGACATGCTTGCGTTTGCGCGGCGGCTGCGAGGGCTCCGGCTCCTTTTTGATCACCCCGGCGCGCGGCTCGGCGCCGCCCCGAGCGGGGCGGTCGCGCCCGCCCGCCGACCGACGTTCGCCGTGCTTGGGCGCGGGCGGAGCCGACGCCGCATGATCGGCGATGTCCGCGTCGAAATTGACGCCCGCTTCCCGCGCGAGCTTGGCGCCGAGTTGATCGCGCAGGACGCGCGTGCGGCACCTCCGCGACGTCGCCCTCGGCGAGATCGCCGAGCTCGAACGGACCGAAGGAAACCCGGATCAGCCGGTTGACGGAAAGGCCGAGATGTTCGAGCACGCGTTTGATTTCGCGATTCTTGCCCTCGCGCAGGCCCATCGTGATCCAGACGTTCGAGCCCTGCTCGCGTTCCAGCCGCGCCTCGATGCCGGCGTAGTGGATGCCCTCGATCGTCACGCCCTCGCGCAGCGCGTCGAGCCGCGCCTGCTCGACCGCCCCATGCGCGCGCACGCGATAGCGCCGCAGCCAGGCGGTCGCCGGCAGTTCGAGCACGCGCGCGAGGCCGCCGTCGTTGGTGAGCAGGATCAGCCCCTCGGTGTTGATGTCGAGCCGGCCGACCGCGACGACGCGCGGCAGATCCTCGGGCAGGGAATCGAAGATCGTCGGCCGGCCCTCGGGATCGCGCGCGGTCGTCACCAAGCCGCGCGGCTTGTGAAAGAGGAAGAGCCGCGTGCGCTCGGCCTCCTTCAGGCGCTGGCCGTCGACGCGGACGTCGTCGTCGGCACTGACATTGAAGGCGGGGCTTTCCAGAACCTTGCCGTTGACGCTGACGCGCCCTTCGAGAATCCAGGCTTCCGCGTCGCGGCGCGAGCACAGACCGGCGCGCGCCATGACCTTGGCGATGCGCTGGCCTTCGCGCGGCGGATTGGGCGGCGCGCCGGCAGGGGGATTTTGATTCATGGCCTCTTCTTGCTTTGCTTATCGCGGTGTCCTAGCAGCTTGCCGCGCCCCTGTCGCGAGGCGCGAGGAGCCGGGCAAGTGGAGTTGGACCCGATGAGCGTCGCCTTCGCCGAGGCGCGCGCCGCCGAGAGCCGCGGCGAGGTTCCGATCGGCGCCGCGCTCGCCCGCGGCGGCAAGGTGATCGCGAGCGCCGGCAACCGGACGCGCGAAGACGCCGACCCGACCGCCCACGCGGAAATGCTCGTCATCCGCGAGGCCGCCCAGCGCCTCGGCGCGGCGCGCCTGACGGACTGCGATCTCTATGTGACGCTCGAACCCTGCGCGATGTGCGCCGGCGCGATCAGCCATGCGCGCCTGCGCCGCCTCTATTATGCGGCGCCCGACCCGAAGGGCGGCGCGGTCGAACACGGCCCGCGCTTCTTCTCGCAGGCGACCTGCCTGCACGCGCCGGAAATCTACGGCGGCATCCGCGAGAGCGAGGCCGCGGCGATGCTGCGGGGGTTTTTCGCGAGCAAGCGCGGATGAGGGGCGCAATCTTGGCGCTTCCCCTACCAACCCCAATATCGATGAAACGTCATGGCCGGGCTTGTCCCGGCCATCCACGCCGCGAAGATGTCGCGCAAGTGAAAAGCGGGGCCGAGACGATCCGGCTATTCGGGCGCGGAGGCGGCTCCGAACCGCGTGGATGGCCGGGACAAGCCCGGCCATGACGGCGAGCGGCGTCCTCACTCCTCCAGCCGTCGCGCCTCCTCCGGCAGCATGATCGGAATGCCGTCGCGGATGGGGTAGGCGAGCTTGGCGGCGCGCGAGATCAGCTCCTGCCGCTCCGGATCATAGCTCAAAGTCGCGCGCGTTAGCGGACAGACGAGGATTTCGAGCAGGCGCGGGTCGATCCGCGTCGGCTCCGCGGGGCCAGGCGACACGGCGGACAGGCCAGGAGTGAGATCGATCATGGCGCCATATCCAAATTTCTGCGGCGCGCGCCGCGCGGCTGATATAGCAGGTTAGCGAAGAATTTCACGTGCGAAGGCCGATGTCGCCGCCAAGAGTCGAAATCCACGGTTACGCCATCGTCTCGGACGACGATCGCATCGCCGGCCCCGACGGCCTGACGCCGCCCGCTCTGCACAACGAAGCCGACTGGGCCTATTTCCAGCGCGAACTCGACCGCGCCGACCTCGTCGCGCTCGGCCGTCTCGCCCATGAGGCGAATCCCAATCTCAAGCGCCGACGGCGGCTGGTGCTTTCGCATTCGTCTGGCGGCTTGGAGCCGCGCGGCGAGGAATGGTGGTGGAATCCCGCCAAAACGTCCTGGAGCGCCGCGAGCGCCGCTTTGCTGCCGGAGGGCGGCCGCGTCGCGGTTCCCGGCGGCCAAGCCGCGTTCGATCTGTTCTTGGCCATCGGCTTTGAGGCCTTTCATCTGACGCGCGCGCACGGCGTGTCGCTCGACGGCGGCCGAGCGTTATTCGCCGCCTGCGACCGCCGCGTCAGCGCCGAAGCCTTGCTGTCCGGCGCGCGGCTTCGCCCCAGCCCGGTCGAGATCATCGATGCTGCGGCGGACGTCACGCTCACCGACTGGCGACGATGAACCGCACTCTATTGCGCCAATCGATCCAGCGTCGTCTTCATCGCCGCCATCCCCATTTCGATGGCGCCGGCGATATCGCCTGACAGAGAATCCGGAAGGAAATCGGCGATCCACACCACTCTCGCGCCGCCGCCGCTGCCCTCAAAAGCCTGGACCGAGGCGTTGTAGTGGGTCGTGCGTCCGCCCTCGGCACTCCAGACGAGGCGACGCGCTGCATCGTCCAGGGTGACGATCGGCTCGCGGACGCTCGCGCCATTGGCGAATGTGACTACGTGCACGCCGGGCTCCAGGCGCGTATCGACGACAAATCCCGGAACGAGCCGCGTATGCAAGGCGCCGATGTCGCGAATGGCCGCCCAAACGTCCTCGGGCCGCGCCGTGGTCGCGATCTCCCTGATGACCGAGGCCATGACGCTCAACGCTCCTTGCTGCAGTACGCCTCAAGCCGATAGCCCTCGGGATCGACGACGAACGCGGCGAAATAGTTGGGGCCGTAATCTTCTCGCAGACCCGGCGCGCCATTGTCGCGGCCGCCGGCGGCAAGCGCCGCCTGATGGAACTCGCCGACGCTCGCGCGCGTCGGCGCGACGAAACAGAAGTGCAGTCCCGAATTCGGGTCGGCAGGGACGGGGCTCTCGCTGGCGATGATCCACAGCGCCACCGCCTCGCCGCCATATCCCAGCGATGTCTCGCTAGGGCTGAGGCAGCGATAACCGAGCGGCTTTAGCGCCGCGTCGTAGAAACGCTTCGCCCGGCCGATGTCCCGAACGCCGATCGAAATATGGTCGATCATCGTGGTTCTCCTTGGTGCTTTGCCCGCCGGTCCACCTGGCGGGGCGCGCTATTGTGTCCGCGCTTCGGTGATTTCGTAGTGTTGAGAGTAGGCATCGAAATGCGCCAACATGTCGCGCGCCTTCGGCGGCACGACCGCCGCGTCGGCGTCGGGTCCGGCGAACGCGGCGATCTCGCCGAGCGAATGGAACTTCATCACGGTGATGAATTCCACTTCGCTGTCCGTTCCGCGCCGAAGCAGTTCGATCGAGCGAAACCCAGCGATGCAACGCGCGAGGATCCCGGGAAAAATCTCGTTGCGCAGCAGACACTCGTAGGCTTCGGCGTTTTCGGGCGCGGTCCACCCATGCCAGATGCGGGCGATCATCCCATGTCTCCTCGAATCTCCACCTGCGGCGCCGGCGACACGAAGGCGGCCAGCGCTCGCAGAATGCGGCGCCGGCTGCTTTCGTCGCTTGGGGAAAATTGCTATTCTTTCGCCTATGCGAAGAGAGAATGGAGGCATTCGCGTTCGCGCCGCCGAAGGGGAAAACGGCGCGCCGCTCGCGCGACGCATTGCCGGCGGCCAAGGCTGGAGCGTCAGCGAATTCATCTGCGGCGCCGGACCGGTCGACCGGCCGTTCGAAGAGCGCCACGAGGGCTATACGATCGCCGCCGTCGTCGAGGGATCGTTCACCTACAAAGCCGACCGCGGCGAGGCGCTGCTGTATCCCGGCGCGCTGCTATTGGGAAATCATGGCCGCTGCTTTGCCTGTGGGCACGATCACAGCGTCGGCGATCGCTGCATCGCGTTCAACTTTGCGCCGGATGCGTTTGCTGAGATCGCCGCCGCTTCAGCCGGGTCGAGCCGTTACCACTTCTCCGCGATGGCCGCCCCGGCCGGCCGCGCGTTGACGCCCATCCTGGTCGGAGCCGAGGCGATCGCCGGGGCGGCGCCGCTGCGCATCGAAGAGACCGCGCTTCGTCTGGCCGAGACGGTGATCGGCGCCTTGTCGGGTCACGCGGCTCCGCACGCGCGCGTGTCGGCGCGGGAGGCGCGACGCATCGCCGACGCGCTGCGCCATATCGAAGAGCGGGCGGACGAACCGCTCGACCTGGCGACGCTCGCCGGGATCGCGCGATTGAGCAAATATCATTTCCTGCGCGTCTTTCGGCGAGCCATCGGCATGACGCCGTATCAGTTCCTGCTGAACGTCAGGATGCGGCGGGCGGCGGTGCGCCTGCTGAGATCGCCCGAGACCATCACCGCGATCGCGTTCGCAGCCGGCTTCGGCGACCTCTCGACCTTCAACCGCCGCTTTCGCGACGTCTTCGGTCTGAGCCCGTCGGCCTACCGAACGCGCGGCCCCCTATAAGCCGAGGGCCGCGCGCGGTTTCAGAACTTCAGCGCTTTGGCCTGCTTCACGCCCGGAATCTGGCCGACCTTGGCGAGCGCAGCGTCGGGCGTCGGACCATCGATCGAGACCAGCGCGATCGCCGAGCCGCCCTCCCGGTCGCGCCCGAGCGCGAAGGTCGCGATATTGACGCCGGCTTCGCCGAGCAGGCTGGCGAAGCGACCGATGAAGCCCGGCTTGTCCTCGTTGGTGACGTAGATCATCGACGGGGTGAATTCGGCGTCGACCTTGATGCCCTTGATCGACAGGATGCGCGGCTTTCCGTCGTGGAAGACGGTGCCGCCGACCGAGCGCTCCTGTTTGGCGGTCGTCACCGAAAGCGTGATGAAGCTCTCGTAATCGCCCAGCGCCGCCCGCGTCACTTCTTCGATCACGATGCCGCGGTGAGCGGCGACGGATGGCGCGGAGACGACGTTGACGTCGACGAGCGAGGGCCGAAGCAGGCCCGCGATCGCCGCGGAGGTCAGCGCCTTGATCTTGAGTCCGGCGACGACGCCCTCGTAGGTGATCGTCACCTTGGCGATCGGATCGTCGGTGAGCTGACCGGCGAACGAGCCGAGCCCTTCGGCCAGCGCGACGAAGGGTTTCAGGCGCGGCGCCTCCTCGGCGGTGATCGAGGGGAAATTGATCGCGTTGGTGATCGCGCCGCGCACGAGATAGTCCGACATCTGCTCGGCCACCTGCAGCGCGACGTTCTCCTGCGCCTCGTTGGTCGAGGCGCCGAGATGCGGCGTCGCCACGACATTGGGATGGCCGAACAGCGGATTGGCCGTCGCCGGCTCCTCGACGAAGACATCGAAGGCGGCGCCGGCGACGTGGCCGCTGTCGAGCAAGGCGCGCAACGCCGCCTCGTCGACCAGGCCGCCGCGCGCGCAATTGATGATGCGCACGCCCTTCTTGGTCTTGGCGAGGGCCTCGGCGGAAAGAATATTCTTGGTCTGCGCCGTCATCGGCGTGTGCAGCGTGATGAAGTCGGCCCGCTTCAGCAGCTCGTCGAGTTCGACCTTCTCGACGCCGATCTCGGCGGCGCGCTCGACGCTGAGGAACGGATCGAAGGCGATCACGATCATCTTCAGGCCGAGGCCGCGCGAGGCGACGATCGAACCGATGTTGCCGCAGCCGATGATGCCGAGCGTCTTGCCGGTCAGTTCGACGCCCATGAAGCGGTTCTTCTCCCACTTGCCCGCCTGGGTCGAGGCGTCGGCGGCGGGGAGCTGTCGGGCCAGCGCGAACATCAGCGCGATCGCGTGTTCGGCGGTGGTGATCGAATTGCCGAACGGCGTGTTCATCACGATGACGCCGCGCGAAGTCGCCGCGGGGATGTCGACGTTGTCGACGCCGATGCCCGCGCGCCCGACGACCTTGAGGTTCTTGGCCTGCTCGAGCAGCTTGGCCGTCACTTTGGTGGCTGAGCGAATCGCCAGCCCGTCGTAGTCGCCGATGATCTTGGCGAGTTCGTCCTTGTCGAGGCCGGGCTTCACGTCGACCTCGACGCCGCGCTCCTTGAAGATGGCGACGGCGGCGGGGGAAAGTTTGTCGGAGATGAGAACACGGGGAGCCATGGGAGATTCCTGTCTGCGAACGGGGAAGTTGGAGGCGCGATGACCCTTCTCCTGCTTGCGGGAGAAGGTGGCGCGAAACGCCGGATGAGGGTCGGTTCAGAGCGCGACCGGCGCCTTGCACGGCGCCGCCCTCATCCGTCGGCTGCGCCGACACCTTCTCCCGCGCGCGGGAGAAGGGACAAGCGGTGCTTACGCCGCTTTGGCGAGCTTGGCCTTTTCATGAGCGAAGGCGTAATCGAGCCAGAGCGTCAGCGTTTCGACATCGGCTTTCTCGACCGTCGCGCCGCACCAGATGCGCAGGCCAGGGGGCGCGTCGCGATAGGCGCCGATGTCGTAGGCGACCTTTTCCTTTTCGAGGACGCTCGCCAGGCCCTTGGCGAAAGCGGCCTGGGCGTCGGCCGTCAAGGCCGCGATCGCCGGATCGACCACTTTCAGGCAGACGCTGGTGTTCGACCGCGTCGCGGGGACCCGGGCGAGGAAGTCGACCCAGGGCGTGCGGGCCACCCAATCGGCGACCGCTTTGGCGTTGGCGTCGGCGCGCCCGATCAGCGCCTCGACGCCGCCCAGCGACTTCGCCCACAGGAGCGCGTCAATATAGTCTTCGACGCAGAGCATCGACGGCGTGTTGATCGTCTCGCCCTCGAATATGCCCTCGATCAGCTTGCCGCCCTTGGTCATGCGGAAGAGTTTCGGCAGCGGCCATGCCGGCTTGTAGCTCTCCAGCCGCGCGACCGCGCGCGGGCTGAGCACGATCATGCCGTGGCCGGCCTCGCCGCCGAGCGCCTTCTGCCAGGAGAAGGTCGTCACATCGAGCTTGGCCCAGTCGAGTTCCTGCGCGAAGGCGGCGGAAGTTGCGTCGCAGATCGTCAGACCCGTCCGGTCGGCGACGATCCAGTCGGCGTCGGGAACGCGCACGCCCGAAGTGGTGCCGTTCCAGGCGAAGACGACGTCGTGCTCGAAATTGACTTGCGCGAGGTCGGGGAGTTCGCCGTAGGGCGCACTGAGCGTACGCGCGTCCTTGAGCTTGAGCTGTTTGACGATGTCGGTGACCCAGCCTTCGCCGAAGCTCTCCCAGGCGAGCACGTCCACGGGCCGCTCGCCGAGCAGCGACCACAACGCCATCTCGACCGCGCCAGTATCGGAGCCGGGCGTGATGCCGATGCGATAGTCCGCGGGAATGGCGAGGATCTCGCGCGTCAGGTCGATCGCCTGCTTCAGCTTGGCCTTGCCGAGCTTGGCGCGATGCGAGCGGCCAAGCGCCGCGTCCTTGAGGATTTCGGGAGTCCAGCCGGGCCGTTTGGCGCAGGGGCCGGAAGAGAAACGCGCGTCACCAGGCCGCGCGGCGGGCATATTCGTCATCATGTGCCATCCTTTCAGATGTGCGCCTCTCGTTGGGGAGAGGTGTCCCACCGTCGCTGCTATAGGACAGCGCCGAGGATGGCAAGCAGAAACTTGAGCCCTGGACGAATGGGATGCTCGGCTCACGTCCTCCAGCGCTGCGCCGGCCGAAGCGACAGCCTGGCATGGCGCGGCTCTCCCCGCCAACTCGCGCCGCGGCGGCCCGCGCGATCTCCGACTGGAGGATCTTAATGACTACCCGCGCCGCTTGCCTCGCCCGCGACCGGCGCCGCCCATTCCGCCCGAAGGGGGCGCACTGGAATCGCCGTCGCCCGCCACCATGACGGAATCGCTGGCGCGCTGATAACGCACGCCGGTGAAGAAGAGGATGCGCGCCTCTTGGTCGCGCGTCGCAAGGTTCTTTTGCCGCTGGCCCCCCACGGGCCGAAAAAGGACTAGCTCGCCCATAGCCAAACCCCGAGGGCGCGCCGCGCCATTTCGCGTGTCGCGCCACGGCTTCATTACGCGGGGGGAAGGTTAATACTAAGTCAACGAGAACGGCGTAATCTGATGTTGTTTCGTCCTTGTAAAAATGGAGCGCGTTTCTTGGCTTCGGATCAATCACCGGCCGGTCTGCCCTTCCTCGCCACGCTGGCGCGCAGCCCACGGGCCGCCGACCGGCTGCTCTGGCTGCGGGTTGCGACCGATTACCTCCTGACCCGTCCGTTCCCATCGTCCGCGCACGCGTCCGAATTCACGGCCGCGTTGTCCGAGGGCCTGAAAGACGCCGACGAGGCGACGCGTTGCGCGGTCGCGCGCAAACTGGCGTTCTGCGCCGAGGCCGCCGAAGTCCTCGCCGCCATCGAAACCCTCGGCGGCGAGGCGGCGCTCCATGTTCTGCAATGCTCGGCCGTGTTGCCGCGCGAACGGCTCCTCGCCGCCGCGGTCGGCGACAATGCGCGCGCCCGAGCCGTGGCTCGGCGCGACGATCTCGACGCCGATCTCGTCGGCATCCTCGCCGATCACGACGAAATCGAGGTCCTGCTCGCGCTCGCCCGCAATCGTCACGCGCCGATCGATTCGCGGCATTTCGCCGTCCTCGCCCGTCGCGCCAAACAGCGCATCGAGGGGGCGCTGGACCGCCGGCTGGCGAACGCCCTGCTCGAGCGTGGGCCTGCGGGCCTCGAGCAGGCGCCGCTGTTCCTGGAAGCCGCTTCGAGCCGCCGCGCCGAAATCGTGATCGCGGCTCAACGCGCCACTCTAGGTGGGCCAAGAGCCTCGGTTTGGCGAACCGAGACGTACGAGGCGATCAGGCTCCTCGAGCGCTTCGCCCTCGACGCGGAGCCCGAGCGTTTCGCGACCGCGCTCGCCGAGGCGCTGGCGTGCTCCCTCGATCTGGCGAAGAAGATCGCCTGCGACCCGTCCGGCGAACCTCTCGCGGTCGCGCTCGCATCGCTCGACGCGCCCAACGACGTCACCGTGCGCATCCTGACTTCGCGCGACCTCCAGGACGGCGCCGATTATCGCCGCGTCGGCGCGCTGGCTCGTCTGCGAGAGGCGCTGACCCCGGCGGCGGCGGGATTGGTGGTCGAGGCGATGATCGGCGATTCCGCCCGGCCTCGACCCCGGCGCCGTCCGGTTCTCGATCCGGACGCGTCGTCGACGCCGAGCCGTCCGCTTTCGCCCGCAACCGGCGAGGATTCCGCGCGAGCGGCGCCCCGGAACTGGATCAAGGAGACCGAACTGACCCCCGCCGCGTTGCGCCGGCGGCGCGCCTTCGCTTTCGCTTCAGGACGGCGCCTGCGCGACGACAGCGTTTGAGCCCCGCCCCGCTCAGCCGAGGAAGCTGAGCACTGTCGGAGCGAAATAGCCGAACGCCATCAAAACGGCTCCGACCACCCCGAGGCCCACCGCGATCCAAGCCAGAATGGTCATGCCGGTGATGATCGCGGCGGAGGCGAGGACGATGGCGATCTGCAGCGCCCCGCTGGCGTATTCGAAATGCTCGAGCTTGAGGTTGGACCGTTCGCGTCCCTCGGCCGCCACCTTGGCGCGCTCCTGGATCGCATCGAGGCTGTCCTCGGGCCTCTTCGGATCCTTTTCGAATTTGGCGACGACGCCGTTCCATTCGCCGATCTGCTTGTCCAGCGCCTCTTGCGCTTTGGGATCGGTCACGGCGGCGCGTTCAGCCTCCAGCGTCTGCGCGGCCGTTTCGGCGATCGTCGAGCGGACTTTCTTGGCCTGGTAGAAATTGTAGAGATCGGACGATTCGATGTTCTGTTCGGTCGATCGATGTTCCGCGTTTTTCGCGCCGGCCTCCGCCAGCGCCAGGAACAGCGCGAGAATGGCGATGATCAGAGCCACCTTTTTGTCTTCGGATTCGACGGCGTCTTCGAGAGGCTCGGCCATTGTTCTCCCCCAAAGCGGCGCAACCGCCCCGCAGCGAGCCTAACTAAGCAGGATTTCGGAAAAATGGACAATATATTTGCGACATAAGTCCTGCTTTGTCGAAATAATCTGTGGAGATTGGCGACGGCGCCGAGCGCTCTATCGCTCCGGCGCCATAGGCTGACCTTGACGGATCTTGCCGGCCGGCGCCGTGTGAAGCGCCTCGCTCGCTCCGGCGGGATGCGTAGGCCCCTCGCGCCGGTCGAAGTTGAAGAGATTGGACGGTTCCGTATTGGCGGTCTGCGCCTTGCCGTTCAGGCGCGCCACGTCGCGCCCGAGTCTGGCGATGGCGTTGCGGAGCGCCTGGTCGCCAGCCGCACGGCGGCCGGGCAGAGCGCCGGCGATCCGCACTCGGAGTTGCTCGACCTCGCGCTGCAATTCGGCTCGCAAGGCCCGCTCGGCGTTCAACGCCTCATCGGCGATCTTGTGCGCTGCCACGAGCAGGCTCAATTGATCGGCGAGATCGCGCTTGGCCGCCTCGCTTTCGCGAAGCGCGGCGTCACGCTCGGCGATGCGTGCGAACTGCCGCCCGTTTTCGAGCAGCGTCTCCTCGAGCGCCGCGGAGAGACGCGCTCGCTCGGCTTCCCCCGGTTTGACGGCGGCGGAGGCCACGCGCTCGCTATCCGCCAAGCGAACCTCGAGAGCGGAGGTCCGCGTCTCGAATGTCGCGATCATCGTGCGATTCTGGTCGGCGAGCGCTTCGAAGTGGTGACGCCGCGCCTCCGCTACGGCGAGGGCCGCGGCCGATGCGTCGCGCTGAAAGGCGAGATCGCGGAGTGCGATCTGAGCCGCGCCGAGCTCGCCGCGCAGCTCGCGCGCCTCGCGTTCCAAGGCAGCGAGCGCGGCCCTTTGCGCCGTGAGCTCGGCGGAGGCCTCCTCGAGTGCGACAATTCGGCTCCCCTGTCGGCCGATCTCGATCTGCCGCTGCGCCGCGACCGTCGCCACCGCGGTCAGGCGCTGCTCCAGCCGGAACTGGTCGACCGCGTGCTGGGCGCGCAACGCATCACGTTCGGCGATCGCCTGCGCCTCGGTCAACGGCGCTTGCAGGCGCGCGCGCGCCTCCGCGAGCCGGCGTGCGCGGCGCGCGATCGCGGGCGCCGCCGCCAGCGCTAGAAGCGCGGCGACTAGAAACCCGATGCAAGAGAAAATCGCCTGCTCGATCAATTTCGTCTCAATCCGAGGCCGAAAACGGCAGCCATCATCGCATGGCGCTGTCAATCAAGCAAAGACTTCTCGCGCGGGCGAGACGAATCGGGCCGTCTCGCCGCCCCGGTTGCGACAAACACCTCGGTCAGAACGGGTTCCAGGTCGCCCGAGGGGTGAATTTGAGGTAGCTGACATTGACCCCCAGGCGGGCGCCGAGGCCAGAGCGGATCGGCACGACGACGACGTTGTTGGCGCCGAGCGCGGTAAAGCCGAAGCCGCCGACAAAATAGGCAGAGCCGTCGATGCCGCCAAAGCGGCGAAAAATGGCCCTCACCGCAGGAAGGTTATAGACCAGCATCATCGTCCGGTCGCCGTCGGCGCCGGCGTCGAAGCCGACCGACGGACCCTGCCAGAAGATCTTCTCGTCGCCGGCGTTGCGCGTGTACATCTTGCCCTCGCCGTAGCGCAGGCCCCCGACGAAGGCGGCTGACGCTTCCTGGCCGAGAATATAGCCGTTGGGCAGGCCCCAGCGCCGGCCCGCCTCCTGCACGACCTCGGCGAGCCCGCGCGAGATGGCGCCGAAAAAGCGATGGCCGCTGTCGATGATTTCATCGGGCGAAAAACTGGCGGGCGCATCGGCCAAGGCGGGGCGGGACAGCGCGAGGGCGCTCGCCGCGACGGCGCCGCCTAGTAAACCCCGGCGCGTCAAACTCGACATCGCAATTCTCCAATCATGCCGCGTCGACCACGCTTGCAAAAAGCGAGCCTCCCGGACGATCCCGCCGCCTATGTGGCGAATCGGCCGATCGGTCGCCGTTTTCCACAATTATCGTCGGCGCGGATTGACGTTATATTAACGATCCGCGAAGCGCGCCGCCAGACGCGGATCGCCCCAAGCCACAAATCCCCCGTTGCGCAGCCCGGCGGAGAATTTGCCATAGGCGAGAGGGCCGCCCTCGACCGCGAGCACGACGCCGCCGGCCGCGCGCAGCACGGCGTCGCCGGCCGCGGTGTCCCACTCCATCGTCGGCGCGAACCTCGGATAGACGTCGCCCTCTCCTTCCGCGATGACGCAGAACTTCAGCGACGATCCCGCTGAGCGGCGCTCGCCGACGGGCAACCGCTGGAGGAACGCCTCGGTCGCCGGATCTCCGTGCGACCGGCTGGCCAAGGCGACGAGCCCTTCAGGGGCGGTGCGCGCACGCAAAGTCCGCCATGACGCGGCGTTCGGCAGACCCGCGCCGGGCGGCGCCGCGCAAGCGAAGGCGCTTTCGCCGCCAAACCACAAGCGTTCGATCGCCGGAGCATAAACCGCTCCGGCGACGGGAATGCCGCCGTCGACGAGCGCGATATTGATCGTGAATTCACCGTTGCGAGCGACGAATTCGCGGGTTCCATCGAGCGGATCGACCAGGACGAACCGTTCGGCGACTTCGATCGCCTGGCCTGCCGCCGTCGCCTCCTCGGCCACGACCGGGATGGGCGTCGCGAGCCGCTGCAAGCGCTCGCGAATGATCGCCTCGGCGCGTTCGTCGGCGGCGGTCACCGGGCTGCCGTCACTTTTAGCCCGGGCGTCGGCGCAGCGCCGGTACTCGTCCATAACGGCCGGACCGGCCGCGAGCGCGGTTTCCGCAAAAAAGCGGGCGATGGAATCCCGCGACTCGCGTCCGAGGTCGAACGGTCGCGCCATCTCGCCTGAGGTCATCGGCAGCCCCACTCCCAACAGAAACGTTTTATCGCGCAGTCGCGAGGCGCAGGCGAATCCGATACCATCGCACCCGCCCTCTCGCATGATTCGCCGCGCCGACGGCGGCTAAGACCACAGGATGAGCCTCATGACAATTGTCGCCCTCGCACCGATGGACCTCGCCGCCCTGCTTTGCTCGCGCGTCTGCCACGACGTGATCAGCCCGGTCGGCGCGATCGTCAACGGTCTGGAAGTGCTCGAAGACGAGAAGGACCCGGCGATGCGCGAGGTCGCAATCGAATTGATCAAGAAAAGCGCCGCTTCGGCGTCGGCCCGGTTGCAATTCTGCCGTTTGGCCTTCGGCGCCGCCGGCTCGATCGGCGCGACGGTCGACACCGGCGACGCCGAGGCGGTGACGCGGGGTCTCATCGCCAACGACCGCACGACCCTGGCTTGGAACCCGTCGCGCCAATTCGCGCCGAAGAACAAGGTCAAATTGTTGCTCAACCTCAGCCTGATCGCCCTGTCGGCCATCCCGCGCGGCGGCGTCGTCACCGTCGATTTCACCGGCCAGGACGAAATGCTCGCCATCCGCGTCGAGGCCAAGGGGCCAAACGCGCGGCTCGCCCACGGGGTTGCCGACCTCGTGTCTGGACGCCCCGACAGCGGCGCGGTCGACGCGCACACCATCCAGCCGTTTTTCGCCGGACTCGTCGCGCGCGATTGCGGCATGGAAGTCGCGATCGCCACCGCGCCGGAAATGGTGACGCTGGAAGCCCGGCCCGCGGTCGCCGTCGCCGCTTGAGGAATTGTCAAGCATTGAATTTCAACGCTTCTTAACGCGAGCGGCGCATCATTTCCTTGTCGTCGCCAGACCGCGCCGAATCGACCTCGAATGCGGAAGCGCCTGGCGGCCGCGTTTTCAGCGACGGCTTCGGGGCGCCCGAGGCAAGCAAGGGAAATGAGATGAAACAAGTGCTCGTGATCGACGACTCGCCGGTAATCCGCAAGATCGCGCGGCGCATTCTCGAAGGCATGCGGCTGAGCACGTCAGAGGCGTCCGACGGCCGGCAAGCGCTGGCGGCGTGCTCGTTCTATATGCCGGACGCCATCTTCGTCGATGGCGCGATGCCGGTGCTCGACGGCTACGAATTCCTCAAGGAGCTTCGCGCCATGCCGGGCGGCGACAAGCCGAAGGTGGTGTTCTGCACCAGCGAACACGACGTCGCGCAGATCGCGCGCGCGCTGCACGCGGGCGCCGACGACTTCATCATGAAGCCATTCGATCGCGAACACGTCCAATCGAAGTTCGAGAGCATCGGGGTCTGCTGATTCGAAGCGTCGGCGCGGACGCTTCGCTGCTGCCGCCGACGGCTCATTCCTGGATTGGCGCGTCCCCTGCGGGGGCCGGCGCTTCGGCGCCCTCCTCGGACGTATTCGCGCCGGCGTGGAACCCGTATGGCGAGCGTAGGCGCCGCCGACGGCCGCGCCCGGGAAAACGCCCATCCGCGGACGCTTCGGCCTGAGGCGCGTCCGATTCGGCCGGACCCACCGCCTCGACGTTGTTTTCGACGACCGGCACGGGCTGATTCTCGCCGGCGCCCTCCTGAGGCCCGGCAACGCGTGGCGCCGCAGTGATGAAAGACGGCAGAGCCGGAGCCGGAGCCGGCCCCGGCGCTTCGGCGGGTCCTTGCGCTTCGCGCGGAAGTCCCGGTTCACGATAGGGACGGAATTCGCGCGGCCGCCCGTCACGCCCGGGCTGGCCCTGGCGATCTTGCCCTTGACGATCTTGCCGATCCTGGAACGGACGATCGGGCCGAGGGCCGCGATCCTGGTGCCGGTTGTTCGGCCGGTCCTGACGGCCTTGATACCCGCCGCGATCGACCTGACCTTGGCGGTCATTCTCGCCCGGCCCGCGCTCGACGTAAGGTTGCGCCGTCGACGGCGGCGGCGGCGGACCGGGTTGCGGCTGGTATGGCGGCGGCGCGTAGGGAACCGGCGCGCGCTCGGGGGGAGAGGCGAAACGGTCGGAGAGACCGCCGACGTCGTCCTCGTCCTCAATTTCGTCCGTCTCGCCTTCACCGGCTGGGCGCCCGCCGCTCTGCGCTTGCAGCTGCGCTGCCTGGGCGGCGGCGATCAGGCGAAAGTAGTGCTCTGCATGCTGAAGATAATTTTCCGCCGCGACCGGGTCGCCGCCGGTATGTGCGTCGCGCGCCAGTTGCAGATACTTCTCTGCGACATGATGGGCATTGCCGCGAATCTTAACGTCCGGCCCGTTGGACTCATAGGAACGCGTCAACGGATTCGGACCGCGCCGGTTATTCTGCGGGCGACCACGCATCCGCTTATTCTGACCAGGTCTCATTGCTTATCCCTTAATTTACCCTCAACTCTGAATGAGTTCCAACCGCGCTCATACGCCGCCGCGCGGCCCGCGCGCTCGTATCGCGCGGCGTGGCAAAGCCTGGAACAGTCCATGTCGACATCGGCGGATTGGGTTCTCGCAGGATCGCCCTGCCTGTCCTCGTCACGTCCGCGCGCCGATCGCCCCGTTGCTCGGCCGCTTGACGGTCCATCGAAAATACGGCTGTTTTGGCTTCGCAGCCCGTTGCCGGTCGCGAACCGCAACCCGTTGCGTCCGCAGTTCGGCTCGTTCTGGAAACCGAGTGTCGCCGAAGCTGTCGGTCCAGCGACGAATCTAAAAGGATATTAGCCCCTTTTCGACCCTTCGCCAAGAGGCAAGTTGCCCGCGAGGCCATCCCCGGAAAAAACCCGCCGGCGCCGACGATTCAGGCCGCTTTCAAGTAGCAGCGGCGCCCACCGCGAAACCGAGGAGGCCGGCTCGGGCTCGTCAACTCGATCAATACTTCGTTGGCGCCCAACCCGTCCGCTCCCGTCGCGGAGCGCATCGTTCGCACCGCGAACTCATCCGAAGCGTCAGCGCGATAGTCGGAGCAGACCAGCCTAGTTGTCCATCTTCACGCCCTCGCCTTCGACAGGCTCGCGATAGCCCTTGGGCGGATCCGTCAACCAGTCGCGGTCAGGCTCCGGCCCGAGCACGGTCTGTGGCTTCTTCTCCAATCCGACCCAGGTGAGGGGATTCCAGTTGATCGAAGGGGACGGGCGCGTCGAGCACCTTTCGCCGGGGCCCTTTACGCACGCCCGTTCGCCAGCCCCCTCGCCGGCCGTTGCGTCCATAGTCACGACGCTGTGGTCCACTCCCATGGCGACCGGCGACTCTCTCTGCCGCGGCGGAACGAAGACATAATTGTCTTTTTCCGCCTTCTCCTTCTTGCGCCGCTGCAGATCGGGGTCTCGCGGCCAGGCGGCATCTGATTTTACCGGCGAGGCGGCTGGCGGCGGCAATTCGACCTTCGGCGGCAGCACGAGCTTGGACCGGTCCCGGTACTCGATCGGCGTGTCGTCTTTGTTGTCGCCGCCGAAACCGAAAATCGAACCGAGGCCGACCCAGAGCGGCGCCTCGCCGTCGTCGCCGGCGCGCGCCGGCGAGGCGGCGAGGCCCAACCACAGAGCGCAAGCGGCGCAGCCCGCAAGGCGGCTTAAGCGAAATACTCCCGGCGTCAGAGACGGCATGGCTGAAAACCCCTTATCTCAGTCGTCGCAACTCGCCGATGGCCCGACGGGAGGACGAAAACCGCCCATTCGTTCGTGCGGCAATTCGGCGAATCGATGGCCGATCCGCTCGACGCGAGATCGACCACCGCAGCGGATCGGCGCTCCCTAGCATGAAACTTCGGAAAAGAGGACTCCTCCTCGGCCGTCAAGACGGCTCGCGGCGGGCAGGATCGGCCGCGCCCGGCTTGGCCGAGACCAACAGTCCGTCCAAAATCAGCAAGAGCACGCCGACATTGATCGCCGCGTCGGCAAGATTGAAGACGAAGAAATGCCGGCCAAGCGCGTGCAGATCGAGGAAATCGGCGACCGCGCCATAGGCGAGGCGGTCGTAGCCGTTGCCGAGCGCGCCGCCGATGATCGCGCCGAGACCGAGGCCGACGAGCCGCGTGCGCGAGCGCCACAGCCAATAGCCCAGCAGCGCCGTGATCGCGAGCGTCAACGCGACCAGGAGCCCGCGCCCGCTGGCCGTGTCCTGCGCAAACAGACTGAAGGAAATGCCGCGGTTCCAGCGCAGCGTGAAGTCGAGAAAAGGCGTGAGAGCGAAGGGCGCGCCGTCGTCCGCGTTGAAATATCGGACGACCGTGAATTTCGACGCCTGATCGAGAGCGACGACGCCGAGGATCGTCAGGCCGCCGAGCGCGCGCGGCCGCATCAGGGCCGTCGCGCCGCGTTCAATTCGCGCAAGGCCGCTGCGTCGCGCGGGGTGACGTCGGGAAAATCCGGGTCGGCCGTCTTCGGATCGAAGTAGCGCCAGGAGCGCGCGCATTTGATTCCCTCGGCGCGCTCCACGACGACCGCGACGCCGGGCGTATCGGCCAAGCGAAACGCGCCTTCGGGCGCGGGCGCGTCCGGTTCGATCGCGATGCTCGAAGTAATGCAGACTTCCGCGAAGTCGACGCCTTCGAGCGCCGCAAGGAGCGGGCGATCGTCGATGTAGACTCGCGGGCTCGCTTCCAGCGAAGAGCCGATGCGCTTTTCGGCGCGCTCGATCTCGATCGCCCCGGTGACGACTGAACGGATACGGCGGATCGCCTCCCACTTCGCGGCCAGCTCGTCGTCGCGCCAAAGCGCGGGAATCGCCGGGAACTGTTCGAGATGCACGGATCGAGCGCCAGGCGCGCGCGCCGCCCAGGCCTCTTCCGAAGTGAAGACGAGGATGGGCGCGAGCCAGAGCGTGACGGCGCGGAAGATGTGCTCGATCGTCTCCAGCGCGCCGCGGCGCTTCACGCTCGATGGCGCCTCGCAATAGAGCGCGTCCTTGCGAATGTCGAAATAGAAGGCGGAGAGATCGGCGTTCATGAACGCCGACAGCGCCGCGACGACGCGGGCGTAGTCGAAATTGGCGTAGGCGTCGCGCACTTTGGCGTCGAGCTCGGTCAGCCGATGCAGCATCAGCCGCTCGATTTCCTCCATGGCGTCAAACCCGACCGCGTCGCCGGGCGAATAATGCGCCAAAGTGCCGAGCATCCAGCGCGCGGTGTTGCGCAATTTGCGGTAGTTGTCGCCGACGGTCTTGAGGATCTCCGGGCCGATCCGCTGATCGTCGGAATAGTCGACGCTCGCCACCCACAGCCTGAGGATGTCCGCGCCGGAGGATTTGATGACGTCCTGCGGGAAGGTCTGATTGCCGAGCGACTTCGACATCTTGCGGCCCTTCTCGTCGAGCGTGAAGCCGTGCGTCAGCACGACGTCGAACGGCGCGCGCCCGCGCGTCCCGCAGCTCTCGAGCAGGGAGGATTGGAACCAGCCGCGATGCTGGTCCGAGCCTTCGAGATACATCACCTCGTCGTCGCCGCCGTCGATCCTGCGCTTGATGCCGGCGAGTCCGGGAAACTCGACGGGGTCCTCGAGCACGAACGCGTGCGTCGAGCCGGAATCGAACCAGACCTCGACGAGGTTGTCGATCTTGTCGTAGTCGTCGACCTTATGCCGATCGCCGAGGAAGCGCTGTTTGGCGCCCTCGGCGAACCAGGCGTCGGCGCCCTCTTTTTCGAAGGCCTCGGCGATCCGCGCGTTCACCTCCGGATCGTAGAGAACGTCGTGCCCGCCTTTGCGCACGAAGATCGGCAACGGCACGCCCCAGGCGCGCTGGCGTGATAGCACCCAATCCGGTTTGCTGGCGACCATGCCGGTGATGCGGTTCTCACCCGACGCCGGCACCCAGCGCGTCCGCTTGATCGCGTCGACCGCGATCGCGCGGAGCGTCTTGCCTTCGGGCGCGGCCGCGAAGGGCCGATCCATCGCGAGGAACCACTGCGGCGTGTTGCGGAAAATCACTGGCTTCTTCGAGCGCCAGGAATGCGGGTATTGGTGCTTGAGCCGGCCGCGCGAGAGCAGGCGCCCGGCTGCGACAAGCGCCTTGATGACGGCGTCGTTGGCGTCGCCCTTCTCGCCCTTGTCGGTTATGACGCGCCGCCCCTCGAAGCCCGGCGCCTCGTCGGTAAGGGCGCCGTTTTCGTCGACGGTGTAGGGAATGCGCACCTCGAGGCCACGCTCGATCAGCTGACGGCCGTTCGCCATCCAGAGTTCGAAGTCCTCGCGTCCGTGCCCGGGCGCGGTATGGACGAATCCCGTGCCCGCGTCGTCCGTCACGTGGTCGCCGTCGAGCAGCGGAACGACAAAGCCGTAGCCCAGCGATTGCAGGGGGTGCGCGCAGACCATGGCGGCGAGTTCGTCGCCGCCGACCTCGCCAAGGAGCTCGTAGCCGGTGACTTTCGCGGCCGCGAAGACGCCTGCTGCAAGCGATCGCGCCAGAATGTAGGTGGCGCCGACCTTGGCCCAATTGTCCGCCGGCGCTTCGGTTACGCAATAGCGGCCGTAGGCGATCCGCCGCGAGAAGGCGATGGCGCGATTGCCCGGCAAGGTCCAAGGCGTCGTGGTCCATATGACGACCGAGGCGTCGTCGCCCTCGACCGGGAACGCGACATAGACCGTGTCGCTGGTGTGCTCCTCGTATTCGATCTCCGCTTCGGCGAGGGCGGTCTTCTCGACCACGCTCCACATCACCGGTTTGGAGCCGCGATAGAGCAGCCCATTGGCGACGAACTTGAAGATTTCGCGCGCGATCTGCGCCTCGGCGGGATAGCTCATCGTGAGATAAGGGTGGTCCCAGTCGCCGACCACGCCGAGGCGCTTGAACTCTTCGCGCTGCACGGCGACCCAGTGCTCGGCGTAAGCGCGGCATTCCCGCCGGAAGGCGATGATTGCCGTGGAATCGCCGAAATCCGGCTTGGTCTTGCCCTTCTTGCGGTAGTTCTCCTCCTCGACCTTCCATTCGATCGGCAGGCCGTGGCAATCCCAGCCCGGCACGTAGTTGGAATCCTTGCCCGACATCTGCTGCGAGCGCACCACCAGGTCCTTCAGGATCTTGTTGAGGGCGTGGCCGATATGGATATTGCCGTTGGCGTAGGGCGGGCCGTCGTGAAGCACGAATTTCGGCCGCCCCTTGGCGCTCTCGCGCAACGCCGCATAGAGCTCCTCGCGCGCCCAACGGGCGAGGATCTCCGGCTCCTTCTGCGGCAGTCCTGCTCGCATGGGAAAGTCGGTCTTCGGCAGAAAGAGGGTCTGCGAGTAATCGGAGCCCTGGGCAGGCGCGTCGGTCATGATAAATCGAGCCGGAGATGGTGAATTGCTGAGCGTCGACGCTCGGAGCCGATCCGATTAGATGATTTGGCCGGAATCGCCAAATGGGCGGGCGGCGAGAGCGGCGCGCGCGCGCTCGATATCACGGGCCATTTCGACCTTCAACGCGTCGAGCGAGGCGAATTTGCGCTCTTCGCGGATGCGCGCGACGAACTCGACCTCCATCTCCTGCCCGTAGAGATCGCCGGCGAAGTCGAAGAGGTGCGTCTCCAGCAGAGGCGCGCCGTTGTCGGCCGTCGGGCGCACGCCGAAGCTCGCGACGCCGCCGTAGCAGCGGCCCGCCGCGCGCGCCCGTACGGCGTAGACGCCAAAAGCGAGGCGATTGGTCGGCTCGAGCGCGATGTTGGCGGTGGGCACGCCGAGGGTGCGCCCCAGCTTCTGGCCGGACGTCACGACGCCGGCGACCACGTAGTCCCGGCCGAGGCCGCGCGCGGCGGCTTCGACATCGCCTTGCTCGAGAGCGCGGCGGATCGCCGAGCTCGAGACGACCCGCGGCGCTCCGGCTTCGTGCGTCTCGACCCTATCGACGATTTCGACGTGAAACCCGAAGCGCGCGCCAGCCCGCGCGAGAAATTCCGGCGTGCCCGAGCGCGCCTTGCCGAAATGAAAATCCCAGCCGACGACGACCGCGCCGACGCCGAGCCGGCCGACCAGAACCTGCTCGACGAACTCTTCCGCCGTCAACCCGGCCAAAGCGGCGTCGAAGGTCAGGAACACCGCCCCGTCGAGCCCGAGGGTTTGCAGAGCGTGGGCCTTGATGGCGAAGGGGGTGAGCCGAAAGACGACCGGCCGTCCGGCGAAATAATCGACCGGGTGGGGCTCGAACGTCAGCACCGCGCTCGGCCCGCCGCGTTCCGCCGCGAGCGCCGTGGTGCGCGCGATCACGGCGCCGTGACCGCGATGCACGCCGTCGAAATTGCCGATCGCATAAACGCCCTTCTCCAGGGCCGGGGGGGGCCGCGTCGGGTCGATCGCGAGCACGAAATCGGAATTGTGCGGAGCCTGTTTCAAAAGCGGGTCCCTGCTGAGCGGCGCGGAACCTGCCCCGGCCCGGCGAAAGGGTCAAGACGCGGCGACGTTTCCCTCCGGGGTCGGCGGCACGCTCAACACGCCCTCGCCGTCGAGCACGATCTTGCCGCCCACTCTGCACTCGCAGAGAAGCCGCACCCGACGACCTTTTTCCGTCAGTTCGCCGACTTCCACGCTGACGTCGACGACGTCGCCGATTTTGACCGGACCGCGAAAATTCAGGGTCTGCGAGATATAGACCGCGCCCGGCCCGGGCAGGCGCATGCCGATCACCGCCGAAATAAGGCTCGCGGTGTAGAGGCCATGGACGATCCGTTCGCCGAAGCGGGTCTTCCGGGCGAAATGTTCGCTGAGATGGATGGGATTGTGATCGCCGGACAATTCGGCGAAGCGGATCACGTCCTCGATCCCGACTGACTTTTGCAGCGTCTCGCGCATCCCGACCGCGAGGTCTTCGAAATAGAGGATTTGAAATGGAAGCGTCGGCATTCGCCTTGCGGTCCTCGCTGGAGCGTCTTCCGACCCGACTATGCCCAAATTGGCGGCCGCCGACTATCAGACAAAAGGCGTGGCGCGCTCCGGACCCCGGGCGCGCGCGTCACGGCGCGAGGGCAAACGTGGCGGCGACCGGCCGAAGGTTTTCGCGCGCGAACAGGTTCTGCAACTGGCGCTCGTCCGCCGCGGCGCCCGCGCCATGCAAATCCTCGCGATGAATGCCGGCGGTGACGAACAAAGCGTCAAGGCCCTGGCCCGCCGCGCCGGCGATATCAGTGCGCATCGCGTCGCCGATCGCCAAGACCCGCGAACGCGCGAGGGGCGCCTGGCGCGCCGCGCTCGCCGCCGCCAGCGCGGTCTCGTAGATCGGCGCATGCGGCTTGCCGGCATAGACCGTCTTGCCGCCGAGCGCCTCGTAGGCCTGCGCAAGAGCGCCGGCGCAATAGATCAGGTCGGCGCCGCGATGGACGACCAGGTCCGGGTTGGCGCAGACGAACGTCAGTCCCCGCGCCGCCATGGCGCTCAGCCGTTCGGAGTAATCGTCGGGGATCTCGACCTCGTCGTCGAACAGGCCGGTGCACAGCACGTAGCTTGCTTCCTCGGCGCCGACCAGCGCCGGCCGCGCGCCGCTCCGGGCCGCCGCCGCCTCGAACAGGGAAAGATCGCGCCTGGGACCGATGTGGTGGACGGGCGCCGCGCCGCGCTCGGCGATGAGACCGATCGTGACGTCGCCAGAGGTGACGATGGCGTCGAAGGCGTCGGGTGAGACCCCGAGGCTAAGGACCTGCGATCGAATTGGGGGGCTCGGGCGCGGCGCGTTGGTCACCAGAACGACCGCGCCGCCGCGCCGGCGGAACGCGACCAAGGCGTCGGAAGCGGGCTGAAAGGACTCCCGGCCGTTGTGCAGCACGCCCCAGATGTCGCAGAGGATGGCGTCGTAGCGGCCGGCGATGGCGCCGAGCCCTTCGATGAGCGGAACGGGCGGGGCGGCGGAGGTCGTGTCCATGCGCCAAGGGGGCTAGGTCTCAAGCGGCGCGGTGTCAAGCGCCGGCTCGACGGCTTGACGGCGCCCTTGTCCCCCGCGAGAACGGGCGCTGAACCATGCGAGGGGAGCGCCTGCCCATGACCGCCGACGATCGGCCGCCGACGATTTCACTCGACGACTTCCTCAAAGTCGACATTCGCCTCGGCACGATCGTCTCGGCGGAGCCGTTCCCCCAGGCGCGCAAGCCCGCCTATCGGCTGATCGTCGACTTCGGCCCGACGATCGGCGTGAAGAAATCGTCGGCGCAGATCACCCGCCACTACCGGCCCGAGGATCTCGTCGGCCGACAAGTCGCGGCGGTGGTCAATTTTCCTCCCCGCCAGATCGGGCCGTTCATGTCGGAGGTCCTGACCCTCGGCTTTCCCGATGCGGATGGCGAAGTCGTGTTGATCGGCCCCAACCTCCGGGCGCCCAACGGCGGCCGCCTGTTCTGAGGATCGCGGGCGTCCGCTTGACGGGTCGACCGGTCGTTCCTAACTATCGTTATCCCGGGCCTTTCCGCCGCTCTCGCTTTCAGAGGAAGCCATGTCCGCCACCGCCAAAGTCACCGACGCGAATTTTGAAGCCGACGTCATGCAGTCGAGCGAACCCGTCGTGGTCGACTTTTGGGCGGAATGGTGCGGCCCGTGTCGGATGATCGCGCCCGCTCTCGAAGAGATCGCCACCGAGATGCTGGGCAAGGTCAAGATCGCCAAGTTCAACGTCGACGAGAACCCGAAGATCGCCGCTCAATTGGGCATCCGCTCGATTCCGACCTTAATGGTGTTCAAGGACGGCAAGCGCGTCGCCACCAAGACCGGCGCGGGGCCGAAGAGCGAATTGGCGCGCTGGATCACCGCCTCGGTCTGATTGGCCTAGAAGCCGACCTCTGGAACCCGCGCTGACCGGCGCTCAGGTCGGAATGCGGACGCTCGCCCGCAAACCGCCCAGCGGGCTCGCGGCCAGGACGATGTCGCCGCCGTGCGATCGCGCGATGTCGCGCGCGATCGCGAGCCCAAGTCCGCTGCCGCCTTCGTCCTGATTGCGCGCTTCATCGAGCCGGTAGAACGGCCGGAAAACGTCCTCGCGATGCTCCGGCGCGATCCCCGGCCCGTCGTCGTCGACGTGAATGGTGACGAAGCGCTGCTCGCGCGCGGCGCGGACCGCGATCGTGCCGCCATAGCGCTGCGCGTTGGCGAGGAGATTGCCGAGGCAGCGCTTGAGCGCCACCGGCCGCACCTTGACGTGGAGGTCGCCTTTCGCGTCGACGCCGACACGCGCGCCGTGGCGCTCGGCGTCGCAGCGCAGTTCGTCGAGCAGGTCGCGCAGGTCCATCGCCGACGTCGCCTCGCCGGCGTCGCCGCGCGCGAAGGCGAGGTAGGCTTCGAGCATGCTCCGCATCTCGTCGACGTCTTTCTGCAACGGCTCGGTTTCCGTGGATTCGTCGATGACCGCGAGCGACAGCTTGAAGCGGGTCAGAATCGTGCGCAGGTCGTGGCTGACGCCGTTGAGCATCGCGGTGCGCTGGTCCGAGGCGCGTTCGATGCGCCGCTTCATTTCGATGAAGGCATAGCCGGCTTGGCGAACTTCGCGCGCGCCGCGCGGGAAGAAATCCACGTCGCGCCCCTTGCCGAAATCCTCCGCCGCCTCGGCGAGGCGCAGAATCGGACGGATCTGGTTGCGCAGGAAAAGGATCGCCACCGAGACCAGCACGATCGACGCGCCGAGCATCCATAGGATGAAGATGTGGACGTTCGCCTCGTAGGCGAGATTGCGGCGCGTCACGAAGCGCAGGACGCGATCGCCGAATTGGACGCGGATCTCCATCAGGCCCGAGCGCCCGACCGTATCGACCCAAAAGGGCAGGCGCACCTGCTGCGCGAGTTCTTCCGGCAACGCGCGGGTCAGCGGATCGAGCGAACTGAAGAACGTCTTGGGCATTTTAGGCGGCAACCGGCTGGCCGGCATGGATTCGACATCCATGCGGAATCGTTCGGCGGCGATCACGCGCAAGCGCTTGTCGTCGGCGCCCGGCGGGATCGCCGAATAGAGATCGACGATGGCGCCGACGTCCCGTGCGACGGCGGCGGACAAGCGATGGGTGACGAGGTCCCAATGACGCTGCATGAAGACATAGGCGACCGCGGTCTGCAGCAGCACCATGGGCACGATGACGATGAGCAGGGAGCGCGCATAGAGCCCTTTGGGCAGGAGTTCGGCAAGGCCGCGGGCGCCCGATCGCCAGAGCTCTCGGAACTGCACGAGCGCTCGCAGCGCGGGCGTCGGCGCGATCGCGCTCATCCGTCGGCGACCAGGCGATAGCCCGACCCGCGCGCCGTCTGCAGGAAGATGGGATTGGCCGGGTCATCCTCGATCTTGCGCCGAAGGCGGTTGATCTGCACGTCGACGGTGCGCTCCTGAGCGCCCGCGCCCGGTCCCGACAGCGCCTCGCGCGATACGCTCGCGCCGGCGTTGGCGCAGAGCAGGCGCAGGATCTCGCGTTCGCGCTCGGTGAGCCGAACAACCTCCACACCGTTTCGCAGCTCGCCCCGCTCCATCGAGAAGCAGAATTGCCCGAACCGAACGACCCCGCCCTCGGTTTTCGCTCCGGCCGCCCGCGTGCGGCGCAGCACCGAGCCGACGCGAAGCAGCAATTCGCGCGGCTCGAAGGGCTTGGCGAGGTAGTCGTCGACGCCGATCTCCAGGCCGCGAACCCGATCGGCGGGCTCGGAGCGCGCCGTCAGCATCACGATCGGCACCTCCGAGCGAAGACGCAGGCTCGAGGCGAAAGCGAAGCCGTTCTCGCCGGGCATCATCACGTCGAGCACGATGATGTCGAAGGACAGACTCTCGAGGAAACCGCGCGCCTCGTCAGTCGAGGCGGCGACGGTCACGCGATGGCCGTGCTTGCTGAGATAGGTGGACAGCAGGTCGCGCAGGCGCCGATCGTCGTCGACCACCAGCACATGGGCCGCATCGTCGTGCGGCGCGAAAGGCGCCTCGTTCAATCCGTCCTCCGGCCGCTGGCGCGGATCAGTTCGATGGCGCGCTCGCGTTCGGGCGCGTCGATCATCGCGGTCAGGAAAGCGACCGCGTGGTCCTTGCCGCCTGGGCCGAGCCGCTCCATGGCGCCGGAAAAGCGCCGGGTCTGCAATTGTGCGAGTTCGCGAGCCAGTTTTTCGCCCTCCTCGGTCGCGTAGAGCTGCCGGTGGCGCCGATCTTGAGCGCCGGCGCGCGCGTCGATGAAATTCTTGGCGATCAATTCTTTGAGCACACGGTTCAAGCTCTGCTTGGTGATCTTGAGGATGTCGAGCAGCGCCGCGATGGTCAAGCCGGGATGCCGGCTGACGAAATGCAGCACCCGATGGTGGGCGCGGCCGAAATCATAAGCCTCGAGCAGTCGATCGGCGTCGCCGACAAAATCGCGATAGGCGAAGAAGAACAGCTCGATGAGATCGTACATCGGCGCAACTTCGCGCTCGGATGCGGAGCGGCTGCTCGGCTTGGCGCTCAGGCGTGGCGACTCGCCCATTAGGTCAGCATTGTTGACATATTTTAGCGCTCCTGCTAGGAAATGGCGGCACGAAAGCGGCGCGGCTATTTAATCCGGGCGGGGACAAAATCAAAACCGCCCCTTGCGAGACGAGGTGTAGGCCATGGCGGGCCCGACATTCGACGATCGAGACGGCTGGATTTGGTTCGACGGCCATCTGACGCCCTGGCGCGACGCCAAAGTCCACGTGCTCACCCATGCATTGCATTACGGCAGCGCGGTTTTCGAGGGCGAGCGGGCCTATGGCGGGGCGATCTTCAAGTCGACCCAGCATTCCGAGCGCTTGAAGGAATTGGCGCGCATTCTCGATTTCGAGGTCCCCTGGAGCGTCGCCGAGATCGACGCCGCCAAGGCGCTCGTTCTCGCCAAGAACGATTTCGTCGACGCCTACGTCCGTCCGATCGCCTGGCGCGGCTCCGAGATGATGGGCGTTTCGGCGCAGCACAACGCCATCCATCTCGGCATAGCGGCCTGGCCATGGGCGAGCTATTTCGATCCGGCGCAGCGCATGAAGGGCATCCGGCTCGACATGGCCGAGTATCGGCGGCCCGACCCGGCGACGGCCCCGGCGCACTCCAAGGCCGCGGGTCTCTATATGATCTGCACGATCTCCAGACATCGCGCGGAGCGGCGCGGCTATGCCGACGCCCTCATGCTGGACTGGCAGGGCCGGGTCGCGGAATGCACCGGCGCCAATATTTTCTTTATCAAGGACGGCGCGCTGCATACGCCGACGGCCGATTGTTTTCTCGACGGCGTCACGCGGCGGACGGTGATCGAACTCGCCCGGCGGCGCGGCGTCGAGGTGGCCGAACGGCGGATCATGCCGGAGGAGCTGCCGACGTTCAGCGAATGCTTCATCACGGGAAGCGCGGCCGAGGTGACGCCGGTCGGCGAGATCGGCCCGCATAAATACGCGCCCGGGGCGCTGACCGCGGCGCTGATCGACGACTACGCCGCCGCAGTGCAGCCGAAGTCGAAGGCGGCCTGAGCGAAAGTTCAGCCCGTCTGGCTGACGAAGCTGTCGAGCACCATCTTCCGGCCCGCGCGGTCGAAATCGACCGTGAGCTTCGGGCCATCGACCGCGACGACGCTGCCGTTTCCGAACTTGACGTGGAACACGCGGGCGCCCGCGGCGAAGGCCGACGCGGCGTTCGTCCGCGAAATCACCTGACCCTCGATGACCCGCGACGTCGCCGGCGCCGCGGCGTCCTGTCGCGCAGCACTCTCGCGGGCGCGCCGCCACCCCGGCGTTTCATAGCGCGACGAAAACGACGTGTCGCGCTCGAAGCGGGAGACGCCGTAGCCGCCGTGCGCCGCGCTCGCAGCTTCGACCACGTCGACGTGGTCCTCCGGCAGTTCGTCGACGAAACGCGAGGGAAGCGACGTCTGCCATAGCCCGCGCACGCGACGATTGGCGGCGAAATAGATCTTGACGTTGCGGCGCGCGCGCGTGATCCCGACATAGGCGAGCCGCCGCTCCTCCTCGAGCCCCGCGCGTCCGTTCTCGTCGAGCGCGCGTTGATGGGGAAACAGGCCTTCCTCCCAGCCCGGCAGGAACACCATGTCGAATTCGAGGCCCTTGGCGGCGTGCAGGGTCATGATCGAAACGCGCTCGCCGCCTTCGCCGCTCTCGACCTCCATCACCAGCGAGACGTGCTCGAGGAACGCCGCAAGCGTCGGAAACTCGCCCATCGAGCGGACGAATTCCTTCAGATTCTCCAGCCGTCCGGCGGCATCGGCGGTGCGCTCCGCCTTCCACATGTCGATGAGGCCGCTCTCCTCGAGGATCGTCTGGGCGAGTTCCTCATGTGGCGTCGAGTTCGACCAGATCCGACCAGCGCTCGAAGCTGCGCAGCAGGTCGCGCAGGATCTGGCGCGGCCGCGCCTTGAGCTCCTCGCTCTCGACGAGCACGCGCGCCGCGCGCATGAGCGAAACGCCGGCGCTCCGGCGATAGGCGTGCAGCAGATTCAGCGTCGCTTCCCCGAGGCCGCGCCGGGGCAGGTTGTAGATGCGCTCGAAAGCGAGATCGTCGTCCGGCTGCGCGACGCAGCGCAAATAGGCCAAAGCGTCGCGAATTTCCGCCCGTTCGTAAAATCGCGGGCCGCCGATTACCTTGTAGGGGACGCCGAGCGCGATGAACCGCTCTTCGAACTCGCGCATTTGGAACGAGGCGCGCACGAGGATGGCGATCTCGTCGAGCGGAACGCCGGCGCGTTGAGCCGTCTCGATCTCGTCGCCGATGACGCGCGCCTCCTCCTGGCTGTCCCAGAGGCCGCTCACGGTCGGCTTGTCGCCAGCCTCGGCGCTGGTATAGAGCGTTTTGCCCAGGCGGTTGCGGTTGTGGGCGATCAGCCCCGCGGCCACGGCGAGGATATGGGCGCCCGAACGGTAGTTTCGTTCGAGACGGATGACCGTGGCGCCGGGAAAATCGTGCTCGAAGCGAAGGATGTTGTCGACGTCGGCGCCGCGCCAGCCGTAGATCGACTGATCGTCGTCGCCGACGCAGCAGAGATTGCGATGCCCCTGCGCGAGGAGCCGCAGCCACAGATACTGGACGACGTTGGTGTCCTGATATTCGTCGACGAGAATGTAGCGCCAGCGATTCTGGTATTGGGCGAGAATCTCCGCTTGCTCGCGAAAGACCCGCAGGCTTTCGAGCAGCAGGTCGCCGAAATCCACGGCGTTCAGTCCCTTGAGGCGCTCCTGATACGCGCTATAGAGCGCGCCGCCGCGACCGTTGGCGAAAGCGCTCGCTTCGCCCTGGGGGACGTGCGCGGGATCGAGGCCGCGATTCTTCCAGGAGTCGATTTGGCTCGCGAGCGCGCGCGCCGGCCAGCGTTTGTCGTCGATATTCTCCGCCTGCAGGATCTGCTTGAGGAGACGGATCTGGTCGTCGGTGTCGAGGATGGTGAAATTCGGCTTGAGCCCCACCAATTCGGCGTGACGGCGCAAGATCTTGACGCCGATGGAATGGAACGTGCCCAGCCAGGGCATGCCTTCGACCACGCCGGTCAGGACGCCGACGCGCTCGCGCATTTCGCGCGCCGCTTTGTTGGTGAAAGTGACGGCGAGAATCTCGTGCGGCCTGGCGCGGCCGGTGGCGACGATATGGGCGATGCGCGTGGTCAGGACGCGCGTCTTGCCGACGCCGGCCCCGGCGAGCACGAGCACCGGCCCGTCGAGCGCCTCGACGGCCCTGCGCTGCTCCTCGTTCAGGCCTTTGAGGTAGCGCGCCTCCGCGCCGGCGGAGGCTCGCGACGAAAGGCTCCGCGCTGGAATGGCGGGGGCGGCTTCGGGGAAGTTCGGATCAAGACGGGCAGACAATCGGGAAGTCTCGCGACGCATACGGAATCATGCGTCGGCGCGCTGCGTCGCGCAATGGAAATCAACGATCCCCGGCGCTGGTCCGTCAATTCCAATGGTTGATCTGAATGGCCGCCGGCGTCAGGATCGCGGCGAAGAGGCCAGGCAGAAAGAAAAGAATCATTGGCACCGTGAGCGTCGGCGGCAGCGAGGCCGCCTTCTTTTCCGCCGCGTTCATGCGATGATCGCGGCTCTCCTGGCTGAGCACGCGCAGCGCGGCGCCCAGCGGCGTGCCGTAGCGTTCGGACTGGATCAGGACCGTGGTGAGGGAACGAACCGATTCGAGCCCGGTGCGGGCGTTGAGGTTTTCAAAGGCGGTGCGCCGATCCTGGAGATAGGACATCTCCGCCGCCAGCAGGGTCAGTTCCTCGGCCATTTCGATGCTCTCGATGCCGACTTCCACGCTCACCTTGCGCACGGAATGTTCGATCGACATGCCCGATTCGGCGCAGATCAACATGAGATCGAGCGTGTTGGGATAGGCGCGCTCGAGGGACTTTTGCCGCTTGGTGGTCGAATTGCGCAGATAGAGCTCCGGCGCCTTGACGCCTAGATACATCGCGAACATGACGTAGCAGATTCGCATCGGCAGCGGCTGAGTCCATTTGGCGACGAGGAAGATGTAGACCGCCGCGACCACGGCGAACACGATCGGCGCGACCAGGCGAAACGTGACGAAAGTGTATTCGGCGCCGGCGCCGCGGAACCCGGCGCGCGCCAGGGTCTCCTTGGCTTTCTCAGTGCTCAGCCAACTCGTCAGATTGAGCGTGTCGACGATGTTCTTGAGCATGGTGCTCGGCTTGACGCGCAATTGCGTCTTGCCTTGGCTGGCCGTCATCCTCTCGCGCTCGCGCAAGCGGATGCGTTCCCGCTCGGAGCCGACCGCCTTCATTCGGCGCGACAGGTTGTCCGTCTGCAGCATCGGCACGACCACCGTCAGCACCGTCGCCGCGCAGCCGAGCGCGGCGAGCAGGATCGCGATGAAATGCCCATTACCCAATTTGTTGATGACGTCGTCCAGCATCGCGTTCGTCCGATCAGAAATCGAAGTTGATCATTTTCTTCATCATGACGACGCCGATGCTCATCCAGAATATGGCGATCGCCGCGACAACGCGGCCGTGCTGCGTCGTCCACAGCAGTTCGATATACCTGGGCGACGACAGATAGAGCAGGCCGGTGACGATGAAGGGAACCGCGCCGATGATGATGGCGGACGCCTTCGCCTCCATCGACATGGCGCCGATCTTTCCCTTCATTTTCTTTCTCTCGCGCAGAGTGCGCGACAAGTTGCCGATCGCCTCCGAAAGATTGCCGCCGGCCTTGTTCTGGATGCCAATGACGATCGAAAAGAAATTCGTCTCGCTGACCGGCACGCGGTGCGCCATTTTCTCCACCGCTTCCGGCAACGGCACGCCGAGCGCCTGCGCCTCGATGATTTTGCGGAACTCCGAGCGGACGGGTTCGGGCGACTCGTTGGCGATGATGCGCAACGTGTCGCCGAGCGGAAGGCCGGCCTTGACGCCGCGGACGATGATGTCCAGCGCATTGGGAAGTATCGTGACGAACTTGTTGATGCGGCGGGCGCGAAGGCGAGCGAGGACGAAGTTCGGCAGGCCAAGGGCGCTCATCGCCACGACCAGAACCGCCACCAGCGGGCTTCTCGATTTCAAATAGACGAGGCCGCCGAGCACGACGGCGATGGCGGCGAACATGATCATGAACTGCTGACGCGAGATCGCCAGTCCCGCCTGCTCGATGCGCCCTTGCAGGTCGGGACCCTTGCGTTTCGACTTCTTTTCGAGATCCCTGATGTTTTCCGCGATCTGCTTCTTCTTCGCCGCCCTGTCGACGGCGCCGGCGGCGGCGTTGGTTTTGGGCTCGGTCTTCTTGACCGCCGCGCGCCGCTTCTCCGCCCGCGAATCGCCGCCGACGAACGCGAACGCGAGACCCGCGAACGCGAGGATCGCACAGCCCGCCGCCAGCATCGTGTTGTTGACCATCGCTCCGGTCCTTAACCTGTTGAAGCCCTACGGCGCTTCAATGACTTCCGAGGCGTCGAGCGCCGCGGCGAGGCGCTGCTCCTCGCCGAAATAACGCGCGCGATCCCAAAAGCGCGGTCGGCCGATGCCGGTCGACCGATGCCGGCCCTTGAGCTTGCCTTGCGCGTCCTCGCCCAGGATGTCGTAGACGAACAGATCCTGGGTGATGATCACGTCGCCCTCCATCCCCATCACCTCCGTAATGTGGGTTATGCGCCGCGATCCGTCACGCAGGCGCGCGGCCTGGACGATGACGTCGACGGAGGACGTGATCATTTCGCGAATCGTCTTCGAGGGCAGGGAATAGCCGCCCATCGTGATCATCGATTCGACGCGGCTGAGCGCCTCGCGCGGGGAATTCGCGTGCAGCGTGCCCATCGAGCCGTCGTGACCGGTGTTCATCGCCTGCAGAAGATCGAAGGCTTCCGGTCCGCGCACTTCGCCGACGATGATCCGCTCCGGCCGCATGCGCAGGCAATTCTTCACGAGATCGCGCATCGTGACCTGCCCGGCGCCTTCGAGATTGGGCGGACGCGTTTCCAGACGCACGACATGGGGTTGCTGCAACTGCAATTCCGCGGCGTCTTCGCAGGTGATGACCCGCTCGTCGGGCTCGATGTAATTGGTCAGGCAATTGAGCAATGTCGTCTTGCCGGAGCCGGTGCCGCCGGAAATGATGATGTTGCAGCGGACGCGGCCGATGATCTTGAGGATTTCCGCGCCGGTTGGCGAGATCGAGCCAAAGCGCGTGAGTTGATCGAGGGTGAGCTTGTCCTTCTTGAATTTGCGGATCGTCAACGCCGCGCCGTCGATCGCCAGCGGCGGCGCGATGACGTTGACGCGCGAACCGTCCAGCAGGCGCGCGTCGCAGATCGGCGAAGCCTCGTCGACGCGGCGGCCGACCTGGCTGACGATGCGCTGGCATATGTTCATCAATTGAGCGGCGTCGCGAAACCGGATGTTGGTCAGTTGGATCTTGCCGCCAACTTCGATGAAGCAGCGCGTCGGCCCGTTGACCATGATGTCGGCGATGTCGTCGCGCGACAGCAGCGGTTCGAGCGGCCCGAAGCCGAGCACGTCGTTACAGATGTCGTCGAGCAGATCCTCCTGCTCGGAAATCGACAGAACCAGATTCTTGATCGTCACAATTTCGTGGACGATGTCGCGGATTTCCTCGCGCGCGCTCTCGGGATCGAGCTTGGCCAACGCCGCCAGATCGATCGCCTCGATCAGCGCGCCGAAGATCATCGACTTGGTCTGGAAATAGCTGTCCGACCGGCGCTCGGCTTGCGGCGCGGACGACACCTCGGCGCTGGCCTGGGATTTAGCCGTGTCCAGGCGGGGCGCGGGCGCGCCAACGGCCGTCGCCGGCGGCGGGACGCTCAATCCCGGATTGGAACGCTTACCAAACATGGTCTGTCTTCCTGCGTCTGCCGCCGCCGGGCGAGGCGCCGACCGCGAGCGCCGACGCTTTTCGTGTCGTGGGACGCGGCACTTATTTCTTTCGGATCAATTTCGCGAGGAACGGATCGAGAAGGCCCCGCTTGGCTTTGCGCGCCTCGCCGCGACCTGCCACCTCGTTGGCCAGATCGGCGAAGATTTCGGCGACTTTTCCCTTGGCGTCGATTTCCGCGATCATCTGCCCGTTGTTGGCCGCCGCGCCGAACAGCTTGGCGTCGTGTGGGATCACCGCGAATGGCTCCGCTTCCACGGTCTTGGCGAAGTCGGCCACGGAGATCTCGGGACGCTTGGGCATACCGACGCCGTTGATGACGAGACGAGGCGGATGGTCGTGCGGGCGCGAGCCGCGGATGTTGTCGATGATGTTCTTGGCGTTACGCAAATTGGCGAGATCCGGACCGGCGACGACGACGACTTCGTCCGAGGCGACGAGCATGCGTCGCGTCCACCCGGTCCAGGCGTGCGGAATGTCGAGAACGATCCAGGGCGAGGAGGCGCGCATCGTATCGACGACTGAATCGAACGATGTCTCCGAGAAATCGTAGAGGCGATCGAGCGTCGCCGGCGCCGCCAGCAAATGCAAGTTGTCGCCGCACTTGGAAAGAAGGCGATCGATAAGGGTCCCGTCGACGCGCTCCGGCGCGAACACCGCCTCGGCGACGCCTTGGGGCGGATCCTGGTTGTAGTCGAGGCCGGCCGTGCCGAAGCCGAGATCGAAATCCGCGATGACCGTCGCCATTTCGAGGCCGGTGGCGAGCGCCCAGGAAAGATTGTGCGCGACAGTCGACGCTCCGACGCCGCCTTTGGCGCCGATGACGGAGATCACCCGGCCCAGCGGCTTGGCGCCGGGCGCGCGAAAGAGGTGCGAAATCGCCTGGACGAATTCGACCGCATCGAAAGGGGCGACCAGATACTCGCTCACCCCGCGCGCCATCAACTGCCGGTAGAGCACGATGTCGTTGACTTTGCCCAGGATGACAACCTTGGTTCCGGCGTCGCAATATTGCGAGAGCTCGTCGAGCTGCGCGATCAGCGCATCGCGGTTCGCGGTCGCTTCGAGCACGATCACGTTCGGCGTCGGAGCGTTGCGGTACGCCTCGACGGCGGCGGCCGCACCGCCCATGTTCTGTTTGACATGAGTCTTGCTCATGCGCCGATCGCCGATCGCAGCCTGCACGACCGCCGCGGTCTCAGGCGTCTCGCAAAAGGCCTGTATGGACACGCGGGGAACGGGATCGATTTGCGGGATCGTCGCCCGCGGAGCCGCAACCGTCTCGGCCGTTTCCACTGCCTGAACGCGCATGGTCAGCCTCCCCCTCCGACTTGGCCGATCGGCGTGAGTTGGGTCTTCCACTGGGTCCCGGGGTCTTGGCCGTTGCGCACATCGCCGATCGCGCGCATCCGCATTGCCACGTCGGGCGGATCGATCGGACGCGACTGGACGAGGTCGCGCGGATCGGCGACCTGGGCGGCGAGCACCGCCTGGGTCGCGCAGCCGAAATTCTCGTATTGTTCGTTCTTCCAGGTGTCGAGCGAACCGCCCGACGCAAGATCGCTCGGCCATTGGCCGCACGGCGTCGGCACGACGGCCTTCAGGCCCTGAAATATCAGGCGCACCGGCGATGCGCGCGTCGCGTCGGCGACGGGATAGACGCCGACGCCGAGATAGCCGCGCAAGCCGGTGGACGCCAAGGTGCGGCGAATCTGATTGATGATCCGACTATTTCTCTCGCGTTGCCCCGCCGGCGCAAGAATGGTGATCTGGCTCGTGCCCAAGGCGCGATAGCGCCGGGCGAAGTTGCGAATTTCGGCCACCGACTGCGAATCGAGGCCGCCGCCGCCGACGGGATAGACGTCGAGCGTCGTCGGCGCTTGGGCGAGCACGATCGGATGGCGCTCATGATAATCGCCCTGCGGGACCCCGTCGTTGGAGGCATAGTCGACACAGCCCGCGAGCGGCAAGGCCGCGAGGCCAGCGAGCAAGACCCAGCCGAAGGGCGGGTTTCGCGAAGGACGTTGGGTCGGGTTCCTCGACATGTTGGGACTCTCGTTCAAAGGGCGTCGCGGCATGGTGTCGTCTTCGCTCAGTCGGTGATGAATCCAACCTTGCCGGAGTAGCCGGGCATGGGCTGCAAGGCGCCCGAGCTCGAATAAATTCGATTGACGCGCCCGAGCAGCCAGGCCTGCGGATCGCTCGCTTCGGCGAAGTTCCCCTCCGGACGCACGACCTCGCGCGGATCGATCGCATGCACGATGTAGGGCGTGACGACGATGAGCAGCTCCGTCTCGTCGCGCAGGTAGTCGCGCGAGCGGAACAGCGCCCCGAGAACCGGCAGGTTCATCAGACCGGGCACCCCGTTGATCGCCTGCTGCGTCTTCGTCGAGATGAGGCCGGCCGTGACGATCGACCCGCCCGACGGCAATTCGACGGTCGTTTCGTTCCTACGCGTGCGGAAGCCGGGGATCGAGGTGTTGTCGATGGTGATTTGCGTCGACGTGTCGATATCGGTCACTTCCGTGCCGACGCGCAATGAGATGCGGCCCGGCGAAAGAACCACCGGCGTGAAATTCAGGGTGACGCCATAGGGTTGCTGAATGATGCTCAGCATGCAGACGCCGTTGGTGCAGGTTTCGCCGTTGGAGATCGGGACCGTGCCGCCGGCGAGGAACTTCGCGCTTTCCCCTGAGACGGCGGTGACCGTCGGCTCGGCGAGCGTTCGCGCGACGCCCTGGCGTTCGAAGGCCTGCAGCGTGGCTGTCAGGCCTTGCCCCGCCGTGACCCAGCCCAAGGTCGCTTCCGTCGAGCTCAACGCGCCGTTGACGGTGAAGGGATTGCTGACGACGAAACCGTTCGCGCCCGACCCGACCCCCGACATGTTGACGCCGAGTTGCTTGACGATTTCGCGGCGGATTTCGCTGATGGTCACCCGCAGGCTGACCTGGTCTAGGCCACGGATGGTCAGCGAGTTGATGACCTTGCCTGGCGTGCCGCCCGGCGCGGTCGAGGTAGCCGTCGTGACCGAGATGCTCGTCCCGGCCGGCGAGCCGCCGCCGCCGCTCGGGCCGCCGGTGGCGAGGTCGGCGGCGCTGAGAAAACCCGTCGCGATGTCGTAGGCTTTTTGCGCCTCGCCGGCCGAGGCGACCGACCCCGTGAGGATGATCGAATTCGGCGACGGTCCGAACATGGATGTCGTTGCCCGGAATCGCGGCGTCGAGCAAGGTCGTCAGTTCGGCGACGTCGCGGCCGACGGAAATGTTGAGCACGGCGATCTTGCGGCCGTCCGCGGCGAGCGCGAAAATTGTCGTCTGACCCGGCGCGATCGTGGACACGAACATTCGGCGGGCCGAGCGCACCACCGCGTTGGCGACCTTGGGCGAGCCGACAAAAATTTCGGCGGCGTTCTCGGGAAGGTCGACGATCACGGATTTGCCGACGCCGAGTTGCAGGCTCTTGACGGCGCCCTCGGCGAGGGTCAGCGACGACCCGGCGCCGGAATCCGCGGACAGCGCCGGCGTTTGCGGCGCGAGGACGAGGAACGCTAGCAAAGCGCCGACCGAAAGCGCGGAGCGACTCGCGAAGCGATGTTTTTTCATACGGCTAGCCTCACCCTCGAACTTTGCCATGAGCGCCCCCGCCATCAGCGCGCCGCCGTCTGCGGGGCGCCGAAGCGCACGATCGTCAAACTATCGGAGCCGGCGCCGGAATCGCCGACCGTCGTGGTCTCGCCAGAGCTGTCGGCCAGGCTGCGAAGGACGAGATGCAAGTTCGCGTTGCCGGTCTGCTGCGCGAGGATGATCAATTCGGCCTGTGCCGGATCGAGCTCCAGCGTCGCGTTGGCCCCCACAACGACTTTCTTGCCGTTCTCTTCTTGAATGTTCTGCCCGATGGCGAGAATGCGGACATTGGCGAGGATCGTTCGCGCGCCGATGACCGGCACGCCCCGGGCTTTCGTCGCGTCGTCGTCGTGGTAGATCGCGATGACGTCGACACGGTCATTGGGCAGGATGAAGCCGCCGGCATAGGAATCGCCGACGTTGTCGATCTTGATCGCGACCGCGCGCATGCCCGACGGCAGGATCGCGGACATGAAGCCGGCGCCGCCCTTGACGAGCTTGTCCCGGCGCATCGGCTCGCCGCGCAAAAACGGCTCGCGCGTCATGGAGCCTTTGACCTCCGCCAGGACCGTCGGGGAGCTCGTTTTGACGATCATGTATTCGGACACCGCGGCTTTCGGCCAGACTTGCCAGGTCACCGAGGCGTCGTTGAGCTGGGCGCCCATCGGGAGGTCCTGCGCGGCCACCAGGACCTCGTCCGTTTCGACCTTGGGTGCCTGGACGACGCGGGGAGGGGGCGGCGGCGCCGAATTGTTGAACAGAACATAAGCCGCGCCGAAGGCGACAACGGTCGCGCCAAGAACCGCGATTTGCAGTTTGTTCATGAACTCAAGCCCTTTTCGCGCCTTGGAACGCAGCGCGAAGGCCATAAGAGCAGGCAATCGTCAAATTACGGTTAACCAGGCGTATCTAAGTGATTACCGAAATATAAAGCGGTTAGCGGCGCCTCTCGCTACAGGAGCGTAGCGATCAGAGACTCGCCGCCGCCTGCCAAATCTGCGTATGGGGGTAAAGCATCATTCCCGCTGCGGCGAGTGCGATGCCATAGGGGACGCCCGACTTGCGGTCGTGGAGCCGCGCGATCCAGACATGGCGGGATAGCCAGGGCGGCAGGACGAAGCGACGTCCGAAGAGAATGACGAGCGTGAGCGCGCCGCCGTAGAGGGCAGCAGTCAGCCCGTAGTCGGCAATCATGCCCCAGCCGAGCCAGAGGGACGTCGCCGCGGCGAGTTTGGCGTCGCCGCCGCCGATCCAACCGAGGGCGAACAACGTGAACATCATAACCAGCACCGCCACGCCGCAGGACAGATTGATCAGGATCATGCCGAACGGGACTCCGACCGCGACGGCCAGCACGAAATAGCCGAGCGCGAGGGCCGCGCAAATGCGGTTTGGAATCGTCATTGTGATGAGATCCATCGACGCCGCCATCGCCATCGCGGCGGGAAAGAAGACGATTGTCATCGGGATCAAGATTGTCGCAGCCATGGTCCGCCAGTCGTGATCGAGAGGTCGCGACTGTCCATTTTAGCGGCGAAACATTGCTCCGCGGTTACTTCCATCGCTGGCGAAAAGAAAAGAGGCGCCGGCGGGCAGGCCGTCGGCAGCCTGCACGAGGCCCGTCGATTCGCTTTACCCTATTTGAGGGCGCCGCTGACTTCGCCGAATTCGCTGCTCAAACTCGTGCCGAGAACCGACAGAGCGCCGATAATGAAGACAGCAATCAAGGACGCAATTAGCGCGTATTCGATCGCGGTCGCGCCGACTTCATCGGCGGCAAACGCCTTTAGTCGCGTGATCATGAATTTTGCTCCGGTTGAGGAAGTCCCTCCATGACTAGCCGCTGGCGGCAAGTTTTGGAGTAGCGTCAATCTAACGATACGCAGATCACGCACGGTTAAGTCAATCATTACACTTTTATAGTGAAACGCTTGTTGCGACAGATGGTTAAGGCAACGATAAGGTTTTGACGGAAGTGCTTCCTCTACGACGCACTCTACTACGCCGCCAGATCGAGCCAGCACCGACCCTGGCGATCCTCGACCTCGATCAGCCAAAGATCCGGATCGAAGGCGATCTCCCGCGCCATCCGGTTTTCCACGGCGCCGGCGTCGACCCATTCGTCCTTGTGCGCGCGAGCCCACAGCCGCTCCACGCCTTGCTCGGCGACTTCAGACTGCGGCGCCGGTTCGAACAGGGCCGCGCGCCCATCGAGATGGTCGACCTTGACGTAGATCGCGCCCGCTTCGGCTGCCCCCCGGCGGCGCAACGCCGCGAACGCGCCCTCGACCGCCACGCGCCTGAGGTAGGCGGAGACCCAAATGTCCGATCTGAGCCGCATGGGCGCTAACGCTCGGCGGCGTTGGCCGCGGCGGCTAGACGCCTCAGCAGATGCGGCGTGACCTCCGTCGATAGGGGAAGCGAGTGGGCGCGCTCGAATTCGTGCAACGCCGTCGACGTCGCCGCGCTCGGGAGCCCATCGGCTCGCACGGAATACCCGAGCTTGATGAGCGCGTTCTGCGCCGCGAGAATCGATCTCTGGGCCTCTTTGCCGGATTCCTCGCGCAAGATGTCGCCGATCGCGTCGCTGCGGCGGAATTTCGGCGGGGACTCGACGCCGTCCGCCAAATCGGCCGGCCTGACCGGCGGCAGCACGGGGGCGGGCGCCGGCTCTTCGGGCTTCTCCGCCGGGGAGGTGGGGGTCGCGGCGCGCGGCGCCGGCCGGACTGCCTGCCTCGGCGCGGCGAAGAACGGGGCGGGGTGGCGCTCGTGCTGGAGCGTCAGCGCATTGACGACGATGCCCGTCAGCACGGCCGCCAGCGCGGCACCCGCATAGCCGCGCGCGGGCATCGCGCGCAGTCGCCGAAACACCGAGACGACGAAGCTCGCTTCTCCCGTTCGCGACCCCGAGCGCACGGCTCTCGAGAGAACGGAATCGTTTCGCATGCGCGCCAACGCCTCAGGCAATCTTTTTCTCCTGGACCAAAGCGAAAGTATGTGGCGCCGCGCGATGGCCGAAATTGGACGCGGTTTCCAGAGACGCCGCCGCGGCGCGGCCAGGCCTCTGCTCGGGGCGGCAAACGAGCGGCAGACGCACGGTGACGCGCGTGCCGACGCCCGCGACGCTTTCGAGCAACACGGCGCCGCCGTGCAATCCAACCAGCCCGCGCACCAGCGACAGCCCCAATCCCGCCCCTTCGAAGCCCCGGTCGTAGTCGGCGCGGACCTGGAAGAAGGGATCGCCGAGCCGAGGCAGGAATTCGGTGGGAATGCCGATCCCCGTGTCGGTGACCTGAATATGTGCGCAATCGCCGACGATTTCGGCGCTGACAGCGACACGGCCGCCGGGCTCGGTGAATTTCACGGCATTGGACAGGAGATTGATCAGGATTTGCCGGCAGGCGCGCTTGTCGGCGACCAATTCGGCCGCGCCGTTCGGCGGGGTCCGCTGCAATTCGACCTTGCCCGCCTCGGCTTTGAGCCGAAGCATGTCGCAGCAGTCGGCGATCAGGGGCGCGATCTCGAATGGCTCGGGCGCGAGGGTGAATTTGCCCGCGGCGATCTTCGAAGTGTCGAGGATCAGATTGACCATGGAAAGAAGGTGGTCGGCCGACGCGTGGATGATCTTGGCGTATTCGCGCTGTCTGGCGGCCTCACGCGGCGCCAGCTCGGGATCTCCGAGCATTTCCGAAAAGCCCAGGATCGCATTGAGCGGCGTCCGCAATTCATGGCTGACATTGGCCAGCAGCCGGTCCTTCCAGGAATTGGCGAGTTCGGCCTCGGCGCGCGCCGCCTCCAGCCTTTGCTCGGCGGTCTTGGCGTCGGTGACGTTGCGCACCACGGACATCGCGGCGGCGCCGTCGCGGCCGGCCAGGCCGTCGCTGGAGTCGGGGCCGAACCGGTGAACGCGGATTTCCACCCAGGCGAAAATCGGTTCGTCGTAACCAGCGGCCGATCTCGCGACTTCGCCGGTGCGTAGGCGCACGGTCGCGGTCACCGTCCCGTCGCGCTGCGCGGCCGTATCGATTGTGTGCAGGTAAGCGGGGCGGTCGGCCACATGAATGCGGTTGAAGAAGCCGCGACCGAGAAGGCTCTCGGCGGCGAGGCCGAACAAGGCCTGGGCGTCGCCGCTCGCCGACATCACCCCGCCGCCGGCTTCGTGGCGCATGACGAGATCGCCGAGGGCGTCCGAAAGAACCTGATAACGCTTGGAATTGGCAATTTCGATGCCGCGGGCGAGTCGCATCTTGCGCCCGCCCACCAGGTGCAGCGCGGCGTAAGCGGCGGCCGGCGCGGCGAGCGCGACGGCGCTCACTGGCGTCGCCAGCCGGATCAGACCGGCGTTCTCCGCGCCGACGACGGCGAGGAGGGCCGCCAGCGCAAGCAGGCTCGCGAATCTCAACAACGAGGACGAGCCGGAAATCGCGGCTTCGAGCGGAAGCAGCATCAACCAGCCGAGGCTCAACTCCGGCGACAACCCCGCGCCTGCCGTCACGATCAAGGCGAGCAGAACGAGCGCGAACAGCGACACGAGCTGAGCTTCGAGCAGGTTTCCTGTCCGCGAGAGATGCGCAATGGCCGCAAGGGGCGCGATCAGCCAGACGACAGCGCCGATCTGCCAGACCGCGCCAGCGCCAACCGAAGCGAGATAGCGCGGAACGAAGACGGCGACCAGCGCGAGGGTCGCCGCTCGAGCCAATATGAAGAGCTCGTGGCGGGCGCGCTCAACGTGGGAGACGCGGGCGTCGGGATGGATGAGTTCCTCGAGGCGCCGCCGCGCTTTTGCGATTGAGATTGGGAGCACGAACCTCGGCCTCCGCGACCTGCGGGTCAATTCGACCACGAGGGAACGATCCCAGCCCCCCCTTAAATCAACCCTAAAGCCGGCTGTCCGCTCCCCCTCCCGCGCCCCATTGAGGCCCGGCGACGTCAATTGCCTGCGGTCATGGTTTCCAAATCGTTGCCGCGCGGCGTTTCGACGTTGCGGCGGAGTTAATCGAAGCCGTCGAATGCGTGACGTTCTCGGCACGAGAGATCAAGCCGGACGCGCTAGGGTGAACCTCGCCGCTATTCTGCCCGGCGGCGACTCTCGGCTCGAAGCTCATGGGTTTTGTTCTGCGATCGGCTTTTTGGCTGGGTCTCGTCTTCCACGCGATGCCGTGGGGCGACGCCCAATTGGCGGACGCCGTTCCTGCGGCGCGCGACGCGCTCGCCTCGGGCGTGGCGGCGCGAGCCCTCAATGGGGAAGCGGCCTCCATGATTGCCCGCGAGGTTTTGCGCGGGACGTTCGATGCGCCACAGGCGCAAGGCGGCGACACGGCCGCGATACGCTCGAAGCCGTCGGTCCGGACGAGGCGGCCCTCGGTCGACACGCTCTCCCCAGTCGATCGCCTGCCGCCTTGGCGCGGCCCCGGCGCGCGCCGTCCGCAAAGCGCGACCGCGAGGCTGGCCGTCGGGGGCCAAAAAGGAGTATAAGGCGGGCGTTCCACTTCATTCACGAGCGCGCCCTGACCTCGATCGAAACCATCCGTGCCGATTTCGCCTACCTCGACGAGTGGGAGGACCGGTATCGCTATGTCATCGAGCTCGGCCGCTCGCTCGAACCGCTGAGCGAAGCCGCCCACAACGACGCCAACAAGGTGCGCGGCTGCGTCAGTCAGGTGTGGCTCGAACGCCAGACCCTCGAGGATTCGGCCGGCCGGACCATCCTGCATTTTCGCGGCGACAGCGATTCGCATCTCGTGCGCGGACTTGTGGCGATCGCCATCGCGCTGTTCTCCGACCGCACGCCCGAGGAGATTCTTGCGATCGACGCCAGGGCGACGTTCCGCGAACTCGGGCTCGAACAGCATCTGACGCCGCAACGCTCCAATGGCGTGCGCGCGATGATCGAACGGATTCGCGTCGAGGCGTTCGCGCCGGCTTGATCCGACAATCATCCGCCGAACGCGCGGCTTTCCGGGGTGAGGCTCTTCAGGTATTCGGCGATGGCCTCGCGATAGGAAGCAGGCAATTCAGCAGTGTTGCGCACCACCGGCGCCATCATCCCGCCGAGCGTATCGCCAGTGGGCGTGAAGCCGCTGGAAAGCGCTTCGGCAATGTCCGCCCGCGACCAGTTCCGCAGTCCGGCGGCGGTGATATCGGGCGCCCTGCCCTTGCCGTCGGGAAGGGGACCGCCGGTCAGCCGCCGAAGCGGCAGGATTCCGCCTAGCGAGCTGCGCGGCGAGTGACATTCCGCGCAATGTCCGGGTCCCAGAACGAGATAGCGCCCGAGCTTCCATGCCGCGTCGCGACCCGGCGCGTCGGCGAAGGCGCGCCGGCCGAGATAGAGCCGCTTCCACAGGCCGATGGCCCGGCGGATCGTGAAGGGAAAAGCGACCGCGTGCGCCGGCGCCCGTCCCGAAACCGCGGGCAGCGTGCGCAAGAAGGCGAAGAGATCGCGCACGTCCGTCGACGACATGCGCTGATAGGACGTATAGGGAAAGGCGGGATAATAATGTTCGCCCCGCGGCGAAACGCCGATCAGCAGCGCCCGTGCGAAGTCGCGCGCGCTCCAGGCGCCGATGCCGTCCTTGAGATCGGGGGAGATATTGGGGGGATAGAACGTGCCGAACGGGGTCTTCACCGGCCGGCCGCCGCCGAGCCGGAGCGGATCGTCTTGGCCCGGCGACATGTGGCAGCCGTCGCAGCCGCTGGCGAAGAAGACTATCCGGCCGGCGCTGGCGTCTCCCGGCGCGGCGACGGCTTCCGCGATCGCCGGACCGAGCCGGCCCGGCGCCGAGGCGAACCATGCGACCGCACCAATCGCCGCGACAACCGACAGCGCGACGAGGAGAGGCAGCAGCCGGTTCATCTGTCGGCTCCGCTGATGACCGGCGACGGCGGAGCGGGCTGGGCGTCGTCGATCAGGACTTCTTGGCCCGATATTGTTCGTGGCAGCCGCCGCAATTCTTCAGAACGCCGGGCATTTGCGCTTTGAAGCTCGCGGGATCGACGATCGTCGCCTCGGCCGCCTTGACGTCCGCGGCCAATTTCGCGAAGCGAGCGTCGAAATCGGCCTTGTTGTCCCAGATGGCGGGAAGGGCGTTGGTGTCGCCGGTCTTGCTATCGTCGGGGAACAGTGCGGGCGCTTTGGCCGCCGCAGCGCCGAAGTTCTTCAGCGCCGCCTGGACCGCCGCGAGGTCGAATGGGGCGCCCTTGAGCGTGGCGAGGACCGTCTTCGCCGCCTCGCCATTGGCCTTCATCAGCTTGCGCCGTTGCACGATCGCGTCGCTGTCGGCGAGAACCGCGCTGACCCCGACCACCAGCGCGAGACCCGCCAACACCCATTGTTTCATCTCCACGTTCCTTTTCGCCGAATTGAGAAACTGCCCGAAGTGCAAATCTCATTCGTCATCCGGGCAAAGGAAAGCGCCGAATCCATCGCTGTCATCACATTCCCGTGCTTGATGTTTTCGCCGCGAGGGCGCCGTTCCAACTGTGTTGCGCGGCTTCGCCTCTAAATCGCCGCTAAATACCGTCATTCTCGCCGGATTAAAGGGAGGCGCACATGACTTTTACTGCATCTCGGCGCGGCTTAATCGGGGCACTCGCTCTCATTGGCGTGGCGTGGGCGGGCTTCGCCAATGCGAAGCCGATCTCCTTCACCGTCGATCTTACCGGGGCCCAACAGGTCCCGCCGGTCAAGACTTCCGGCGCCGGCAAAGCGGATTTGACCTATGATCCGACGACGCATGTCGTCACCTGGACGATCACCTATAGCGGCCTATCGAGCCCGGCGACCATGGCGCATTTCCACGGTCCGGCCGCCGCCGGCGCCAACGCCAAGGTGCTCATTTGGCTGAGCGAGCAAGGGCACGCTCCGGAAAGCCCGATCAAGGGCCAGGCGACGCTCACCCCGGAGCAGGCGGCGCAATTCACGGCTGGACAGTGGTATATCAACGTCCATTCGAAGGACCATCCGGCTGGTGAAATTCGCGGCCAGGTCATGCCGCCCAAGGAGAGCTGAGGCGCGCCTCGCTAGATGAAAATGACCAGCGCGTATGCCGCCGCGCCGCTGCAAGCGAGCAGGAAGAGCGCGCGCGCGGAGATTTCCATGCGCGGCGGCGGCGTTCCCGTGGGCAGAGTCTTGCGGCCCGTGACCATCGGCACAACCAGATTGTGCCGCTTCACCGCGGCGTAAGCGAGGACCGCCAACACGTGAACGGCGACCGCGGCGAGCAATGCGTCCCAGAGAATCCGGTCATGCAGATCGTTGATCAGATTGGTGACGACGGGGGGCACGCTTTCGGTTAGCGGCCCCTCCTCGGCGATGTCGTTGCCGACATAGAGGCCGCTCAACGTTTGCCCGAGCATGAGCGCGACGAGCAGCAGCACCATCCACCCGCCGGCCGGATTGTGCCCGATCTGGCGGTCGGGCTCGCGTCTCAACGCATGAGCGAGATGCCGCGCCGCCCGGCCTGGCGAGACGAGAAAGCGCGAGAAGCGCGCCGTTTCACTGCCGAACAAGCCCCACAGCAGCCGGAACAGCAGCGCGACGAGCAGCGCGTAGCCCGCTCGCGCGTGCCAATCCATCCAGTTCAATCGCAACGTCGCGTAGGCTGCCACGATCAGCCCGACGGCGAGCCAATGGAATAGGCGCGTCGGAAGGTCCCAGACGACAATCTCCGACGTGGCGCTCGCCGCATCCTGCGCCGCAGGCGCTGCGTTCGGTTCGCGATCGCTCATCCCGCGCCGCCTCCCCCCGCCGTTCGCCCGCTTAGACTAGAACCTGTCGCCGACCGCCGCGCGGATGCGGTCGCCGTCGTCGCTATCGCGCCTGCGGCGATTTCGCGGCGGAATCCCTGATCGCCCGAAAGATCGCCAAAGGCGTCGCGGGCATGTCGATGTGATCGACGCGATAGGCCCGCCATAGCGCGTCGCCGACGGCGTTCATGACGGCCGGGGTCGAACCAATCGAGCCCGCTTCGCCGGCGCCCTTGAAGCCGAGCGGATTGGTGGCCGAGGGGATGTTGCGCGTCTCGAAATCGAAGCTCGGCAGGTCGTCGGCGCGGGGCAGGCCGTAATCCATCAGGCTGGCGGTCAGCAATTGCCCGCTTTCGTCGTAAACCGCGCGCTCCATCAGCGCCTGGCCGGCGCCCTGTGCGACGCCGCCGTGCACCTGACCGGCGAGCAGCACGGGGTTGAGGATCGCGCCGAAGTCGTCGACGATGCTGTAACGGACGATGCGCGTCGCCCCCGTTTCCGGATCGATCTCGACCTCACAAATGTGCGTGCCGTTGGGGTAGGTGGCGCTCGGCGGCACGAAAGATTCGATGGCCTTCAGCTTCTGCGCCGTCGCGCCGGGCAGAGCGGCGATTTCGGCGTAGGAGATCGCCCGGTCGGTGCCGGCGATGCGGATATGACCGTCGGCAATCTCCAGGTCGGCGACCGCCGCCTCCAATTTGTCCGCCGCGAGCGCCTTGAGCGAGGCGGCGAGGGTTTGCGACGCCCGCGCCGTCATGACCGCGCCGATCGGGATCGAGCGCGAGCCGCCGGTGCCGTTGCCGGTGGCGACGCGATCCGTGTCGCCTTGCACGACCTTCACCCGCTCCAGGGGAACGTCGAGATACTGCGACACGACCTGAGCATAGGCGGTCTCGTGCCCCTGCCCGTTCGATTGCGTGCCGATCAGCAAGGTGAAATCGCCGCTCTTGTCGAGCGCGATGGAACCCTCTTCGCCCTCGCCCCACGCCGTGCATTCGATATAGCTGGACATGCCGATGCCGCGAATGAGCCCAAGCTTTCGCGCCGCCTCGGCGCGCTCCTCGAAGCCGGCGACGTCCGCCTTGGCGAGGCAGGCGCGCATCGCGCCCTCGAAGTCGCCGACGTCGTAATCGCGATTGGTCCGCGTGTGATAGGGCATTTCCGAGGACTTGACGAAATTGCGCGCGCGGATCTCTTCGGGAGCGAGACCCAGTTTGCGGGCGCAGCGATCGACCAGCCGCTCCAGCACATAGGCGGCTTCCGGCCGCCCCGCGCCGCGATAGGCGTCCACGGGAACGGTGTGGGTATAGACGCCGCGCACGCGCGCGTGCAGTGTCTCGATGCGGTAAGTGCCGGTCGCCATCGAGGCCCCGAGCCACGGGATATAAGGAGCGAACTGCGAGATATAGCCGCCGAGGTTGCCGAGGATGTCGACCCGCAACGCGAGAAACCGGCCCTCGGCGTCGAGCGCCATTTCGGCGGTGGTGACGTTGTCGCGCCCTTGCGCGTCGCCGACGAAATGCTCGGAACGGTCGGCCTCCCAGCGCACGGCGCGCCGCAGACGCCGCGCCGCCTCGAGAACAAGCGGATATTCGCGATAGAGGAAGGTCTTCGTGCCGAATCCGCCGCCGACGTCCTTGGTGACGACGCGCAGCTTGTCGGGCGAGATCTTCAAGATGTCGCCGACGATCTGGTCGCGCAGGCCATGCGCGCCCTGGCTGCCGACAGTCAGCGTCAGACGCTCGGAGGCCGGGTCATATTGGGCGAGGGCGCCGCGCGGCTCCATGAAATTGGCGACGACGCGAGGGTTGACGATTTTGACGCCGACGACATGAGCCGCTGCGGCGAAGGCCGCGTCGGTCGCCGCCTTGTCGCCAATGTGCGTGTCATAAGCGATGTTGCCCGGCGCGCCGGCGAAGACCTGCGGGGCGTCCGGCCGCGACGCGTCTTCGACATCGACGACCGGCGGCGCCCCCTCCCAGGCGAGCGCGATGGCCTCGATGGCGTCGCGCGCCTGCAAGGTCGTCTCGGCGACGACCATCGCGACGATGTCGCCGACATGCGCCACTTCGTCCGCGGCCATTACGGGATAGGGCTTCAGCGGCGTCAGGGATCCGTCGGAGTTGCGGACCGGCGCCATGCACCGTAGAGCGCCCAGCCCGGCGAAGTCCGCCGCGACGTAGACCCCGTTCACCCCCGGCATGGCACGGGCGGCGTCGAGATCCACGACGTGGAATTGCGCGTGCGCGTGGGGGCTGCGCAGGAACGCGGCGTGCAGTTCGCCGTCGCACGCTACGTCGGACGTGTAGGCGCCGTGGCCGCTCACCAGCCGGACGTCCTCGACGCGCTTGACGCCTTGTCCCATGCCGAATTTCGTCGCTTGCATCGTCACGGTTTCCCTTGGACGTCGGCCGCGCGAGGTCGATCGCGCCGCGCGGTGATAACACGAACGAGAGCGAGGCTGGAGCGCCCTCTGCTGGAATCCGGCCACAATATTAGCCTGCTCGCGTCCCATTTGGTCAACGGTCCGTTAATCCCCAGGGTGGAAACTATTGGAAATTGGCGCTATTTCGGACTGCTTCCATGGACGCGCACGAAGAATTGAACCCGAAGAATTCCAGCGAAGCCAACGCGGCCGCAACCGAGAACGGCGCGGCGGCGGCGAGCCAAGACGACCAATCTTCGCTGCCCCCCGAGGCGGCCGAGTTGGGCGGGGTGGAACCAACGCGACGCGGGCCGAGCGCCGGCGCGCCGGAAATCGAGTCGCCGCAGCTCCACCTCATCCCCTACCTCGCGACCTCCCAGTCCAAGGCCGCCAGTGGACCGGCGACCGCCGTGAGATGGATTTCCGGTCTCGCCGCAGGCCTGGCGTTGCTCGCCGCCGTGACCGCGGTCGGCCTTTACGATCACGCGAGGCAGTCGAATATGTTGGCGGCCAAAGCCGAGGAGAGCCGCAGTCTCGCTCAGACGGTCAAGGGCCTGAAGGATCGAATCGACGTCATCACGGCAGCGCGCGCGCGCGACGAAACCGCGGATTTGCGCCGAGTGGCCGCCGAGCTGAAGTCGGAAAGCAGCGCCACGCACGATTTCAGCAGCACGCTTGCGCAGCTGACCGCGCGGGTCGACCGAATCGATCGCGACCAGAGCGCACGGCTCGACAAGCTGGCCGATCGCATCGACCACGAATCAGCGGCCCGCATCGCCGAGCTCACGGCGCGGCTGGAAAGGCTCGAAAGGAAGCCGCCGGTCGCCGTCGTCGCGGCCTTGCCGTCGCCGACGCCAATCCCGGCGCCCAAGCCAATCGCGGTCGTTCCGAAGGCCGACCCCGGCGTCTCGAACGAAACCACCGGCTCGATCGAGAGGCCCCGAGGGCCCCTGCGCGGCTACAAGCTGCTCGAAGTTCAGGACGACTTCGCGGTCGTCGCCGGACCAAACGGCCCGCAGCAAGTCGGTCCGGGCCAATACCTGCCCGGCGCTGGCCGAGTGCTACGCGTCGAGCGCCGCGGCCAGGACTGGGTCCTGGTGACCAGCGCGGGCTTCATCGCCGGCGATCAGCCGCGGTTCTGATCCGCGACCCGGCGGATGCGCACGATGACGTCGACCCGGGCGATTTCACAGCCCTCCGGCGCCTTGGGCAATTTCGCGAGCGCGACATGGTCGTTGGGGATATCGATGAGCGCGCTCGTCTCCTCGATCAGAAAATGGTGATGCGGCGTCTGATTGGTGTCGAAATAGGTGCGCGGCCCGTCGATCGCGATCTCATGCAGCAGCCCGGCGTCGGTGAATTGGTGCAAGGTGTTGTAGACCGTCGCCAGCGACACCGGCACCTTCGCGGCCTTGGCTTCCTCGAACAACATTTCGGCCGTCACGTGCCTGTCGCCCTTGCCGAACAGCAGCCAGCCCAGCGCGACGCGCTGGCGCGTGGGGCGCAGATGGGCCTGGCGTAGTTTCGCCCGCAGTTTGTGAACGGGGCACCCGTCCATGAAGCCGCCGCGAGCGGCGGATTTGGCGGGCGAGTTGACGATAACGGGCACTTGGGGGCGATTCTCTCTCATTCGGGCGGACCTGCGCACACAGGCGCGCCTCATTCTTTATCATATTGAATCGGGCTCGTCAGCCAAACTCAAAGTGACCGGCAGGAGCCGGATTTTCCCGCCAGGCGGCCGCGCGACCGGGCGCAGGCGGCGGCGGACGGGTTCCACGAACTGATCGTGGAGCGCCGCTTTCGGGACGCGCGCGCCTGTGTTACGAAGCCGGGGAAAATGGCCGGCGCGCGGGGCGCCCGCGTCAAAAAGCCAGGGAATCAACTAGAGCATGTCCGAGCGGCGCTCCCACTTCGCCTACGAAGACCTTTTGGCCTGCGGTCGCGGAGACTTGTTCGGGGCGGGAAACGCCCAATTGCCATTGCCGCCGATGTTGATGTTCGACCGTATCGCCGAGATCAGCGAGACCGGCGGCGCCCATGGCAAGGGCGGCGTGCGAGCGGAATACGACATCAAGCCCGAACTCTGGTTCTTCTCTTGCCATTTCAAGGGCGACCCGGTGATGCCGGGATGCCTCGGGCTCGACGCGCTCTGGCAATTGACGGGCTTTTTCCTCGGCTGGCTCGGGCTTTCCGGCCGCGGCCGGGCGCTCGGGGTCGGCGAAGTCAAGTTCATCGACCAAGTTCTTCCTTCGATCAAGAAGGTGATCTACGGCGTGGACGTCAAGCGCGTTTTCAAGGGCAAGCTCATCCTCGGCATCGCCGACGGCTGGCTCGAGGCCGATGGGCGACGTATTTATGAGGTCAAGGATTTACGGGTCGGCCTCTTCGGCGCCGCAAACCCAAGCCAAGCCTAAGGACCGCCAGGCGGATCGGCGAAGGAAATTTTCTGGAGCGAATGGATGAGGCGCGTCGTCATCACCGGTATGGGGATCGTCTCCTCGATCGGCAACAACGCCCAGGAAGTCCTGGCGAGCCTGCATGCCGGCAGGTCCGGCATTTCCCGCGCTGAACAATACGCCGAGCTGGGCTTCCGTAGTCAGGTCCAGGGCGCGCCATCCCTCAAGCCCGAGGAAATTCTCGACCGTCGCGCGATGCGCTTCCACGGCGGCGGCACCGCCTGGAACCATGTCGCGATGGACCAGGCGATTCTCGACAGCGGGCTCGAGCCGGACGAGGTGTCGCACGAGCGCACCGGCCTCATCATGGGCTCCGGCGGACCCTCGACTCGCGCCATTGTCGAGGCCGCGGACGTCGCGCGAAACAAAGGCCCCAAGCGCGTCGGCCCCTACGCCGTGCCCAAGTCGATGTGCTCCACCGCCTCCGCCACTCTTTCCACCTGGTTCAAAATCAAGGGCGTCGCCTATTCCATTTCCTCGGCCTGCGCGACTTCGAATCACTGCATCGGCGCGGCTTACGAAAACATCCTGATGGGCAAGCAGGACGTCATGTTCGCCGGCGGCTGCGAGGAACTCGACTGGACGCTCTCGGTGCTGTTCGACGCGATGGGCGCCATGTCGTCCGCCTACAACGCCACGCCGGAGCGCGCCTCGCGCGCGTACGATCTTAATCGTGACGGCTTCGTCATTTCGGCGGGCGCCGGCGTTCTCGTGCTCGAGGACCACGAGCGCGCCAAGGCGCGAGGCGCGCGCATCTACGGGGAAGTGGCCGGCTACGGCGCAACGTCCGACGGCGCCGACATGGTCGCTCCCTCGGGAGAGGGCGCGGCGCGCTGCATGCGCCAGGCGCTCGCCACCGTGAAGGCGCCGATCGACTACATCAATCCGCACGCGACCTCGACGCCGGTCGGCGATCTCAAGGAGATGGAGGCGCTGCGCGAGGTGTTCGGCTCGGGCGAGGCTTGTCCGCCGATCTCCGCCACCAAATCATTGACCGGCCATTCGCAGGGCGCGACCGGCGTGCACGAGGCGATCTACAGCCTGCTGATGATGCAAAACAGCTTCATCTGCGAGAGCGCCCACATCGACGAACTCGATCCGGCCTTCGCCGACATGCCGATCGTGCGCCAGCGCCGCGACGATGCGCGGCTCGGGGCGGTGCTCTCCAACTCCTTCGGTTTTGGCGGCGCCAACGCGACACTCGTCTTCAAGCACGTCGACGCCTGAAATAAAAAAGTGTGAGCGGGATGAAATCTGGCCTGATGAGCGGCAAGCGCGGGCTCGTGATGGGGGTCGCGAACGATCACTCGATCGCCTGGGGAATCGCCAAGTCGCTTTCCGCCCAAGGCGCCGAACTCGCATTCACCTATCAGGGCGAGGCCCTCGGCAAACGCGTGCGCCCGCTCGCCGAGAGCCTCGGCTCTCAGCTCTCGCTGCCCTGCGACGTCGAAGACATCGGCTCTCTCGATGCGGTTTTCGCCGACCTCGGCGGCCAATGGGGAAGCGTCGATTTCGTCGTCCATTGCATCGGCTTTTCCGACCGTAACGAACTCAAGGGCCGCTACGCCGATACGACGCGCGAGAATTTCGTCCGCACCATGGTCATTTCGGCGTTTTCCTTCACCGAAATCGCCAAGCGCGCCGCTCCGCTGATGCCGAACGGCGGCGCCTTGCTGACGCTGACCTTCGGCGGCGCCACCCGCGTGATGCCCAATTACAACGTCATGGGCGTCGCCAAAGCGGCCTTGGAGGCAAGCGTCAGGTATCTGGCCGCCGATTTCGGCCCTGCCGGCATCCGCGTCAACGCCATTTCGGCCGGACCGATTCGCACGCTGGCGGGCGCCGGCATCGCCGACGCGCGCTTCATGTTCAATTTCCAGCGCCATCACTCCCCGCTCCGGCGCACGGTCACGATCGAGGATGTGGGCGGCTCGGCGCTTTATCTCTTGTCGGATCTTTCGGCCGGCGTGACGGGCGAAGTGCATTTCGTCGACGCCGGCTATAATGTCGTTTCGATGCCGCGTCCGGACGACATCAAAGGCGGCGGTTGAGCCGTCCGACCGGCATGGTTTATTTTTTCGCAAGGGCTCGCCGCTAAGCTCCCGCGCGTTTTCACGCGAGGTGAGGCCATGACGACGTCGGCTCCGTTTCCACGGTTCGCCCCCGGTGCGCGCCAACTCTGGGCGCCGTGGCTAGCGGCCTTGCTGGCGATGGCGCTCGCGGCGGCGCTCGCCCTCCATCCGGCCCCAGCCCGCGCCGCCGCCGCCAATTCCGTCGACGCCTCGTTTCGACAATTCATCGCCGATCTCTGGCCGCTCGCCCAGGCGCGAGGCGTGTCGCGCGCGACGTTCGAGACTGCTTTCAAGGACGTCGCCTTCGACCCGAGGATCGTCGCGCACACCACGACGCAGGCCGAATTCGTCAAGCCGATCTGGCAATATCTGGCGAGCGCGGTGTCGAGCGCGCGCATCCAGGGCGGCCAGGCCAAGGCGGCCGAGATGCGCGCGTGGCTCGCCAAGGCCGAGTCGACCTACGGCGTCGACCGATCGGTCGTCATGGGGATATGGGGGATGGAAACCGAATTCGGCGCCTTCGAAGGCTCCGACTCGGTCATCCGCTCGCTGGCGAGTCTGGCCTTCGTCCACTACAGCGGCGACTATTTTCGTGACGAACTGATCGCCGCCCTCGTGATTCTGCAAGAAGGCGACATCGGCGCGAAGGACATGCGCGGCTCGTGGGCGGGCGCGATGGGCCAGACCCAGTTCATGCCCTCGAGCTTCAACGAGGACGCCGTGGACTTCGAGGGCCACGGCCGTCGCGACATCTGGAACAGCGCGCCCGATTCGATCGGCTCGATCGCCAACTATCTCGCCAAACACGGCTGGATCGCTGGCGCGCCTTGGGGCTTCGAGGTCCGCCTGTCGCGCGGCTTCAAACTGAAGGACGCCGATTCCTCCCGCTTCTCGCCGTTCCGAGCGTTCGCGGCGCGGGGCGTCGTGCGCGCCGACGGGGGCGAGCTGCCGCGCTCAGGCGAGGCGAAATTGCTGATCACCGCCGGACTGAACGGCCCGATCTTTCTCATCACCGCCAATTTCGATGCGATCAAGGCCTACAACAATTCGACCGCCTACGCGCTCGGCGTCGCCTTGCTCGGCGACGCGATCATGCGACGCAGCGGTCTTCGCGCCCACTGGCCGGTCCACGACGCCGTGCTGAACGAGCGCGACATTCGCGATTTGCAGTCGCGGCTGCGTAAATTGGGCTATGATGTCGGCGAGATCGACGGCAGGATCGGCGAGACCCTGCGCGCGGCCTTGCGCGCCTATCAGGAATTGATTGGCGCCCCGCCGGACGGCTATCCGACCTTGGCGTTGCTGCGAAAGATGCGCCAGCGCGGGTGAGCCGGAGCTCGAGGGGAGGGATGTCGGTTTTCCGACAAAATCCCGCGCTATCAGGTAGGTTCAACTCGCCGCGTCGCGGATGGTTCGGGATGAAGCACCCGGTCGGTCGTCAATTCCTCCGCCATTTGGCGCGCCTCGCGGCGATCGCGGTGTGCTGCGTCGCGTTGGGGGGCCCCGCGGTTCGGGCGCAAGACGACGGGTTCGGCGGCTTCCTTTCGCATCTCTTCGGCATTCCTTCGACGACCAAGCCGCCGCCCGAAGCGCCCGCTCCCGCGCCGCGCCGTCCGCGCCGGCACGTGCGCGACTTCGTGCCGGCGACGACGACGCGCGAACCGGGAACGCCGGGCGGGGCGGCGCCGGTTCAGCCGACCTTCTTCATCGACGTTCTCGGCGACAGTTTCGGCGTCCTAGTCACCGACGGTCTGACCCAGGCTTTCGCCGATAACCGGGAAATCTCGGTCGTCAACAAGTCGCGGGAAGCCTCGGGCCTGGTGCGAAACGACTATTACGACTGGCCGAAGGCGGCGCACGATCTGGCGACCGGGAAGGACCGGATCGACTTCGTCGTGGTGATGCTCGGCATCAACGACCTGCAGCCGATGCGCGACGGCGCCGACATGCTCGAACCCTTCAGCGATCGGTGGCGGACGCTTTATGCGCAGAGGGTCGAGGCCATCGTGGCGCCGTTCCAGGCCGCGCATATTCCGGTCGCCTGGGTCGGCCTGCCGCCGATGCGCTCCGACCGCGTCAACGCCGACGTCGTCAAGCTCAACGAGATCGACAAGGAGCACGCGGAAAAGGCCGGCGCCAAATATATCGACATCTGGGACGCTTTCGCCGATCAGAACGGCCAATACGACGCTTTCGGGCCGAACGTCGACGGCCAGAACGTCAAATTGCGCGGCGCCGACGGCGCCCTCTTCACCAAGGCCGGCTCGCGCAAGGCCGCGCATTTCCTCGAAGCGGAAATCAAGCGCGTCTTCGACAAGAACAAGCCGCCGACCAATGCGGCGACGCTGCCGCCCGACATCGAACAGGCGGCGGGCGACATCAACGCGCAGATTCGCCGCGAAATGGGCGCGCCGGAGGAGCCCGGCCTCCCCGGCTCTTCGCCGCAGATCGAACAGCCGAGGCCGCTGGCGGGACCGATCCTGTCGCTGACGGCGCTGCCGGTTTCGCCGGGCGGCGCGTTGGCGGCGCCCTCGGCCAGCCCACCCGGCGAGCCCGTCTCGGTCGCTCGCGTGCTGCGTCGCGGCGAACCGGTCGACCCGCGCAACGGACGCGCGGATGATTTCGCGTGGCCGCGACTTTAGGGCCGAGCCCGGAAACACGGCGAAAAATCGCGGCGCGCCGTTCTTGTTCCCGCGACGGGCTCGTGTTAGGCGACGCGCCGGATGAGGGAGCGGCGTCCCTTTTTGCGATTAGGCGCTGGCGCACGAACGCGCGGGATGCGCCGACTGAACACCCCTAGCGGGGAGGAGAGACGGAATGGCCGATCAAAACACCAACGGCGCAAGCGAGCCGAGCGCCGCGTCGCCGCGTTTCTCGGTCCTTGCGCAATACACCAAGGACTTCTCCTTCGAGAACCCCAACGCGCCGCGCTCGCTTGCGCCGCAGCAGGGCCCCAATATCGGCTTGCAGGTCAACGTCAATGCGCGCCAGCTCGCGCCGAACGACTACGAAGTCAGCCTCATGCTGGAGGGCGGCGCCGGCGAAGGGGCGGGAGCGCTGTTCAAGTTCGAGCTCAACTACGCCGGCGTGTTCCGTGTCGAGAATATCCCGGCCGACCAGATCCAACCGCTCGTCATGATCGAGGGACCGAGACTGCTGTTCCCATTCGCCCGGCAAATTGTGGCCGATGCGGTGCGCGGCGGCGGCTACCCCGCGCTCTATGTCGATCCGATCGACTTTCACGGCCTCTATATGCAGCGCATCGCCGCCGCGGCGAGCGCGCAGCCGGCGACCCAAGCCTGAGCTAAGCCTCTCCCCCATCGGCCGCTTCCCGCGCCGCGTAGCGAAGCCAGATCGCCGCGTCGCCGAGGGTCGCGATCAGCGCGCGATGGGCTGTTCGCTCGGCTTCGGTCAGCAATCGCTCGAGCGGCGTCGGCCGCGTCTTGCGCGCCGCGGCGGCCAGGCCGGCGCCGCGACGCTCGCTTTCGATTGCGCCGAACGACAGCGAGCGTTGCCGCCCGCCCGTCAACTCGCCATACACCTCGACCAGGATTTCCGCGTCGAGCAGCGCGCCGTGCTTGATTCGCCGCGAGCGGTCGATGCGATAGCGGTCGCAGAGAGCGTCGAGATTGTTCGGCGCGCCGGGGTGCTTGCGACGCGCCAACGCGAGCGTGTCGACGATCCGCTCGGCCGCGATCGGCGCGCGCCCGAGCGCGCTGAGTTCGGCGTTGATGAACCGCATGTCGAACTCGGCGTTGTGGATGACCAGGCGATCCTCGCCGACGAAGGCGAGAAACTCCTCGACGATCGCCGCGAAGTTCGGCTTGTCGCGCAGGAACGCCGTCGAATGACCGTGAACGCGGAACGCTTCGTCGGGAACGTCGCGTTCCGGATTGATCAACGCGTGGTATGCCGCGCCGGTGGCGATCTGATTGACGATTTCGATCGCGCCGATCTCGACGAGACGATGGCCTTGCGCCGGGTCGAGGCCGGTCGTCTCCGTATCCAGCACGATTTCACGCATCCGTGTATTTCCCCCCCGGCATCGCGGCGATGGCGCGCAACACCCCGGCGACCTGCGCGCGCGTTCGTTCGAAAGATCCGCTGGTGTCGATGACGCAATGGGCCAGGCGGCGCTTGTCGCGGTCCGGCGTCTGACGGGCGAGGATCGCCTCGAATTTGGCCTGCGTCATGCCGGGACGCCCGAGCGCCCGAGCGCGCTGCGCCGCCTCTCCGGCGCTGACGACGAGAACGAGATCGACGGATCGATGCCCCGCGGTCTCGATCAGCAACGGCACGTCGATGACGACGACGCGTCGCCCTTCCGCGGCCGCGCGGTCGAGAAACGATCGGCGCAGCCGCGCCACTTCGGGATGAACGATCGCTTCCAGACGTTCCAGCGCTTCGCGGTCGGCGAGCGTCGTCGCGGCGAGCCTGTCGCGGTTCACCTCGCCGTCCTCGATCACGCCAGGAAATGCCGCCTCCACCGCGCTGGCTCCGGGCGAGCGATAGAATTCGCGCACCGCCAGATCGGCGTCGAACACCGGAGCGCCCAGCGCCGCGAACATTTTCGCGACCGTGGTCTTGCCCATCGCGATCGAGCCGGTCAGTCCCGCGACGATCACGCCCGCCCCTTCCCCGCCGCGATGATGTCGGCCTCCACCAAGGCGCGCAGTTCCAGCGTCACCGCCGGGCGTGCGCCGAACCAGCGCTCGAAGCCCGGCGCCGCTTGATGCAACAACATCCCGAGCCCCTCGACAGCCCGCAAATCGCGACGCCGCGCGCTCTCGATCAGCGGCGTCGCCAAGGGAATATACACGATGTCGGCGATGACGGCGGTTTTCTTCATCGGCGCGAGGTCGACGTCGAGCGCGCCCTCGCCCGTCATACCGAGCGTCGTCGCATTGACGAGGAGGTCGGCCTCGGCGAGCCATCGCGGCAGCTCGCGCCAAGCCGCCGCCGCGACGGCGCCGAATCGCGCGGCGAGAGCCTCGGCGCGCGGCGTTGAACGGTTGACGATCGCGATCCGCTCGACGCCGCGCGACTGGAGGGCGTAAACGATCGCGCGCGCCGCCCCGCCGGCGCCGAGGACGACGGCCGTTTCGGCTTCGCGGCGCCAATCGGGAGCGCCCGCGTCGAGATTGGCGAGAAAGCCGGCGACATCCGTATTGTCGCCGCACAGCGCCCCGTTTTCGCGCCACAAGGTATTGACCGCGCCCGAGCCGCTTGCATCCGCGGCGAGCCGGTCGCAGGCGGCGAAAGCCGCCTCCTTGTGCGGCAGCGTGACATTGGCGCCGACGAGGCGGTCGCGGCCGATCGAGGCCGCGAAGGCCGGAAATTCGCCCGGCGGGACGGCAACCCGCTCGTAGACGCCGTCGATCCCGAGCGTCTTCAGCCAATAGCCGTGAATGAGCGGCGAGCGCGAATGCGCGATCGGCCAGCCGCAGACGCCGGCGCGCGGCGATCGGGCGGTCATAACGCCAGCATCCCTTCGCTGCGCAGGCAAGCAAGCAACTTCAGCATGGGCAGGCCGAGGATCGTCGCATGATCCCCCTCGATGGCGTCGAACAAATGCACTCCGAGCCCTTCGATCTGGTAGACGCCGACGCTCGCCAAGACCGAGGCGCCGGCGCAGGCGAGATAGAGCGCGATCTGCTGCGAGTCGAGCGCCCGCATCGTCAGATCGGCGCTGTCCTGGCCTTCCCCCAGGATTCGACCGTCTTGCGCGACGGCGAAGGCCGAGGTCAACCGGTGCGTGCGGCCGCTGAGCGCGTAAAGCGTTCGCGCCGCCGATTCGAGCGTCTCCGATTTGTGCAGAACGCGACCCTCGAGAGTCAAAATCTGATCGGCGCCGATGCACGGCGCGCTGCGCCGGCGAGCGCTGACTTCGAGCGCCTTGGCGCGGGCGAGAGTCAAGGGCAGCGCTTCGCTGGAGCCTCCGCGCGCGAAGAACTCGCTCTCGATCGCGCGCTCGTCAACGTTGGCCGCCTCGACTTCGAAGGGGAGGCCGGCGCTTTCGAGCAATTGCCGGCGGCTGGCGCTCTTCGACGCCAGGATCGGTTTGGCGCGGCCGATCCAAAGGGAGGGAAGGTTCGACATGGACGGGAGAAGCTCAGGCCTGGGTGATGAATTGGAGGCGGTGTTCGCGGTAGAGATCGAGAATTGCCGCGGCGGTTTCTTCGATCGAGCGGCGGGTGACGTCGATGTTCGGCCAGTTCCGTTCGGCGAAGAGGCGGCGCGAACTGGCGACTTCCTGCGCCACCGCAACCCGGTCGACGTACTCTGTCTCCGCATCCGCATTGAGCGCGAGGAGACGATTTTGCCGGATCTGGATGATCCGCTCGGCCGACGCCAGGAGGCCGACGATCAGCGGCCGGCGCAAATGATCGAGGGCGCGCGGCAAGGGAACCTGCGGGACGAGCGGGATATTGGCGGTCTTGTAGCCGCGATTGGCGAGATAGATGCTGGTCGGCGTTTTCGAGGTGCGGCTGACGCCGAGCAGCACGATGTCGGCGTGCTCGAGGTTCTCGAGCATTTGGCCGTCGTCGCACATCATGGAGAAATTGAGCGCGTCGATCCGCTTGAAATACTCGGGGTTGAGCATGTGTTGAGCGCCCGCGCGCGGCGTCGAGCTCTGCCCGAGATAGGATTGAAACAAAGTCAGGATCGGCCCGAGCACCGAGAGGCACGGCGAGCCCGACGCTTCGCAAGCCGCCTCGAGGCGGCGCGACAATTCGGGATCGACCAGCGTGAACAGCACGATGCCCGGCGAGTTGTCGATTTCCGCGATGATCCGGTCGAGTTGCGATCGCGTGCGCACGAGTGGGTAGACGTGCTCGATCGACGCGACGCCCTGGTATTGCGCCGCGGCGGCGCGCGAAGCCGCGATCAGCGTCTCGCCGGTCGAGTCGGAAACGAGATGAAGATGAAAATAGCTCCGCCCCATGGGCCGCCTCCGGCGAGTTGATCGCCTGATATAACCGGGGTTGGGGCCTGTGGACAGACGTGGAGAAACACGGCGCCTGAGAGCCCAAACGGTTGGCGCGCCGGCGCTCGCGGCGGCCCGTCCACAGCCGATCTCCAAGGGATGGCCGGCGCGCTCGCTTTGGACCTCACCGGGAATTGCGGGGAGAAGGTCCTATCGCTTCACAGCCGAAAACTGCGCGGGGGGCCTGAAAGCATTAACACTTCCTTAATCTATCCCCAGCCGCGCCGGAGGCCGGCGGATGGGTCCGAATCCATCGCTCGCCGACGCCCCGGTTGGGGACGGAATTGCATTCGCGCCTTCAGCCCCTCTAAAGAGAATTAATAATAGTCCTTATCCCTAAATTGATTATTGCGCTTCGTCGGACGGTCGGCTCGCGGCGAATTGAAAGCTGGCCTGGCGCCTGCGCTCAGGCTTTGATCTCCAGCGCCGGCCATGGCAAGGTGTCGTGCCACGCGGGCCCTGTCCGCTCTCACGCCGATCGGACCCGACGCCCCATGCTGTCACTGGACCTGTGGATCAAGACCCTGCACATCCTTGCGGTGATCTCATGGATGGCAGGCATGCTCTATCTGCCGAGGCTCTTCGTCTATCACGCCGGCGCCACGGTGGGTTCGGAGCTGTCGGAGACCCTGAAGCTCATGGAGCGACGGCTGTTCAAGCTGATCGTCAACCCAGCGATGATCGTGGTGTGGATCACCGGCCCGCTGCTCGCCTACCGGCTTGGCTATTTCTCCTCCCCCTGGCTGCACGCCAAGCTGGCGCTGGTCATCGTGCTGTCGGGGATTCACGGCTATCTCGCGCGCACGGTCAGGACCTTCTCCGAGGATCAAAACCGCCGTCCAGCGCGCTTCTATCGCATCCTTAACGAGGTCCCAGCCGTTCTCCTGGTGCTGATCGTCATTCTCGTCGTGATCAAACCGTTCTAGGCCGCGGCGGCGAGGTCGACGCAAAATACCATTGAAAGATTTAACAAAGCCGATTAAGCAGTGGCCCTCACCTTCAGCGGGCGCTCCCCTAGGCAAGTGGATTTTATCGGTCCACGCTGGCTTTAGCCGGCCCAGGCGAGCAGCGGCTTCATTTCGTTTCCGCACCCTCCGCTTTCCCACCCCGTCGCCGACGCGCTGTTGCGCGGGTCAGTTTCAAGGACGCCCCAATGCGGGAAATCAAACTCAAAGACCTCAAGAAGAAATCGCCGACCGAACTTCTCGCGTTCGCCGAGGAGAACGAGGTCGAAAACGCCTCGATCATGCGCAAGCAAGAGCTCATGTTCGCCATTCTCAAGCAGCTCGCCGGCCGCGAGGTCGAGATCATCGGCGAGGGCGTGATCGAAATCTTGCAGGACGGCTTCGGTTTCCTGCGCTCGGCGGACGCCAACTATCTCGCCGGCCCCGACGACATCTATGTCTCGCCATCTCAAATTCGGCGCCTCGGCCTACGCACCGGCGACACGGTCGAGGGAGTGATTCGCAGCCCGAAGGAGGGCGAGCGGTATTTCGCCCTGCTCAAGTGCAACGCGATCAATTTCGAGGACCCGGAGAAGACCCGTCACAAAGTGCACTTCGACAATCTGACGCCGCTCTATCCCGACGAACGGCTTCGGCTCGAAGTCGAAGATCCGACGCGCAAGGACCTCTCCGCGCGGGTCATCGACATCGTTTCGCCGATCGGCAAGGGCCAGCGCGCGCTGATCGTCGCGCCGCCGCGCACCGGCAAGACGGTGCTGCTGCAGAACATCGCGCAGTCCGTCACCGCCAACCATCCCGAATGCTTCCTCATCGTGCTGCTGATCGACGAGCGGCCGGAGGAAGTCACCGACATGCAGCGCTCGGTGAAGGGCGAAGTCGTCTCCTCGACATTCGACGAACCCGCCGTGCGCCACGTCCAAGTAGCGGAAATGGTGATCGAGAAGGCCAAGCGCCTGGTCGAGCACGGCCGCGACGTGGTGATCCTGCTCGATTCGATCACCCGCCTGGGGCGCGCCTACAACACGGTGGTGCCGTCATCGGGCAAGGTGCTGACCGGCGGCGTCGACGCCAACGCGCTGCAGCGGCCCAAGCGCTTCTTCGGCGCGGCGCGCAACATCGAGGAGGGCGGCTCGCTGACCATCATCGCGACGGCGCTGATCGACACCGGATCGCGTATGGACGAAGTGATCTTCGAGGAGTTCAAGGGCACCGGCAATTCGGAAATCATCCTCGACCGCAAAGTCGCGGACAAGCGCACGTTTCCCTCGATGGACATCACCCGTTCGGGAACGCGCAAGGAGGAATTGCTCGTGCCGCCCGACATCCTCAAGAAGATGTACGTGCTCCGCCGCATCCTCAATCCCATGGGCACGGTCGACGCGATCGAATTCCTGCTGGGCAAATTGCGCGAAACCAAGACGAACGCGAATTTCTTCGAATCGATGAACACCTGATCGCCGAAAGCTTGTCCCGTGTCCGAACCCGCCGCCGAATTGCTTGCGCAACTGCGCATCGAAATCGATCGAATCGACGCTTCGATGCATGCCTTGTTGATGGAGCGCGGGCGCGTCATCGACCGGCTGATCGCGATCAAGGCGCGCCAGGGCGGCGGATCGGCCTTTCGCCCGGCGCGCGAAGCCGCGATGATGCGGGCGCTGGCGGAGCGGCACGAAGGCCTGTTGCCGCTCGACACGGTCGAGAGCATCTGGCGCATCATCATCTCGACTTTCACGTTCGTTCAATCGTCCTATAGCGTTCATGTCGACGTGTCCGGCGGCGATGCGGCGATGCGCGATTCGGCGCGGTTTCACTTCGGTTTCACCGTGCCCTGCGTGCCGCACCTCAGCGCCAGCGGTGTGATCGGGGCCGTGGCGGCGGCGGACGGCGATCTCGGCATGTTCGCGCTCGATGGAGGGCCCGGCGCCGGGGCGTGGTGGATGCGCCTGGCGCGGGCCGAAGCGCCGAAGATCATCGCGCGCCTGCCGTTCGTGGAGCGACCCGACCATCCCGCGGGGATGCCGATCTTCGTCGTCGCCAAGGCGCTGGCCGACGGGGGCGCCCGCGACGTGGTGATCGAGGCCGTCAGCCTCGACCGATGGCGCGGCGAATATCCGCAAGCGATCGCCGCGCTCGGCGGCGAGATCATCGGCAACGCCGCCGACGGCATGGGCCTCTCGCTGCTCATCGCGCGGCCCGGCGGCCTGCCCAGCGGCGCCGGCGGCCTCGCCTTGACGCAAGCGGGAGGCGCGGATGTGCGCAGCGTCGAGGTCGGCTCGCATGCGGCGCGCTTCGACGGATCGAACCTGCGGCCGCGCCGCGCCTAGCGAAATCAACGAGGAAATGATGCTCGCGTCAAAGTCTTTGCGACCGCAACCCCGCGCCGAGGTCATGGCGATCGACGCCTATGTCCCCGGCAAGAGCGGCGTGGCCGGGCTCCGCAAGGTCCATAAACTGTCGTCGAACGAATCGCCTCTCGGACCCTCGCCGCGAGCCCTCGAGGCGTTCCGCGCCTGCGCCGCCGATCTCGCGATCTATCCCGACGGCTCGGCGCGGCTATTGCGCGAGGCGATCGGGCGACGCTACGGGCTCGACGCCGAACAGATCATTTGCGGCAACGGCTCGGACGAACTCATCGCGCTGCTGGCGCACGTCTTCCTGCGTCCCGGCGACGAGGGGCTCTACAGCCAGTACGGCTTTCTCGAGTTTCCGATCTCTATTCGGGCGGCGGGTGGGATCCCGATCGTCGCGAAGGAAACGCACGAGACCGCCGATGTCGACGCGCTGCTCGCCAAAGTGGGCCCGCGCACCAAGATCGTCTATCTCGCCAACCCGAACAATCCGACTGGCACCTATCTGCCGTTCTCCGAGGTCAAGCGGCTGCATGCCGGGCTGCCGGGCGACACGTTGCTGGTGCTCGACGCGGCCTACGCCGAATATGTGGCGCGCAACGACTACGCCGCGGGGATCGAGTTGGTGGCGACCTCGCAGAACGTCGTGATGACGCGCACCTTCTCGAAGATCCATGGCTTGGCCAGCTTGCGCATCGGCTGGGCCTATGGGCCGGCGGCGATCGTCGCGGCGCTCAATCGCGTGCGCGGGCCGTTCAACGTCAACGGCGCGGCGATCGCCGCGGGCGTGGCGGCGATGGGCGACGCCGCCCATGTCGACGCCTCGCTGGCGCATAACGCGCGCTGGCTGCCGTGGCTGAGCAAGGAGATCTTAGCGCTGGGGATCGATGTGACGCCGAGCGTCTGCAATTTCCTGCTGCTGCGCTTCCCGCGCGAAGCGGGCCGGACTGCGGCCGACGCGGACAATTTCCTGAGCGCGCGCGGCTTCGTGCTGCGGGCCGTCGGCGCCTACGGCCTTCCCGATTGTCTGCGCCTGACGGTCGGGAGCGAGGAGGCGAACCTCGGCGTCGCCGCCGCGCTGGCGGAGTTCATGAAGGACCGATCCCGTGGCGGATAGGCTCGGGCCAGCGCTCGCCGAGCCGCTGTTCGAGCGGGTCGCGATCATCGGAGCCGGCCTCATCGGCTCGTCGATCGCGCGCGCGGCGCGCCGCAAGAGGGTCGCGAGAGAGATTGCTATCGCTGATTGCTCGAGCGAGGTCCTGGAGCGCGTCCGCGCTCTCGGGATTGCGGATGAAATCGCGGCTTCGCCGGCCGAGGCGGCGGCGGGAGCGGATTTCGTGATCTTCTGCGTTCCCGTCGGCGCCAATGAGGCGGTCGCGCAAGAGGTCGCCCCGCGGCTGAAGGCCGGCGCGATCGTCTCCGACGTCGGTTCGGTCAAGGGCGCGGTGATCGCCGCGATTGCGCCGCAGCTCCCCGAGGGCGTGCATCTGATCCCCGCCCATCCCGTCGCGGGAACGGAGCAGTCCGGGCCCGACGCGGGTTTCGCGACGCTGTTCCTCAACCGCTGGTGCATTCTGACGCCGCCGGACGGAGCGGATCCGGGCGCGGTCGAACGCGTGAGCGCGTTCTGGCAGGCGATCGGCTCGAATGTCGAGGTGATGGCGGCGGCGCACCACGATCTGGTGCTGGCGATCACCAGCCATGTGCCGCATCTCATCGCCTACAACATCGTCGGCACCGCCTATGATCTCGAGGAGGCGACGCGCGCCGAGGTGATCAAGTTCTCCGCTGGCGGCTTTCGCGATTTCACCCGCATCGCCGCCTCCGATCCGACGATGTGGCGCGACGTGTTTCTCAACAACAAGGACGCGGTTCTGGAGGCGCTCGGGCGTTTCAACGAGGACCTGACCGCGCTGCAGCGCATGATCCGGCGCGGCGACGGCGACGGTCTGCACGCTCTCTTCACGCACACGCGCGCGATCCGGCGCGGCATCGTCGAGCTGGGGCAGGAAACGGCCGCGCCGGATTTCGGCCGCCGGGCCGGCGAGGACGCCGAATCCGGGACGTGAGGGGATGACGAAGCCGGCAACGGAGGCGCCCAATGACCTCTGGGTCTTCGGCTACGGTTCGCTGATGTGGCGGCCGGGCTTCGTCTATGGCGAGCGGCACACGGCGCTGCTGCGCGGCTGGCGGCGAAGGCTGTGCGTCTATTCCCATGTCTATCGCGGCGTCCCCGATCGGCCGGGCCTGGTGCTGGGGCTCGATCAGGGCGGCGCCTGCCACGGCGTCGCGTTCCGCGTCGAGGCGGCGCTGCACGATGCGACGGTGCGCTATCTCCGCGAACGGGAGTTGGTGACTGCGGTCTATCTCGAGCGGACCGTCCCGGTCACCTTGAGCGACGGCCGGCGGGTGTCGGCGCTCACCTATGTCGCCGACCGGGCCCATGGACAATATGCGGGACCCATGCCCCGCGACGATCTTTTGCGGCTGGTCCGCCAGGGCGTCGGGCAATCCGGCGACAACGCCGAATACGTGCTCAATACGCGCGACCACTTACGCGAACTCGGCATTGTCGACAGCGAATTGGAATGGCTCGCCGCTCAGCTGCGCGCGGCGTAGGGGGCGGCGGCCGCGAGATCGTCCAGCGCCGCGCGGCGCTCGCTCGCCGAGGCGGTGAGAAGATGCAGATGGAACTCCAGCCGTTCGGCGGCATTCGACAGGGATTGCGCCGCGCGCGCGAGAAGCGGCTCGGGGAAGACGCCGGTGTCGGCGAACGCCAGCGCCCGGCGCCGCCCGTCGGGCTCCACCGCGGCGGCGATCAGCACGGCGTCGCAATAGGCCGGGCACGCGTCGGCGTCGTAGACGGAGACGATGTAGCGGCGCCCGGATGCTCCCCGCCAGGTGCAGAAGCGCGGCGACAGGGTTTCGCCGGCAAGCGCGGCGAGCGGTTCGCCGTCCGTCTCGGCCAGGAAGGCGGCGGTCGGCGGCGCCGGCTCGGGCCAGGGTTCAGCCTCGAGCGCCGACATGTCGGCGAGGCCAGGCGAAACGGCGTCCAAGAGCGCCAACATCGAACCATCTCCATGCCTGCGGGATGGAACAAAAGTAGAACGAAGATCGGCCGCCGTCAAGCCTCGCGTGCGAGATCTGCGGTCCTGGGTTCATCGATCGTGGCGGCGCCGGCGGCGAGGATCGGCGCGAGGCCGGAATCGGCCGCGACCGCCTCGGCGTTGAGGCGCGCGCAGGCGGTCTCGATCGTCGTTTGCAGGTGCGCGGCGAAGACGTCGCGTCCGAGCCCGGGCGCGATCGGCGGCAGATACTCGATCACCGCGACGCCCGGCCGGCGGCTGAAGCCGCGCCGGCCCCAGAAGAGACCGGTGTTGACCGCGACGGGCAGGCACGGCGCGCCAGTCGCCGCATAGAGCGCCGCCGTGCCGAACTTGTAGCGCGGCGGCGCGCCGGGCGGCCGGCGGGTGCCTTCGGGGAAGATGAAGACCTGTCGCCCGTCGCGCAGAACCTCGCCCGCCTGCGCGATGATCTGCGCCAGCGCGCTGCGGCCGCGCGCGCGGTCGATCGCGATCTGCCGGGCGCCGACGAGATAGAGCCCGAAGAGCGGGACAAAGACGAGCTGCCGCTTGAGCACGATGGCGAAGTCGGGCGCGTATTTGAGCAGCGCGAAGGTCTCCAGGAACGATTCGTGCTTGGCGGCGAGGATATAGCCGCCCTTCGGAATGTTCTCGAGGCCGCGGTATTCGACGCGCAGTCCGCAGAGTTTTTCGAGCAGCCAGACGGAGGTCGACCCCCACAGCCGCGCCATGAAGAAGACGCCGTGGCGCCCGCCGAGGATCATCGGCAGGCCGAGGATCATCAGGACGATCAGGTTGACGTAGAAGGCGAGATTGAAGGCCAGCGAACGCAGTTTGATGATCATGGCGCTTCCACGGGTGAGGTGGTCGAAAGGTGGTTGGCGGCGGACGCGCTCACAATATGCCCTGGAGTTGCCGGAACACGATCTGGCGCGACAGAAATCCCGTGAGCGCCGCGATGGCGAGGCCGATCGCGAGGATCGCGACGTAGCCGACGAAGCCGAGTTCGAAGGCCCCGAACAGGGAGGCGATTTCCTCGCCGCCGGTTGAGCGGCTGCTCCAGTTCGACAGCGGCGCCGCGATGGCGAAGAACAGCGCCGCGGAAACGCCCCCGATGGCGGCGCCCTTCAGGCCGAGCCGCAAAAAATGGCCCTGGAACTGCCGCGCGATATAGGAATCGGCGGCGCCGACGAAATGCAGCACCTCGATGATCTCCCGGTTGCCCGCCATGGCGCCGCGGGTCGCGAAGCCGATCGCGGTCGCCATCGCCAGGATCATCAGCGCGAACAAAGCAACGGCGAACACGACGACCGCGTCGGCCATCGTGTCGAGGCGCGACAGCCAAAGCCGGTGATCGTCGAGACTGGCGCCCCGCGCGCCCGCGGCGAGCGCGGCGCGCAACGGTTGGAGATCCTCGCGATGCCCGCTGCTCATGTGGATGACGATGAGGCGAGGAACCGGCAATTGCCCGAGATCGACGCCGTCGCCGAGCCAGGGCGCCAGCAGCTTCTCCGATTCGGCCTTGGTGTAGGCGTGCACGTCGGCGACGCCGAGGGCGCGTGCGGCGATGGCGGCGGCCGCGGCGACCTGCGCCTCGATGTCGTCGCCGGGGAGCGGCTTGATCTGAATCGTGACGTCGCGCGAGACGTCGGCGCGCCAACCCTCGGAGGCCTCGGCGACCAGGATCGCGCCGCCGGCGGTGAGGCAGGCGAGAAACGTCATGATCGCGATGACCACGACCAGCGCGCGGCCGGCGATCGAATCCGGGGGAACCAGCGGCATGTCGCGCTTGAGCTGCGAATCCGACGGCATGTCCGCCGAGAGCGGTCCGTTCACGGGGAGTCACCCTCGAAGATCTTCAATTGTCCCTCGCCGACGACCAGGCGCCGGGCATAGCCGAACTGATCCATCAGCGTCAGATCGTGGGTGGCGATGACGACCGCGGTGCCGGATTTGTGCAATTCGACGAATAGCCGCAACAAGCGGCGCGCCAGCGAGGGATCGACATTGCCGGTCGGCTCGTCCGCCAGGAGCAACTCCGGACGCACGATGAGGGCGCGGGCGATCGCCGCGCGCTGCTTCTCGCCGCCGGAAAGCACCGGCGGCAGGGCGTTCATCCGATCGCCGAGACCGACCCAACGCAGCAGTTCCACCACTTCGGCGCGATAGCCGGCCTCATTGCGGCCCATCACCCGAAGGGGCAGGGCGACGTTTTCGTAGGTGGTGAGGTGGTCGAGCAAGCGGAAATCCTGAAAGACGACGCCGATCCGCCGCCTGAGCGCGGTGATCTTGTCCTTGTCGAGCTTGGCGGCGTCCTCGCCGAAAATGCGGATGGTTCCGCGCGTCGGACGCAGCGACAGCAGCATCAGCCGCAACATCGTCGTCTTGCCCGCGCCGGACGGCCCGGTGAGGAACTGAAAACTCTGCGGCGCGACGTCGAAATTGAGGTCGCGGACGACCTCGGCGCCGATGCCATAGCGCAAGCCGACATTCTCAAAGCGTAGCAACGACGACCCTCGGGAGCTGAGCGCTTAACGCCGCCTTAACCATGAACGCGACCAAATGCCAACCTTTCCCGCCAGGGCCCGGAGCGAGGGTGATTCGCCATGTTCGTCGTCTGCAAGACCTGCTCCAATTCATACCATATTCCCGACGAGATTCTCGGCGACGAGGGCTGCGAATTTCGCTGCGCCGGCTGCGGGCGGTCCTGGTCCTTGCAGCCGCGAGCGATCCTGGTCGGCTCGGCGGCCTCGACGCGCGGCGCGCCGGCGCGCCTTCCCCGCCCGGCCGCCCGGGGGCCGTCGCTCGGGCGGCGGCTGGGGCGTTTCGCCCGCAAGCTCGCCCCGCCGCTCGCCGCCTTGGGCCTCCTGGCGGGTTCGATGACGGCGATCGGCGCGCGAGAGGCGATCGTCGCCGCCGCGCCTCTCACGGCCGGCGCTTATGCGGCGATCGGATTGCCCGTGAACTTGCGCGGCCTGGCGATCGATGACGTCAAGGCCGAGCTCGACCAGGACAAGAAGGTTCTGGTGATCGAGGGCTTCATCGCGAACCTGCGCGCGACCGAAACGAGCGCGCCGGACCTGCGTATCGCCCTGCGTGCGGCCGACGGGCGCGAGCTCTACGTCTGGACGACGCACGCGCCCAAGGACCGGCTGGCGCACGGCGAGCGCGTGCGCTTCGCCGCTCGCCTCGCCGCGCCGCCGGACGGGGCTGTGGATGCGCTGGTGAAATTCGCCGCGCCGGGGGATAAGATCGCTCTCAACCCGGAGGGATCATGAGCGGCGCGCGAGAAGTCGAGGTATTGTTCGAGGAAAAGGCGATCATCGAGCGGACGGCGGGTCTCGCCGCCGAAATCGCCAAGGCGGAGCCGAAGGATCTCCTCGTGGTGGCGATCCTCAAGGGCTCTTTCATGTTCGCGGCCGACCTGCTGCGCGCGATGCATCGCGTCGGCCTCGAGCCCCATGTCGAGTTCTTCCATCTCTCGAGCTACCGCGACGGCATGGTCTCGTCGGGCACGGTGAGGATTCTTCGCGACATCGAATCCTCGGTCAAGGACCGCGACGTCGTGCTGGTCGACGACATCCTCGAATCCGGCCGCACGCTCGCCTTCGCCAAGGACCTGCTGGTGGCGCGCGGCGCGCGGCGCGTGCTGGTCTGCACGCTCCTGGAAAAGCGCGGCAAGCGCGAGGTGCCGATCGAGGCCGACTTTGTCGGCTTCGTCAGCCCCGACGCTTTCGTCGTCGGCTACGGCATGGACGTCGCGCATTCCTACCGGGAATTGCCGTTCATCGGGCGCGTCGTCACCAAGGGCGAATCGAAGTGATCGCGACCGAGGCGCGCGTGTTCAAGAGCCTCTTTCAATCCTTCGCCGAACTCGGCGGCCCGGCGCATGGCGCGGAGCGGGCGCAAGCCTTGCGCGCCGAACTCGCTTCGCGCGGCCTCGCCGGCTTCGTCGTCCCGCGCGCCGACGAGCAACAGAACGAATATGTCCCCGCCTCGGCCGAGCGGCTGCTGTGGCTGACCGGGTTCTCCGGCTCGGCGGGCATCGCGATGGTGCTGCGGGACGCGGCGGCGATCTTCGTCGACGGGCGCTACACCGTTCAGGCGCCGGCGCAGGTAGATACCGCCGTCTTCACGGTGCGCCATGTCGTCGATGAGCCGGCGAGCGCCTGGATCGAGGCCAATCTGAAGCCGGGCGAGCGGCTCGGCTACGACCCCTGGCTGCACACCCCCGATATGGTCGAGCGCCTGGCGAAAGCATGCCGCGACGCCGGCGGCGAACTCGTGGCGGTCGATACGAACCCGATCGACGCGATCTGGCGCACGCGTCCCGCGCCGCCGCTCGGCGCCGTCAGCGCGCAACGCGCCCGTCTTGCCGGCGAGACCGCTGCGGCGAAAATCGCCCGCGTCCGCGCCGCGCTGGGGACGAACGGCGGCCTTCTCGTCAGCGACGCGCACGACGTCGCCTGGCTTTTCAACATCCGCGGCGCCGATGTCGCGCACACGCCGCTGCCGCTGAGCTTCGCCTATCTGCCGCGCGAGGGGCACCCGACTTTGTTCGTCGACGGGCGCAAATTGTCCACCACGATGCGCGCGCGCTTGTCGGAACTGGCTGACATCGAGGAGCCCGCTCGGCTCGTCGACATCATGGCGAAGCTCGGCGCGGACGCCATGCGGATCGCCTTCGACGCCTCGACCGCGCCGGCGCGGCTGACCCAGGCGCTGGAGACGGCGGGCGGCGCGGCCGTGGTCGGTCCCGACCCGATCGCGCTGATGAAGGCGGTCAAGAACAAGGCCGAACTCGCCGGAGCGCGCGCCGCGCATATCCGCGACGGCGCCGCGATGACGCGCTTTCTCGCCTGGTTCGACCGCGAGGCGCCCAAGGGGAAGCTGACCGAGATCGCGGCGGCCGAGACGCTGGAGACCTTCCGGCGCGATACCGGCGCGCTGAAGGACATCTCGTTTCCCAGCATCTCCGCCGCCGGCCCGCATGCGGCGATCCCGCACTATCGGGTCAGCGAGGCCTCCGATCTGAAGATCGGGCGCGGCATCTTCCTCATCGACAGCGGCGGCCAATACGAGGACGGCACCACCGACATCACCCGCACGATCTCAGTCGGCCGCCCGACCGCCGAGATGCGCGACCGCTTCACCCGCGTGCTCAAGGGGCACATCGCAATCGCCCGCGCGGTGTTTCCGGTCGGCGTGAGCGGTGCGCAGATCGACGCTCTCGCGCGTCAGGCTCTATGGCGCGCCGGGCTCGATTTCGATCACGGCACAGGCCACGGCGTCGGCTCGTACCTCTCGGTCCACGAGGGCCCGCAGCGGATCGCCAAGACCGGCACGGTCGCGCTCGCGCCGGGCATGATCATCTCCAACGAGCCGGGCTATTACGCCGCCGGCAAGTTCGGCATCCGCATCGAGAACCTCATCGTGGTGGAGAGCCGCGAGATAGCCGGGGCGGAGCGGAAGATGCTGGGCTTCGAGACGATCTCGTTCGCCCCGATCGATCTGCGCCTCGTCGAGCCGAAGCTGCTGGATGGCGATGAGATCGCGTGGCTCAACGGCTATCACGCCAAGGTGCGGGAGGCGATCGGGCCGCTGGTGGAGCGTGAGACGCGCGGGTGGTTGAAGGAAGCGACGCGAAGGGTGGGGTGAGGGCGCCACCCGGGCGGGTACGCATATATTTGCGTAAGTTGGCCCCGGCGTGCGTATATTTTTACGCATAGGAGACAGATCGCATGGCGGTCCTCGAAACGAGCCGCAGCAAGATCGTCGCACGGCTGACGAGAGAAGGCTGGATTTCGGAGCGAGGCGCCAGACACGACAAATTCGCCCATCCGAACGAGCCCGGTCTCAAAAATCATGGTCCCGCGCCATAACGCCCTGTCACCCGGGGTCGTACGCGAAATCGCTAGAGCGGCGGGCTGGTAAGAGGAGTTCGATATGAAACGCTATTTCGCGCTCCTGGATGGGGGGCGTGGCGCCGTTGGCGTGGCTTTTCCGGATTGCCCGGGCTGCGCCGCCATGGGGGTGGACGAAGACGAAGCCTACGCCAACGCCGTCGCGGCGCTCGGTGAGTGGATCCACGATGTCATCGCGGCGCTCGCGGACGGGGCGGTGTTTCTGGCCGTGCCACTGGTCATCGAATCCGGGCGCCCAGTGAAGGCCAATATTTCGCTCGATCAAGGGTTGCTGGATGCCATAGATGCGGCGGCCAAGCGCAGCGGCTTGACGCGATCCGCCTTTCTGTCCAGCGCCGCGCGGGAGAAAATTGCGGCGGCCGGCTGAAGCGCGCTGTCCGCAGAGTCCAGAGCGCTTCCGTCGACGTCCGTAAGCGAAGGCGGGGGCGCCCCCGGCGTGCGGTTCACGCCCGCCGCAACGAACCGAGCCGTCGATGAAATCAATCCTCGTCGCCATTCTGGTGGCCCTGGCGGCTTCGGCCGCGAGCGCGGCGCCGACCCTGCGCAAGGCGGCTGACCTCGCCAGGGATGCCGAAGCCTATCCGACGCTGGACGGCGCGACCGAGGCGGTCGTCAAGATCAATCGCGCGGTTCGCGCGGCCAATGCGAAACAGCTCGTGGAAATCAACGATTGTCGGCGCGACGCGGCGCCGGAGGATTACGATTGGGAGCAAACCGTCGAGACGCCGTTGCTCGGCGCGCACTTCGTCAGCTTCTGGGCGCACGGCAATACCAATTGCGGCGGCGCTCACCCTAACATCCTCATGGAAGCGTTGGTTTTCGATCTGAACACCGGCGAACCGGTCGACTGGCTCAAGCTGCTTCCCGCCGAATTGCGCGGCGAACCGGGTCGTGCATCGACGTCCGGGCTGCCGGGGGAAATCGCCTCGCCGGCATTGACCGCGTTGTTCATCGCCGAGTCGGAAAAGGAAGGCGTCGGCGCCGATTGCAAGGAAGCGTTCGCGCAACAAAAGATGGACTTCGATTTCTGGCCCGACGCCAAAGCGAAGGGACTGGCCATGCGCGCCGTCAACCTGCTGCATTGGGCCGAGGGCCCCTGCAGCGGTCCGGTGACGATACCCGTGGAGACGCTGAAGCGGCTCGGCGTGAATGCGCGCCTGATCCAGGATATCGAGACGGGCAATTATCAAGTCCACAACGAATGATTTGCGGCCTTAGGCGCCATAGCGGCGCCGTGACAAGCGCGACGGGTGTGGATTGGCGCCGGTGTCAATGGCCGCCCGTCACGCACATTAAAACATTATGTGCATGTACAATAGTCGCTCTTCAAGCTCGAGGCCGACGATTGCCGCCCTTCACGCATGCGGGTTATAGCCGTTGAGCGCGGGTCCGATCGCTCGCCCCTTCACGTGCCGAAGGGACAGAAAAGGGCGCCCAAGTTCTTGAAATGAAGCGTCGCGGGCCGCTGTTGCGCGGGTTGGCGCGCGGCCGGGTCCGCGCTGCCTGATCCGTGCTCGGCGTCAATGTCGCGCCCGCTCCGCGGGTTGCTCGCGGCGCTCGCAAACATTGACCCCTGCGCGCGGCTCAGGCTCTGGGTTTCCATGATCGTTGCTGCGCGAACCGGCCTCGCGGCCGGCTTCGGGCAGCAACGATCATGGAAGCGAAAACGCCGCATTGGAACGGCGCAGTCATCTCAAGGCGAATGCGACGCATTCGTCCGGGCGCAGCGACCGCAGCGGAGCGGAGGAGCCGCGCAGCGGCTTGACGGCGATGGATCGATGTGGCCGCCGAGCGTCTGCGAGACGCTGCGCCGTTTACGCCACCGCCGTCATGGCCGGGCTTGTCCCGGCCATCCACGCGGTTCCGCTTGTTCGAATCCTTCAGGGTAAGCACAGCGGCGCCGGGTGGGTGGCCGGGACAAGCCCGGCCATGACGGTGTGGCGCGGCGAGCCTTCTCCCTACCCGCGCAACTTCCTCGCATGCGCGATCAGCCCCGCCGTCGACGGGTCGAGCGCGCTCAAGTCCGCGTTCGCGTCCGCGACGATCGGGGCGAGGCGGGAGGCGAGTTCCTTGCCCAGCTCCACGCCCCATTGGTCGAACGGATTGATATCCCAGACCGCCGCTTCGACGAAGACCTTGTGCTCGTAGAGCGCGATGAGGCGCCCCAGCGTGCGCGGCGTGGCCTTTGTGTAAATGAAGGTCGACGACGGCCGGCTGCCGGGAAACGTCTTGTGCGGAGCGAGCCGCGCGGCTTCCTCCGGGCTCGCGCCTTGATTGGCCGTGATCATCTGCGCCTCGGCGGTCGTGCGACCGCGCATCAGGGCTTCGCCCTGCGCGAAGCAGTTGGCGAGAAGCAGCTCGTGATGATGGGCGTCGGCGTTGGTGGGGGTGGCCGCGACGAGAAAATCGAGCGGCACGATCTCCGTGCCCTGGTGCAGCAACTGGAAGAAGGCGTGCTGGCCGTTGGTGCCCGGTTCGCCCCAGATGACCGCGCCGGTCGGCCGTTCGACGGCTGAACCGTCGCGGCGGACGCTCTTGCCGTTGCTCTCCATCTGCAATTGCTGGAGATAGGCGGGAAAGCGCCCCAAGCGCTGGTCGTAGGGGATGACGGCCTGCGCGGCATAGCCGAGAACGTCGCGGTTCCAGACGCTGAGAAGCCCCATCAGCATCGGGATGTTCGTCTCCAGCGGCGCCTCGCGGAAGTGCTGGTCGATGTCGTAGCCGCCGTGCTGGAATTCCAGGAAATGCTCGGGGCCGATCGCTATGGCGAGCGGCAGGCCGATGCTCGACCAGATGGAATAGCGCCCGCCGACCCAGTCCCAGAAGCCGAAGACGCGCGTCGCCTCGACGCCGAATTCGGCGACCTTGTCGAGCCGCGTCGAAACGGCGGCGAAATGGTCGGCGACCGCGTCTTCGCCGAGCGCGCGGACGATCCAGGCCCGTGCGGTCTGCGCATTGGTCATCGTCTCCTGCGTCGTGAAGGTTTTCGAGGAGACGATGAACAGGGTGCGCGCGGGATCGAGCCCGCGCAACGTGTCGGCGATGTCTGCGCCGTCGACGTTGGAGACGAAGTGGGACCGCAGCGTGGCGGCCGCGTAGGGGCTGAGCGCCCGCGTCGCCATCGCCGGACCGAGGTCCGAACCGCCGATGCCGATGTTGACGACGTCGGTCATCGGCTGGCCGAGCGCGCCGCGCAGGCGCCCTTCGCGCACGTCGCTGGCGAACGCCAGCATTTTATCGCGCTCGGCGATCACCTCGGGCATCACGTCGCGCCCATCGACGAAGACCGGCGCGCCGGAGAAATTGCGCAAGGCGCTGTGCAGCGCCGCGCGGCGTTCCGTCGAATTGACGAGATCGCCGCGGAACATCGCGTCGCGCTTGGCCTCGACTTCGGCGGTCCGCGCGAGCCGAAACAGGCGATCGAGCGTCGCGGTCTCGATGCGCTGCTTGGAATAATCGTAGAGGAGGTCGTCGAGGACGACGTGAAAGCGCTCGAAGCGCCCTCGATCCGCGGCGAATTCGGCGCTGACCGGGCGGCCGAGAACTTCGCCGCGATGGTCCGCGAGGTCTGAGAAGATTGAGGAAAGCGCTGCCTGCGTCATGGACCTTTCCCTTTTCCGTCCGGCGCTCTATGCGTTCGCGCCCGTCCCCCGCCGTGCCGAGTGTGCTCCATATGCCGCCTCAATTGCAATTGCGAGACATTCGTCTGACCCTCGGCGGCGCGCCGCTGCTCGACGGCGCGGAACTGACGATTTCGCCCGGCGACCGCATTGCGGTGGTTGGACGCAACGGCTCGGGCAAATCGACGCTGCTGAAGATCGCCGCCGGAGAAATCGCCGCCGACGGCGGGATGCGCTTCGCCCAGCCCAACGCGCGCCTGCGCTATCTGCCGCAAGAGCCCGATCTGACTGGCTATGCGACAACGTTGGATTTCGTGCTCGGCGGCCTCGGCGAAGAGGACAATCCCTATCGCGCGCGGGCGCTGATGGACGATCTCGGCGTCGACCCGCACGCCGACCCCGCGCTTCTCTCCGGCGGCGAGGCGCGCCGCGCCGCGCTCGCCCGCGCGTTGGCTCCCGAACCCGATATTCTGCTGCTCGACGAGCCGACCAACCATCTCGACGTCGTCGCGATCGAATGGCTGGAACGGGAATTGGCGCAATCGCGCGCCGCTTTTGCGCTGATCAGCCACGACAGGCGCCTGCTCGCCGATCTCACCCGTGCGACCGTTTGGCTCGATCGCGGCCGCACGCGCCGGCTCGACCAGGGCTTCGGCGCCTTCGAGACCTGGCGCGACGCCAAACTCGAGGAGGAGGAGATCGAGCGCCACAAGCTCGACCGCCGCATCGTCGAGGAAGAGCATTGGATGCGCTACGGCGTGACGGCGCGGCGCAAGCGCAATATGCGCCGGGTAGGGGAATTGGCGGCGCTGCGGAGCGAGCGGCGGGAGGCGCGTCGCTCGCAGGGCGTCGCCACGATGGTCGCGCAGGAGGTCAAAGCCTCGGGCGCGCTGGTGATCGAGGCGGAAAAGATCTCGAAGTCCTATGGCGACCGGGCGATCGTCGGGGATTTTTCGCTGCGCGTGATGCGCGGCGACCGGATCGGCATTGTCGGCGCGAATGGCGCGGGCAAGACAACCCTGGTCAATCTTCTGACGGGCGCGATCGCGCCCGATGCGGGGATGGTGCGCCTCGGCGCCAATGTCGCGATGGCGACGCTCGACCAACGGCGCGCCTCGTTGCAGCCGACCACGACCCTGGTCGACGCGCTGACCGGCGGCGGCAGCGATTTCGTCGCGGTCAACAACGAGCGCAAGCACGTCATCGGCTACATGAAGGACTTTCTGTTCGCGCCAGACCAGGCGCGCACGCCGATCGGCAAATTATCGGGCGGCGAGCGCGGGCGGTTGATGCTGGCGCGGGCGCTCGCTTTGCCCTCGAATCTCATGGTGCTCGACGAACCGACCAACGATCTCGACATCGAGACGCTGGATTTGTTGCAGGAGCTGCTCGGCGAGTATCCCGGCACGATCCTGCTCGTCAGCCACGACCGCGATTTTCTCGATCGCGTCGCCACTTCGGTGATCGTCAGCGAGGGCGAGGGGCGCTGGCGCGAATATGCCGGCGGCTATTCCGACATGGTCGCGCAGCGGGGTTACGGCCTCTCGGGGCCGCCGGCGCCGGAAGCGCCGAAACCGGAGAAATCGGCCCCGCGCGAGGCGTCCCGCCAGCCGGGCAAACGCAAGTTGTCGTTCAACGAAAAGCGGGCGCTGGAGACGTTGCCCGGTCGGATCGAGACCTTGCAGGCCGAGATCGCCGCGCTGGAGCGCACGCTCGGCGATGCCGACCTCCACGCCCGCGATCCGCAGCGCTTCGAACGCGCGACCCAATCCTACGCCGCCAAGCGCGCCGAGCTCGAGGCGGCGGAGGACGACTGGCTGGCCCTCGAAATCCTGCGTGAGGAAATCGAGGGATAGCGGCTAATTCATGCCCCCAGCGCCGTCTCGACGATCTTCGCCCAGTAGGACATGCCGTAGGGCAGCGCCGCGTCGTTGAAATCATATCCGGGATTGTGCAGCCCGGCGGTATCGCCGTTGCCCATGAAGATGAAGGCGCCCGGCCGCGCTTCGAGCATGAACGAGAAATCCTCGGCGCCCATCACCGGCGGAATTTCCGTCATCACGCGATCCTCGCCGGCGACCTGACGCGCGACGGACGCCGCGAAATCGGTTTGCGCCGGATGATTGCGCGTCGAGGGATAGTTCCGTTTATAGTCGACGATCGCGCTGACCCCGGAAGCGGCGGCGATCCCGGCGACGATTTCGCGGATGCGCCGTTCGGTCAGGTCGCGCGTCGCGGGCTGAAGCGTGCGCACGGTGCCCTCCAGTTCGGCGGTGTTCGGCAGCACGTTGTTCGTCGTGCCGGCGGAAAAGCGCGCGATCGAGACGACACAGGCATCGAGCGGGTCGACATTGCGCGAGACGATGGTCTGCAGCGTCGTGACGATCTGGGCGCCGGCGACGATCGAATCGACGCACCGATTCGGCTGCGCGGCATGCCCGCCCTTGCCTTCGATGTGAATGGCGATCCCGTCGGCCGCGGCCATCAGCGGGCCCTTGCGCAGCGCGAACGCGCCGATAGGGAGGTTCGGCATGTTGTGCATGCCGTACACCTCCTCGATGGCGAAATTCTCCATCAAGCCATCCTCGATCATCGCCCTGGCGCCCGCGCCTCCCTCCTCGGCGGGTTGGAAGATCACAATGGCGGAGCCGGAGAATTCGCGGGTCTGCGCGAGATAGCGCGCCGCGCCGAGCAGCATCGCGGTGTGGCCGTCGTGGCCGCAGGCGTGCATCTTGCCGGGAACGGTGGAGCGATAGGGAAGGTTGGTCGTCTCTTCGATCGGCAGCGCATCCATGTCGGCGCGCAGCGCGATGGCGCGTTTGCTGTCGCCCTTGCGGCCCCTGATGACGCCGACGACCCCGGTCCTGCCGATGGCGGTGCGAACCTCGTCGCAGCCGAACTCGCGCAGTCGCTCGGCGACGAAATTGGCAGTGCGCGGCAGGTCGTAGAGGAGTTCGGGATTGGCGTGCAGATCGCGGCGCCAAAGCTGCGCGTCAGGAACAAGATCTCGAATGGCGGGATTGATGGACATCGACGCGTCTCCGTTGGGAGCGGCAAAGAAACGCCTGGCCGCGGTCCCTGTCAATCCGCCGCCGCGCGGCGCTTGCGATGCAACAGAAACACCGCCTGCTCGCCGAGCAGGTTCCACGCCCAGGTCGGCAACGCGACTTGGAGGGGGGTGCCGTGGCGGTCGAGCGCGACGCTTCTGTCGATCGTCGCGCCGATCTCGCCCGCCAGCCCAACGAAATCTGCGATGGTGCAGAAGTGGATGTTGGGCGTGTCGTACCAGGAATGGGAGAGGCTTTGCGTGACCGGCATCCGGCCGATGAAGGCGAGTTGCGCGCGCACGCGCCAATGGCCGAAATTTGGCACGGAGACGATCGCGCGCTTGCCGATGCGCAGCATGTGTTCGAGGACGACGCGCGGGCGCCGGGTCGCCTGCAAGGTCTGCGACAAGATGACGTAGTCGAAGGAATCGCCGGGATAGTCGACGAGGTCGGTGTCCGCGTCGCCCTGAATGACCGAGAGACCTTTGGCGACGCATTCATTGACGCCGCTCTGCGACAATTCGATGCCGCGGCCGTCGACCGCGCGCGTATCGCGCAGCAGATTCAGCAGTTCGCCGTCGCCGCAGCCGACGTCGAGGACGCGCGAGCCCGGCTCGACCATTTCCGCGACGACGACGAGGTCGACGCGGGGCGCGGAGGCTTGCCTCGACATGCGCGAACCTTCCATCAGGAGATGCCCCTGTCGCGCGCCGCGGCGTCGATGAAGCCGCGCGTCGTGGCGAAGAGTTCCGGAAGCTCGAGCAGGAAGGCGTCGTGGCCGCGGTCGGTTTCGATCTCGACGAAGGAGACCGAGGCGCCGCCGGCGTTGAGCGCGCGCACCAGGGCGCGCGAATCGCTGGTCGGGAACAGCCAGTCGGAGGTGAAGGAGACCACGCAAAATCGCGTGCGCGAACCACGGAACGCGTTGACCAGCGCGCCGCCGTAATCGGCCGCGAGATCGAAGTAGTCCATCGCGCGCGTCATGTAGAGATAGGAATTGGGGTCGAAACGCTCGACGAAGATCGAGCCCTGATGGCGCAGGTAGGATTCGACTTGGAAATCGGCGTCGAACGAGAACGTGCGGGCGGCGCGGTTCTGGAGATTGCGGCCGAAGCGGCGGTGCAACGCGCTGTCCGAGAGATAGGTGATGTGCGCCGCCATGCGCGCGACGGCGAGGCCCTTGGCCGGCCGCGCGCCCTCAGTGAGATAGCGACCGGCGCGCCAATCCGGATCGGCCATGATCGCTTGTCGGCCGACCTCGTGAAAGGCGATGTTCTGTGAGGAATGACGGGCGGCGGTGGCGATCGGCAACGCGCTGAAGACGCGATCGGGATAGAGCGCGGCCCATTGCAGCACCTGCATGCCGCCCATGGAGCCGCCGGCGACGCAAAACAACGAGTCGATGCCAAGGCCGTCGATCAGCATGGCCTGCGCGCGCACCATGTCGCCGATCGTGACGAGGGGAAAATCGAGGCCGTAAGGTTCGCCGGTCGCGGGGTTGATGGAGGCCGGCCCGGTGGTGCCCATGCAGCCGCCGACCACATTGACGCAAATGACGAAGAACCGGTTGGTGTCGAGCGGCCGTCCCGGCCCGACCATCGTATCCCACCAGCCGCCGCGCCCCGTCACGGGATGCCGGTTGGCGACATGCTGATCGCCGGTCAAGGCATGGCAGACCAGGATCGCGTTGCTCTTGGCGGCGTTGAGAGCGCCATAGGTCTGGTAGGCGAGGGTCAGCGGCGTCAAATCGACGCCGGCTTCCATCGCCAGCGGGCGATCGGGCCCGAACCGAAGCGCGAGGCTGTGCGGGGCGTCCGCCTCGCTCGTGGCGCCGGCCCTCGTCAGCGCGCTGGCTTCACTCACGACGAATTGGCCGGAATTGCACGAGCCCCTCGTAGGGTTCTGTTTGGAGAACGGATCGTTTGATATAACGGAAAGCCGCGGAGCGCAAGGCAATTGCGTCCGGGTGATTCGGATGGAGGCTGACCGCGTTAACAAGCCATTGAGGGTGTTGCAATGTTCGCCGGCGGCGTAACAGTTTGGGCGCCGCTCTGAAGCTAGTCTCGGCGCGATAAAAGCCCAAATGGGCATGGGTATCGGCATGAGCGGCATCAGAGCGCAGGACGGCCCCGGGCCGTTCGATCCCTATTGGACCGACGATGTCCCCTGTCCCCGGCGGATGTGGCGGGGATGGGGTGCTCGCCTGGCCTTTGGCCTGGCGACGGGAGCGGCGCTTGTCGGCCTTTCGGTTCTGGCCTCCGCGCCGTCGCGTTCTCCGAGCGCCGCTGCCACGGTCGTCGTCGCCCCGCCATCGGGCGAAGCGCTCGACCCGGGTCTCGCCCCGCTCTTCACCTTTGAAACCGGCGACGGCGCCCGCGCACACTACGAGGCGCGCATCGACAAGGCGAACGGCGATCGCCGCGACGCGTACAGCCTGGGCGCGCTGGACGGCGATGGGCCGGCCCTGCGGGTGGAGTTGTGGAAACAAGCGAACGCCGGTGCCGCGGGAAGTCTGTTCGTCGAAATCGTCGAGGAGGCGGCGACGTTCGGCGCCGCCGTCGAGAGAATGGGCGTCTCGCAGATCCTGACGAGTTCGCAAGGCCCCATCGAGTGGGCCGACCTGAGCCTGGCGGGGGCGCGCACCGATCGGGCCTGCGTCGGCTTTCGCTTCGTCGCTCGCGCCGACGCCGGGCTGCACGGCGTCGCTTGCGCCGCGGCGGGCGCGAAGATCGACGCGGCCGCCCTGTCGTGCCTCGTCGACCGCATCGCGCTCACGCGCGCCGGACGTAACGCCGGCTTCGCCGACATCATGAATGGCGAAGCCCGGCGCCCGAACTGCCGCGACGCGATCGGCTGACGCGGCGCCGACGGCGTTCAGCCGGACGCGCGCTCCAGCTCGGCGACGATCGCGTCGCCCATTTCGCCCGTCGAGGCGAGCCGGCAGCCCTCCGAGCGAATATCGGGGGTGCGAAGGCCGCTCGCCAGAACTCGCGCGATCGCCGCGTCGAGTCGATCGGCCGCCTCGCCGAGACCGAAGGAATAGCGCAACGCCATGCCAAACGAACCGATCATGGCGATCGGGTTGGCGAGGCCCTTGCCCGCGATGTCGGGCGCGGAGCCGTGCACCGGCTCGTAGAGCGCCTTACGCTTGCTGGTCTTGGGATCGACGTCGCCGAGCGAGGCGGACGGCAACATGCCGAGCGAGCCGGTCAGCATCGAGGCGACGTCCGAGAGCATATCGCCGAAAAGGTTGTCGGTGACGATGACGTCGAACTGCTTGGGCCAGCGCACGAGCTGCATGCCGAGCGCGTCGGCGAGCTGGTGCTCGAACGTGACGTCCGGGAATTCGCGCTTGTGGAGCGCGGTCATCACCTCGTTCCACAGCACGCCGGACTTCATCACATTACGCTTGTCCGACGAGGTCACCTTATTGTTGCGCTTGCGCGCGAGGTCGAAGGCGACGCGGCCGATGCGCTCGATTTCGTAGGTGTCGTAGACCTGGGTGTCGATGCCGCGTTTCTGGCCGTTGCCGAGGTCGATGATCTGCTTCGGCTCGCCGAAGTAGACGCCGCCGGTCAATTCGCGAATGATCACGATGTCGAGCCCCTCGACGACTTCGCGCTTGAGCGAGGAGGCGTCGGCGAGCGCGGGATAGCAGATCGCGGGGCGCAAGTTGGCGTAGAGCGCGAGATCCTTGCGCAGCCGCAGCAGGCCCGCCTCGGGTCGCGCCTCGTAGGGCACGGTGTCCCACTTCTGTCCGCCGACCGCGCCGAACAGAACGGCGTCGGCCGCTTCGGCGAGCGCGACGTCGGCTTCGCTGATCGACTTTCCGTGCGCGTCATAGGCGCAGCCGCCGACAAGGCCTTTTTCGGTCTCGAAATGCGCCACGCCGGCGCGCGAGACGTGGTCGATGACTTTCTCGACTTCGGCCATGACCTCAGGGCCGATGCCGTCGCCGGGGAGAAGAAGAAGCTTGTGGGTCGCCATGGATTTTGCCGCTCTCGCAGGCGTCACGGTCGGGGCAAGCCCGGCAATGACGGGGAAGGGGCGCGTCATATTCGCCCCGGATACGGGAGGCTTGCTAAACGATTTCCGCGCTGAGGCAAAGCCGCTTTCGCTGGGGGAAGGCGCTTCGCCGCTGGCGTCGAACGTCGCTCTTGCTATGATCGAGGCGGGGCGGCCCGGTCGCGGGGCGCTGTCTGAGGGGCGCGCAGTTTCGGTGACGACGATCAGCAATACGACGGCCGACGCCTTCGTGAAACGACCGCCGCGCGACATGCGGTTCTTTCTGGTGCACGGCAATGACGAAGGGCTCATTCACGAGCGGGTGAAGGGCCTTGTCGCGGCGGCTCTCACCGGCGAGGCGGACCCGCTCCGGCTGACGCGACTGGACGGCGACGCCGTCGCGCGCGACCCCGGCGCGCTCGCCGACGAAGTCTATGCGATTTCGATGTTCGGCGGCTCTCGCGCGGTGTGGATCGAGGCGCAGGCGCGCGATCTCTTGCCGGCCCTCGAGCCGCTGTTCGCGCGCCCGCCGGAGGATTGCGCGGTGATTGTCGAAGCCGGCTCGTTGAAGAAGGGGACGACGCTGCGCACCGCGTTCGAGAAAGCCGACAACGCCGCTTCGATCGAGTGCTACCCCGACGACCGGCGTACGCTGGGGCCGCTGATCGAGGCTGAAGCGCGCGCTGCGGGGCTCGCCATCGCCCCCGAGGCGCGCGACTACCTCATAGGCCTGCTGGGCTCGGACCGCCAGACGACGCGTGGAGAAATCGCCAAACTGACGCTCTACGCTCGCGGCAAGGACCGAATCGAGGTCGAGGACATCGAGGCGATCGTCGCCGACGCCGCGCCCTCCAGCCTCGACGCGCTGATCGACGCTGCGCTGCTCGGCGACATAGCGGGGCTCGAAGCGAGCGCGAGCCGCTATTTCGCCGACGGCGGCGATGCGGGCCTGCTCGTCATCCGACTTGCCGCGCGTCTGACGCTGCTGCATCGGCTGAGGCTTGAAATGGAGCGGGGAAAGACCTTCGAGGCGGCAACGCAGGCGCAATACATACGCATTTCGCCGTCGGGAAGGGCCGCCTTGGCCAAACAGGCCGAGCGCTGGTCGTCCCTGACGCTGGGTAAGCGCCTCGCCGCCGTCGCCGCGCTCGCCGCGCGGGTGCGCCGCGACCCGAGGCTAGGCGACATACTGGCGACGCGCGCGCTTTGGTCAATGGCCTCGGGTTCGCGTGCGCGGGGTTAACTACCCTCACCCCAACCCCGCTCCCGCAAGCGGGCGAGGGGGGTGATCGGCGCCCGCGTCTCCCTTCGCCCGCTCGCGGGTGTCAGGCGACGTCTCGTTCGCTGAGGCTTCTAACGCTCCGCCGGTTGGCACAATCGCCGGCAGAGATCGTCGAGCTGTTCGAAATTATGGAAGGCAATGCGCATTTCGCCGGCGTCGCCTGAATGACGGATCGTAACCTTGGTTCCGAGCGCCAGCCCGAGTTTCTCCTCCAGCGCGCGGGTGTCGGCGTCGACTGGTTTGGCCGCTTTGGGCGCGCTGCGCTGGGACTGGCCGGCCCGTTCGCCCAATCGCTCGATGTCGCGCACCGTGAGCCCCTGCGCGACGATCCGATCGGCGACCGTGTCGGGGTCGGAGACAGCAAGCAACGCGCGTGCGTGTCCGGCGGAAATAGCGCCCGAAGCGAGCAGCGTCCGGCTGTGTTCCGGCAGTTGGGTCAGGCGCATCGTATTGGCGATATGACTGCGGCTCTTGCCGACGATCCGAGCGATGTCGGCGTGGGCGTAGCCGTATTCGGCCGCGAGTTGCGCATAACCGTCAGCCTCTTCGAGGGCGTTGAGATCGGCGCGCTGGACGTTTTCGACGATGGCGATTTCGAGCGCTTCCCGATCGCCGGCTTCGACAACAAGGATCGGAATCTCATGCAGGCCGGCGCGCTGGGCGGCGCGCCAGCGGCGCTCGCCGGCGATGATCTCGTAGGCGTCTGCGACGCGCGGGATCGGCCGCACGAGCACGGGTTGGATGACGCCGCGCTCGCGGATCGAGGCGGCGAGCTCTTCGAGTTCGTCCTCGGGGAAGGACTTGCGGGGATTGCGCGGGTTGGGGTGCAGGAATTCGATCGGCGTCTTGCGCGCGCCGCCGCGCCCTCCAGCGGGCGCTTCGTCGCCGGCGTCGCCGAGCAGCGCGGCGAGGCCGCGCCCGAGACGCGGGCGATGGTCGGCGTGGCGGGCGGCGTCTTCTGCCATCGAAAGCTCCTCTATGACGGGCCGAGCGCGCGTCAAGCGGCGCGCCAGCGCGCCTCGCGTTGAATGACCTCGGAGGCTAGTTTCAAATAGGCTTGGCTGCCCATGCACTTGAGGTCGTAGAGCAGCACCGGCTTGCCGTGCGACGGCGCCTCGGAGACGCGGACGTTGCGGGGAATGACCGTGTCGTAGACCTTTTCCCCCATGAACGCCCGAACGTCCGCAACGACTTGGCCCGCCAACGAATTGCGCGGATCGTACATGGTGAGGACAATGCCGTGTATGGTTAGCGAAGGGTTAAGCGAGCGCCGAACCTGGTCGACCGTCTTTAGCAATTGCGAAAGCCCTTCGAGGGCGAAAAATTCGCATTGCAGGGGGACCACGACCGAATCGGCGGCAGCGAGCGCATTGATGGTCAGCAGGTTCAGCGAGGGCGGGCAATCGATCAGCACATAAGTGATCGCTTCGTCGCGATTGTCGCGGCTAAAGAACGCCTTCATCGCGTTCTTCAGTTTATGGGAACGGTCGGTATGGCCTGAGATTTCGAGCTCGACGCCGAGCAGATCCATCGTCGAGGGCGCGATGAAGAGGCGTGGCACCGCGGTCGGGGTGATGATCTGCGCGAGCGTGCGTTCGCCGACCAGCGCGTCATACGTTGAAGAGGTGCGAGACTTGCGGTCGATGCCGAGGCCGGTCGAGGCGTTGCCTTGCGGATCGAGGTCGACGATGAGCACGCGTTCGCCGATTGCTGCGAGGGCGGTGCCGAGATTGATCGCCGTCGTGGTCTTGCCGACCCCGCCTTTCTGGTTGGCGAGGACCAGGATGCGCGGCGCAGGGCGCGCGGGGGATTGGTCGGATATTTCGTCGGCGGACGGGACGGTGTCGGTCATGAACGGGCCTTTGAAGCGCTTCGGACCCGAAGAATCGCGGCTTCCGGATCGAGCCTACTGGCGACGGAGTCGATCGCGAAACTTTGCGCGGCGGGGGTCGCCTCGAGCTGCGTTTCGGCCGTGCGTCCGCGCGGAAAAACGCCGACCGCGCCCTGGGCAATCCACACCTTGGCGAATTCGATCAGGCGGGGCAAGGGGGCGAATGCCCGCGCGGTGACGGCGTCCACAGGCGCGAGAGTCTCGGGGTCGATGGACTCGACTCGCGCCGCGCGAATGTCCGCCGGCGCGCCGGTCGCGCGGGCGACCTCGCGCAGGAATGCGCATTTGCGCTGGTCGCTTTCGAGGCAGGAAACCCGCGCGTCCGGAATCCCGGTGAGTTGGATGGCGATCACCATGCCGGGGAAGCCAGCGCCCGAACCCATATCGACCCAACGGCGGGCGTGCGGGGCGAGGGCAAGCAACTGAGCGCTGTCGGCGATATGGCGGGTCCAAACTTCGGCGAAACTCGCCTCTGAGATGAGGTTGGTGATTTTTCGCCACCGGGCGAGAAGGTTGACGTAGATGGCGAGTCGCGCTTCGATTTCGGGGTTGATGGGAACGAGGGCGAGCGCTTTGGCTCGGTCGCTGGTCATCGCGGCGCTGTTTCACGTGAAACAGACGCCCTCATCCGGCTCGCTGCGCTCGCCACCTTCTCCCGCCAGCGGGAGAAGGGAAGCGGGAGAGGGTGGGGGTGAGGGCGGCCGGGCGTCACGCCTCCGCCTCGCGACGACGGCTACTCCGGCGCGCCCGGGCGGCGATGAGAGCCAAAGCGGCGGGGGTGGCGCCTTCGATGCGGCCGGCTTGGCCGAGACTTGCCGGCCGCGCGGCGATGAACTTGGCCTTGAGCTCATTCGAGAGGCCGGACAATCCCGAATAGTCGAAGTCGGCCGGTATGGTCGTCGTCTCGGAACGGCGATAGCGGGCGATGTCCTCGTCCTGGCGGTCGAGGTAGACGGCGTATTTCGCGTCGGCCTCGACACGGCGGGCGAGTGTCGGGTCGATCGTCGCGAGCTCCGGCCAGACGCGCGCGAGCGTTTTGAGCGTGAGATGGGGTTGGGCTGCGAGTTCGAACGCCGAGCGCCGAACGCCGTCCTGATTGACCATAATGCCAGCGGCTGCGAGCGTCGTCGGCGAGGCCTTGACGGACTTCATCATCGCTCGCGCGGCTTCGAGTCGCGCCAGGGCGTCGCGGTGAAGGGCGGCGCGTTGCGCGTCGACGCAACCAAGTGCGGCGCCCTTTTCGGTCAGCCGCTCGTCCGCGTTGTCGGCGCGCAACGACAAGCGGTATTCGGCGCGCGAGGTGAAGATGCGGTAGGGCTCGGTGACGCCCCGGGTGGTGAGGTCGTCGATCATGACGCCGAGATAGGATTCGGCGCGGTCGAAGACGGCGGGCGCACTTCCTGCCGCACGGCGCGCAGCGTTGAGGCCGGCGACGAGGCCCTGCGCGGCGGCTTCCTCATAGCCGGTGGTGCCATTGATCTGGCCGGCGAGAAACAGCCCCTTGATGCGACGCGCGGCCAGACTGGCGTCGAGTTCGCGCGGGTCGATGTAGTCGTATTCGATGGCATAGCCAGGGCGCAGGATGCGGGCGCGCTCCAGGCCGGGAATGGTGGCGAGAAAAGCCGACTGGACATCGGCGGGCAGGGAGGTCGAGATGCCGTTGGGATAGATCGTGGGATCGTCGAGCCCCTCCGGTTCCAGGAAGATCTGATGGCTGTCGCGGTCGGCGAAGCGGATGACCTTATCCTCGATCGAGGGACAATAGCGCGGGCCACGCCCGGAGATCGCGCCGGAATAGACCGCGGTGCGATGGGCGTTGGCGCGCACGATCGCGTGGCCTGCCGAAGTGGTGCGGGTGATGTGGCAGGGAATCTGCGCGGTCGTGATCGCGCGGGTCATCGCCGAGAATGGCTCAGGCGGATCGTCGCCGGGCTGGACCTCGAGGCCGGACCAGTCGATCGTCGCCCCGTCGAGCCGCGGCGGCGTGCCGGTCTTGAGGCGCCCGAGGGCGAACCCCGCGGCGTCGAGCGAACGGGCGAGACCGATCGACGGCAGATCGCCGACGCGGCCCGCCGGAGTGCGCTCTTCGCCGAGATGGATGACGCCGCGCAGAAAGGTGCCGGTGGTGATGACGACGGCGCCGCAGGCGAGCGAGCGCCCATCGGCAAGTTCGACGGCGGTCACAGCGCCGGCGTCGGTGACGAGGCGGCTCGCTTCGCCTTCGACCACGGTCAGATTGGCGGTCTCGACGATCAGCGCCTGCATCGCCAGGCGATAGAGTTTGCGGTCGGCCTGCGCGCGGGGGCCCTGGACAGCGGGGCCCTTGCGGCGGTTGAGGACGCGGAACTGGATTCCCGCTGCGTCGGCGACGCGCGCCATCAGCCCGTCGAGGGCGTCGATCTCGCGCACCAGGTGGCCCTTGCCGAGACCGCCGATGGCGGGATTGCACGACATGACCCCAATCGTGTCGCGCTTTTGCGTGACCAGGGCGGTGCGCGCGCCAAATCGCGCCGCCGCGGCCGCGGCTTCGCAGCCGGCGTGGCCGCCGCCGATCACAATGACGTCGTAGGCGTTCATTTCCGTCGTCTCGGTTGTTTCACGTGAAACACATTTCATTTGCCAACGCAAAGGCGCGAAAAGATGCCGCCGAGAACCTCCTCGACATCGATGCGGCCGGCGATCCGTTCCAGCGCCCGCGCCGCGAGCCGCAAATCCTCCGCGACGAGTTCCAGTTCGTGCTGCGCCGGGTCGAGCGCGCGTTCCAGGGCGCCAAGCGCCTCGACGAAAGCAGCCCGGTGTCGCTCCAGCGTGATCAGCGCCGGCGCCGGCCCGGCCATTCGCTCTTCGGCGAGATCGGCGACGGCGTCAAGTAAATGCGCGATTCCGGCTCCGGTGCGAGCCGAAATCCGGATCGACGCGCCGGCCGCCGTTTCGCAGACGCCGGCTCCCGGCCGGAGGTCGGCCTTGGTGAGAACGGTGAGGACAGGCGCGCCGGCGGGCAGGGACGTCTCGGCCGGATCGGCGGCGTCGTTCAGCCAAAGCGTCAAATCCGCTTCCTCAGCGCGTCGCCGCGCTCGCGCGACGCCTTCGCGTTCGATCGGATCGTCCGTTTCGCGAATCCCCGCAGTGTCGATCAGTGTGACGGGATAACCCCTGAGTTCGAGGGCCACCTCGACGAGATCGCGCGTCGTGCCGGGAATCGCCGAGACGATGGAGACGTCGCGGCGCGCCAGCGCGTTCATCAGGGTCGATTTGCCGACATTGGGCGGGCCGGCGATGACGACGTTGAAGCCTTCGCGCAATCGGGCCCCCGCTTCGGCGCCGGCCAGCGCCGCCTGGACTCTTCGCGCCGCCTCGGCGACGATGGCGCGCGCCGCATCGAGCGACAGCGCATCGGCGTCCTCGACGTCGGAGAAATCGATCTGCGCCTCCAGGATCGCCATCCCCTCCAGGAGGGTCGAACGGATCGCCTCGGTTTCGCGGCTCAGCGCGCCGCCGGCAATTCGCAGGGCCTGTCGGCGCTGCGCCGCCGTTTCCGCTTCGACGAGATCGGCGAGGCCCTCGACTTCCGAGAGGTCGAGCTTGCCGTTCTCGAAGGCGCGCCAGGCGAATTCGCCGGGCTCCGCCGGGCGCAATCCGGGAACCTTCGCCAGCGCGCCGACGAGCCCGGCGACGACGGCGCGCCCGCCCGTGACATGCAGCTCGGCCATCTCCTCACCGGTGAAGCTGCGCGGCGCGAGGAAGCGAATGACGAGCGCGCGATCGAGCGGTTCGAAGGTGACGGGATCGCGGAGCAGCCGCAAGGTCGCGACGCGGTCGGCAAAGCGCTCGCCCGGCGCCAAAGCTTCGAGGGCCGCAGCGCATGCCGGGCCGGAAAGGCGAAGCACTGCGATCGCCGCGCGCCCGCCGCCGGACGCGGGCGCGAAGATCGTGTCGCGATGAGAAAACATCGATGGCGCGCCGACCATGCCTGACCGAATTCATCGCCGCGCGATTTCGGCGGCGAGGTTGCGCGGCTGTATAATGCAAGCGGTGGCTTGCGTCTCTGACAAATGTGGCGGCCGCTGGGCGGGCGCTTTCCGCCCCGCCGATGCTGGGACGCGGTCGGCGCGCGCGGATACACGCGCTACTTATACGGCGGCGTGCAGACGACGTATTGATCGGTGATGACTTCGTGGTCGCCCTGCTTCTCGCGCTCGAAGTAGAGGTAGCAGATGCTTAGCGCGCCCGTGCGGTAATCGACCCGAAAGACGCCGCCCTCCTGCTCGTGGCGGGTCGCGATCAGCCCGTAATCGCCGGGCTCCTGCTTGGTTGCGCCATCGCCGCTGCGGTAGCAATTCGTAATGCCGAAGGCGCCCGGTTCGACGTCGGTTTTCCCGGGATTATGGGCGAACTGGCAGGCGATGACGTCGCCGGTCAATTTATCCAGTCGATAGACTAGGGATAGATTGATCTGCGGCGCCGCGAGAAACTCATATTGTCCGGCCGCCGCCGAACCGGCGCCGAGCACCCCCACCAGAGCGGCCAATATGAGCTTCGCGCGTCGCATCGCTGGACCTCGGATTGAGCGAATCACCGAGGCGCAGTCTAGCCGACCTCGGCCCGAGGCGGCAGGGGCGCGCTTGGCGGCTCAATCCGTGAGGATTTCCTTCGATTCCACCGTCGAGTTGTCCTTCAGCCGGTAGACGAGCGGCACGCCGGTCGCGAGTTCCATCGACGGAATGGTCTGCGGCGTCAGGTTGTCGAGCACCATCACCAGCGCGCGCAGGCTGTTGCCGTGCGCGGCGACGATGACGCGCTCGCCGCGAAGCACGGCGGGCAGGATGTTCTGGCAGTAATAGGGCAGCGCGCGCGCGACCGTGTCCTTGAGGCTCTCGCCGCCGGGCGGCTGGACGTCGTAGCTGCGCCGCCACACGTGGACCTGCTCCTCGCCCCACTTCTTCCGCGCCTCATCCTTGTTGAGTCCGGAGAGATCGCCGTAATCGCGTTCGTTGAGCGCCTGGTCGCGCGTTTCCGGCAGCCCCGCCAGGCCGAGCTCGGCGAGTGTCAGTTCGAGCGTATGCTGCGCGCGCGTCAGGGCCGAGGTGAAGGCGACATCGAAGGCGAGGCCACGCCCCTTGAGGCGCCGGCCAGCCTCCTTGGCCTCCTCGACGCCGAGCGGCGTCAGGTCGGGGTCCTTCCAGCCGGTGAAGAGGTTCTTCAGATTCCACTCGCTCTGACCGTGGCGCAAGAGAACGAGCAGGCGGTCCGATTTCGGCATGAGGTCACATCTCCGGCGGAAAACTCGGCGCCAAAAAGCACGATCCGCCGCCGCCGACAATTGGAAAAGCGCGTCCCTCGCGATGGGCGACCGGGGCGAGGCCGGTCTGGACAGCGACCACTTCGCGGCGCGCGACGCGGCGCACGCCGATTGGCCGATAGACCTGCTTCGTCGCTTCGACGATATGCACCCCGGCGAAGGGCAGGCCGACCGCGGAGCCGATGCGCTCTATCGCCGGCGCGGAATTGATGAAGAAGCGCCGTCGGAACGGCGGCGCGTATAGCGCCTCGCCCCAGAACACTGGCGAGAACAACGCGCCGCGCATGAGATCGCGCAGCTGCCCCTTCGAATAAGGCTGGCCCTGGCCGAACGGCGTGCCATCGACGCGCGCCCAGACGCCGCGCCGCGATGGAACGATCAAAATCATCCGGCCGCCCGGCGTCAGGACCCGCCATACCTCCTCGAGCACCGCGCCGGGATATTCGGCTGTCTCCAGCCCGTGAACGATGAGGACGCGGTCGATTGAGGCATCGGGCAGGGGCAGCATGTCCGGCGCGACCAGCGCCGACGCGGAGCGTCCGCTCGTCGGCCAGTTGACGACGCCCTGCTGGGCGGGCATGAACGCGAGAAGCCGCTGCGCCTCGTCGCGGAAGCGCTCGAGATAGGGGCAGCCGTAGCCGAGGGCCAGAAGCGACAGCCGCGTGCAATTGTCCCAGCGGCCGCGCAGCACTCGGCCGATCAGCCGACGCGAGACGTCGCCGAGCGGCGAAGAATAGAAACCGAGGAGATCGTTGACTTCGAGCGGCATGGACGATTGCGCCTGTTGGCGAGCGTATGTGAATTTGAACCAGACCGCGCTGCGGCGCAAATCAAGCGCCGCCGGTTCGGCGTGCACGAAGGAAGGCCTGAAATGACGACGCATGTTCATCAATTTCTCTGCCTCAAGGACAATTACGGCGTCCTGATCCACGATTCCGGCTCGGGCGCGACGGCCTCGATCGATGCGCCCGACGCGGAAGCGGTCATCGCCGCCGCCGCCGCGCAGGGGTGGGAGCTGACCGACCTTCTCATCACCCACCATCACGCCGATCACACCCAGGGCATTCCGGGCCTGCGAGCCCGCTTTCCCAAACTGCGGGTGACCGGGCCAGCCAAGGAAGCCGCCCGCATCGGCTCGCTCGACACACTTTTGAGCGAGGGCGACAGGGTTCACGTCGGACCGCTCGTCGCCAAGGTTCTGGAAACGCCGGGCCACACCGCCGGGCATATCGTCTATTGGTTCGAGGACGAGGAGATCGTCTTCGCCGCCGACACGTTGTTCACCCTCGGCTGCGGCCGGGTGTTCGAGACGCCGTATTCCGTGATGTGGGATTCGCTGGTCAAGCTTGCGGCGCTGCCGGGTGAGACCGAGGTCTATTGCGGCCACGAATATACCGAGGCGAATGCGCGCTTCGCCTTGACGATCGAACCCAGCAACGCCGTCCTGCAGAACCGCGCCAAGGAGGTCGCCGCGTTGCGCGCGGCCGGCAAGCCAACCGTGCCGACGACGATCGCCGCAGAACTGGCCAGCAACCCCTTCTTGCGCGCCGAAACGCCGAGCGTGCAAGCCGCTGTCGGCATGGAGGGCGCCGATCCAGGCGCCGTATTCGCGGAGATTCGAGCTCGCAAGGACCGCTTCTGAGCCGGCCGGCGACCATACTTGGTTGCTGAAAACTTAAACGTAAACTTGCTCTTAACCAATTCCGAACCATTGTCGGAGCGGCGCCGGCTGGCACGCGCGATTTGATGTCGCGCGGAGTCGACGAGCCGCGCCGAACGGGGACGGTCGCTTGCAAGAGATCGAAGCTCTATCCGATTGCGAAGCGCCGACGCGGAGTGAGTTCGATGCCACAACGGCGGCCGGGGTGAGCGACGTCTTGGTCGCCGCGTCGCCGCCCGGCCTCGATCCGCGCTGTGTCCTTCGCTCCCTTAATGCGGTCGTCTACGACTGGGATATCGTCAGCGACAGCTTGTCCTGGGGCGCGAACGTCGGGGAGACGCTCGCGGCCTTTTCCGCCGCTTCGCTGGCGACCGGCGCCGCCTACGCCGAACTGGTGACGGCCGATTCGGAATCGTCGCGATTTCAGGCGATTCACACCGCCTCGACGCGGGACGAGGGCGAGGGCGCGCCGTACCGCGTCGTTTATCGCCTCGCCCGGGCGGACCGCGCGACCTGCGCCGTCGAGGACGTCGGACGCTGGTTCGCCGACGGCCGGGGCAGACCGGCGCGCGCGCACGGCGTGCTCAGGATCCTGCAGCGAAACGAAGACGCGCGTTTCGGCGCCGTGGCGCAGCCGAGCGATGGCGACGGAGGGCTGGCGGGCCGGCGGGCGTTCAACGAGGCGCTCGAGTTCGCGTTTCGTGCACGCGCGGCCAGGGGAGATTAATTTCGCCGTTCTGATGGTTGGGCTCGAGAACCTCGGCGAGCTCAATCGGCGGCACGGCTATGAAGCCACGGATGAGGTAATCGCCGCGGTCGGGCGCCGTCTCGGCGCGAATGTGCGCTCGGTCGACAAGGTCATGCGTTACGCCGGCGGCAAGTTCGCGGTCTTGCTCTCCACGGGAAGCGCCGAGCAATTGGGGCTCGCCGCCCCACGGCTGGCGCGGCGCGTCAACGCCGAACTGTTCGAAACCGGGGCCGGGCTCGTGCGGGCCTCGGTCCGTATCGGCGCGGCGCTCGCTCCCCGGCACGGCCGCAACGCCTGTCGCCTTCTCCAACGCGCCGAGGAAGCCTTCGAGCAAGCCGCGGGCGAGGACAGTCGCTACGCGCTCTACGCGCCGGGCCACGCGCAGAGCGAAACGCAACGCCGGGAAACCGCAATCGCCGACGAAATCGTCGCCGCCTTGAATCAGCGCAGGATCGTGCTCGCCTATCAGCCCGTCGTCGCGACCAAGGCGGCCGGCGCCGGGTTCTTCGAGGCGCTGCTGCGCGTGCGCCAGGACAACGGCAGTCTCGTCGGTCCCGAAGTGCTGTTTCCGGTCGCGGAAAAAACCGGGCTGGTGGCGCAACTCGATCATCGCGTGCTCGAACTCGCGCTCGATCGCCTGGCGGCTGAACCCGATCTGCGGGTCGCAGTCAACATTTCCGTCGCCACCCTACGGGCGCCCGACTGGGTTGATCGCCTGAAAGCGGCGCTCGCGACCCGCCCCGGAACCGCGCAACGGTTGATCATCGAAATCGTCGAAACGCTGGCGATCGAACCGGTCGAGGCCGCCGCGCGGATTCTCGCGCGCATGAAGGCCCTCGGGGTTGCGATCGCGATGGACGATTTCGGCGCCGGACACACCTCGTTTCGCAATCTGCGGCGGCTCGGCATCGATATCGTCAAGATCGACGGCGCCTTCGTGCAGAACGTGGCGCGCTCGGTCGACGACCGGTTTTTCGTGCGCACCCTCGCCGAACTTGCTCGCCATCTCGGCATCCAAACCGTGGCGGAATGGGTGGAGGACGCCGAGGCGCGCCGGCTGCTCACCGAGTGGGAAATCGACTATCTCCAGGGCCACTTCCTGGGCCGCCCAGAGATTTACGAGCCGCGCGTCGACGAACCCCGCTTGGCGTTGGCGGACGCCTAGAGCGCTCCGTATTTGGGTCGAACCGAACCCGCCGTCTCAGCGACCGAAGCGTGGCGATCCAGACTAAGCAGCCGCCGCAGGCTCGCTATGACGGCTGCAGGCACGACCCCGCACGGACGCTCGGTCAGTTTTTTTCCGTGAGGCTGTCGAGACGGCGTCGCATCTCCGTCAGCTGCGTCCGCAATTCGTCGATGTCGGCGTTCGCGGCGGAAGCCTCGCCCTTTTGAGCTTCTGTCGGTTGCGCCGCGCCGGCGAACGGGGAGAAAAGACCCAACGCCTGGTGGAAGGCCGCGAGATTCTTTCGCGTCATCTCCTGGAGCGCGTTGAACGACGAAGCCGAGAATGGCCCTTGCCCGAAAGCGCGAGTCGCGGCCTCGCGCATCGCCTGCTTCTCGCCGTTGAATTGGTCGATCGAATATTCGAGATAGCTCGGCAGCAGCGCTTGAACGCTGTCTCCATAGAACCGGATGAGCTGCCGCAGGAAGGTGATCGGCAACAGCGACTGGCCCTCGATTCCCTCCTGCTCGAATATGATCTGCGCGAGAACGGAGCGGGTGATGTCCTCGTTGGTCTTTGCGTCGTAAACGACGAAGTCCTCGCCGGTCTTCACCATCTTCGCCAGGTCGGCGAGCGTTACGTAAGCGCTGGAAGCGGTGTTGTAGAGACGCCGATTCGCATATTTTTTGATTGTGGTCGGCGTGGCTGAATTGGACATCGTCTACGATCTCGACTCTACGCTCGCCCTTTCCGGACTACGGCAGGATAGGCTCTTTTTCGTGTTCTCGGAAATAGATTTTTTGACCTATCGCCCTCCCAGGGCGTCGATTTTTCGTCGACCGAACCCCAAATGCAGTGAAGTCAGCTCCGCCTCGCCCCGCCTATGGTCTATTCGTGACTGGCGCCGGCCAGCGGCGTTCGTGTAGAAGAATTTAAAGCAAAGGGCGTCGACGCCAATCTCGGCGCCTTCGCGGTTTCCTAAGGGAGTTCACCATGCCGGTACCCGAAATCGTCATCGCCAGCGCGAAGAGAACCGCCGTCGGTTCGTTCAACGGCGCCTTCGCCAACACGCCTGCGCACGAATTGGGCGCGGTGGCGATCAAGGCGGCGCTCGAGGCGGCGCGCGTCGACGCCGCCGAGGTCGATGAAGTCATTCTCGGGCAAATTCTCTCCGCGGCGCAAGGCCAGAATCCTGCGCGCCAGGCTGCCATGCAGGCCGGGGTCCCCCAGGAAAAGACCGCATTTGGGATCAACCAAGTTTGCGGCAGCGGCTTGCGCGCGGTCGCGCTCGGTCTGCAGCAGATCGCCAACGGCGACGCCGGCATCATCGTCGCCGGCGGGCAGGAGTTGATGTCGCTGGCCCCGCACGCGGCGCACCTGCGCGGCGGCGTCAAGATGGGCGAGATGAAGTTCGTCGATACGATGCTGAAGGACGGGCTGATCGACGCCTTCCAGGGCTATCACATGGGCAACACCGCCGAGAACATCGCCGCGAAATGGCAGATCAGCCGCGAGGAGCAGGACCGTTTCGCGACGGGATCGCAGAACAAGGCCGAGGCGGCGCAGAAGGGAGGCCGGTTCAAGGGCGAGATCGCGCCCTTCACCGTCTCGACCCGCAAGGGCGACATCGTCGTCGCCGACGACGAATTCATCCGCGCCGGCACGACCTACGAATCGCTGGCCAAGCTCCGCCCCGCCTTCTCCAAGGAAGGCACGGTCACGGCAGGCAATGCGTCGGGCATCAACGACGGCGCCGCGGCGCTCGTCGTCATGAGCGCCGCCGAAGCCAAGCGGCGCAACCTGACGCCGCTCGCCCGCATCGCGTCGTGGGCGACGGCGGGCGTCGACCCGGCGATCATGGGCACAGGCCCGATTCCCGCTTCACGCAAAGCGCTGTCGCGCGCCGGCTGGACGGTGAAGGATCTCGATCTCGTCGAGGCGAACGAGGCCTTCGCCGCGCAGGCGCTCGCCGTCAACAAGGACATGGGCTGGGATCCGACCATCGTGAACGTCAATGGCGGCGCGATCGCCATCGGCCATCCCATCGGCGCCTCGGGCGCGCGCGTGCTGGTCACGCTGCTGCACGAAATGGCGCGCCGGGGCGCCAAGAAGGGCTTGGCGACCCTGTGCATCGGCGGCGGCATGGGCATCGCCCTGACGGTTGAACGCTGAGCCGGGCGTCGCCGGTTCGGCGGAACTGAGAGCGCCGCGCGACGAGGCGGCGTCTCGCGGTCATCAGGGAGGAAGGCTCATGGGTAGAGTGGCGGTCGTCACCGGCGGCACGCGCGGAATTGGCGCGGCTATCTCCAAGGCTCTAGAGGATCACGGCTACAGCGTCGCGGCGACCTACTGCGGCAACCACGACGCGGCGGCGAAATTCCAGTCGCAGTCGGGGGTCCGCGTCTACAACTGGGACGTCGGCAGCTTCGAGGCCTGCTCGGAGGGCCTCGCTAAAGTCGCGCAGGATCTGGGCCCGGTCGATATTCTCGTCAACAACGCCGGGATCACCAAAGACGGCATGTTTCACAAGATGACGCCGGACCAATGGTACGCTGTCATCAACACCAATCTCAACTCGCTCTTTAACATGTGCCGCCCGGTGATCGAGGGCATGCGCGAGCGCGGCTTCGGCCGAATCATCAACATTTCCTCGATCAACGGCCAGAAGGGGCAGATGGGGCAGGTCAACTATTCCGCCTCCAAGGCGGGCGACCTCGGCTTCACCAAGGCGCTCGCGCAGGAAAACGCCAACAAGGGGATCACGGTCAACGCGATCTGCCCCGGCTACATTGCGACCGAGATGGTGATGGCCGTGCCGAGAGAGGTGATGGAGAAGTCGATCCTGCCGCAGATCCCGGTGCGCCGGCTTGGTCAGCCCGAGGAGATCGCTCGCTGCGTGCTGTTTCTCGCCTCGGACGATGCGGGGTTCATCACCGGCTCGACGCTGACCGCGAACGGCGGGCAGCACGTGGTGTGAGCGGGCGCGCTGTTGGGAGGAAGCCGAATAAGAGGCGAGTTCGGGCGTCGATCCATCGCGAGCTCGAGGCGATGGTCGATAAGCCTCGGGGCGCCCACAACATCGGCAAGAGCGTGCGACGTTCGAACATGCAGGCGTCGCGACCCTCTGGACCGGCGGCGTCAGGTCCGAGCGGCGGACCGCCAGCCACCAATAGCAAGGTGGCGCCTCCGCAGAATTTCAATCTGATTATTCCACAGGGAATAATACCGAACCAGTAATGGTGTCCGGAGGGAAGCGATTGAGCGATCCTGACGCGGGTCGAGCAAGGCGCTCACGCCGACTACGGGGGCATCGCATGGTATCGACCGAATGTAAGCGACGATCGGTATCAAGAGTTGGAAGCTTGTAATGCAAGCCTTTATGAAGCCCAATTGGCGTGGAACGCTACCCGAAGTCCTCAACACGGGGGAACGTCACTCCCGGTCGGTGTTCAACATGCAAGTTCCGCGTGGGACCAAGCATTACCACTGGGGCGAGTATGCGGAAAATTACGGTTGTCCTGATTTTTTCTCTCGGGCTCGCCGGTTGCGAGCCGCCTCTTTCGAACCTGCAGCTGCCTATGGAGCCGACGCGAGCCTCCATCGCCGCACCACGGCGTGAATTGACCCCCGCGGAAAAAGAGTCGATTTCCGATGCTGTCAACCTCAAAATAGGAGATTCAAATCATCGGGATTTCAGGTGGGTCCCACTTGTCCTTAGATCACACGACCACGTAACCGACTATTGCGGGCTGTTCAGCAGAACCGACCCTGACACCCAACACGAAGTATTTAGCAAATACTTGGCTAGGCTATATTTTGGCCGTCACGGAACGCTATTGAAGGTTAATGTAACATATATCGATAACCGCAACTCAAACGGCATACCAACACTTGCCGACTCGGCATGCATACAGGATGGCTACAATTTATAGCAACGTGAATAAGATTTGCTCCAATTGAATTGTCCATGAGCTTTCGTAGTTGCTCCGGGCTGATCTGCTCTTCGGCTTCGTCGACTGATCCAGCGAATGCTTTCGGCAGGGATCGCCCAGTCGCTGGCAAAGGTCGTCTGACAGTTGGCATGGGCTGGACGCGTTGCGGCTTCGAGTTTTCACCCAGCTGGCGTCCAATACTCTCTTCCGATAATCGCGCCGCGCGCGCTACCGAAGCCGTGGCTCTCAGCGAGACCTGGGTCACGCCGTGAGGCGTGATAATAAATCTCTGGTTACCTCCTACGATCGCTCACGCGACGTCGAGGTCTCAAAACTTCGCCCACGGCCCCCATCAGAAAAAACAGAAGGCGCGAGGTAGGCGGCACATAAGGTTGGATCAATACGACGCCCTCCCCTACATCCTCGACGATCATCGGTCGATCATGCCCCATTGTTGACGGTAGGCGAGCGCGGTTGTTGATCGTTCCGAAAGAGGTGCGGTGCTTAGCCTTCGCCGAAGCGTAAGTGACCGTCGGATCCATTTTCGTCTGCATGATATCCTCCTTGGCCCGAGATAGCTTCTGCTCTCCGTAGCCAGGACTGGCGGGTCGAGATCCGCCCTCCGTCAAACACGATCTGCCGCCATTGTGTTGAAACTTCGATTTGTGCAGAGCAATGTTTTAGCAAATACGCGCATCACAGCCAACGGCGCATGAACCGGTGCGGGACGTCTCGCCGCAGAAGAGCCGAAGAAAATCGGCGTTGTCCTAGATTCAGAGCGCCTAACTGCTCACCGCCGGGCGCTTAGGTTCGGCCACAGATCACATTTTCGAGCACGGCGCGCTTACGCATTATTCTCCTCCGCATTAGCCTTTGGCGACGACCCGCCTATAAGACTGAGGCGCGTGGCGTGAAGTGTCCGGGGAACTCGCGGACCTCACGAGACGAGCGCGAATAGGGTGGCGCTGATCCGAACCCTATGGCGCCCTACCGCAAAGCACGTTCGCGGTGACGGCAATCCGGCTTCACTGTTGCGCTGCATCAGGGCCGAGGGATTCCTTGGGAACGTCGGCTGGCGCAATCGCGTCGTCCGGCAGACGGGTCCACACTTGTGTCTGCCCAAAAAGCGGAAGGCCTATATAGCCGCGCACTGCGAGCTTCTTCCCGTCCGAGCTGAGTTCCATCTCAGCGTGATAGACCGAGCCGTCGCGGGGATCGAGGATGGTGCCGTCCTCGTATTTTCTGCCGTCGCGTTTCATGCCTTTCACGATTGTCAGGCCCAGCGTCGGCGCATCTTTTTGATCCCCCGCGCATTTTTGACATGTCGGCATCTGCGGCGGGTCGCCAGGGTGCTTGAACATTTTTACGATCCGCCCCTGGTAAAGCCCATCCTTTTCGGTGAACAAAAACCAACCTCCGGGATTGCCGTCGCTATCGGACTCTTGCCAGAATCCAGCCACCGTCTGGTTCTTTGCGGCAGGCGTCGCGGCCGCGGCGCCCTCGGTCAGCATCACAATCGCGATTGCTGCGGTCAGTATGAGCCTCATCGCGCGCCTCCTTGGTTCTTCACGACAAAAACACGATCGCCGTGGCGGGCAGGGGTGCGTTTGTCCAAGTGACTCGCCAATGCGGCCGATTGGTGGAGAAATCCTGTCGCTGGCAGTGCGGCGGGGCTCGGCCAATCGGCCGCGCTGCGATCACCTGCCGTGGTCCTGCAACACGGCTCGGCAGCCGTCGGACAGTTCGTCTCGGTGCAACTCTAGACACTGGAGAAAGGCGCTGTCGCCAGCGTCCGGCTTGACCGAGTGACAGAACCGTCGAACGTCGCGGCGGCACTTGTCTTGCTCGTCGGACGTACCCGATGACTGGGCAACCGCCAGGGTCGAGGCGCCGACAAGGACCGCCGCGAGTAAGAGTTTGGAAATCATCATAACTTTCTCCTTTA
>CAWEYC010000042.1:0-90558 GCA_963813195.1 uncultured Alphaproteobacteria bacterium | reverse complement strand
GGTCACACTCAGGAAGCTTAAAGCGCGACCTCCGCGGCGCTCCCGGCGCTTTGACCTTTCCATAATCACAACCGTTTCTCCAAACTCAGCGATTTTCTGGGTCGGCTCTCAGAAAAGTGATTTAAATAGAGGGAGATACCGAGCGCCCGGAACGGAAGCGATCTTGCCGCTGGCCCCTGACCTGCCCTACGGTTCGCGTCGTCGTCGGCCTATTTTGGCCGGCCAATCGTGGCCGGGCTCGAGCTTGAGAACTGATATCGCTTTGTCGGGCAGGCTAATGGCATGAGTGCAATTGCGAACCCACAAACGGGCGAGCCTGCGCGCAGTCGAGGTCTGCTCTGGATCGTAGTCCCGGTGGCGTTGATCCTGATCGGCTTCATAGTCTGGCACGTATTCGCACAGAAGCCGCACGCGAGAGCCGTCGCGGCGCAAGTCGTCACGGTCGCGCAGGCAGCGCGTGGCGACATGCCGGTCATCCTGAACGAACTGGGCACCGTCACGCCGACCGCCACGATCACCGTCATGCCGAACCAGGCCGTAAGCGGCTATCTGACCGAAGTGCCCTTCACGGAAGGGCAAGACGTGGAGAAGGACCAATTGCTGGCTCAGATCGATCCCCGCCCGTACCAGGCGGCGCTCGACCAGGCCACCGGGACGCTCCAGCGCGATCAAGGCTTGCTCGACGAGGCAAAGATGGACCTCGGGCGTTACGAGAAGCTCCTTACCGAAGACTTCGTCGCGCGTCAGCAGGCCGACGACCAGGCCTACGTCGTCCGTCAGGACGAGGGCACCGTGAAGCTCGACCAGGCAGCGCTCGAGACCGCGAAGCTCAACCTCGCCTACTGCCGCATAACTTCGCCGGTCGCGGGGCGCGTCGGCCTGCGTCTCGTCGATCCCGGCAACTACATCACTGGCTCATCGAGTACTGGACTTGCCATCATCACGACCATCAAGCCGACGACGGTCGAGTTCACGGTTGCCCAGAACGATCTCGCCAAAGTGGAGAAGCGCTTCCGCACGGCAGGCGTGAAATTGTCGGTGACCGCCTATGCCAGCGACGACAGCGGGAAGCTTGCGACCGGGACGCTCTATGCCATCAACAATCAGATGACCTTGAGCACCGGCACTGTGACGCTGCGTGCAATGTTTCCCAACGACGACGAGGCGCTATCGCCGAACGAGTTCGTCAATATTCAATTGCTCGTGGACACGTTGCGCCAGGTCGTGCTGGTGCCGACGTCGGCCGTGCTGAGCGGGGCGCCGGGCGATTACGTCTATCTCGTCGACAAAAACGATACGGTTTCGGTGCACAAGGTGACGCTAGGCCCGAGCGACGGCAAGAATACCGTCATCGCCAGCGGCCTCAATGTCGGCGACTCCGTCGTTACCGAAGGGACGGACCGCCTGAACGACGGCGCCAGGATCAAGATCGCCGCGCCGCCGGAGCCACGGAAATCCCCTGCTCCGGAATCGCCTTCGCCGACAAAGAAGACCGGCGGCAACGCATCGCGCGCCGAGGCAGATAAGCCGCAGACGCCATAGATGAACATTTCCAGGCTGTTCATCGTCAGGCCGGTGGCGACGTCGCTGCTGATGATTGCGCTCGTGCTCGTCGGCCTCGTCTCGGTGGGCTTCCTGCCCGTCTCGTCCTTGCCCGACGTCGACTATCCCACGATCCAGGTGCAGACTTTCTATCCGGGCGCCAGCTCGCAGGTGATGTCGACCACGGTGACGGCGCCCCTCGAGGTGCAACTCGGCCAGATTCCCGGCCTGCAGCAAATGACCTCGTTCAGCTCGGCGACGGCCTCGATCATCACCCTGCAATTCGATCTTTCGCTGAATCTCGACGTCGCCGAGCAGGACGTGCAGGAGGCGATCAACGCCGCCAACAGCCTGTTGCCGAGCGGACTGCCGGCGCCTCCGACCTACGCCAAGGTCAATCCGGCCGACCAGCCGATCCTGACGCTGGCTGTCACGTCCAATGCGATGTCGCTCACCCAGTTACAGGACGTCGCCAACAATCGACTCGCCTCCAAGATCGCCGAGGTGCCGGGCGTCGGACTCGTCAGCCCTTCCGGCGGCAACGTCCCGGCGATCAGAGTGGAGGCGGACCCGCAAAAGCTCGCCGCCTACGGTCTGAACATCGACGATCTGCGCACGTTGCTCAGCGACATCACGCTGAGCCAGCCGAAGGGGAATTTCGACGGTCCCGAACTTGACTACACGATCAACGACAACGATCAGATTTCGGATCCGCAGGATTATCTCAACACGATCATTGCCTATCAGGGCGGCTCGCCGGTCCTGCTGCGCGACGTGGCCACGGTCAGTCAGGCCGCTCAGAATACCGAGCAAGGCGCCTGGTTCAACCGCACGGCGGCGATCGTGCTCAACGTGCAGCGCCAGCCGGGCGCCAACGTCATCAAGACCGTCGACCAAATCAAGCGAGAGTTGCCACAGCTGCTGGCGAGCCTGCCCCCGTCGATGCATGTCGACATCGTGGCCGATAGCACCGGGGTGATCCGCTCCTCGGTCGGCGACGCCTTCTTCGAACTCGTGCTCGCGATCGGGCTCGTCGTCCTGGTGATCTTCGTTTTCTTGCGGAATCTGCCGGCGACGATCATTCCCAGCATTTCCGTGCCAGTTTCGCTGATCGGTACATTGGCGGTGATGTACAAGCTCGGCTACTCGATAGACAACCTCTCGCTGATGGCGCTGATCATCGCCACCGGCTTCGTCGTCGACGATTCGATCGTGATGATCGAGAACATCGTGCGCCACCTCGAGGAGGGCATGCCCCCCCTCGAAGCGGCGCTGGCCGGAGCCGGGCAGATCGGCTTTACCATTCTCTCGCTGACCGTATCGCTGATCGCGGTGCTCATCCCGTTGTTGTTCATGGGCGGCGTGATCGGACGCCTGTTCAGCGAATTTGCGGTCACGCTCGCGATCACGATCGTGCTTTCCGGCATCGTCTCGTTGATCCTCGTGCCGATGCTCTGCGCGCGCATGCTGCATCGCCAGTCCGAACGCGACCCGAGCCGGTTCGAACGCATCAGCGAAGGATTGTTCAACAGGACGCTGGGCGCCTACGAGCGCGGCCTGCGCTGGGTGCTGCGCCATCAGGGACTGACCCTGCTCGTCGCGATCATCACCGTGGTACTGACGGGATACCTGTACGTCGTCATTCCGAAGGGACTGTTCCCCGTGCAGGATGTCGGCGTCATCCAGGGGATCAGCATCGCCGACAACTCGGTCTCGTACCAGGCGATGGCGGCGCGGCAGAAGGCGCTGGCCGACTCGATCCTGAAAGATCCTGACGTGACCAGCCTCACCTCGTACGTCGGGATCGACGGCACGAACGCCACCCTGAACAATGGCCGCTTTCTCCTCAATCTCAAGGGAGTCGACGACCGTTCGCTCACCGCCGCGCAGATCGCAAGGCGCATTCAAGGCGAAGTGGCGGATGTTCCGGGCATCAAGCTCTACCTGCAACCCGAACAGGATCTCACGCTCAACACGACGATTTCGCCCAATCAGTATCAGTTCGTCCTGCGCGGGCCGAGCCAGCGGGACTTCGCGAAATACGTGCCTGAGATCGTCGACAAGATGCGGCAGATCAAGTCGATCACCGACGTCGCCAGCGACCTGAACAACGAGGGGTTGACGGTCAACGTCGAGGTCAATCGACAGCTTGCCGCGCGCTACGGCATCACCCCGGCGACGATCGACAACGCGCTTTACGACGCGCTCGGCCAGCGCATCGTCACGACGATCTTCAACCAGTCGACGCAGTACCGCGTGATACTCGTGGCCAAGCGCGATCGCTTGCCCGACCTGAAATCCTTGGGGTCGCTCTATCTGCCCACCCAGACCGCCGGCGCGGGTCAGGTGCCGCTTTCCGCCATTGCCGACATCAAGGTCGGGAAGACGCCGCTCGTCATCAGCCATCTGGCGCAGTTCCCCGCGGTCACCGTATCGTTCAATCTAACTGAGGGCGCGTCGCTCAGCACGGCGGTCGACGAAATCAACGGGGCGATTCGGGCGGCGCATCTGCCGTCGTCGATCACGAGCAGCTTCCAGGGCGCAGCGCAGGCTTTCGAGGATTCCCTTTCGAGTGAGGTGTTCCTGCTAATCGCGGCGCTCGTCGCCGTCTACATCGTGCTGGGCGTGCTGTACGAGAGTTTCATTCATCCGGTGACAATTCTTTCGACGCTGCCCTCGGCCGGCATCGGGGCGCTGCTTGCGCTGATGATCGCCGGCAAGGATCTCGACGTGATCGGCGTCATCGGCATCGTCCTGCTCATCGGGATCGTCAAGAAGAACGCGATCATGATCGTCGACTTCGCCCTCGAAGCCGAGCGCGAGCACGGCAAGTCGCCCGAGGAAGCAATTTTCGAGGCGTCGCTGCTACGGTTCCGGCCGATTCTGATGACCACGCTCGCGGCGATGCTTGGCGCTCTGCCGATGCTGCTCGGCTCGGGCACGGGCTCTGAGTTGCGCCGGCCGCTGGGCTTGGCGATCATCGGCGGCCTCGCCTTGAGCCAAGTCTTGACGCTGTTCACCTCACCAGTGATCTACCTCGCCTTCGACCGTCTCGCAAAGCGGATCGGCCGCCGCAGGGCGGCCCAGCCCGCGGCCGAGAGCGCGCCGTGAACATCCCCGCCCTCTTCATCGACCGGCCGGTGGCGACGACGCTGCTAGCCATCGCGATCTTCCTGTCGGGCGCGCTCGCCTATTTCTACCTGCCCGTCGCGCCCTTGCCGAACATCACCTTTCCCGTGGTGGTCGTCCAGGCGAACATGGCGGGAGCCGCGCCCGAAATCATGGCCGCCACCGTCGCCGAGCCGTTGGAAAAGCGCATGGCCACGATCGCCGGCGTTACTCAGCTGACTTCGACCAGCTACGTCGGCGCGTCGAGGATCATCGCCCAATTCGATGTCAGCCGCGACATCGACGGCGCCTCGCGCGACGTCCAGGCGGCGATCCAGGCCGCACGGGCCGACCTGCCGACGACATTGCGCGGCAACCCGACCTGGCGTCAATATAACCCGTCGGATTCGCCGATCATGATTTTGGCGCTGACGTCGGACACGCTGACCAAGGCGCAGCTTTACGACAGCGCCGATACGGTGATTCAGCAACAGCTCTCCCAGGTCACGGGCGTCGGCCAAATCACCCTTGGCGGCGCCGCGTTGCCTTCCGTCCGCATCGAGCTCGAACCGGATAAGCTCAACAGCTACGGCATCGGCATGGAAGACGTCCGGGCCGCTGTCTCCGCCGCCAACGCAGACAGCGCCAAGGGCGATATCGACCAGGGCGATCAACGCTTCGAGGTCACCTCCAACGATCAGGCGACCGTCGCGGCGGACTACAGGAATCTCGTCATCGCCTATCGCAAAGGCTCGCCCGTTCTGTTGCACGATGTCGCGGAAGTGAGAGACTCGAACGAGAATATCCGCAATGTCGGTCTGTACAACGGCAAGTCGGCGGTCGGCGTCATCGTTTTTCCGATTCCCGGCGCCAACATCGTCGAGACCGATGCGCAAATCCGCAAGGTCCTGCCGTCGGTCCAGGCGACATTGCCGCGCGGCGTGCATATCAACGTCGCCATGGATCGCTCGCAGTCGGTCAACGCCGCTGTAGGCGACACCGAGCGTACCCTCGCCATCGCCGTGGCGCTGGTGATCGCGGTGGTTTTCGTCTTCCTCCAATCGGCGCGTTCGACCTGGATACCGGCGGTGGCTCTGCCATTGTCGATCATCGGCACGTTCGGGCCGATGTATCTGCTCGGCTACAGCATCGACAATCTTTCGCTGATGGCGCTGACCATCGGCACCGGCTTCGTCGTGGATGACGCCGTCGTCGTGCTCGAGAACATCGTGCGCCATCTCAACTCGGGCCTCAGTCCACGGGAAGCGGCCCTGCGCGGCAGCGCCGAGGTCAGCTTCACGGTGATCTCGATGAGCCTGTCCCTGATCGCGGTGTTCATTCCCATATTGCTGATGCCGGGCACCGTCGGTCTCGTGTTCCACGAGTTCGCGGTGACGCTGACGATCGCCATTCTGTTCTCGATGGTGATCTCGCTCACCATTACGCCGTGCATGTGCGCCCACGTCCTCAACCAGCGCGCGGAGTTGCATTCCAGGGCGCGCTGGGCCGTCTGGGCGGAGAGCCAGTTCGATCGATTCAGGAACGCCTATGCGCGCGGACTGCACGTTGTACTCGATCGTACGCTGCTCGTCGGCCTCGTTCTGATCGGCCTGATCGTCGGGAATGTCTATTTATTCAAGCTGTTGCCGTCGACGTTCTTCCCCGAACAGGATACGGGCATCGTGCTCGGGCAGATCATCGCCGATCAGGACATCTCCTTTCCGGCGATGTCCAAAAAACTCGCCCTGTTGCAGGGCATCGTGCAGAAAGATCCCGGGGTCGCCTCGGTTTTCGGCTTTGCCGGTTCGGGTTCCGCCGGCCGCGCCGGCAATACCGCGAATATCTACATCGAGCTCAAACCGCTCGCCGAGCGGGGCGTTTCGGCGGCGCAGATCGTCCAGCGCTTGCGCCCCAAGCTGAACGGCATTTCCGGGGCAAGGCTTTTCTTGCAGGCGCAGCAGGACTTGCATATCGGCGGCAGGCAATCGGCGGCGGAATATCAGTATACCCTGAGCGGTGATGACGCCAATGCGATATACAAACTCGTTCCAAAACTAGTTGCCGAGCTTGGTAAGCATCCGGGGCAATTGACCGACGTCAATACCGATATGCAGCAGAACGGGCTGCAGACCTATGTGACGATCGACCGCCCCACGGCGGCGCGCTACCGCCTCACGCCGAATCAGATCGACGCAGTGCTTTACGACTCTTTCGGCCAGCGCACCGTCTCGACCGTCTATAACCCGTACAACCAGTATTTCGTGGTGATGGAGGTCGCGCCGAAATACTGGCAATATCCACAGCAGCTCGATCGGATTTTCTTCAGTACGGCAGCCGGCAATGTTGCCGGAACGCAGCAGACGCAGATGCCGGGCGGTACGGTCAGCGGCGTGAAGGCGTTCGCATCGGTCGTGGCGCCCCAGGCGGCTTCGTCGAGCACGAATACGCTCAATGCCAACGCCCAGGCAAACCAGGCGACGAACGCGATATCCAACAGCCGTGGCGGCACGTCCAGCGGCAGCGCCGACAGTACGGCCGCCGAAACGATGGTGCCGGCGTCCGCCTTGGCTAAGTTCGTCAACAACCATACGGCGATCCAGGTCAACCACCAGAGCGGCCTCATCGCGGCGACGATCTCGTTCAACCTGCCGCCGGGAGGATCGCTCAGCGCCGCACAGGCGACGATCGATTCGACGATGCGCGACTTGGGCGCGCCCGCCTCGATCCACGGCAACTTCCAGGGCTCGGCGCAGGTTTTTGCTCATTCTCTGGCCACAATACCGCTTTTGATCCTCGCAGCGCTTGTAGCCGTGTATATCGTGCTGGGCATTCTCTACGAGAATACCATTCATCCGCTAACCATTCTATCGACGCTGCCCTCGGCCGGGATCGGCGCCACGCTGGCGCTCCTGCTGTTCGACGTGCCGTTCTCGATGATCGCGCTGATCGGCATCATCCTTCTCATCGGCATCGTGAAGAAGAACGCCATCATGATGATCGATTTCGCCATCCATCTGGAACGCCACGAGAAGCGTAACGGGAAGGACGCCATACACGAGGCGGCCGTCATCCGTCTGCGGCCGATCACGATGACCACGGCCGCGGCGGTGCTCGGCGCCGTGCCGCTCGCGATCGGCATCGGCCAGGGAGCATCGCTGCGTCAACCACTCGGCATCACCGTGATGGGAGGGCTGATACTCAGTCAGATCTTCACGCTCTACACGACGCCGGTGATCTATCTTTCTCTCGATCGTCTACGTCTCAAGCTGGGCAGCGTCGCTTCCCGGTTGCTATGGCGCGGCAGACGCCAACCTTTGTCGGAGTAACCGCGGGTCGTCTGCGCCTGGCGCAAGGGCCGAGACACATACTGTCCTTTTCCTTGTCCAAGGCTTGAGGAGAAATGGCGACGTCCGGAAACCACGGGGGCGAAGCAAAACGGATCAACCGCCGCGTCCGGCGCGCTCGCCCTCCCCTATTCCGCGAAGGCAAGGATCCCGATGTGGCTCCCGCCTCGTCCGATATCGCTTGAAAGCGAATCAATCTTAACTTATTAATGATAGGATAATAGAATGTTCCCAGGGCGCCATCTTGAACCTCACGTCGTGGCGAGGACGAGGCCGCGGCAAATCTCGGGCTAATGGAGACGATATGGCGGACACCCCGAGCCTTGCACCCAAGGTGGGACGAGAGAGCTTGCCGAAAGGTCGCCCCGCCCTCCAAATTGCGGGCGTCAGGAAAGTGTTCGACGGACTGGAGGCAATCCGGGACGTCACCGCCGATATAGCTGATGGGGAATTCGTCAGCCTCTTGGGGCCTAGCGGGTGCGGCAAAAGCACCTTGCTGATGATGATCGCGGGATTGACGACCCCTACGTCGGGTGAAGTCGTTCTTGCGGAAAAGCGCGTAACCGCGCCACGGCCGGATGTCGGCGTCGTGTTCCAGAGCCCGGTGCTCCTGCCTTGGCGAACGATCATCGACAACGTTCTTTTTCCGATCGAGCTCCTCCGGCTTCCTCGCGAGAAGTATCGACCCCGCGCGCTCGAGCTCCTCAAAATGACCAAGCTCGACGAATTCGCCGATGCGCTGCCGCGCCAGCTTTCAGGCGGTATGCGGCAGCGCGCGGCCATCTGCCGCGCGCTCGTTCACGACCCCAGCACTCTGCTGATGGACGAGCCATTCAGCGCGCTGGACGCCATCACGCGCGACGACATGACGATCGAGCTGCAGCGCATCTGGCAATCGAACAAGAAGACGGTGGTGTTCGTCACGCACAGCATTCGCGAGGCGGCTTTCCTTTCCGATCGGGTGCTCGTGATGGGCAGGCGCCCTGCGACGGTCGTCGACGACGTCAAAATCGATCTGCCGCGTCCACGGCACGTCGGTATGACGGAAGAGGACGACTTCAACAGATATATTCGCCGCCTGCGCAAATCGATAGAGATGAGTCATGAAAAATAGGATTCGTGCGTCGATCGCCACCGCGTTCTGGCCAGTTATGGTCATGGCGGCAATACTCCTGGTATGGGAGGCGACCGTCCGCATCCTTGGGGTCAGGAGCATCATCCTTCCCACGCCCTCCAAGATCGTCGAAGTGATGGTCGAGCGACATGACCTGATCCTGACGCATTTGTGGCCATCTCTCTATCTGACCATCCTTGGCTTCGCGCTCTCGGTCGTCGGCGGTGTGTTCGTCGCGATCCTTATCACCTATTCGGAGGTCATACGTCGAGGGTTCTATCCGGTTCTCATCGTGTCGCAGGTTGTTCCCAAGATAGCGATCGCTCCCCTCTTCATCGTTTGGTTCGGAACGGGCGCCACATCCTGCGTATTGCTGGCGTTTTTAATCGCCTTCTTCCCGATGACGATTAACGCCACGATGGGATTTCAGTCCGTCGATGAGGATATTTACAAGATGGCTAGGGTCTTCATGGGATCGCGCTGGCAGATTTTCTGGAAGATCCGTATGCCGCACGCGCTGCCGTACATCTTCGGCGGAATGAAGATTTCCATCACGCTGGCCATAATCGGGGTGATTGTGTCGGAGTTCGTCGCTTCCCAGCAAGGCATCGGCTATCTCATAAAATTGTCGGGCGGATTGCTCGACACCCCCCTGATGATGGCTGCGATTCTGGCATTGAGCATTGGCGGGCTTGTCCTGTACTGGATCATCGTGGAAGTCGAGCGCCGCGCCGTTTACTGGCAAGCACAGCCCGATGCGACCGTCGAGAAAAGAGGCTGACGTGGCGAACAAGCCGTTGGCCAACAGCACCGCCAAACGTCTCGACGCGACCGCCGATACGTTTATTTCTTTCTCGGCATGTCGTCGAACCAACAGGAGAAGATGCAACCAATGACCGTGGATCGACGCTCTTTTCTGAAGCTGACCGGTACTCTCGGCGCGAGTGGCGCGATGAGCATCGCCATGCCGGCTATCGTTCGCGCCGCAACCCCAGTGAAATTGACGCTGCCTTGGCTACCCCTTGGCACCTTCAGTTACACATTCGTCGCCAAAAAGATGGGCTTCTTCGCCAAACGCGGACTCGACGTCGCCATCGACCGAGGGTTCGGGTCGGGCCAGGTATGTGTGCCGGTCGACCAGGGGCATTACGATTTCGGCATCCTGGATTTCAACGTCATGCTCAACTGCGCCGGGCGCGGACTCGACCTCGTCGCGGTCGCAGGTCTTTGGCCGCGCTCGCCCATCGGCATCTTCTCGCTGAAGGAGAGTGGGATCGTCACACCCAAGCAACTTGAGGGTCAGACGGTCGCATTCGACGTCGGAAGCGGTGACTTCCAACTGTGGCCAGCCTTCGTCAAGGCGACCGGCATCGACGACAGCAAGGTCAATAAGGTCACGATGGATGCGTCCGCTCTCATCAAGGCGCTCATCGAAAAGGAGGTAAAAGCGGAAGGCAATTTCTTCGGCAGCATTGCCCCAAGCCTGTGGGCGCAGGGACTCGAAATAAACAGCATTCTCTACGACGACTACGGCATCAAAAGCTTCAGCAACGTCGTTGCGTGCAAACAGTCGACAATCCAGAAAAAGCCTGAGCTTTGTCAGGCATTCGTCGACGGTCTGATGGAAGGCCTCAAATACGTCTATCTCAATCCCGAAAAATCCGTCGAAATTCATATCGACAGCGTGAAGGAATTCCAGGGCGGCAGCAGCGCCAACCAGAAGGTGATCGAATATGGGCAGGCTGTGAGCACCGCGCTTGGAGTGGTTGACTCCGTTAAAAAGAATGGCCTTGGCTACATGGATCCGGGCCTGATGGCGGAAACAGCGAAGACCGTCGGGACCTATATGGCGACGACCGATATTCCACCTATTGATCAGCTTTATACGAACAAGTTCATCGGCGCGGCCCGGCTTACAGATCAAGAATGGGCTGACGTGGCGGCGCGATCGGCAAAATACCTGCCGCACAAGTCATGAGCTTCTCCGAGTCGCTTGTGCGCCGGCTCGGCTGACGCACGGTCCGCCCCATACGCGACTGAGCTAACGAGGCCATAATGGTTGGAAGTTCTGCCGGCGTCGGCGCCTCCGTCCGTCGCAAGGAAGATGACCGTCTCCTGAGAGGGCGTGGCCAGTTCATCGCGGATATTCCTATAGCGGGAGCGCTTGAGGTCGCGTTCGTGCGCAGCACCGTTGCGCACGGACGCATCCGCGCCATTCTTGTCCCCGACGCCGTCGCGGGGAAGGTGTTCACAGCCAAGCAACTCGCGGGCGTGAAGCCCATCCGGGCAGCCACAGCTCTCCCGGGCTTCAAGCACTCGTCGGAGCCGATCTTCGCCTCCGAGAAGGTGCGATACGTCGGTGAGCTCGTCGGCATGTGCATTGCGCCGTCGCGCGCCGAAGCCGAAGACATCGCTGCAACCGTCGTCATCGACTACGAAGAATTACCCGCGGTGACGGACATGAACGCCGCGCGCATGGTTGGCGCTCCACTCGTCCACGAGCAATGGGGCGACAACGTCTACATCGAGATCGTTGTCGACACTGACATCGACGCTGTCGCGCGCGCGGCGCCCATCACGGTGACGCGGGAGATCCGAACCGCCCGCCAATGCATGTTCCCAATGGAAGGGCGCGGCTGCGTCGCCTACGACGACGCGCGCCTCGGCTTCTTGACTGTTGTCTCTTCAACGCAGATGCCGCACATCGTGCAGACTGGGCTGGCCCATTGTCTCGGAATCTCCGACAGCGCCATCCGGGTGATCTCGCCCGATGTCGGCGGCGGGTTCGGTTACAAGGGTCTGTTGCTTCGCGAAGAAGTCGCGCTTGCCTGGCTCACGCGGCAGATCGATCGGCCGGTCCGCTGGCTCGAGGACTGTCGCGAACATCTGAGCGCGAACGCCGACTGTCGGGAGCATTGCTATCGCATCACCGGTTATGCCGACCACGAAGGCAAGCTTCTCGCTCTCGATTGCACGGCGACCGTCGATGCGGGAGCCTATTCCGTCTATCCCACTTCATCCGCGCTTGAGGCCTCGCAGATCGCAAGTCTTCTCCCCGGCCCATACGATTTCATGGCCTATCGGTGCCGGGCGACGGCCGTCGCGACCAACAAGTGCCCGATCCTGCCCTACCGTGGCGTGGCGCGAACCGGCGTTTGCCTCGCCATCGAGGCCATCATGGATGGAATTGCGAGGGAAACCGGACTTGAGCCGCACGAGGTGCGGCTGCGCAATCTCGTGCGCGCCGAGCAGATGCCGTACACCAACGTCGTCAACAAGCATTTCGACAGTGGCGACTATCCCGAATGCATGCGCCGCGCGGCCGAGGCTATCGGAGTCGAAGCGATCCGTGCGCGCCAGCGCCGCGGTGAACCGGATGGGCGCCTCATCGGTGTCGGCATCTCGATCTTCTGCGAGCAAGGCGCACTCGGGACCTCGGTGTTAGCGGGATGGGGACGGCCCGTCGTGCCAGGATATGAGCAGGCGCATGCGCGCTTTACGGCGGACGGCGATGTCGAGATCCGCGTCGGCACCCATTCGCACGGCCAAGGGCACGAAACGACCTTCGCCCAGATCGCACATGAGATCCTGGGCGTCGACTTCGACAAGATCAAAATTCTGCAGGGCGACACTCTGTACAGCCCATTCTCGACCGGCACCTACGCCTCCCGCTCGATCGTGATGGGCGGCGGCGCCGTTGCGCAGGCGTCGCGCGCCCTCGCCGATCGCGCGCGAAGGATCGGCGCGTGGCTGATGCAAGCCGACGTCGCGGATGTGCGCATCGAAGGCAGCGCGGTCGTCGGAAAAAGCGCAAGCATCTCTCTGCGCGAGGTCGCGCAGGCCTGGTACCTGCAGCCGCAACAATTGCCGCCCGACGTTCATGCGGGCGGGCTCGAAGTCACCTGCGGATACCGCGCCGGACGTGACAGCGGCACCTTCAGCTACGCGGCCCATGCTGTCGTCGCGGCCGTCGACCCGGAGACAGGCCTCGTCGAGCTTCTCGACTATGTCGTGGTGGAGGACGGCGGCGTGCTCGTCAATCCGATGATCGTTGACGGCCAGATCGAAGGCGGGACCGCACAGGGCATCGGCACCTGTCTCTACGAAGCAATGCCGTTCGATGTTCAGGGGCAACCGCTCGCGTCAACTCTTCTCGACTACATCCTGCCCGGTTCGACGGAGGTGCCCAAGATCCGCATTCTGCATATGGAGACGCCCTCCCCTCACACCGAGTTCGGCGTTAAAGGCATCGGCGAGGGCGGCGCGGTCGGGCCGCCTGCCGCCATCGTCTCGGCAGTTAACGACGCGCTGCGTTCTCTCGGCGCGGCGGTTCGCGACTTGCCCCTCACGCCGGAGCGAATCCTCGGCGCCATCGATGACGCCCGGGCTGTCGCCACGAGCGGGGCGGCATGACATGAAGCCCGCGTTCTTCGACTATATTCGCGCGGCGAGCGTCAAAGACGCGGCGTCGGCCCTCCGCGCCGCCGAGGGCGGCGGCAAGCTCATCGCCGGCGGACAGTCGCTTGGACCGATGCTCAACTTGCGACTGGTCCAGCCGCGGATCGTTATCGATATCGCCGGAATCCCCGAACTCGCCGAAGTGGCGGAGGACAAGGATGGCGTCAGCATTGGCGCCGCTGTAACGGCCGCCGCCATCGAGGATCGGCGCATCCCGACTGACGCGGCTCCGATGCTCCCGCGGATAGCGGGCGGAATCGCCTATCGCGCCGTCCGCAATCGCGGCACGATCGGTGGCAGCCTTTGCCACGCCGACCCCGCAGCCGACTGGGTGAACACCTTGACCGCCCTCGGCGCGGCCTGCGTGATCTCGAATGCGCTTGGCGCGACCCGCAAGCTGGGCGTCGAAAACTTTGTCATTGCCGCTTTTGAGAATGCGCTCGCGGAGGACGAGATCCTGGAGAGGGTGGTCGTGCCGAGAACCTCAAAAGCAGCGCGCTTCGGCTACACCAAAATATCGCGGAAAAGCGGAAAGTTCGCAATGGCGAGCGGCATCGTGCTGTTCGATCCCGAGCGCGAAGTCTTTCGCGCCGTTATGGGCGCCACCGACGGCAAACCGATCCTCGTCGCGGACGCAGGCGCCCTGTTTGGGAACAAGCCTGCCGACAGCCCCATCCGTCTGGACGAGGCGCTCGCCAGCGACCTTCTGTCGCAAAATGGGGTCACCGAACGCGTCCCGCGACAACTCCATCTCACCGCGCTTCGGCGCGCAGCGGAAGAAGTCTTCGCCAAATGACCGGTGTCAGCCTTATCGTCAATGCTCAGCGCGTCAGCGGCGACGCCGAGCCGCGGATGCACCTCGCCGATTTTCTGCGCGAGCGCCTTCGCCTAACTGCGACACATCTTCGTTGCGAACAAGGCGTCTGCGGCGCCTGCACCCTGCTCATCGACGGAGAACCAGCCAGGGCTTGCATTACTCTCGCCGTCGCGTGTCAAGACGCTGAAGTGACCACCCTCGAAGGCTTGGAAAACGACCCCATCATAGAGGCTCTCCGAGCAGCCTTTTCTGCCGAGCACGGTCTTCAATGCGGATTCTGCACGCCCGGAATGCTCGTCACAGCAAGAGATATCGTCACTCGCCTGCCGGATGCCGATGCGGCGCGCGTGCGGAAGGAACTCAGCGGCAATCTGTGCCGATGTACCGGCTACGCCGGCATAGTTCGCGCCATTTGTCGGGTGGTCGCTGAGCGGCGAGACATGGTCGCGATCGAGCGGCGGCTTCCCCTATCCGGTCTCGGACCGGTCGGCTCGCGCGCTCCGGCCGAAGGAGGATCGACTTCGGACGGCGCGCGAACAATCATGAAGGCGCCACTCGTCCAACCGGTGGACGCCGATGAGGCGGTGGAAGCCGATGTCGGGCTTGGTTCGCGCCAAGCGAACCTCGAGACCACCCTTTCCTTTACCGTCGCGCGCTCGCCCGATGAGGTCTGGGAGGTTTTCGCCGACGTCGAGCGCGTCGCCCGCTGCATGCCGGGCGCCAGCCTCGCCGGACCGCCAATAAACGGTCAGATCAAGGGTACCGTGGCTGTCAAAGTCGGTCCGATCGCTACAAGCTTCAGCGGGACCGGAAGGATCGAACGGGACGATGCGCGGCGCACAGGCGTCCTCCACGGCGGGGGGCGCGATCGCTTCACGGGCTCGAGCGTGCGGGCCAACGTCAGCTATGTCCTCCATGCGGAGGACGAAGCGCTAACACGGGTCGACCTCGTCGTTCGGGCGCTCCTGACCGGACCTCTCGCGCAATTCGGCCGGAGCGGCATCGTGCAGGACCTCGTCAGCCGCCTCGCCAACGAATTCGCCCGCCGGCTTGAGCATAGCCTCGCGACCGGCCAGGATGCCCCGATCGAAGAAGCGTCACTCAAGCCAGCGGCCATTCTCTTCTCCATCGTCAAAGCTCGGATGCGGGCGGCCTTCAGCCGGCTGTTCGGCCGACGCCGCGGCTAATCGAAAACCTGGGATAGCCTCATGAAAATCGCCGTTCCCGACGTCATTTCCCCGTCCTATTTTCCAGCCGAGGCGGCGGTTGTCCTTGGCTGCTTCGCCAATGAAGGAATACAGGCCGAACTGGAGCTGATCTCACCGGTCGAACGGGCCTATGCCGCGCTCCGCGACAAGAAGGTCGATATCGTCGCCGGCTCGGCTCACTCTGCCCTATCGGCATTTCCGCGCTGGGAGGGGGTCAAGCTTTTGTGCGCGCAGTCGCAAGGCATGTATTGGTTTCTCGTAATGCGTTCGGACCTTGCCGGCGCGCGGGGCGACCTTAGCGTCGTCAAGGGCCGGCGTATTGGCGCGGCGCCTTGGGTTGGCATGGGCCTCCGCCGCCTTCTGATCGAGGCCGGCATCGACCCTGAGCGCGACAATGTGACGATCGCGCCGACGCAGGGCTCGCTCGAAGCCAAGGTCAATTTCGGGGTCGCCGCCGCGCGCGCTCTCGAGGAAAAATCAATCGACGGCTTTTGGGCGAACGGCATGGGCGCCGAGATCGCCGTGCGCTCCGGGATCGGCGCCATCGTGCTCGACGTCCGCCGAGGCGATGGGCCGAAGGCGGCTTTCAATTATACGATGGCGACGCTGGCCGCCACGGAGACGCTGATTACGCGCCGTCCTGAGGTCGCAGCCGGCGCAATCCGCGCCATCGCTACTGCCCAGCGGATCCTTAGGGCGGATGTTAGCCGAGCGGCCGACGTCGGCGAAAGCCTTTTCCCCGGAGACGCGGATTATATCGCCGAGTTGGTGCGCCGAGATTTGCCCTATTATCAAACCCATTTATCTCCTGAGTTCATCTCGGGCATGAACCGTTTCGCCCGAGATCTTGGTATTTTAGACGTCGATGTACCCTATAGCTCCGTTGTAGCGGAACAGTTCAAGGACTTGTGGCAATGACCTCTCTAGGCGACTGGTGATCAGAAACTGACTCTCGGGCCTACCGGTTCTAATCAGATAGTCTTGGCGTCAGGCCCACCTGTCTCGCCGCGCCACGCGCTGCAACGTCTTGATTGACTGGCAACGTGAATTGGAAGACCGCGCCCCGTGGTGAATTGGCGCCCGCCCACAATCGTCCGCCGTGCCCTTCGATGATCGAGCGGCAGATCGACAGCCCAAGTCCCAAGCCGTTCGGCTTGGTCGTGTGGAAGACCTTGAAGAGATGCTCGAGGGTGGCGGGCGGCAATCCCGGGCCTGAATCGCGCACCGCGACGAGTACGTCGTCCGCCCCGGTCCTGCCGGTCGTGATCAGTGATTCGCGCGGCCCGTCGCTCGTTGCGCTCGTGGCTTCGATGGCGTTGAGGATCAAATTGAGGATCACCTGTTGCAGTTCGACCCGATCTCCCGGAATGAGCGGTAAGTCAGCGCCGAGGTTCGTCTGCACCACGACGCCGTTCTTAGTCGCCTCGCTGCGGATAAGCTCCACCACCTCGCGGATTGCTGCATTGATTTCCACGCGTTCGTTACGCCGCGGCGCCCCTTTGATGAGCGCGCGAATCCGACCGACGACCTGCCCCGCGCGATTGCCGTCCCTCACGATCCGGCCAAGTGCTTCCCGCACCTCGTCGAGATTCGGCGGCCCAGCGCCGAGCCACTGCAACGCCGCCTGGGCGTTCGCGACCGTAGCGCAAATCGGTTGGTTGACTTCGTGGGCGATCGACGCCGTGAGCTGCCCGATCGTCGCGACCCGGTTCGCGTGCGCGAGCTGCATCTGCGTCTCGCGATAGCGCCGCTCGCTTTCGCGCGCTTCGGCTTCCGTCCGCTTACGACCGGTCAAATCGAGCACAAAGGCGACGCCATAGCTTCCGTTTTCGAGGCTCGCCGCCCCGACCAATACGGGCACACGGCCGCCGTCCTTCCGGAAATACTCCTTTTCGTACGCTGGGACGGTTCCAGTCCTCTTCATTTCGGCCACGGCCCGCGCATCGCCATCGCGCCATTCGGGCGGCGTTAGCTCGGGCCAACGTATACGGCCGGAAACTAAATCTTCGCGGTCGTATCCCACCATGCGCAAAAACGCGTCATTGGCCTCGACGATCGGCCCGTCCACTTCCCCCGGGATCGACCGGATGAAGATGCCGATGATGTTGGCGTCGACGAGACGCCGAATCTTCGCTTCGCGTTCCGCCAGATCGCGGTACAAACGGCTGTTTTCCAGCGAGATTGCCGCCTGGGAGGCGAGCAGCTTCAGCACCGTGATCCGGGCCGGCGGGAAGACGCGAGGGGTCAGGTTGTTCTCGAGGTAGAGCACGCCATTCAGCCTGCCTTGATTGATCAATGGCAGGCAGAGAATGGAGCGGGCCTGGCGCTGGCGAATGTACGGATCGGCGGCAAACGCAGGTTGAGCCACCGCGTCGTCGAGAATCACACTCTCGTTAGTGCGCACGACATAGTGGAGCACCGACTCCGGCAGCGCGGCTGCGGTCACTGGCTGGTCGCGCAGCTGCACGACGACAGTGCCGCCAGCGGTGGTGGCTTCCGCCTCGATCCGCGGCTCGGCGCCTCGGGACAGGATCAACAGGCCCCGCTCGGCGCCGGCGTGCGCAATCGCGGTGCGCATGAGCGTATCGAGCAGCTTCTCCAACACGATCTCACCCGAGACAGTCTGCGACACCTTGATCACGGTCGCGAGGTCGAGGTTTTCGACCGGAGCCCCGATCGTGCTCGTCGGAACAGGCGCTGGCTTTTCCTCCCTGAGGTATGGATACATCCCGTCGAGTTGCCACACCTTGCCATCAGCGCCCCAAGCGACATAGCCTTTGCGCGCGTTCCGCAGATACGTCCGCGCAAACTCTTCGAAGCCGCGCGCCGCGTAGAAGCGCGCGGCCAGTTCGTAGGCGAGCGCCTCGTTGTGGACAAAGCCGTTTGCGCGCGCCGAGCGGATGGCTTGTTCGTAGAGGCGCTCGGCATCAAGCTCTCGGCCCAGGATCCGCGCTATCTCGGCGCCGACCAGCGCGGTGCGGTTCTCGAAATTCTCCGGGCAATTCGCCGCCCACAGCTGGAGTTGCTTGTGATGCGCAGCGACAGCGTCTAGGCGCTGCTGCCTATCGCCGACGGTCACGGAATCGCAGCAAGCGGCCTGAGCCAACGCCCCGTAAAAGTGATATTCAGCAGTTTCTAACTGTGACGCGGAGGTCCACAACAGCCGTTGTGCTCTCAAGGAGGCCTCGATCGCCGACGCATTGTCGCCAGCAAAAAAGCGAGCCTGCAGCTTGCGGATCCAGTACCAGCACTCGACAAACGCCAAATCGGGATTCTCTGAAAAATGGCGTTCGATCCGAGGCTCGTCAAACTGCTCATCGTCGAAGGAGCCGAATGTCCGGGTCAAGCCGCGAAGCGTCCGGATTAGACCGAGCTGAGGGGTGATGGCGTCGATGACAAATCCGAACCGCGCCTTCTGCGCGAACGCGAGACCACGCTCGGCTTCGCGTTCCGCCTCGACTAGCGGATCGCCCGCCGCGAGAAAGTTCGCGTTCAATTGGTCGCCGCAGTAGGCGGCGTAAGTGAGGTCGCCGGCCTTGCTCGCCGCCTCGAACGCGCGGCGCACCAGATCGCGTCCAGCCAGGACATGTTTCGTCCAGGGCACGACGCCATTGCCAAAGTTCATATAGGTCCTGGCCTGGAAACGCATCAGTCCGCGTCGTTCGACCAGGTCATAGCCGAGCTGACCGAAGCGATATACGGCTGTCCGATAGTCGCCGAAGCGCGGGCCGGCGACCATGGACAACAATACGTAAGCAATGCACGAAGCGTCACAGTTGCCGCCCTCGAGGCTGAGATTGACCGCTCGGCAGGTGACCAGGGCAAGCAGGTTCGCATCCGTATAGAATGCAGGTGGTCCGATTTTGGTCAGAACGTCGAGCGTCGCTAAGGAGGCCGGGTCGCTCATCAAGGGCAGCTCGATCAGAGATTCGATCGTGCGGCTCCCGAGCTGCGACCAGATCCGCTCGTATTCTCCCCGCACTTCCTCGTCCGTCGGATGCGGCGACCATTCGATGCCCAGATGCCGGAGGTAGTCTAGACCGACGGCGATGGCGCGGCTGCCCCCGCCGAGGGTCGTGTACAGATCCACGCGCAGGCACGCGACTGTGGCTCGTTCCGCCGTGCTTGCCGCGCGCCTTGACAACGTCGCCAGCCGCTGCTCCGCCTCCACCAGCGCGCCGGTGAGAAACTCGCATTCGGCTCGATGTAGCGCCAGCGCAAAGGCGAGCTGGTGGTGGCGCTCCCACGCGTTCTTCGGCAACATGGCCTCGCCGGCAGTAAGATAGGCCAGCGCCGAGGCGTAGGCGGTAGTGATCCTGGCGCGCTGGCCTGCGAGCAGGTTGAGCTCGGCCAATTGCTCGCGCTCGTCGCGCAACGTGATCAAGGCGGCGCCGCGGTTGAGCTGATTGACGATTTCGAAGACGGCCTCTTCGCACCTTTCCGCCGGAGTATGCGCCGCGAGCAGCCTTCCGATGCGCAGGTGCGTCTCGGCGCGCAACCGTTCCGGAATGAGGGAATGGGCGGCCTCCTGCACACGATCGTGAGTGAACTTGTAGGAGCCCTCAAACTGCTCGACCAGTTCCAGGCGAACCGCGTCCCGGAGATCCGAACGGACGTCCTCGCCCGATTTCCCGAGAACGATCGATAGCATCGCGATCTCGGCGATGTTGCCGAGGCAGGCTAGTTGCTGCAGCGCCGCCTGGGTCGCGAGAGGCAAGCGGGTCAACTTGCCGACCAAAAGGTCCACCACATTGTCGGTGTACCCCTTGGCGTGAAGGCGCTCGAGATCCCAGCGCCAGCGCGCCGCGTCGTGATCGAAGGCGAGCAGCCCCTCTTCGGCCAGCGCGGAAATGAACTGAATGGCGAAAAACGGATTGCCGCCCGTCTTGTCGTGCACGAGTCGCGCCAGCGGAGCGGCAACGGTCGGCGCGCAGCTCAATGTGTCCGCAATGAGCCGCCCCAGGTCCTCCCGAGCCAGTGGCGCAAGGCCAATCTGCTGGACGAACGCCCCCGCCTTGCGGATGACGTCGAGCTTGCGCATCAGCGGATGGGCGGAATCGACTTCGTTGTCCCGGTACGCGCCGATCACCAGCAACTGCTGCACGTCCGCCTGGGTCAACAGGTCGGCGAGCATGTCCAGCGACGCCGCGTCGAGCCATTGCAGATCATCGAGAAAGAGCGTCAGCGGATGTTCGGGCCGCGCGAAGACGCCGAGAAACCGGCGAAACACCAGCTGGAGGCGGCCTTGTGCTTGCTGCGGCGGAAGCTCGGGGACCAGCGGCTGTTCACCGATGAGCAGCTTCAACTCGGGAACGACGTCGATCATGAGCCGCCCGTTCGGGCCCAGCGCTTCGCCGAGCGCGTCGCGCCAGCCGGCCAACTCGGCGTCGCTCTTACCCAGAAGCGCGCGGATCAGGCTCTGAAATGCTTGCGCCAACGTCGCATAGGGGATGTCACGCTTGTACTGGTCGAACTTACCGGAGGCGAAAAGGCCGTGGCGCGGCGCCAGCGCCTTGTGCAACTCATTGACGACGGCGGACTTGCCGATGCCGGAATAGCCGGAGACCAGCACCAACTCCGGCCGGCCGCTGGTGACGACGCGGCCGAAAGCAGCCAGCAAGGTCTCGATCTCGAGCTCTCGCCCATACAGTTTCTCGGGAATCAAAAGCCTGTCGGGCGTATCCCGTTCGCCCAGCGGGAAGGCGTCGATCCGGCGCCGAGCCTCCCATGCAGCAAGACAGCGCCGGAGGTCGCGCTCCAGGCCTGCCGCAGTCTGGTAGCGCTCCTCGGCGGTCTTGGCGAGCAGCTTGAGGATGAGGGCGGAGAGCGCGGCCGGGACAGTATCCTGCCGCTCGCGCGGCGGGACCGGCTCTCTGGCGATGTGGCAGTGGACCCACTCCATAGGATCGGTCGCGGCAAACGGCAGTGAGCCCGTGAGCATCTGGTAGAGCGTGACGCCGAGGGCGTAGAGGTCGCTGCGGGCGTCGACCGACCGGTTCATGCGTCCAGTCTGTTCGGGCGCCATATAGGCGAGCGTACCCGCGATCGACTCGGGCGGCGCGGGCGCCTGCCTCTCGCGCGGCAGAAGCGAAGCAATGCCAAAACCGGTGAGCTTGACGTCGCCGGTGGCGCGGTTGACCAGGATATTGGCCGGCTTGATGTCCTTGTGCACGAGGCCGCGCCGGTGGACTTGTGTGAGGGCGGCAGCGACCTCGATGGCGAGGCGTAGAAAGCTCCCCACCTCCATGGGCCCCCCGAGCAATCGGTCCAGCGGCTCGCCGCTGACATCCTCGAGCACCAGCATGGTCCGACCGCGCTCGCGGACGAGCTCGAGCGGGCGCACCGCCCACGCCCCGTCCAGTTTGTCCTTCAATCCGTATTCGTGATCGAGGCGGCCGAGGGTGGCGGGTGTCGGATGCTCCGCGGCGGGCAGCACGGCCAGCACGGCGGCCCGACGACCGCCGGCGTGGCTCTCTCTTCTGCAGAAGATGAGTTCGCCATCATCCCACAAGACCTGGAGGCCGCTATCACCGCCAGCGCCGAACCAAGAGGATGGATTCATCTGCGGGATCCGCCGTCAAGTCGGTGGCCGCCACTGGGCTGAGAAGCTCCTCTCAGAAAGTGGCGAGAGAAGGTCCGAGCACAGAGTTTAGCACTCACGAGGCGGAACGACGATGCCTGTTATTGCCACATATTGGCGGATAGTATCCAGAACGGCACTTGGCCATTCTGGCCGTAGCGCTCCGCCCGGTCTTGCGCTAGCGTTCAACCGGGGCAGCCGACCTGGGCGTGGCCCACTCTGCAGGTTCGTCGTCGATGAACTGCGCCGGTTGTGACAGCGAGATTCAGAGCGGTTTTGCGTTCTGCCCAAAATGCGGCGCAAAACAGCCGAACCTATGCCCAGGCTGCGGCAACTCGTGTCCACCGGACTTCGCGTTTTGCCCAAAGTGCGGCGCCCAGCTCGATGCCGCGCGCGCCGCCAATAACCGGCGGGAGGCCCCTTCACCGGTATCCCCGCGCGAAGCCCGCCGCCAGATCCCCGCGTCTGGGTCCGAGCGGACCCGCCGGCCGCCCCTCCCGAAGTTCGAGCCCGAAGCCGACCGCCGCACCGTCACCGTGCTATTCGCCGATCTCAGCGGTTTCACCGCGCTGAGCGAACAGCTCGATCCCGAAGTCATGCAGTCGCTCCAGAACGAACTGTTCGAAGAATTGACCGCGGCGGTGCAGAGCTTTGGCGGCTTTGTCGACAAGTTCATCGGCGATGCGCTGCTCGCTTTGTTCGGCGCGCCGCTTGCGCATGAGGACGATCCCGAGCGGGCGCTGCATGCGGCTCTGGACATGGTCGACCGGACGGCGCGCGTGGGGCAGCGGTGGCAAGCGCGCGCGGGTTCTCCGTTGACCCTGCACATTGGCGTCAATACCGGCCCCGTGGTGACCGGCGGGATCGGCGCCGGCGACGCCAAAGCCTATTCGGTGACGGGCGACACCGTGAACACAGCCCAACGCATCCAGTCGATGGCGGGACAAGGGGAAGTGCTGGTCGGCCCGCTGACCTACCGACTGACCCGGCACGCGTTCGCCTATGAATCCCTCGGCGCCCTGACGCTGCGCGGCAAGGTCGGCAACGTCCTCGTGCACCGCCTGTTGGGGCCGCTCGACGAGCCGCGCGCCGCTCGGGGACTCGAAGCGCTCGGTCTACGCGCGCCTCTGATCGGACGCGACGCCGAACTCGCGCGCATGTTGGGCTGCCTCGATCTCGCGTGCGGCGGCGCGGCCCAGATGGTGCGGCTGAGTGGCGAGGCAGGAATCGGAAAATCGCGTCTGGTGAATGAATTTCTGGCTCGCGCGCGCGACGAGGCCCGCTTCGCCGACGTCACGATTCGGCGGGTCGCCTGTTCGTCGCTGGGCGAACAGTCCTACGGCGCGTTTGCCGCGGTGCTGCGCAGCGCGACCGGAATCGGTCAGAAAGATTCGCCCGCGGAAACGGGGGACAAACTGGCCGGCCTGCTGGCGGAACTCGGCCTCGCCCACGACGAAGGCGAGCGTCTCTTGCCGCTCCTGTTTTATGTTCTCGGGCTGGGGGACCCGGATGGCGCGCTGCGACACGTCGAGCCCGAGCAGCTTCGTCGGCAGATTCTCTTTGCGGTGAGGACGATTTTTGAACGGCGGCTGACGCTCTCGCCCCTCTTGATCATCACCGAGGACTTGCACTGGGCCGATGCGATATCGCTCGAAACGCTGCGCTTTCTGATGGATCGGCTGGAGCGCAGCCGCCTGATGCTTCTGATCACCCACCGGCCCATATCGGAGGCGGATCAGTTCGACCCGGGCCGAACCGCCCTGACGGCGCTGCGTCTGGCGCCCTTGGCCGCCGCGGATGGGCAAAGTCTGCTCGCGGCGTTCTTCGGCGAAGGTTGGAGCGAATTACCCCTAGACCTATCCAATCGAATTCTCGAGCGCGCGGGCGGCAATCCTCTGTTTATCGAAGAGATCGTGCGCGGCCTCATCGAAGTCGGCGCGCTGCAGCGGGACGGCCCGCGATGGCGAATTATGAAAAAGGAGGCCGCCGCCGACATTCCCGTGAACATACATGCCATGCTGCTCGCTCGAATGGACCGACTGCCGCCGGAAGTGCGCAGGTTGGCGCAGGAGGCGGCGGTCATCGGCCCGCGCTTCAACGCGGCGCTGCTGGCGACCATTTCGGCCGACCCGATGAAAGTGGAGGCGGGGCTGGATTTGTTGTGCGACGCGGAGATCGTCGACGAGGTTCCCGGCTCGAACTCGCTCGCACCGCAGGGCTACCGGTTCACCCAGACGATGCTTCACGACGTGATCTACCAGAATCTGCTGTTGCAGCGACGCACTGAGATGCACGCTCGCATAGGCGACGCCCTGGAGCGATTGCATGGAGAGAATCCCGAGCGGCTCCAGGATCTCGCGCTCTTGGGCCACCATTTCAGCCTGACGGACTTTAAAGCGAAAGGCGCGCGCTATTTGATGGCGGCGGGCGACCGCGCGCGCGAGACATACGCCAACGACGACGCCATCCGCCTCTATCGGCAAGCTCTCGCCGCGCTAACGAGCGTCGCCGAGTTCGGGCCTAATCGGCTCGCGCTATGCGAACGAATTGCCGATCTCTGCGGGCCTGCGGGCGAGCGTGACACGGCGCACCAGCATTACGAGATGGTGTTGACGGTCCATGGCGCCGCCGGGAACCGCCCCGCCGCAGCGAGGATAATGCGCAAGATCGGCCGCTTGCTTTGGGACGCGGGCAAGCGCGACCAGGCGGATGCGCACTATGCCAAGGCGGCGGAGCTGCTCGAAGGGACCGACGCGACGATCGAGCAGGCGCATCTGTTGCAGGAACGCGGCCGCCTGGCGTTTCGAATGGGCGATCAGGCGGCCGCGGCGAGATGGGCGGACGAAGCGCTGAGTTGGGTGCAGTCGCTCGCATCGGACGCCGATGCGGACGCTGGGCTCGAGGCCGCGCGCGCCACCGCGGAGGCGCTCAACACCAAAGGCGTTGCGCTAGCGCGGCTTGGGCGAAACCTGGAAGCTGTGCATGAGGTGGAGCGAAGCGTCGCGGTCGCGGAAGCCGCCGGCCTCCTCGGCGTCGCCTGCCGCGGCTACGCCAACCTTGGCGTGCTCTACACTGTCATTGATCCCACGCGAGCGATCGAGGTGTGCGAGCGCGGTCTCGACGAGGCGCGGCGTATCGGCGATCTCGGTTTTCAGGCCCGTCTCCTCGCCAACCTCGCGGTCGCCTATTGCACCTTCACCGACCGCTGCGCGAAGGAGGGCGTTCCGGCCGCCGAAAAGGCGATCGAGATCGATCGTGCGCTCGATCAGCGCGATCATCTGCCTGTGCCATTGATTGTGCTTGGACAGATTCATCAATGCCACGGCCGGCCGGATCTGGCGCGTCGCTTTTACGATGAGGCGCTCGAGGCCGCTCGAGACACCGGCGAACCGCAAATGCTTTTTCCGTGCTATGATGGCCTTGCGACGCTGAGCCTCGATCTCGACGACATGGCCGAAGCGGGCCGCTATTTTGCCCTGGCGCAGCAGGTGTGCGTCCAGCACGGTCTCGAACCCGAAGCTCTTATCACGCTGCCGTTTCTCGACTGAACGGGAGAAGGAGATTGGACATGTCCGAGAATCTTGCCGAGAGGCCGCTGCAGCCTGGCGACAGAGCGCCGAATGTCGTTCTCGATGCGATCACCCGGCAGGGCAAAATATCGCTCGAGGACTTTCGCGGCCACAATCCGGTCCTGGTCGGCTTGTTTCGTGGCCTGCATTGTGCCTTCTGCCGACGCCATATCACGGCCATGGCGCAGCTCGACACGCCCCTGCGTGAGAAAGGGATCGAGAGCCTCACAGTGGTCAACACGCCGATCGAGCGGGCGCGCCTTTATTTCCGCTATCACCCTTTGCCCAACATGCTCGCCGCCTCGGACCCGCAGCGTGCCTCGCACCGCGCCTTCGGCTTGCCCGCTTTCGAATTCACCGAGAGCGAAACCGATTGGCCGCGCAAGGTCGGCATGGATGTCGTCACGACGATGCGGATCGATATGCCGGGCGAATTGCCCGAGCCGATGAACCCGGTCGCGGCGGGGGAGTTCCTGAACAAGAAAGACGGCTACGAAGTCACCGAAATCGACCAACAGATGGCGGCGGCCGGAAATGGCCAACTGGTGGGGCAATTCCTGCTCGACCGGGAGGGCGTCGTGCGCTGGAGCTTCACCGAGTTTGCCGAGCGCGGCCGTAATATGTTCGGGGGGCCGACGCCCCAGGAAGTGATGTCCGCAGCATCTCAGATCGCCGTTTAGCCCTCAATATGCGCGACAGGTTGGCGAGCGTAGCTTAAATAACGGATTTAGGTTTTGACGGCCCCGATTCAGCTTAAAGCCGGATCACCGCGTCGAGTCAGCGAAGGCTGAGCGGCGTGGAGCCGGAGTCATCAAGCCGCCTTCCTCGAAATAACGCGCCTCAGCTCCTATTCCATGCCTGCGAGGTATGGCGCCAAGCCTACAAAGTCTTTTTCCGCCCGGCAATGAGCGCCTACATCCATCATCACGAGAGCGACGGGAAGCCTCCGAGGCGAGCTGACAAAGCACCGCTTGGGTAATGGCTTCAGGAGCTCAAAACGCAGATTAATCAAGGAGTCAATCATGAGCACGTCTGTCGTGTTGGTCACCGGTGGACTTACCGGCATCGGGCGCGCCGCTGCCGTCGCCTTTGCCAAGAAGGGCGCGAAGGTGGTCGTCGCCGGTCGGCGTGATGAGGCCGGCAAGGCGCTCGTTGAGGAGCTGCGATCTTTCGGTTCGGAGGCTGAGTTCGTCAACGCCGACGTCCGCAAGGAGGATGACGTCCGCACCCTGGTCGACAAGACCGTCGCACGGTTTGGCCGCCTCGATGTTGCGGTGAACAATGCTGGCACCGAAGGCCAGGTTGGCGCGATCACGGACCAGACCGCGGAAAGCTATGCCGCGACGTTCGACACGAATGTTCTCGGCGTGATCCTGAGCATGAAGCACGAAGTGCGGGTCATGAAAGGACAGGGCAGCGGCAGCATCGTCAACATCTCCTCGACCTACGGGCATGAGGGTGCGGCGGGGGCCTCGGTCTATGTCGGCAGCAAGCACGCCGTCGAAGGCATCACCAAGTCGGTGGCGCTCGAGATCGCCAAGTCGGGAATCCGTGTGAACGCAGTGGCGCCTGGTCCGACGGACACCGGCATGTTGACCCGCTTTACGGGCACGCCGGAGAACAAGGCGGCTCTGGTGACGGGTGTTCCCTTGGGTCGCCTCGGCCTTTCGGAGGAGGTTGCCGACGCGATCGTCTTCATCGCGTCGGATGAAGCGTCGTTCATCACCGGCCATATCCTCAACGTCGATGGCGGTCACACCGCTAACTGATCCTGTCCGGGCGCGGAGGTCTGTTCCACGCCCGGCCGCCGGGGCTTTGATGAAGGCGAGCGCAAACCGCAAACCAGGTCTTAAAGCGCTCATCAAAACGGGACCCTTCGGGGTCCCGTTTTGATTTCGGACGTTGCGGCGACTCGCGACTGACGCCGTGACATCGAATCGCCTAAGGCACGACCCGCTAACCGCCATGAATTTGAGTTCGAAGGCCTGCGACATCGCGCCGAGCATTGACACAGGTTGAACATATAGTATGACAAGAAAAGGGTCGCCGAGCGTCCAGCAGAACGTCGGCATCCGGTCCGAACGCGTACAAAAATACCGCTCCGTCGGGACGGCAGAACCAAATAGGGAGAAATAATCATGGCTATGTCATTGAAGCTGTTGGCCGGACTCGCGCTGGCAGCCGCCATGGGCGCCGGCAGCGCGGCTGCCGCCGTTGCGGGGCCAAGTATTTGCGTCGTGCACAACAGCGCCGATCATCCTTCCATCACCGCGCTGGTTAACGGCATGAACGATGAAGGCGCCATATACGGGGCCAAGATCACGTATTTCGATCCGGCGCTCGATCCGCTGAAGCAGGTCTCGATGATCGAGGACTGCATTTCCCGCAAGCCCGATGTCATTGCCGTGAATGCGGTCGATCCCGCGGCAGTCGTCCCGGCGCTCAAGAAGGCGAGCGCGGCCGGAATTCCCGTGCTGATGCAGAATGCCGATACGACCGACGCCGGGCATGCCTACACCAAAGCCTTTCTCGGCAGCCAATCTTATGATCAGGGCTATGCCGTCGGTCAGATGATCGTCAAGGCGCTCGGCGGCAAGGGCAACATGGTCGTCATCACGGGCAAAAACGGCCAGACCGACACTGTCAACCGCACCGCCGGCATGCGGGCCGCTTTCAGCGACGCAAAGGCCAGCATCGACGTTCTTGCTGTCCAGCCCGCCGATTGGAGCAAGGACAAATCTCTGACCGTCATGCAGGATTTGCTGACCCGTTTCCCCAAGATCGATGCTGTCTTCGGACAAGACGACCCGATGGCGCTCGGTGCGCTTGAGGCTATCAAAGCACAGCACCGCGAGAAGGAGATCAAGGTGTTCGGCGTCAACGGCAACAAGGAAGCCTGTGCGGCGATCAAGAAAGGCGAGATGTACGGCACCGCGTTGCAGTTGAGCTATCTGATTGGGGTCTACACCGTACGCGCCGCCTATGACCTGACCCAGAAGCGTCTGGTGCCGACGAAGATCCTCGCGCCAACAGCGCCGGTGACGGCCGACAATGTCGATACCTGGATGAGCCAGTGCTGGTAAGCTGCGATCCCTGACCGGCCCTCCGCCTCGAGGCATGACATGACCAACAACACGGTCAAATCCGCGAGCCGGAGCAAATCCGCCAATGCCGCGCCCCTCGCCTTTCCGGTCGAGGGGCGCGTGCTTCGCTGGCTCGCGCCCCTCCGCGAACATTCCGCATTGATATTGCTCGTCGCTCTGTTGATCATGGGCGGCTTTTCGTCGGAGGTGTTCCTCACCTCACGCAACCTCCTCAACATTCTCTGGGCGGTTTCGATCCTGGGGATCGTGGCGCTGGGGCAGACGCTCCTGCTGCTGACTTGCCGGTTCGACATGTCGGTCGCCGCAGTCGTAGGCTTTTCCGGCATCGTCACCGTCCTGGCGCAGATCCATGGCTTCGACGTCTACGCCTCGATCGCACTCGGGCTCGGCGCGGGGGTCATCGTCGGACTGTGCAACGGCCTATTGGTGCTCATTACCGGCGCCAACCCATTCCTGATAACGCTCGGCACCAATCTGCTGATCTATGCTCTCTCCCTCTCGCTAACGAAGTCGAAGACACTCTACGCCACCGCCGCCGGGTTTAGCGCGCTGGGTCGCGGGGAACTGTTCGGCTTCCTGCACTACTCGGTCATTCTCTTCGTCCTATTGGCGGTGATCCTGCAATTCGTCCTCAGCCGCACCATTTTCGGGCGCACCATCTTTGTCGTCGGTTTCAACGAAGTGGCGGGGCGGCTGTCGGGGTTGCGCGTCCAGACCACGAAGCTCGCCGCCTTCGTGCTGTGCAGCACGCTGGCGGCGCTCGCCGGGATCGTGATGACCTCGCGAATCAACAGCACCGTGGCCAACGCCGGATTCGGTATGGAATTCGATTCCATCATTGCGGCGGTGCTTGGCGGCACCAGTCTCTTCGGCGGGCGCGGCGGCGCCCTGCGGACCGTCGTCGGCGTGATGGTGCTCGGCGTGATGAACAACCTCCTCGTGCTGCTAAATGTGCCCATCGAAGCCCAGCAAATCGCGAAAGGCGCCGTGTTCCTCATCGTCGTGTGGGCGGACAGCGCCCTGCGTCATAATTGAGCGAGGGCGTCCGACGTGAAACGACTTATCGCAATCCTCGAAAAACACAGTGCCGTGTTGCTGCTGGTTGCGTTGCTCGTCGCCTTCGGCCTGACCGATAGCGCCACGTTCCTGACCAGCTCAAATTTCGAGAACATCGCCCGGCAGATTTCGCTCGACGCGCCCATGGTGTTTGGCCAGGCTGTGGTGTTGATCGCTGGGGGAATCGACATTTCGGTCGGCGCCACCATGGCGATGTCGGCGGCGCTGGCGATCGGCCTGCAACCCTACGGAGTCGTCGCCGCCGTCGCGGTCGCCGTGGCGTTCGGGATTGCGGTCGGGCTGGTCAACGGATTGCTCGTCACACGTGGGAAAATCGTGCCGTTTGTCGCGACGCTGGGCACCATGAGCGTGGTGAACGGCCTTCTATTGACTTATGCCGGCCAGCGCTCGCTCGTCGGGAACGACGACGCGTTCGGCTGGTGGGGAGGCGGACAGCTCGGCCCGGCGCCGACGCCGTTGATCGTCGTTTTGGTCGTGCTGGCCCTGCTTTGGACCTTCCTCGAGCATACGCGCCAAGGGCGCAATCTCTATGCTATCGGGGGCAACAAGGACGCGGCGTTTCTGGGCGGCGTCTCGGTGACCAAGGGACTCTTGGTCGTCTTCGTGATCAGCGGCGCACTATCGGCGTTGGCGGGCGTCCTCGTCGCGTCACGGCTGAATTCGGCGTCCGTGCAACTAGGTGGGGACTCGGCCCTGATGTCGATCTCGGCCGCGCTGATCGGCGGCGCCAGCTTACTGGGCGGAAGGGGCAGCATTTTTGCCGCTTTCATCGGCGTGCTGGCGTTGGGGGTCCTCAATAACGGCATGGATCTGCTGGGCGTGTCGACCTATTACCAGATCGCCATTCGGGCCCTCATTCTCGTCGCCATCGTGGCCATCGACGCGTTGGCCAACGGCCTGCGGCGCCGCAGCCTCGTGTCCTCGAGGATCGCCGAATGACGTCCCGACATTGCGGCGCCGCGATCGACGCGGCAGCTCAAATATCCACGAGGAGCCCATGACCAAGATCGTCCGCATCGCCACCACCTCGCTCGCCACGCTCGAGAACTTCGCGCCGCCCTATAACCTCTCCCATGCCGATCCTCGGGAAACCACGGCCCGCGCTCTAGCCTTGATCGATGCGGCCGGCGCGCAGAAGGCCGATCTCGTCTGCCTGCCTGAAACCTTCGCCACGTCCGGGTTGCCCGGGGCGAAGGCGCGCGAAATCGTCGAGCCGATCGATGGGCCGACGTTCAAGGCGCTGGCCGAACGCGCCCGGCGGCATCGCATGAACATCGTTGCCGGGATGCATGTCGTGGAGGACGGGATCATCTCCAACATCGCGGTGCTCTACGACCGCGCCGGCAAATTGGTCGGCAGCTATTCCAAGAAACATCCGACCGAGGGCGAGATCGACGCGGGCATCACGCCGGGCTCCCAGGCCAAGGTCTTCCAGACGGATATCGGCCGTATCGGTCTCGCCATCTGCTTCGATCTCAACTGGCGCGAATTGTGGGCCGAGATGAAGGCGCAAGGCGCCGACATCGTGTGCTGGATTTCAGCCTATGAGGGAGGGTTTCCGTTGCAGGCCTACGCCTGGCTGCACAGCCTGACCGTCGTGTCTTCAGTGCAGTCCTACTCCAGCAAGATCATCGACCGGAGCGGCAGAATCCTGACGACGACGAGCCGCTGGGGGCGCCTGACGAGCTGGGACCTGGACATGGACAAGCGCTGGTTCCACACCGACGGACAAGCCGAAAAGATCGTCGCCGTGCAGGCGCGCTACGGCGAACGCGTGCGAGTGGAGACGCTGGGCGAAGAACACATGTTCTCGATCGAGAGCCGCGATCCCTCACTCGACGCCGATGAGATCATCGCGGCGGTCGGTCTGGTGGAATATGCCGACTACATCGCCCGCTGCACGAGCGCGCAGGCAAGTCACCGACGCCATGCGCCCGGCCCCTTGCCGGCGCCGGCGAGCGAGGCGGCCAAATGAGCGAAGCGCTGCTCGAGCTCCGCGGCATCTCCAAACAGTTCCCCGGCGTGCGGGCGCTCAGCGACGTTCGCTTCGACCTTCGTTCGGGCGAAGTGCACGCGCTGATGGGCGAGAACGGCGCCGGCAAGTCGACCCTGATCAAGATTCTCTGCGGCGTGCAGCCGCCGGACGAGGGCGAAATCGTGCTCGATCGGGCTCCTGTGACGATCGCCAACCCACTGCACGCCTATGCGCTCGGGATCAGCCCGGTGCACCAGGAACTGCATCTCGAACCCAATCTCAGCGTTGCCGAAAACATCTTTTTAGGGCGACAGCCGACCAACCGCTTCGGGCTCATCGACCACCGGCGTCTCCTCAAGGAGGCGCGGCAGGTCCTGGAAGAACTCGGCGTATCGATGGATCCGCAGGCTTTGGTGGGAGGTCTCTCGATCGCCGAGCGGCAAGTGATCGCCATTGCGCGAGCCGTCTCGATGCACGCGCGGATCATGATTTTCGACGAACCCACATCATCGCTCAGCCGGCGGGAATCCGAATTGCTGATGGCCATGATCCGGCGGCTGCGCGATCAAGGCGTCGGCATCATCTACGTTTCGCATCGCATGGAGGAAATCTTCAGCCTTTGCGATCGGGTGACGGTGTTCCGCGACGGCCGGTATGTGGCGACGCGCGACGTCGCGGCCACCTCCATGGGCGAGTTGGTGCGTATGATCGTCGGCCGCGACCTCGAGAGCTCTGCCCCAAGGGTAGCGACTGACACCGGCGCCGTGGTGCTGGAGGTGCGTCGCCTTTCGAAGCGCGGCATGCTGCGCGACGTCTCGTTTTCGTTGCGGCGCGGCGAGATCGTCGGGCTGTCGGGGCTGGTGGGAGCCGGCCGTACCGAACTGGCGAGGACTATCTTTTGCGACATGCTGGCGGACGAGGGCGAGGTGCTGGTCGACGGCAAGCCGTTCCGCGGCCGCAACCCTCGACACGCCATCGCCGCAGGCATCGGATTGGTGCCCGAGGATCGTAAGGAACAGGGCTTGGTGATCAGCCTCGCCGTGATGTCCAACATATCCATGGCGCACATGTGCAGCCTGACGCGGCTCGGCGTGCTCAGCGGCGCCAGGGAACGCCGGCTGGCGCGCGACTACGTCGAACGGCTCGCGATCCGCACGCCGACCGTCGAGCAAAAAGCAATGTATCTCAGCGGCGGCAACCAGCAGCGCGTCGTCATCGCCAAATGGCTCGCGATCCAGCCAAAGGTGTTGATCGTCGACGAACCGACGCGTGGCGTCGACATCGGCGCCAAGGCTGAAATCCACAATCTGCTGCGGCAGCTGGCCGCGAACGGGATGGCGATCCTGATGATCTCCTCGGACATGCCCGAAGTTCTGGCAGTCAGCGATCGGGTTCTTGTCATGCATCAAGGGCGCCTTGCCGGTGAACTATCGGCAGCGGCGGCGACGCAGGAAACCATCATGAACTACGCGATGGGCCTCAACTGACCATCGGCGCGATGGCGTGTTCCTACGGGCAACCGCCTCAGGGCATATACTGTCCGCCGTTGACGTGAATATTTTGCCCCGTGATGTACCCGCTCATCTTAGACGAGGCGAGGAACAGGAACGCGCCAGCGCAATCCTCGGGCTCGCCGATGCGGCCGAGGTGGACCGCTTTGCGCATCGCTTCCATGCGCTCGGGTGGGGTGGCCGCATGGAAGGGCGTGCGGATGACGCCGGGAGACACCGCGTTGACACGGATGTTCTTTGCCGCGAGGTCGCGGGCCAGATGACGGGTGAGATTATGGATGAAAGCTTTGGAGGACGCGTACATCATCGAACCCGGCCCGCCGCCGTCGACGCCGGCGATGGACCCCACATTGATAATCGCGCCGCCGCCTCGCTGCTCAAGCAGGGGGATGGCAGCTTGGCAAGCGGCGATGACGGAAAGTACGTTGAGGCCCAAGACGGCGTCGATGAGTTCCGCGTCGACATTGGCGAATGGCTCGCGACGCACCAGGGAACCGGCATTGTTGACCAGGACGTCGAGCCCCCCGAGCCGGCTCGCGGCCTCTTTCACAATGCGCTCCGGCTCGCCTGCCGCCGTCAGGTCGCCCTGGACCAGGACGCACGTTCCGCCGCCAGCCGCGATCGCCTGCTGGACTTGTCGCGCGGCGTCGGCGCTGGCGTTGTAGTTGACCGCGACACGAGCCCCGACATCGGCAAAAGCCTTGGCCGCGGCGGCCCCGATCCCGGTGCTGGCGCCCGTGATCAACACCAGTTTGTCGTGAAGGTCGCTGTCGAACATGTCCATTTGCCCTGAGGGTTTGCCGTCTTGTAGTATTGTATGATATGGTGGCTTAATTTGCAACTGCGCAATCGACGTGCAACGGCTTGACTCTGGACCGAAGGGCCGGAGGCGGCGTCGCCGTCAAGCCAGTGAAGGAAATCGCGTTTTGAGCATCGGGGAAATCTCTGGCTTCGGCCCGGTGATCAGGCAGCTCCACCTGCGGCTCGCCGACCAACTCGGGCTGGCGATCGTTCGCGGCGACCTGCCGCAGGGGGAATTGCTCCCTTCCGAGTTCAAGCTCTGCAAAATGCTGGGCGTGAGCCGCACCGCGATGCGTGAGGCGGTACGTGGCCTCATCGCCAAGGGGCTGGTCGAATTGCGTTCCAAGATCGGCACCCGCGTACGGCCGGTGGAATTCTGGAATCACCTTGATGCGGATGTCTTGCGCTGGCAGCTCGAGGCGACCGATACCGACACCTATCTGCGCAAGATGTTCCAGTTGCGCCTGGCGACCGAACCGGCGGCCGCCGCGATTGCGGCCCAGTTCGCCGATGCGGGCGATCATGAGCGCATCAACGCCGCATTCGACGCCATGGTGGCCGCCGGCGCCGACAATCGGCCCTGGGTGGAGGCCGATCTCCAATTCCACAAGGCGATCTACCTGGCGACCCACAACGAGTTCTTCTGGCCTATAGGGCAGCTGTTCAACATTGCGCTCAAGGAAATGTTCACGATCGCGGCGTCGGGGTCGCATCGCTCCCGTGCGCTGACTGAGCATCACGACCTCAAGGACGCGATCGTGAAGGGGCAGTCGGAGTTGGCGCAGGCTCTGTCGCTGAAAATGGTGCTGAACGCATCGAGCGACATCGTCCGCATCCGGCGCACGCCCTGACGCGGATGTTCCAGCCCCCCAACGGCGAGTTATCGTGATGAACTGTGTCTACTGCGCCAACACCACCGACAAGGTGATCTGGTCCGACGCCCATTGCCGCGTCATGTTCATCGATGATTCACCCTTCGTTGGATGGTGCCGAGTGGTCTGGCGAGAGCACAAGGAAGAGCTGACGGAGCTGAGCCCCGCCGAGCGCGCGCATTTCATGGCGGTGACCTTCGGCGTCGAGGCGGGCCTGCTGAAATTGCTGAAGCCGGCCAAGATCAACCTCGCCAGCCTAGGGACGGGCCTGAGACACGTGCACTGGCACGTTATTCCCCGCTTTGCTGACGACACGCACTTTCCCGAGCCGGTATGGGCCACACCTTTGCGCGTCCGGTCGACAAGGACCGTACCGGACGACTTCGTCGCAGCCATGCGCCGGCATTTGGATGCCAGGGTGGCTTCGGAAAAGTAGGCCACCGGAGCATGTGCATCGCCCCACAGCGGAGGAAGGGCAGCTTCGGCTGCCCCTCCCGCATGGATGCACCCGCTTTATGCGGCTTTGGCCTGGCCGGGCTCCGCGTTTTGCATAGCGCGCAGATACAGGTCGAGCAGAGACTCCTGTTCGTCACGCTCGTCTTGGTCTTGCTTTCGCAAGCGAAGGATTTCTTTCAGCACTTTTACGTCGAAGCCCTCTCCCTTGGCCTCGGAGAAGACTTCCTTCTTGCCCTCATTCAGCGCCTTGAGTTCTTCGTCGATGTGCTCAATGCGCTCGATGAAAGACAGAATACGATCACCTGGAATTCCAACTGCGTCGGTCATGCTGAGCCTTTCTTTGACGAGAGCAAAGGCTACGGCGGTCAAGGTTGCCGAGAGGTTAACGGGCTGGATCAAATCTCCACCTGATTTCCTCGTCGTGGGCTTGGCGCTCGGGCGACCGTCTCTCGCCGGCGTTGCGTTCAGGCGATCGAGGCGGCGCGTCGAACCTCTGAACTTGCCGCCACAACATCCGCGTGCAAGACTTGATCGTCGATGACGCGACCCGCGTGCAAGCGGGCGACAGTCATCGCACGGGGAGGAACTCTCATGCTGAGGAAACTGACTCTAATCATCTGCGGAGCGCTGCTCGCATTCGCGATTCCCTTGACCGCGCAGGCGAAAACGTTCTTCTGGATTTCGCACGGCTCTCCTGCGGATCCGGTTTGGACATATTTCCTCGCTGGGGCAAACCAATGGGCCAAGGACACCGGCAACACGGTCAAGACTTCGTTCCACAACGGCGACGTCGCTTCGCAGCAGGAGGCGGTGCGTTCTGCAATCGCCGCCAAGGCTGACGGCATCGTCACGACCAGTCCCGATCCCGGCAGTCTCGTTCAGGTGACGAAAGAAGCCAACGAGGCGAAAATTCCGATCATCAACTTCAATACGCCCGATCCCAAAGCCAGTTTCAACGCCTATGTCGGCGGCGACAATGTCGTTTTCGGTCGGCACTGGGCGCAATATTTGGTCGACAAGGGCCTAGTGAAGGCCGGCGATTTTGTTTGGATGCCCGTCGAAGTTCCAGGCGCGACCTATGGCGTTCAGGAAACCGAGGGGATCTCGAGCGTGTTGAAGCCGCTCGGGATCACCTATGAAGTGACCGAGACGACGCTCGATCAGGCCGAGATCATCACTCGCATGGCCGACTACCTCACCGCCAATCGCAAGAAGATCAAGGCGATCATCGCCCTTGGCGACCTGGCGGACGGCAGCATCAAGCGCGTGTTCGATCAGGTTGGCGTCAAGCCGGGTGAAATTCCTGTCGTCGGCTGGGGCAATTCCCTCGACACGACTCAGGAAGTTCTCAACGGTTATGTCAACGCGGCGCAATGGCAAGACCCGCAAGCGACCAGCTACGTCGCGCTATCCCTGGCGGCTATGGCGGCCAGCGGCATCCCGCCGGGATTCAACGTCATCACTGGCGCGCTTTACGAAAAAGACAAGGCGCAGCTCTACGATCATATTCTCTCGGGCAAGTAAGCGATTGCCGCCAAGTACGTCCCGGCTCGGGCGATCGCCGCCAGAAGGCTGCGACCGCCCGAGCGGCTGCCCGCCAGCGAACCGACGACCGCAGGGCGCGGCAATGGCGATCTGCGCGGCGCGAAGTCTCCCTTGTGATGGCGGGTGAACGTGGAACAGCGCTCTTGGATTCAACGTGCAATCGCGCAGCCGGAATTTGGTCCTTTCGTCCTCCTCATCGTCGAACTCTTCGGCTTCTGGGCGATCAATCCGGACTTCCTGTCCGAACAAAACATCAGCAACACGTTGGCGTTCACCGTCGAGCTTGGCCTTATCGCGCTGACGATGACGCTGTTGATGACCTCAGGCGAATTCGATCTTTCGGTCGGCTCATTGTTCGGCTTTTCTCCCGTCCTGATGTGGACGCTGTTCAACGGCGGGTTCGTGTCGCTCGACGTCGCTTTCGGGATCGCGATGGGCGTCGCGGCGTTGATCGGCCTCGTCAACGGATGGTTTGTGACACGGCTGAAAATTCCCTCCTTCCTGGTTACCCTGGGAATGCTGCTTGTCGTCCGCGGCAGCGCGCTTTTCATCACTGACGGCTTCCCACAGCGCACCTGGAGCGCGGGCGGCCATTGGTTGGCGCAGGCCCTGGTCGGCGAATTCTACGTAGGCGGGTTCCGTATTTACATGTCGCTGTTTTGGTTCATCGTCGCGGCGTTGGCGTCCAATTACGTCTTGGCGGAAACCAAGGCGGGAAACTGGATATTGGCGACCGGGGGGAACCCAGGCGCGGCGCGGGCGCGCGGCGTGAACGTCGATCGCACCAAAGTCACGCTTTTCATCCTTTCCGCTATGATGGCCTCGTTGGCTGGAGTGATCAGTTCGATCCGCACGTCGGCGGCGAACCCCAACAGCGGCACGGGCTACGAGCTGGAAGTCATCGCCATGGTCGTCATCGGCGGCACCGCGCTGACAGGCGGCCGAGGCACAATCATCGGCACCGTGCTCGGCATATTCATCCTGCGCGTGATGCGGAACGGCATCGTGCTGATCGGCGTGCCGGGGCTCGCGTACAACATCTTCATCGGCGCGATCATCCTGGGCATGATGGCGCTCCATTCGTGGCTCGAGCGTAGACATCAGACGGGGACTTGAGCCGATGGCTGATGAATTGATCCGTATGGAGCAGATCAGCAAGTTCTATGGCCGCATCCAAGCGCTTGAGGACGTGAACCTCGTTGTCAACAGGAGTGAGATCGTCGGGCTGCTAGGCGACAACGGCGCGGGAAAATCCACTTTGATCAAAGTCTTGTCCGGCGCAGTGCCCGCGACGAACGGCAGCATCTTCGTGCGTGGCCGCAAAGCGGCCATCCGCACAACGACGGACGCTATCGCGCTGGGAATCGAGACAATCTATCAGGATTCCGCGCTGGTCACTCAATTGTCGATCGCGCGCAACCTCTTCCTGGGGCGAGAGCCGATCAAAGGGCCGCGTTTTCTCAACCGCATGGACCATGCGTTCATGGAAAAGGTCGCGCGCGATCTGCTCAAGAAGGTCGGCATCGGCAAGGCCATACCGCCCTCGACGCCGATCGGCTCGCTGTCGGGCGGCGAGCGCCAGGCTGTCGCTATCGCGCGCGCCATGCATTTCGACAGCGATCTCATCATTCTTGACGAGCCGACCAACAATCTTGGCGTCGCCGAAACGCAAGGCGTCCTGCGCTTTGTTCGCAACGCGCGCGATTCCGGGCATTCCTGCATCTTTATCGCCCACAACATCCACCACGTCTTCCAGGTCGTCGACCGGATCGTCGTCATGCGTCGCGGCAAAATCGTCGCCGACGATATTGACCCCAAGCGCACCAGCGTCGCGGAAGTGGAAGGCGTCATCACCGGTGTCTGAGCGCCGGCGCGCGGCCATGGGCGAAATGTCCTGCCGCTTTCAGGCCAAGGAGGTTCATTCATGCGCGTCAGTCTAAGCTTCGCGATGATTCTCCTGGCATCCGGGGTCGCTGCCGCCGAGCCGCCGCTGTCGATCGAGCGGCTCCTCTCCGAGGGATGGGAGATCGCCGGATACGCGAGCGGTTACGACAACCGCACATCGCTGATCCTGTTCCGGCACACCGGGACGAATGCGTTGGTTCAGTGCGGCGTCCTCTATGACGTCACGAGATTTCCGCGCACGATCGTCAACTGCTATGAGTTGCGCTGACGCCGGAGGGCGCTCCAGAATATCGATTCAGCGTGAGAGGCTCAGCCGGCAAAGCGCGGTTCGGGGACGCCGCGAATGCCGAGATCGTAGATCGCGAACAGACTGCCGCGCAGCACGCCGTCGCCGGGGAAGCGCGGCAGCGGCGGCTTGGCCATCGAGGTCACGTAGAGGATATCGAGGTTGGGGCCGCCGAACATGACGCTGGTCACCTTCTTGACCGGCATCTCGATGACGCGCTCGACCTCGCCGTCCGGCGTGTAGCGAACGATCCTGCCGTCGTAGACCAGCACGTTCCACAGACAGCCCTCGGCGTCGACAGTGGAGCCGTCCGCGGCGCCGCCGCGCGAACGGTCGACCCTGCAGAACGTCCGCTTGTTGGAAACCGCGCCAGTGTCGAGGTCGTAGTCGTAGGCCCAAATCTCCCCCGTCCAGGTGTCGGCGAAGTAGAAGACACGACCATCCGGGCTCCAGCACGGCCCGTTGGAAACGATGATGTGGTCGTCGAGCTTGTGCAGCGACAGGTCCGGATCGAGGCGGTAGAGCGCGCCATTGGGGCCCTCCTCCATCGTGTCCATCGAGCCGGCGACGAAGCGGCCACGCTTGTCGACTTTGCCGTCGTTGATCCGGTTCGCCGGCTTGTCCGGTTCGGGGTCGACGATGAGCTGCGTCTCGCCTGTGTTGAAGTCGAGGAAATGGAAACCATTGGCGAGGGAGAGCACGGCGCCCCCCTGCTTGCGCAGCGCCATCGAGCCGATCTTGGCCGGCACGTCCCAGGCGCGCACCTCGCGCCCGTCCGCGGTGCAGCGGAACACGTTGCAGCCGAAGCTGTCGATGAAATACAGCCGCTGCTCGTCGACGTCCCACAGCGGCCCCTCGCCAAGGATCGTTTTGACGTCGATCAGCACTTCGATGCGCATGATGTCCTCCGCTTCTTCCAATGTCTCCCCGTCTCAGCCGGCGAAGCGCGGCTCCTGCAGGCCGCGCACGCCGAGGCCATGGACCGCGAATAGCCCGCCCGCCTCGCGCTCCCTCGGCTTTACGCCCTTGACCGTGCGCGCCATCGACGTGACGAAGGCGATATCGAGATTCGGACCGCCGAAGCTGACGCTGGTCGTGCTCTCGACCGGCAGCCCGACCATCCGATCGAGCCGGCCGTCAGGCGCGAAGCGGACGAGCTTGCCCTCGTAGACCGAGGCGCTCCACAAGAAACCCTCGGCGTCGACCGTCGCTCCGTCCGGCAGGCCGTTGAGGCCATTGGCTGGAAACGAACAGAAAACGCGGCGGTTGGTCGCCTCGCCGGTCGCGAGATCGTAATCGTAAGCCCAGATGTCGCGCGTGTTGGTGTCGGAGAAATAGAATGTGCGCCCGTCGGGGCTCCAACACGGACCGTTCGAGCACACAATCCCGTCGTCGAGCTTGGCGACTGCGCCGTTGGGGTCGAGGCGGAAGACCGAACAGATCGGCTCGCGCTCCTCATAGTCCATATAGCCGGCAACGAACCGTCCCTGGCGATCGACCTTGCCGTCGTTCATGCGGATGCGCGGCTTGCCGGGATCGGGATCGGCGAGCTTGCGGCAATCGCCGGTCGCGAAGTCGAGCGTGTAGAAGCCGTCGCGCAGCGACACGATCGCACCGCCTTTTTCGCGCAGGGCGAGCGAACCGATGTGCTCGGGGACGCGCCAGGATCGGGGCGCGCCACCGTCAGCGTCGCAGGAATGAACCGCTGCTCCAAGGCTGTCGATCCAGTAGAGGCGCTGCTCGGCGACATCCCAAAGAGGTCCCTCGCCGAGCTCGGCGCGGGCATCGATGACGAGCTCAATGCGCAACATGCGTCGCTCCTGACTCCGGCCCGTCAAAACGCGACCTGGTCGCCGCCCTTGAGTTCGAGGATCTCGCGCGCTTCGTCGGGAGTGGCGACGGCGAGGCCGAGCCCCTCGATGATCTGCCGCGCCGCGCGCACCTGCTCGGCGTTGCTGGAGGCGAGGCGGCCCGGTCCCGACCAGAGCGAATCCTCGAGCCCGACGCGCACATTGCCGCCCATGGCGGCAGCTTGCGCGGCGATGGCGAGCTGGTTGCGCCCGGCCCCGAGCACCGACCACTTGTATTGTTGGCCGAACAGGCGGTCGGCGGTGCGCTTCATGTGCAGCACGTCCTCGGGGTGCGGGCCGATGCCGCCGAGAATGCCGAACACGGTCTGCACGAAAAGCGGCGGCTTGACGAGCCCGCGTTCGAGGAAATGCGCGAGGTTGTAGAGATGAGCGGTGTCGTAGCACTCAAACTCGAAGCGGGTTCCGGCGCCGCTCAGGGTGCGCAGCACGAATTCAATGTCCTTGTAGGTGTTGCGGAACACGAGATCGCGCGAATTCTCCAGCGCCTGCGCCTCCCAGTCGTGTTTGAAGGTCTTGAACCGGTTGAGCATCGGGAAGAGGCCGAAGTTCATTGAGCCCATATTGAGCGAGGCGACCTCCGGCTTGAAGACCTCGGCCGGCCTCACGCGCTCTTGGACGGTCATATAGGGCGCGCCGCCGGTGGTGAGGTTCACGACCGCTTTGGTCGCCTGCTTGATGCGGGGCAGGAAGCGCGCGAAGGCCTCCGGGCTCTGGTCGGGCCTGCCGGTCTTCTCGTCGCGTGCGTGGAGATGCACGATCGCCGCGCCGGCTTCGGCGGCGCCGATCGCCGCCGCGGCGATTTCGTCCGCCGTGACCGGCAAATACGGCGACATCGACGGTGTGTGAATCGCCCCCGTCACCGCGCAGGTAATGATGACCTTGTTGCTCAACCCCATCGCGACCTCCTAAAATTGGCTCAACGGCCGATTTCCTTGTCGGCGCGCCGCTTGTGCGCGGCGAGCGCCATCAGGCGGCGGTCGCGCCAGGACTGGCGCTCGACCAGCTTGTCAGCGGGCAACCGCTTGCGCCGCTCAGTCTCGATCGTGTCCATCACCGGCCCGCTCCAATCGGCGCGCCACTGCGTCGAGGGAAAGATCCCAGAATAGATCTTCTGGTAACGTTCGGCGTAATCGCGCACGCCGCCCGGCGCGTTGAGATCGATGGTTTCGAACGGACCGATGAACGACCAGCGCAGCGCCAAACCGTCGCGGATGCCGATGTCCACGTCCTCGACGCTGGCGTAGCCTTGCGCGACGAGACGGAACGCTTCCTCGAGCAGCGCGCCCTGGAGGCAATTCATCACAAAGCCATCGATCTCGCGCTTCATGACGATCGGCGCATGGCCGGCGGCGCGCAGGAATTGGGCGGCGCGCTCGACGATTGCGGCGTCCGTCCACGGGGCCGGGACAACTTCCGCGGCGGGGATCAAATAGGGCGGATTGATCGGATGGACGACGAGGCAACGCCCCCGCCCTTTGAGCGCCTCGGTGAAGGCCGACGGCAGGATCGCCGAGGTTGAACTCGCCAGCACGGCGTCGGGCGCGGCCGCGGCGTCGAGTCGCGCGAAGACGGCGCGTTTGATCCCGAGGTCCTCGGGCGTGTTCTCCTGAACATGGATCGCCCCGTCGAGCGCGGCCTCCAGAGTCGCAGCGGGGCGCATCCGTGCGGCGACGGCTCTGGCCGCCGCGCCATTGAGGAGGCCGTTGGCTTCAAGGTCGGGCAACAGGCCCTCGATATACTCGATCGCCTTGGCGGGCGCCGCCGCGTCCTCGTCCCATAGCGCCACCTCGTGGCCGGCGCGGGCGTAGCTGGTCGCCCAGGCGCGGCCGACGAAGCCCGATCCAACGATCGCCACTTTGCTCATTCCGCTCTCCAATGCTTCATCTCTCGACCGCCGAGTTCACAACGTCTCGACGTTGCCGTCCACGCCCAGCGATTGGCCGGAGATGTTACGGCCGGCCGGCGAAAGGAGATAGGCCACCGTCGCGGCCACATCGTCGGCGGTCACCATGCGGCGCAGCGAAATGCGGTCGAGGTAAGTTTTCTCCATGTCCGCGTGACTGACGCCCGTCTGCCGGGCGCGGGCCGCGATGACGCCGGACATGCGCGGCCCTTCGACGATGCCAGGCAGAATGGCGTTGACGCGGATGTTGGCGGGTCCGAGCTCCTTGGCGAGACTTTGGGTGAAGCCGATGACGCCCCATTTGGCGGCGGAATACGGGGTGCGGAAAGCGTAGCCGAAGCGCCCCGCGGCCGACGACATATTGACGATCGCCCCGCCGCCCGCCGCCTTCAGCATCGGCACGCCGTAGTGGGCGCAGAGGAATTGGCCGGTCAGGCAGACGTCGAGCGTGCGCCGCCATTCCGCCGGCGCGATCTCCTCGACGCCGCCGGTTGGTCCCGCGATCCCGGCGTTGTTGATGAGCGCGTCGAGCCCACCGAGCGACGAGTTCACCTCGGCGAACAGGCGCGCGACTTCGGCGTCCGAGGAGACATCGGCCTTGGCGGCGCCGCAGTTGGGATGAGCGGCGCGGAAATCGTCGAGCAAATCGTCGGAGACGTCGCAGATGTGCACCCGGGCGCCGCGGGCGATGAGAAGATCGGCGATCGCCCGGCCGATGCCCGACGCGCCCGCGGTGACGAGCACGCGCAGGCCCTTGTGGAGGGCGAAGACGTCGGCGGTGTCATTCATGATGCGCTCCGGGTGATCATGTGCGCCTCTCGCGCAGAGCCATGACGGCGACGAGGACGACGACGCCGAACACGATGGTTCGGGTAGCGTACGGAAGGGTGGTGCCGGCGAGCAGCGTCTGGAGCGCGGTGAGCAGCAGCGCGCCGCCGAGCATGCCGAGATAGTGGCCGCGCCCGCCGGTGATGAGCGCGCCGCCGATGACCACGACCGCAATCGAGGGCAGCAGATATTCGTCGCCCATGCCGAGGCTCGCCTGGCCGGAAAATCCGGTCAGCAGCGCGCCGACGATCGCCGAGCACAGGCCGGAGAGCATGTAGACGCCGATCAATGTCTGGGTGACCGGAACGCCCGAGAGCGCGGCGACGCGCTCGCCGTTGCCGACCGCGTAAACGCGCCGACCGAACGGCGTGCGGCCGAGCAGCAGCACTGCGACAATCACGAAGACAACGACAAACAGCACGACCGGGGTCACGAAAAGTTCCTGGTCGGTCATGAAGCGTCTGAGCAGAGGCGAAGAGAACCCGTCCGGCGTGCCATTGGAATAGACGAGCGCCGCGCCTTGCAGGATGCCGTTGGTCGCCAATGTCATCACGATCGGCGACACCCCGAGCAGTACGATGCCCGCGCCGTTGACGACGCCGACCGCGAGCCCGACCAGAAGCGCGATCGGCAAAGCATAGATCAGCGCCGCATCCGAGCCCTTGACCATTCCGGCGAGCAGGATTCCGGTGAAGCCGATCGTCCACGGCGTCGAGAGGTCGAGGCCGCCGGTCAGGATCACCGTTCCCTGACCGAGCGCCAGCACCGCCAGGAACGAGGTCAGCACCATCAGCGAGTTAAAATAAGACCAGTTCGTCAGCGCATGGCCGAGGGTGAGCTGGGTAGCGATGACGACCAGCGCGAAGCAAACGTACGCGGGCAGCGCGAAGCGCAGCGCCTCGGCGTTTCGAGCGATAAGGTTGGGCGTAGCGGCGGCGGCGCGCGGCGTCCGCTGTTCGAGCCTTGGCAGCTTGAGAACCCGCTCGTCTGATGGCCGTTGCGAGGCAAGGCGCCCCAGCGTGCGCGCCTTGGCGCGCACGATGAGGTGGCGCAGATGGCGCGCGAGCGGCGAATCCGGTCTCAGCCCTCCGCCGAGCACCGCGAGGATAAGGATCGAGCCCTCGGCGACTGTCGAGTAATAGGCCGAAACGTTGAGCACCAGCAGAATGTTGACGACCATCATCAATATGTAGGCGCCGAAGACGCTGCCGAGCGGCCCGCCGCGGCCGCCCCCGAGAGCCGTGCCGCCGACTACGACCGCGGCGAACATTTGCAGCAGCATCGGGTTGCCGATCAGCGGATCGGCCGAGCCGGTTTGTGCGCTCACGAACACGCCGGCGAGGCCGTAGCATCCGCCGCCGATGACGTAGACCATGAACTCGACGAAGCGGGTCGGAACGCCAACCGCCCGCGCAGAGTCGACGTCGCCGCCGACGGCGTAGACGGCCACGCCGAAGTTGGTGCGCTTCAGCCATGCCCAGAGCGCGAGGACCAGCACGATGAGCAGCGCCGGCTTCGGCAGCAGGTTGGGAATGGCGTCGCCGATCAGCAGATCGCCGAGCGCCGGCGAAACCTGACCGCCGGGCTTTTCCATGATCAGGAGCGTCACGCCCTGGAGGATGAACATCGTCGCCAAGGTCACGACGATCGGTTGCATCCGCAGCACCGCGACGAAGAAGCCGTTGAAGGCGCCTGCGGTCATGCCGACGGCGACCCCCGCCGCGACGATGAAGAGCGGCGACAACGACGGGTCCTGCAGCGACGAGGCGAGCGCGACGTTGACGAGCGAAATCGTCGCGCCGGCTGAAAGATCGAAACCGCCGGAGAGAATGACAATCGTCTGACCGATCGCCGCCAGCGCCAGCGTCGCTCCGCTCGCCGCCATCTGCGACAGGTCGTAGTAGCTGAGCCGCACCGAGCCGATGCTGGCGATCGTCGCCAACAGCGTGAGGAAAACGCCAATAGCGACCAGAAGTCCGCGCTGACGCGCGACGCGCTTCAGCAACGGAAAGGAAGCGGCGGGCTCCGGGCCGCGCATCGCGGCGCTGGTCATCGTCACGCCGCCCTCCCCGCTTCGACGTCCGCGCCAAGCGCGGCGCGCAGGATCTCCTCTTCCGACAACCGCTCGGCGGGAATCTCCGCGGCAATCCGACCGGCGTAGAAGACCAGAGTGCGGTCGGAGAGATAGACCAGTTCGGGAATTTCCGTGGAGTGGAAGAGCACCGCTCCGCCCGCATCGGCGTAGGAGCGGATCAATCGGTAGAGCTCATTCTTGGTGCCCACGTCGATGCCGCGGGTGGGATCGAAGAGGAGCAGGACGCGGCTCTCCGCCAGCAGCCATTTGGCGATCGCGATCTTCTGCTGATTTCCGCCTGAAAATGCGCCGACGCGGGTCCACAGCGCGCGGCGATCGACATCGACCCGATCGAAGATCGCCTCGACGGCCGCGTTCTCCGCGGCTTCGTCGATCAGGAATCCGCGCACGAAGCGGTCGATCACCGGCAGGGAAGCATTGTGCTTGCCGCTCAGCTTGAGCGACAGCGCCTCGGTCTTGCGATCCTCCGGCACGAGGCTGATGCCGATGTTGGCGCGCACCGCGTCGGCCGGCGAAGTGATGACGATGGGCTCGCCGTCGATCCGCAAATGCCCGCCGGTCAAGTCCGCCATGCCGAAACAGGCGAGGAAGAGGTCGAGTTGCCCCATGCCCTGCAGGCCCGCGACGCCGAGGATCTCGCCGGCCCTCAGGCTGAATGACGCTTCGCGCAGTTTGCCCGCGGTCGAGATGCGCTCGACCCCGAGCACCTCCGGCCCGACGGCGCGCGCGCCCTGGCGGCGCGGCGGAAAAGCGTGGGCGAGCGCGCGTCCGGCGATCATGCCGATGACCTCGTCGTCCGCGTATGAGGAAACCGGGCCGGTTGCGATGTGCTTGCCATTGCGCAGAACGGTCATCGTGTCGCAGAACGCCCGGACTTCTCTCAGCCGATGCGAAATGAAGACGGTCGTGACGCCCTTGGCGCGCTGATCGGCGATGATATGGCCGAGCCAATCGACATCGCGCCCCGACAGCGTCGACGTCGGCTCATCGAGCAGCAGGATGCGCGGCTCGCGGAAGATCGCACGGGCGATTTCGATCTTCTGCTGGATCGCGAGATCGAGATCGCCGATCTCATCGTCAAGACGAAGGTCGCCCATGCCGAGGGACTCAAAATGCGTCGCCACCACCGCCCGCGCCTGGCGACGGCGGATCATGCCTGAAGGGCCGATCGGCCCGCGCGGCAGCAGCATGTTGTCGAGGACCGTCAGGTCCTTGACCAGCGTCATTTCCTGGAACGCGGTCTGAATGCCGCGCGCCTGCGAGTCGCGCGGCGAAGAGAAGCGCACGCTGTCGCCGAACAGGCGGAAGCCGCCCGAGTCGGGCTGCGTCAGTCCGGAGAGCAGTTTGACGATCGTCGATTTGCCCGCGCCATTCTCGCCGAGCAAAGCGTGCACCGCGCCGCCCGCGATTGAAAACGAGGCCTGGTCGACCGCGACCGTCGCGCCATAGACCTTGCGCACGCTGTCGACGGAGATCGCGGCCGCCCCATCGGCGCGTAGTACTGACGTCGGATCGGGCATCGTTCGCAACCTTGAAAGCCGAAAGGAGCGCCGGAGCGCCAGCGGACGGCTCGAGGCCGCCCGCCGCACGCCGTTCAGCATCAGGGCTCAGGCTGTCCAACGAGCGCCGCCTGCAAGCCGATCTCCGGGGTTTCCGGCGAATAGATCGAGGCGAACCAGCCGGGATTCGGCACCAGCGACGGCGGGAACGCGTTGCACCCGTCCTTCATCTCCGCCCAGGTCCCTTCCTTGCAGTACTTGATGGTGTCGTTGGTGACGATCGGCAGCGGCAAAGTGATCCGCTTCGGAATGTCCTTGCCCTCGAGCTTCTCCACTGCGAGCTTCAGCGCGTACCCGCCGGCGTAGGGCGGCGAGGCGTAGGAGATGCGCGGCGCAGCCATCGGCGCGTAAGTGCCGTTGGCGCCCTCGACTTCCGATCCCACGGGCAGCATCTGAATGCGGCCGCCGTTGGCCCCTTCCCCGGCGCAGGGCTTGAGCTGATCGGCCTTCTTGCCGGCCTCGATCTGCATCGTGTTCGCGGTGTAGCAGCCGACCTGCATCCACAAGCCGTCGATCTGATCCCAGCTATGGGTGGCCAGGATCTTGGACAGCTCAGTGCGCGCAACCGCCTGGCTCCACATGCCGACCGCCTCGCCGACGATCTTGATGTCGGGATATTTGGCGAAGACTTCCTTGGCGGCTTTGGTCCGCGCGGTGTCGACCGAGGTGCCGGGGACTCCGGTCATCACCACGATGTTACCCTTGCCGTTGAGTTTCTTGGCCAGCCACTCGGCCGTCACGCGGCCCGCCTCTTCCTGATTGATAGTCACATTGTAGGCGCAGGGTTCGGAAATCTCGCCGTCGTAGGCGATGATCATCACGCCCTTTTCGCAGGCGTTCTTGACCGCGCTGTTGAGGGCGGTCGGCGAGATCGGATAGACGACGATCGCCTGCGCGCCCTGCTGCACCATGGCGTTGATCTGCTGGATCTGACGCTGGGCGTTGGGGCCGGCGACCTGCACTTGAAGGTCGACCTTGTCGGCGAAATCTTTGTGCGCCGCCATCGCCTTGACCATGTTGGCGGCTTCCGCCTGCCAATCGTTGCCGATGTAGCTCATCGACAGGAACATCTTGAACTTCTTTTCGGCGGCCTGCCCGCTCGCCGCCAAGCCGACGCTCGCGGCTAGAGCTACGGCTCCGGCGCGGGCGAACCACTTCCTCCAATCGCGTTTCATCGACTTCCTCCCTCATCGCCCGTCGATTGCAGGCGAATCTCATCTTGGCTTCGGCGGGCGCGACGCCTGCTGACCATATTACTTGTGATCATAGATCAATGATCGTAAGCTTGGCAAGCGCGTTCGGCACAATCTCGATTGGACGAAACCGGTGCCCGCGGGGTATGGGCGCGCGGGGTCGGCACGGAAACAATGGCGATGACGGACACATCTCTCAGATCGGCGCTCCCGATCTCGCCGGCGCCCCGCGGCACGCTTCAGGATCATGTCCATCGGCAGCTTTGCGAGCTGATCCTCAATGGCGAAATCGCGCCGGGTCAGCTCGTTACGATCCAGGCGCTCGCCGATGCGTTCGGCGTCAGCGCCATGCCGGTGCGCGAGGCCCTGCAGCGGCTGAGCGCGGCGCGTGTGCTCACCGTGATCTCCGGACGTTCAATCGGCATTCCGCCGCTGAGCGGCGAGCGCCTTCTCGACCTCCGCCGGGTTCGACTCGAAGTCGAATCGCTTGCGGCCGGCTGGGCAACTCCAAACATCAGCGAAATCGAGATCGCGCGGCTGGAAGAATGCGTCGGCGCGATGGAGGACGCGGCGCGAACTGGCGACAACAAGCAATATCTGCGCTGGAACCGGACGTTCCATTTCACGATCTATCAGGCCGCCCGCTCGCACGCGCTGCTCGCGATCATCGAGACGCTTTGGCTGCAGATCAGCCCCTACTTTCATCTTCTCCGTGCGTCCGGCAACTATTTCAAGGCCAACGAGCAGCACGAACTCATGCTCGCCGCCATCCGCGCGCGCGACGGAGCCGCGGTCAGCCTCGGCGTTCGAAACGACATCGAAGCTGCCTACCGGGTGCTGGTGTCGTTGCTCGCGCCTGAAATGGCGCAATGACGCGCCGCTCGGATGACTGGAATCGTCGACTTCCGCCGATCGGCCGAAGAGACTGTCGAGGACATCGGGACAAACAAACGATCGCGAACAGCTTCCGCAAGCTCGTTCGGCTTCCGATGACTCAATGACCGCGAACTTTGCGCGCTCTGTCGGTCGCTCGCGCACCCCGCAGAGAGGCATTCGCCTCTCTGCCGCGTCGCCTCATCTCCCATCCCGCTTGGTGCGGGACTCGAAGTTTACAGCAATTCGCCGACGGCTTTCGCCATCTTGAAGCCGAGCGACTTCGACGCGGGAATTTTCAGCGGGGCGCCGGTGGCCGGGTTGCGTCCTTCGCGAGCCGCACGCTCTTTGACCGAGAAACGGCCGAATCCGTTGATGGCGACTTCCTCGCCACGTTTGGCGGCATCGACGATCGACGCAAAAAGCGAATTGACGACTTCCTTCGCCTTGGCCTTCGAAAGGTCATTGGCTTCCGCGACGGCGTCTACGAGTTCTGTCGTATTCAATGGATGGTCCCTCAATGGCTGGGCGAAGACTGCACCCGACGAAGCGCACTTCATCGTCGAGCGGTTCGTATGATGTAAGCACCGGAAACCGCCCCGACGGTTCCGGATCGCGGACCAGCTTAGCGCTTTTTCGCGGCTGTTCTTTTCTTGCGCGCCATACTGAGCGAGATGCCGACGCCTTTCGCCTTTTGGCGCGTTGCGCTCTCGGTCCGCTTGAGAGCTTTCGCAATCTTTGCGGCAGGCTCCTTGCGAGCCATACCCTTCAATAGGCGGACGTCGTCTTTCGACCACGGTCGCCTGACTGGCGCCTTCTTACTCCGGGCGACGGCTCTAGCCATGTCTGCTCCTGTTTGGTACGTCTCTGGTACAAACAACGTTTTGCATGAATTACAATCGCCTGCAACTTTGGCGCCCGAGGCTGTGTGAAAAAGGTGATTAGTTTCTTATCGCGGCAAATCAGCATCGGAGCTGAGCATGAGGCGCCGTGTCGAAGGCGAGGATCGTCTGGGCGCCGCTTCATCGCCAGAACGCATGTCTGTAGCGCTCGCGATGTTTCTTAGATGTAGCAGCATTTCCACCACGGCGAATTAGAGTCCGGCCTGCTGAAGGACGGACTGATGAAGCGATCGAATTTTTCAAGGAACAGCACATCGTCTCGGTCTTCCCGCGAGCGCGAGGCCGCCGCGAAAAGGCCGATCAGGGAGCGCAAACACGACGTCGCGGCGCCAAGGCCGAGCGCCTGAAGGAGCCGCTTCCGCATCCCGAAAGTGGTCGACGACGTGACGCGCTCATCTCTATCCGCGATCCCGGACACCTCAATTTCGAGCCGGCCCGGCATCAATGATAGGGGTTACGCCTTCGGGCGCCCCATGGTTCAGTAGATCGACCACGCCGCCCGCTTCTTCACCCACGAACTCGCAGGAACGCCTTGCGATTTATCATCCGGAACACGGATTATCGTCAATCAGGGAATGCCGCCGAATGTGGTCGGCATGCACGACGTCCGCTGGGTCGTGACGACACACGTCATCAAACGCGATCGTCACGCGTGGGCACTCGTCGGCTTCCCGTGCAGCCTTCAACTCCAACATGCGGCGGATGAAGCTCGAGCGCCAACGTCCTATGTAATACGCATTTGAATTGGCGTGGATGCCAGGCAGCTTAACTGTTATTGACCTCATTTCGAAGCTCCGAGCTTGGATCGAGTGTCTGTCGAATTGGCAGCTTCGTTGTTAAGGCTAAGACGATTACAGGCGGCCGCCTTGATCGAGGTCAAAGGCCCCAGCGCTGGTTACGGTGGCGTTCGTTTTTTCTTCGCCCTTCGCCGCGTTCCCTGCCTTTCTGATTTTGGGAAAGTCGCACGCATCGCGGCGACGAAGCGCGGAAGATGCTGCAGGCTCGAGGCCGAGCCGCGACGACATCGCGGCGCCGGCCGCGCGCATGAAACGTCACGCGCCTAGCGCCGATCACTGCATCAATTTCAGGAGGTCGATCCGGTTCAGGAGATCATGCGCCTCACCGACAGGCGCGGCGTGGAGGTTGCAATTGAGGCGCTTGGCGCGGAGACACCGGACTTTTGCGCGTTCGCGGCGGTCAATCAAACTCTTGAAACCCGCCAGCGCCGCCGATAGCATCCGCTTTCGGCTCTGAGCAGACCTTCGGCGGCCCAAGTCGACATCGTGCTGCCGATATTCTGTGGGGGAGCGCGCAATTCCGGCGGGGGTCGGCGATGACTTTGCTGACCTTCCATAGTGTTTGCGATGCGATAGCCTCTCTCATCCATTCGCCGCGTGACGAACATTCCGGCGGCGCTCTGTCATGCTCACGCCGTCAAGAGACCCGCAGCCGGCGTCTTTCACCGCCGGCGTCGTGAAGCGATCGCGCGACCAATATGCTGACGCTTCCACGCGAAATCAAATTTCATGCCGGCGATGTGATATGTACCGCGTCGAACCGCCTGAACTCAGCGCTAACTTGCACGTCGGCGATCAGTGTTCACATCACCTAGCGTTACACCATCATCGCAATTATTATCCAAGTAAAACCTCGCCAATCCGCTCTGCGTCATCTCCGTCACTACACCCGCCCAACTCAAATTCTCTCCCCGAAAGCCTCAGATATTGAGTGTATTGGCGCCGATGCCGTTGTAATCAGTACCCACGCTGCCGTACTGAACCAGATAAACGTCGAAGATCACCGTCCCGTTCTATTGTTACCTGTTCCTCCGTAGAGCGCGCGTCCGACGTTCCGAAACGTTGAAATACCGCCGTGAACGAATATGTGTGATCCACAACGTGCCATTCCCTTGAAACTATTACGATCGTTATTCACGCGTTGCCCTGAGCGAAGACAAGTCAGCCTCTGAAATTCATGATATCTGTCAACTTCAACGTACGCTGTATTTATCTCCGTCGTATTTACTGCGAATAAGCCGACGTCGTGTAATCTCGTAGCCGCGAACATGCTTACACCCCTGACCAGACATCCGAATGTCCGATCTCATAGTTCGCCCCAATGCCTCCATTGCGACCGCCGTACGCCCCGTTCAGACATCCTCTTATCAGCGCTACATCGGTCGTGATTGCAATCAGGCGATCAGCGATGCTTCTGTGGGGTCGGTGCCTTCTCAATTGTGTCATTGCCGCTGCGCTTCGACTGCTGTAGTGATTGTCCCTCCGTCCTTCGCGGTTCGTGATCGCGTTACTGCTTTATTTCTTGGGCCCGATCTGGCTTCGTTCGTTCTCGCTGCTCCGCTTCGTGCGTGCTTCCGTCCTTCGCGCTTTGCCTTCGCCCGCTCCTTCTCGGCCTTTTTTCGTTCTTTGTTCCGAGCCGTGAATAATCCGTCAGGCCTTCTTTACCCAAAGCTTGCACCAGCCGTGCGGCGAGATATCACCCGCGACCGTCTTGCACGTATTCGGGGCGATGAAGAGATTGCATCCGTCGCATTGTCTGCCGTCCTTCGGCGAATCCTGATAGCCGACCGCCGTCTGCGGCAGTCCGGCGGCCCTGGCGCCGCTCGCGCCCAGCGCGAGCAACGGAGCGGCGCCCGCCGCAGCGAGCAGCACGGCGCGGCGGTTCACGGATTTCGAATTCAGATCGTTCATGACGTTCCCCTTTCGACGGCGCCTGAAGTCGAGACGTCCGCGGCGCTCGCGAGCGCGGCGCGCCCTCTCCCTGCGCAATCGCCGTGACATTTTGCACGCCATTACATTTCGCGGCTTGCGATAAGTCAAAGCGTTTCCGGCGACGTTGGCATGGTCGCCTTACGTCGACGCGTGGACGAGAATCTTGAGCGCGTAGCCAATTGCGAACGAGATGCCCGCTGCGCTCATTCCGATGAACAGCGTCTCGAGTCCCGACCGCATCCAGCCCGACGGTGACCACCGGCTTTTCAGCGCGCCGATGAGGAAGAAGACAAGGCCTGTCGCGACGACGCACATGCCAAAGGCATATGCGACGAGATAGCTCAAAAGCGGCGCCAATCCGCAAAGGACGAATGCGGCAGACGTGCTCAAAGCCGCCAAGATCGGAGACTTGTTGGCGGATGATAGCCCATATTCTTCGACCGCCATGGTCTTTACCCAACGGTCTTCGTCAGCCGTGATGACATCGACGATCCGCTCCAAATCGCCGCCGGCGAACCCCTTCCGGCTGAATATCTGCCGGATTTCTTCTCGCTCGCCGCTAGGCGCAAGGGCAATGTGCTTTCGTTCGACCGCGAGCTGATGTTTGTAGTAGTCGGATTCGGCTTTGGCTGCGCTGTAGTTGCCCGCGCCCATCGCAAAGCCGTCGGCGACGAGATTGGCCAAGCCGAGGACCAGGACGACCTGTCCTGGCAGGTCGGCGCCAACCACGCCCGCGACGATCGCAAACGTCGTTATCGTCCCGTCGATTCCACCATAGACCCAATCGCGGACATAGTTCGCGGGTGGATCCTCGCCGAGACGTTTCGCAATGTCTTCTTTACGGTGGCTGTGTTCCAGCCGATCGCGCGTCGCCGACAGCTTCTCGCTCATGGCCCTATTCTCAGCTCTCAGATTTGCCAGACGGCCCTTCGGGCCTCGCCCATTTGGGACGCTTATCCACCATCGTCAGGGAGAAGCATTGACTGGGATCACACGCCTTGGATTTCTAACCGGCCCCGCCCATCGGCAGTTCGAGAAGGACGCCTGCGGCGCGAGTCACGGCGGGAAGATCGCCGGACGCGTCGAGCCGCCGCCAGTGCGAATTGTCGTCGGGCCCCTCAGCCGATTGCGCCCTGGCGACGACGGCGTCCGCGTCCGAGGCGTCGTTCTTGCGGCCCGCCACACGCCCGAGCCGGGTGTTTAGCGGCGCTTCAAGCCATAGCCCGGTAAAAGCGACGCCGACCGCGACGCGCTCGATGATGTCTCTTTCCTCAGCCTTGAAATGGACAGCGTCGACGACGACGCTTTGCCCCGACTTCAGAGCCAAGGCGGCCTTGCGGCAAAGCTGCGCATAGACTTCCCGTGCGGCGTCTCGGCTGTAGGCTTCCTGCGGCAGGTGGTCCACCTCGGCCACCCCGAAAATCCGCTTGCGCTCGATGTCGCTGCGCAACCAAACTGCTCCGGGCGCGCGGCCGAGAAGAGGGGCGATTTGGCCGGCAAGCGCGCTCTTTCCCACGCCCGACAAGCCGCCGACCGCCACGAGCCGCGTCGGTTGCGGTTTCAGGAATTCCTCGGCAAACCAAAAGTAGCGCCGCGCTTCGGCCTCGGCCCGGCCGCGCGCTTCGCCCACGAGATGCGTCAACCCCGCGGCGACGACTTTCGCTCGTATGGCCGAGCGGATACTCATGAAAATCGGCAATGCCGCGAGGCCGCTCAGATGCGCCTCGTCGCTTCCCCATAAGTAGCGATTGAGAAGCAAATTGGCGGCCGGCCGCAGCCGCCGCTCCTCGAGGTCCATCAGCAGAAAGGCGAGATCATAGAGAATGTCGCCGGTGGCGATCCCCTCATCGAACTCGAGCGCGTCGAACAGGATTGGTTCGCCATGGACGAGAGCGATGTTGCGCAAGTGAAGGTCGCCATGGCAGCGGCGTACGTAACCCTTCTCCCCGCGGGCGATCAGCAAGTCTTTCTCCGCCGCGAGCGCCGCCCGCGCGTCCCTGTTCAAATCTCTGGCCCGCGATGGATCGAAGAGATTGGGATCCGCCGCGAACGCCGCTTCGTTCTGCTCGAGATAGCGCGCCAAGGCTTCGTACGCCGCCAAGCCGTCCCGACGAGGCGCGCGCTCGTGAGAGCCTAAGATCGCGCCGACCATGCGAGAGAAAAGATCCGCCGAAATCTCCTGGCGCTCCGCCAACCGATCAAGCGTCGCCTCTTCATCGAATCGCCGCATGTGCACGGCCCATTCGACGATCTCTCCAGCGCCGCCCAAAGAGAGGCCTTGAGGGGTGCGGACGATGGGCATGGTTTCAATATAGATTTCCGGCGCGTTCGGCTTGTTGACGGATATTTCGGCTTCGCACGCGATGCGGCGCTTCTCGAAGAGTCGAGAAATCCATGAACGGGAATCGCACGGCGCGCTTGATCTTGTAGGCGTCATCGCCGACGAGAAATACGGCGGCGCCATGGGTGTCGATGCGACGGACGCTTGCGGTCGCCCCAAATGTGCTCGGGTCGCTTAAGAACGAAAAAACCGCCGATTGATCGTTCGCCGTTGTCGCCTCGTTTGTGGTGTCGGACATGAGCTGCGGCCTGTTCGAGGATGACGAGTCCAAAGCGCCTACTCGCGCCAGGTTGGACGCTCACTGTCGGCGAACCGTTGCGCGGCGAGAAGCCGGTCTCTTCGCCCGACTAGGTCGCGGCCTCTCGGGCACGTTCTACGTTGATTGCGCATCCTATCCGGACGAAGGGGGAGCTGGAATTGATCCGGCTCAAAGGAACGAAGCGCCGGGCCTCAGGCGCGTCGCATTCACGCGCCGCGACGGTTTCGCGCCAATCAATTGACCTATCGCAAAGCGGCTGATGGGCTTCGGACGACGATGTGCGGGCTAAAGGAGAATTCGCCATGTTCGCGTCAGTTCTTTTTCTGACTTTTCTCGCCGTTCCGATTGCATTCGCGGTCGCGGCGTTGCGGGGGTTCCGATCTGCGCGCGGCCAGGCGCTCGTCCCCGTCAAGATTGCATCACGCTACCGCAAGCGGCGGCAGGGATCGGCTCGCTCATAGGTAAACTGCGCGATCAATTCGATCCTCCTGTTTGGCCGGCTTCCTCTGCCGAATGTTGGGGGAATCGAGCGAGTTGCGCACGACTGACGTCCGGCAGAGGCCGATGCGTCGCAGTTGCAAAGCGCCTTGCTCAATCTAGCGCGCGTTGCTTTATGGTTGAATCAAACTTCCATCGTCATGGCGAGCAACGCGAAGCCATCCAGACTTAGGGACTGCGGCCGAGTGATCAACGCGCGAGGCGGCGCGCCCCCTGGCGGACATTTGACATCTCATATTCGTCTCGACGCCGATTATGTGTACCCCGTCAGCCAATATCGAGGCGATTCTCGACCGCCGAGACGCCGGCCGCCGACCAGGCGGCTCGCTCGGCGACGTCGCGTTCGCGCCACGTCCTCACTCTACCCAAGAGCGTGACCCGGTCGTTATGCACCGCGACCATGATCGAGCTTGCGTCGAGGTCGGCGCTGCGCTCCAGGGCATCGAGTATCTTGTCGCGCGCGTCTTGCGGCGTGACCTCTGGTTTCACGCGAATTTCGTTAGCGACCCCGACCACGCCGGAGAGTTTGCGAACGTCATTTTCCGCAGCGGCGCGCTGATATTGCCAAGCAACTTCGCCGGTGAGCGTGACCCAGCCTCGCTCGACCCTAAGCGTGATTGACTCCGCCGGCACCTGCGCGTCCCAGTTCAAGATGGCCAGGGCCCGCTCGGCGATTTGGTCATCTGCCGTCTTTTTTTCATTGGGATAGCGGACTTCGATTTCCTCCGCGACCGCGCGCACGCCCTTCACCCTTCGCGCCGCGCACTCGGCGGCCCGTTTTTGAGCATAGCTGCTCACGTGGCCGGTAAGCGTCACAACACCGTTGGACACCGCGACGCCGATGTCCGAGGCGTCGACACTCGGGACGAAATCGAGTTCGTCGATGATGTCTTGGCGCAAAAGCTTGTCGATCATCCGTCTCTCCTCCGCAGTCCGCGGCGTTGCGATTGGGCGAAATTATCCGACGCCGTTCTTGACGACGCCGCTCTCAGCGCAGGGCGATCAAGCTCGCCCCGGCGACTAGCAGCAGCCCAGGCTGTCGCTGGAGCGACCAAGGCGCGAATGACGCGGCTCGACGGGCGATAGCCGAGACCATGAGCGAAGGCGCCGGACACGCCCAACATCATTAGCGGCAGGCCGGCATGCAGGCGCAGGGGCGGAACGCCATTCAGCAGAAAGGGGTCGAGCGTCAGCGCGAGGCTGATCGCGCCGGCGCCGGCGAGGGAGAGCGCCCGCGCCCAACCGGACGCGGCTGCGCTCATCCGCGCCGCGTCAACGCGCGCGGTCATCGTCGCGCACCGCCGCGCGGTCGCCTTCATGGAGCTCCAGCCACATGGCGTTGAGGATCGAAAACGCGCCGGCGAAACCGACCCCGAGAATCCAGGCGAAATACCACATTCGTCGATGCTCCTTCAGTAGGTGCTAGCGCTATTGTCGTCGACATACGCGAGAGTGACGCGACCGCGCAGCACGCGGTAGACCCACGCGGTGTAGAGGAGAATGATCGGCAGGAAGACCAGCGTCGCGCCGAGCATTATGGCGAGCGTCAGGCGGCTCGACGAGGCGTCCCACACGGTCAAGCTGGCGGCGGGATCGAGCGAGGATGGCAGCAGGAACGGAAAGGCGCTCAATCCCGCCGTCGCGATCACCCCGGCGACGCTCAGGGCGCTGGCGATCAGGGCGAGCGCATTGCGGCGCGCGCCGAGTAGAGGAATGGTTAGGGCCGCGCCGCCAAAGGCGAGGATCGGAGCCGCGAGCGTCCAAGGATGGAGCCCGTAATTGACGATCCATCCGCCAGTCTCGCGCACCACTTGCTTGAACAGGGGATTGGATGGGCCGTCACGGGCTAGCGGGCTTGTGACCGAATAGCCTTCGATCCCGAAGGCGACCCACAGACCGGCGAGCGCGAAGAGAACCATCAAGGCGATTGCGGCGCGGCGGGCGAAGAAAGCGGCGCGGTCGGCGACCGGCGGCCCCGCCTTCAGCGCGAGGTAGGCGCCGCCGTGCATCGCGAGCATGGCGACGCTGACCAGGCCGCAAAGGAGAGCGAAGGGGTTGAGCAGGCCGAACACGGTCCCTTCATAAGTCATCCGCAACGTGTCGTCGAAGCGGAACGGCGCGCCTTCCAACATGTTGCCGAAGGCGACGCCGAAAACCAGCGACGGAACGAGGCCGGCGACGAAGAGCGCCCAGTCCCAGATCCGGCGCCAGGTCGGATTGGGCAGCTTGGAGCGGAATTTGAAGGCGACCGGCCGCAGGATCAGTGCGCAAAGAACAAGGAACATCGCGAGATAGAAGCCGGAGAAGGCGACGGCGTAGAGGGTCGGCCAGGCGGCGAAGATCGCGCCGCCGCCGAGAATGAACCAGACCTGATTGCCCTCCCACACGGGGCCGACCGTGTTGATGGCGACACGGCGCTCGGAGTCCGTCTTTCCGACGAAGGGGAGAAGCATCGCGGCGCCCAAGTCGAAGCCGTCCATCACGGCGAAGCCGATGAGCAGGATTCCAAGGAGCGCCCACCAGATCAGGCGCAGTGTTTCATAGTCGAGCATCGTGCGATCCTTTCAGAAGCTATTCGGCCGGGGCGGCGACGAGCGACGTGGGCGCGAGGGATGGGACGAGTCCCGCCGGGGCGGGTCCAAGGCGGATCGCCTTGGTCATGAGGTAGACGTCCACCACGAGCAGCGCTGAATAAAAGGCGACGAAGCCGACAAGAGTGGTCGTGACATTTGTCGCCGACAGGCTCGATACCGCCATGAAGGTCGGCAACACGCCCTCGATGACCCAGGGCTGCCGGCCAACTTCCGCGACGAACCAGCCGAGCTCCGCGGCGATCCATGGCAGCGGCAATATCCACAACGCCACATGCAGGAAGGCGCGCGAGGAATGCAGACGCCGTATCGAGGCGAGATAGAACGCGGTGGCGAACAGCGCGATGAAGAAGAATCCGAGGCCGACCATGAACCGGAAACTCCAGAACAGCGGCGAGACGGAGGGCACGGTGCTCTCGGCGGCCTGCGCAACTTCAGCATCGGTCGCCTCGACGATATCGGGACGAATCTTTTTCAGGAGCAGGGCATAGCCGAGGTCGTCGCCGTGCTGCGCCAGACGCGCCCGCTGGTCCACGTCCGCCCGATTGGCGCGCAGCTTGTCCAGCGCGTCGTAAGCGATGAGGCCGGAGCGGATACGTTCCTTCGCATGGGCGACCAGGTCGTTGATCCCAGGCACCTCGGTGCTGATCGACCGGGTGGCGATGAGCCCAAGCATCCAGGGAACGCGAACCTCATAATCGGTCGTATGCGTCCCTTGGTTGGGCAGTCCAAACAAAGTGAAGGACGCCGGCGCCGGCTCGGTGTTCCACATCGCCTCCATGGCGGCGATTTTCATCTTCTGGTTCTCGCCCGCCGTGTAGCCGCTCTCGTCGCCGAGCACGACGACTGAGAGCGCCGCCGCCAGGCCAAAGCTCGCCGCGACAGTCGCCGAACGCTTAGCGAGTTCGATGTGGCGGCCTCGCAGCAGGTAGTAGGCGCTGATAGCGAGCACGAAGACCGAGCCGGTGACGTAGCCGGCGCTTACCGTATGGACGAACTTGGCTTGGGCGACGGGATTGAAGATCACCGCCATGAAGTCCGTCACCTCCATGCGCATCGTGTCGGGGTTGAAGCGCGCGCCGACGGGATGCTGCATCCAGCCGTTGGCGACTAGAATCCACAAAGCCGAGAGATTGGACCCGAGCGCGACGAGCCAGGTGACGGCGAGATGGGCGGTCTTCGAGAGCTTGTCCCAGCCGAAAAAGAACAGGCCGATGAAGGTGGCCTCCAGGAAGAAGGCCATCAGGCCTTCGATGGCCAGCGGCGCGCCGAAGACGTCGCCGACATAGTGGCTGTAGTAGGCCCAGTTCATTCCGAACTGGAATTCCATGGTCAGGCCGGTGGCCACCCCCATTGCGAAATTGATGCCGAACAGCACGCCCCAGAACTTGGTCATCTGCCGCCAGATGTCGCGGCCCGTCATGACATAGACGCTCTCCATGACGCCGAGCAGGACGGCGAGGCCGAGCGTCAACGGCACGAACAGAAAGTGGTACATCGCGGTCAGGCCGAACTGCAGGCGCGAAAGCTGAACGACATCCAGAGCTGCGGTCACGGTGAAATATCCTTCATTTCGGGGCTGGGGTCGGACGCGCCGATCAATCGCGCCTCAACGCTGCCGGCGTCGATTTTCGGGCGCTGGCCCGGCCCGAAGACGAACAAAGCCGCCGCGATCACCACCGTCAGCTTGACGGTGATTGCGATGAGGACGTCTCGGGCGAGAGGGCGCGTCGGCATGACCGTCATATCCGGCGCGGGGGGCGCCCGCGCTTTGATCTGGATCAGAGGTCGGCGCGATTGCGGTCAATCGGCCACGGCCCGGGTCATCCATCCAAGGCGTTGGTCGTGCAGACGAACGCGTCGCTGGACGCCGCCGCTGCCGGCCGGACGCAAGGCCGGCAAAGCGCCCCGTCTCATGTGGCGCGCCGGCTAATATGGGGGCGGCGTGACGGCGCGCTTGGCCGCCAAGGCTTCCTCGTACCATTCGAACTCGGCGAAGAAGCGCGCCGCCGCCTCGTCGATCCAAGCCTCTTTGGCCGTCCCCTCCTGCGAAAGGGAGCTGCCGATCATTGGAATCGCCAAGATCGAGGGGACACTCGGCATGCCGAGTTCTCCTAGAATCGGCCTCAACGCCACCGCCGCCCGAACTCCGCCATAGCGTCCCGCCGAATAGGAGACGATGGCGGAGGGCCGCCAAAAATATTCCTCCAGGAAATGATCGAGAAGGTTCTTCAACGCGGGGGGAACGGACTGGTTGTACTCGGCCGTCACCAACACGAATCCGTCCGCCCGGCGGTAGAGCTTGGCGAGTTCCTCGAGGACCGGCGGCGACGTGCCGGGACGATATTCCTTGTACATGCGATCAAGCAGCGGCAACCGCTTCTCGAGCGGGTCGACCAGCACCGCCTCGTGTCCGCGCCGCTCGAGCTGGCTCACGACATAGCGCGCGGCCTTGATGCCTTGGCGCTCGGAACGCACCGATCCGAGCAGCACGACGGTCCTTAGAGCCATGGTCGTCCTCCACTTTTAAGCCCGAGCCGAGCCCGCAGACGGCAAGCGATGGCGCTACGCCCCATCCGACCACTCGATACGCAACGAAAGCCGACGTCCGCCTATCCCCTCGCTTATCCGACTATAAGCGGCTTCCGAGGCCAATAAAGGCAGCGTCGTCGTCCCTTGCGGAACAGCCACGAGGCGAGGCGTCTCTTGCAGGTGACTTCGCTCTTGCGCACAGCGGTTCTGTTGGACCCGCTTCCTCGACATGGCCTGGCGGCGGAGCCGCGCCATCCTCGGTGACGCCACAGTTTGTGTTAGTCTACGGATGTTACGACGCCCGGCTTTCTGCGCTCAGGGCGTTTCTGGCAACTCGCGGGGGGCGCAATGATCACCAGCGAACAGATACGTGGGGCTCGCGCGATGCTGCGGATCGAGCAGTCCGAATTGGCGGCGCGGGCCGGGGTTTCGCTCGAAACCATCAAGCGGATCGAACGGAAGCCCGGCCCGGTTTCTGCGCTGGCCGCGACGCTCGAGGCGATCCGCAAGGCCCTCGAAGCGGCGGGGGTCGCCTTCATCGACGAAGACGGCGAAGGGCCAGGCGTGAGGCTGCGCAGGAAGCCGGAGCCGAACACGATCGCCGCGGAAGACTTGAACGCAAGCAACGACGAGTAAGGGCAAGGCCGGGCCCCCGCAACCCGCGTCGTCAGTCCGCGAGGTCGCGGATGAGTCGCCGCGCTTGCCGCATTTCCAAGTGCATCCGCTTTTTGTCCCGCTCGGCATTGGCGCCAGAAAACGACGGAGCCGCCGAAACGCCGCGCCATTCACCGCGTCATCGCCGTTCAATAGTCGGCGTAGCTCTTTTCCTCGACGATGTTGCTTTGCAACAGTGTGTTGATTTCCCGCTTGAGCGCCGCGCGGCGATCGTTCGTGTGGTAGACGGATCGCGCCAGCGCGACGAACTCCTCGCCAAACGACCCCGCCTTTTCCCGCGCGCGGATCTCGTCCTCGATGCGCCAGAGTTCGGCGTTGACGGCCTTGAGCGCGCGACGCAATCGCCAGAGTTCGTCGCTCGGCGCAATTTCCTGATCGAGCGTCCGAGTCAGCGCGGAGTACTCATAGCGGACGTTGGCGAGCTTCGCTTCGTCCCGAATGTTCTCGATCTTGATTTCCAGTATGGCCAGCTTGTCCAGAAATTCGCCGGCGGAAATCTCAACCACGAGCTTCATCACGCACCCCTCGCTGACGCGTGAAGCTTTAGCGTCGCAGCGCGGGGATCGCCAGAGGCGCCGACTGGATTCCCGCCGTAAGGACCCCGCTCCGCTATGTCTCGGCGAAGCCGCCCTTCGTCAGCCGAATCCGACCGAGTTCGACGCGGAGCCAGCCCCGGTCGGCCGCGTAGCTCAGCGCCGCCTCGTAATCGGCGGCCCTGCCCAGATTCCGTTTCTGGAACTCGGCGCCGACTTCGTCGGCTTTCAGACTTTCGCCCGCCCGGACCCCTCTGGCGCTGAAGATGGTCAGCATCGCCTTGGCATAGTCCTCGTCGGCCGGCAGGGTCGCCATCGTCGCCTCCCTTTCATGCTCGGCAAGCCGATTGCGCCGGTTCCATGACCGGCGAGCATCGCTCCCGACTTATTCGCCGAGCATTATCGCACTGAATTCAGGCGCTTCCGCGTCCGACCCGATGAGGCCGGGCGCCATGATGACGGACTGCGGCGTGCTTGCGCTCTCGAACATCGCATAGCGGACCGCCTCGACACGGTCGACAAACCAGCGCCCGCAAAGTCCCCGCGGATCCCTGACGACCCAGCGGCCGCGGCGATCCTGTCCGACGACGAGACAGACCGATTTCGACGCCCTCCGCGACTGTGGCATCCAAGCCTCCTTAAAATGCCAGTGGGGATCAGCCGCCGAAAGAGCGAGCAAGAAGATTAGCCGCCAGCGCGACGCACAACGCGACCAGCATTGCCGCGCCGATCCGATAGAGCATCTGCGACGGCGTGGGATACGAGCTGTTCGGATCGCGGTCCGCCATGATGCGGCGCGTATAGTGCCGCCGCCGGGCGCCTGCGATTCCGCTGGACCACCGGCTCCGCATCGAAAGACCCTCCGCACCACATTTCCACGACCATTATCGGGATCGGCGCGTAAGAGATCGAGATCGATTGGCGGCCTCGGACGTAAGCGACGCATAAGGCCGCTGCGGACCGCCCGGCGCCGAACAGCGCGGCTCGGCATGAACAAACCGCGCCGCAATCGGGTGTCCGGCGCAGGTTAAGTCGATAAAGGATTCATAAAAAGGGCGCCGGCGCGCTCGCGTCAGCCGCCGACGATCGTCGCGCCGCCGTCGGCGACAATCGCCTGCCCCGTCACGAAGGAGCCGGCTCTCGAGGCGAGGAAAACCGCGACGCCGGCGATTTCGTCGGGCTCGCCGATCCGGCGCAACGGCGTCGTCGCGGTGACCGTCTGGAGCGTCGCGGGATTCTCCCACAGCGCGCGCGCGAAGTCGGTTCGCACGAGACCGGGCGCGATGCAATTGACCCGGACATTGTGCCGGCCCCATTCCGCCGCCAGATTGCGCGCGAGCTGAAAATCCGCCGCCTTCGAAACGCCGTACGCGCCGAGCGCTTGCGATCCCTTCAGCCCGGCGATCGATGACACGATGATGATCGAGCCCTCCTTGCGTTCGATCATGTCCGGCGCGGCCATTTGAATCAGCCAATGGTTGGCGAGGACGTTGTTTTCCATGATCTTGCGGAACTGCTCGTCGGTAATGCCGCTCATCGGGCCGTAATACGGGTTGGAGGCCGCGTTGCAGACGAGAATGTCGATGCGGCCAAGCGTTCGTCTCGTTTCGTCGACGAGATGCTGGAGATCGGCGTTGGAGGAGATGTTGGCGGAGACCGCGGTCGCCGCGCCCGGCCCCCGAGCCTCATTTATCGCCGCGGCGACGGCGCCGCAGGCCTCGGGTTTGCGCGACGAGATCACGACGCGCGCGCCATGCTCGGCCAGCCGCTCGGCGATCGCCCGCCCGATCCCGCGCGAGGAGCCGGTCACGATGGCGATGCGCCCCGAAAGATCGAAAAGGTTCATCGCCGGCTCCCCTTGAGATGGTCAGACAAGCGCGAGAAGGCGGAAATCGCTCGCGCCTCCCTGCGCACATTGGGCCACCCTGCCCCGAACGCCGCCCTCGCGGCAATCGAAAACCGGCCGAAGGCTCAGGCGGAATGGACATTCTTCCTCGCTTTCAGCTATGCCGATAGGCCGCCAACCCAGTGGGGCGATGGCGAGGCGACGCCAGCATCGCGGCGCGTGCGCTGTGAAACAAGGAACTCAGGGAGAGACGATGACCGCCATCAACGCTGTGACCGAACTCGATATCGACGGCGAGATCGCGTTCGTCACGCTCGAACTCGCCGCCAGTGAACGCGCTCTCGGCAACGGTTCGCGATGGGATCAAACGGGCGATCGAGGCCGCCGACGCGGACGGCGCCGTCAAGGCGATCGTCCTGATCTGCGCTGGCCGCACCTTCATCGCCGGCGCCGACATTTCGGAGTTCGGCAAGCCGCCTGCCCCGCCGCATCTGCTCGGCGTACTCGAAACGATCGAGAGCGCGAGCAAGCCGGTCGTCGCGGCGGTTCACGGAACGGCGCTGGGCGGCGGATTTGAAGTCGCCTTGACAGCGCACTATCGCATCGCGGCGCCCTCGGCCAAATTCGGCTTGCCGGAAATCAAGCTCGGCCTCATTCCCGGCGCCGGCGGCACGCAGCGCCTGCCGCGCCTGATCGGCGTCGAGAAGGCGCTCGAAGTCATCCTCTCCGGCGCGCCGTTTGGCGCGCGCGAAGCAAAGGATTGGGGCGTCGTCGACGAACTTGCCGAAGAAGGTCGCCTCCACGAGTCGGCTGAGGCGTTCGCGCGCAAGCTGATCGCCGCCGGGGCTCCCCTTCGCAAGGTGCGCGATCTCTCGGAGAAGATCGACGCGGCGCGGGGAAAGCCGGAGATCTTCGAAGCGATCCGCAAAGCCAACGCGCGCAAGTTCCGCGGCTTCGAGGCCTGGGAAAAGGCAATCGCCTCGGTCGGCAACGCGGTCGATCTTCCCTTCGACGAGGGCATCGTCAGAGAGCGCGAAATGTTCATGGGGCTGTTGGCGACGACGCAGTCCAAAGCCCAGCGCTACGTCTTCTTCGCCGAGCGGCAGGCCGCCAAAATCCCGGATATCCCCGCGAACGAGCCGACTCGCCCGGTCGACCGCGTCGGCGTCATCGGCGCCGGCACGATGGGCGGCGGCATCGCGATGAATTTTCTCAACGCCGGCCTGCCCGTGACAATCGTCGAGACCAGCCGCGAGGCGCTCGATCGCGGTCTGCAGATCATCAGGCGAAATTACGAGAACACCGCCAAGAAGGGCCGCCTGACAATGGCGGACGTCGAGGCGCGCATGGCGCTGGTGACCGGCGCGCTCGATCTTTCCGCCCTCGCCGACAAGGACCTGATCGTCGAAGCGGTGTTCGAGGACATGGCGCTGAAAAAGGACATTTTCGGCCGGCTCGACGCCATCGCGAAGCCAGGGGCGATTCTAGCCTCCAACACGTCCTATCTCGATATCGACGAAATCGCGGCGCTGACAAAGCGGCCCGAGGACGTCCTGGGGACGCACTTTTTCTCGCCCGCCAACGTGATGCGCCTGCTCGAGATCGTGCGCGGCGCGAAGACGGCGAAGCCTGTCGTCGCCACGGCGATGCACCTTGCGAGCAAGATCGGCAAGATCGGCGTCGTCGTCGGCGTGTGCCACGGCTTCGTCGGCAACCGCATGCTCGCGCAGCGTCAGCGCGAGGCGATGAAGCTCATCGTCGAGGGGGCGATGCCGTGGAACGTCGACCGCGTCCTGGTCGAATTCGGCATGCCGATGGGCCCGTTCGCAATGAGCGATCTCGCCGGCCTCGACATTGGCTGGTCCAAGGCGACGAGCACCCGTTCGACCATTCGCGAGATCCTGTGCGAAGAGGGTCGGCGCGGCCAGAAGACCGGCGCGGGCTTCTATGACTACGACGAGGCTCGCAATGCCAAGCCGTCGCCGCTCGTCGAGGGGATCATCCGCGATTTCGCCCGCGCCAAAGGCGTCGATCGGCGCGAAATCTCCGACGCGGAAATCCTCGAGCGCTGCATCTATCCGATGATCAACGAGGGCGCGAAGATTCTCGACGAGGGCAAGGCGTTGCGCGCCTCAGACATCGATATCGTCTGGATCAACGGCTACGGATGGCCGGTCTATCGCGGCGGCCCGATGTTCTACGCCGACACGGTCGGTCTCAAACAAGTGCTCGCCAAGATGGAGGAATTCCAGGCCGCGATGGGAGACGATTTCGCGCCGTCGCCGCTGCTCGCGCGGATGGCGCGCGAAGGCGCCAGCTTCGTCAATTCGTAGCGCATTTCCGACGTAACGCGCGCCCCCAGACTATTCCCAGGAGACCTCTCATGCGTGAAGCCGTCATCGTTTCCACCGCCCGGACGCCGATCGGCAAGGCCTATCGCGGCGCCTTCAACGACACGCCGGCCCAGACGCTCGGCGGCCACGCGATCGCCGCCGCGGTCGGACGCGCGGGCGTCGCCGGCGCCGAGATCGACGACGTCGTCATGGGCGCCGCGTTGCAGCAGGGCTCCTCAGGCTCGAACGTCGCGCGTCAAAGCGCCTTGCGGGCGGGGCTGCCGACCAGCGTCGCGGGCATGTCGGTCGACCGTCAATGCGCGTCTGGCCTGATGGCGATCGCGACCGCGGCCAAGCAGATCGTCGTCGACGGCATGCAGATCGTCGTCGGCGGCGGCGTCGAATCGATCTCGCTGGTCCAGAACGACAAGATGAACCTGTATCGCGCCGCCGATCCCTGGCTGCTCCAGCATCGCGACGACATCTATATGTCGATGCTGGAGACGGCCGAGATCGTCGCCGAGCGCTACCAGATATCGCGCGAGCGGCAGGACGAATTCTCCCTGCAATCGCAGCAGCGCACGGCGCGGGCTCAGGCGGAGGGACGCTTGGAGGCGGAAATCGTCCCCCTGCCGAGCGTGATGAAAGTTTTCGACAAGGCGAGCGGCGAAACGCACGACAAGCCCGTCACGCTCACGCAGGACGAGGGCAATCGCGCCGACACGACGCCCGCCGGGCTCGCCGGCCTGAAGCCGGTATTCGCCGGCGGCCGGCATTTGAAGACAGCCGGATCATTCATCACCGCCGGCAACGCTTCGCAATTGTCGGACGGCGCCAGCGCCTGCGTTCTCATGGAGGCGAAAACCGCGCGCGAGCGCGATCTCGAGCCGCTCGGAATCTATCGCGGCATCGCGGTCGCCGGCTGCGACCCCGACGAAATGGGGATCGGCCCGGTGTTCGCCGTGCCGAAGCTCCTCAAAGCGCACGGCCTCAAGGTCGACGACATCGGCCTCTGGGAGCTCAATGAAGCCTTTGCCGTTCAAGTGATCTATTGCCGCGACCGGCTCGGCATCGACAACGACAAGCTCAACGTCGACGGCGGCGCCATTGCCATCGGCCATCCCTACGGTATGACGGGCGCGCGGCTCGTCGGACATGCCCTGATCGAGGGCAAGCGGCGCGGCGTCAAATATGTCGTCGTGACGATGTGCGTCGGCGGCGGCATGGGCGCGGCGGGGCTGTTCGAGATCGCCTAGAGCCTGACGCGATTTGGCGGAACCGCCCCTTCGGCGTTCCCGCCGCTGCGCGCCAATCGCCTCCGCAAGTCGCCGTCCAACTCGGCTGGGGCTCGCATGGCCGGCCGCCAAAGGCGTTCGCCAAAGCGGCGGCGGCTCGTTACCGCCTTCGACACCCAGTTAGGTTCCGCCGCGCCATGCCCCTTCGACCACACTCCTTCGCCTTCACCCTCCTCATCGCGGCGCTTGCGGCGCTGCCGCCGCTCTCCATCGATATGAGTCTGCCGGCGACGGGGCGGATCGGCGCCGCGTTGCAGGCGCCGGCGTCGCAGACCGGCCTGACGCTCAGCCTCTTCATGGTCGGCTTCGCCCTGGCGCAACTCGGCTTCGGGCCCGTGTCGGACCGGTACGGGCGCCGCGTCCCGCTCATCGTCGCTTGCGCGCTGTTCGCGGCCTCCGGCTTCTTCTGCGCCTTCGCCAGCGGCATCGGCGCGTTGCTCCTCTGGCGCCTCGTCGAGGGCGCCGGCGCCGGCGGGGCGACCGTCCTCGCCTTCGCGATGGTGCGCGACCTCTTCGAAGGAGCCGAGGCCCGCGCCCGCATGGCGACGATCAGCGCGGTCATGACGGCGGCGCCGATGTTCTCCCCCAGCATCGGCGCGCTCATCCTTCACCTCGCCGACTGGCGCGCGATCTTCCTCGCTCTGGCGCTCGCCGGTCTCGCGCTCACCCTCGTCGTCGGCCTCAATGTCGCCGAATCCATTCCGGCGACCAACCCCGCGGCGCTCGCCCCGGGTCGGCTGCTTCAGAGCTATGCCCGCGCCTTCAGTCACCGCGTCTCGATCGGTCATTCGCTCCTTGGCGCGCTGAGTTTCGGCTGTCTGTTCTCTTTCGTCTCCGGCTCGCCGTTCGTCTTCATCGGCGTGCTCGGCCTGGGCACGGGGTGGTTCGCGCTACTCTTTGCGACCTGCGCGCTCGGCCTCACCGCGGGCTCGCTCCTCTGCGGGCGCTTGATCAACATCGGCGCGCCGCCTGCTCGACTGCTGGCCGCCGGAGTCTTCGGCCAGGCTGCCTTCAGCCTCGCCCTCCTCGTGCTTGCGCTGTTCGGCATCTTCGGCGTGGCGGACGCCCTGCCGCTCATTGTGCTCAACAACATCGCGATGGGCGTCGTCAGCCCGCTCGCCGTTCACGGCGCGATGGAGCCATTCGCCGACATGGCGGGCGTCGCCTCTGCCGTGCGCGGATGCATGCAGATGATCGGCGGCGCCGTCGCGAGCGCACTGGTTGCGTGGCTCTTCGCGGGAACGGCGACGGCGCTTCCCCTCGCCATGACCATTTTTGCCTTGGCCTCGGCTGCGACCTGGCTCCTGCTGCTCCATCCCGCCACCCGCCAAGCGCCATCCTTCCGCTGATCGTTCGAATTTTTGTGATGGGGTTTTCCAGAACTCTCCCCAGGCCTCCCCTCCACGTCGCCAGCGCCATCTTGGCAAACGGGAGCAGTGCGCAGCACCCTAGGTTCACCTCTTTACCCCTAGGGAGCAAGAATGTGGCCCAGTCAGCCGACCCTCATTCCTGATCTAACATTTGGAACCATTTCAGGCTAATGCGCGTTTACGAAAGGTTGTCGAAAGCCAAGGAGATTGAGATGAACACCCTCAGCAAAGTCATGTTCGGCGCGCTTACCGCTGCGGGCGCTTTGGCCCTGATTAGCGGAAGCGCGTCAGCCCGCATCGTCTGCAACGACGAAGGCGAATGTTGGCACGTCCAACACGATTACGTGTACAGCCCCGGCCTTCACCTATCGATCCATCCAGACAACTGGCGTTGGAAAGAGGGCGGGCATTATACTTGGCGCGAGCACGAGGGCAAGGGCTACTGGAAGGGCCACGAGTGGAAGGAGTTCTGACCTTCCCCTAGGAAATGATCAGGGGCTGGCGACCGCCAGCCCCTGTTCTGGCGTCGGACCGCGAGCAAAGGCGCGGGCGCCGCGCGCCGCGGCGGAAAATCGCCTCGCAAACATTTGAAATACCACTGACGCGCCGGAAAACGGCGCCCCGCCAAACGGCAGCCTCGGCGTCCCTCTAGCCAACGCGCTCGTTCTCCCGTAATGGCGCGCCATGGCCTCGGACATCCTGTTCACGCTCGGCACGCGCGGCTCGCCGCTCGCTCTCGCCCAGGCGCACGAGACGCGAAGATTGATCGCGGCCGCGCACGGCTGGGACGAGGCCAGCGTCGCGATTGAGATCATCCGCACCAGCGGCGACATGATCCAGGATCGCCCGCTCGCCGACGCCGGCGGCAAGGGCCTTTTCACCAAAGAGATCGACGCGGCGCTGCTCGCCGGTCGCATCGACGCGGCGGCGCATTCGGCCAAGGATCTGCCGACCCAGTTGCCCCAGGGCGTGGCGATCGCCGCCTACCTCGAACGCGAGGATGTGCGCGACGCGCTGATCTCATCCGTCGCCGACTCGATCCTCACCCTGCCTCGCGGCGCGCGCCTCGGCGCCGCCTCGTTGCGCCGCCAGGCTCAGGCGCGCCGCCTTCGCCCCGATCTCCGGATCGAACTGTTGCGCGGCAATGTCGAGACGCGGCTGCGCAAGGCCGAGTCCGGGGCGATCGACGCGACGCTGCTCGCGCTTGCCGGCTTGAAGCGCCTCGGTCTCGCCCATCGCGCCCGCGCCGTGCTCGATCTCGAAACCTTCCTGCCCGCCGTCGGTCAGGGGGCGATCGCGCTCACCGTGCGGACCGCCGACGCGCGCGCCTTGGCGACGCTGGCGCCCATCGGCCATGCCGCCACGCTGACGGCGGTGACAGCCGAGCGCGCGTTCCTCGCCGAACTCGAGGGCTCCTGCCGCACGCCGATCGCCGGCCATGCGCGCCTCGAAGGTGCCGCGCTGATCCTGACCGGACAAGTCCTGCGCGAGGACGGCTCCGAGGCTTTCGATATTCGCCTTGAAGGCGCGGCCGCCGACGCGGCGCGTCTCGGCGCGGCGGCCGGCCGCGATCTCGCCGGGCGGCTTCCGCCCGGCGTGCTCCCGCGTGGATAGGACCTATCGTCCTTATGGGTAGGACAAAGTGTCGCGCAGCCGCGCAGCCGCAAACGTCCGACCCGTCATTTCTCCCCGGATTATCCGTGCCAGCTCAAGCTATTCGCAATCTTTGCACGCCAAGCTAACAGCGCCGCGGAGCGGCACTCGAACCGTGGCCGGCGCACGCGGTCGCGGCCGCGTCTCTTTACTAGAAAGGCTCCAGGGAGTAGGCGATAGACCGGCGAGCGGCGTTGTTGTGGAAGGTCGGGAACGTCATACGGCGGCGTCTCGGAGATTGTAGGGGTCGACAGGCGATGGACTACCAGCGGCGCTTCGAGGAAGCGATCGAACAGTTGAAACGCGAAGAGCGCTACCGCATCTTCGCCGATCTCGAACGCGACGCGACCCGCTTTCCCCTCGCTCTGTGGCGCCCGGGCGACCGCAAGCTCGCTCCGCGCGAAGTCACGGTCTGGTGCTCGAACGATTATCTCGGCATGGGCGGTGACAAGGACGTCATCGAGGCCGGCGTGGCTGCGGCGCGCGCGCACGGCGCCGGCGCTGGCGGCACGCGCAACATCTCGGGCACTCACCACCCCATCGTGCAACTGGAGGCGGAACTCGCCGATCTGCACGGCAAGGCGGCGGCGCTGGTCTTCACCTCGGGATGGATCTCCAATCTCGCCTCGGTCTCGACGATCGCGGGTCTTTTGCCGAATTGCCTCATCCTCTCCGACGCGCTCAATCACAATTCGATGATCGAGGGCGTGCGTCGTTCGGGATGCGACAAGAAGGTGTGGCGCCACAACGACGTTCAGCATCTCGAAGAACTGCTCGCCGCCGCCGACCGCGAGCGCGCCAAGCTCATCGTGTTCGAGAGCCTCTATTCGATGGACGGCGACATCGCCCCGATCGCCGAAATCGTCGCGCTCGCCAAGAAATACAACGCGATGACCTATATCGACGAGGTTCATGCGGTCGGCATGTACGGACCGCGGGGCGGCGGCCTGTGCGAGCGCGAAGGCCTGATGGGCGAGATCGACGTCATCGAGGGCACGCTCGCCAAGGGATTCGGCGGGCTCGGCGGCTACATCGCGGGAAGCGCGGCGCTGATCGACGCGGTGCGCAGCTACGCGCCGCAATTCATCTTCACCTCGACTCTGCCGCCGAGCGTCGCCGCGAGCGCCTCGGCCGCGGTGCGCCATCTGAAGCGCTCGAGCGCCGAACGCGAACGGCACCAGGCGATGGCGCGGTTGGTCAAGCACGCCTTACGTGCGGCGGGTCTGCCTGTGCTCGACAATCCCTCCCATATCGTGCCGGTGATGGTGCGCGACCCTAAGAAGTGCCGCGCCGCGAGCGAGATGCTGCTCCAGCGGCATGAGATCTACATCCAGCCGATCAATTACCCCACCGTCGCCAAGGGAACGGAGCGGCTGCGCATCACGCCGACGCCGCGCCACACCGAGGCGCAGGTCGCCACGCTGGTCGAAGCGCTGGTCGACGTTTGGACCAGTCTGGGCCTGCCATTCGAGGAAGCCCGCATTGTGCCGCTGCGCCGCCCGGGCGCGGAGACTTCCGCGGTCTGCGCCTATCCCGAAATGAAGAAGGCGGCGGAATAAGCCGCTCGGCCTTGCGCGCGTCTTGCGTTTCACGTTAGAGCGGCCCCGGGTCGCTCTTTTCGTCATCGCCGTGGACGGCGTTGCTGCGCTCGCGATGACGAACAGCACGGAAGCGTCTCGACTGACCGGAAAGCCCCATGACGGCCGCCGCCCCTTCGATGAACGTTCCGCCACGAAAGACGCTTCTCGCTGCGCTCGGCGGCGCGACGCAGGCGGTTCCGCCGATCTGGTTGATGCGGCAGGCAGGCCGTTACCTCCCGGAATATCGCGCAATCCGCGCCGAGGCCGCCTCCTTCCTCGATTTTTGCTACAATCCCAAACTCGCGACGGAGGCGACGCTCCAGCCGGTCCGCCGCTTCGGCTTCGACGCCGCGATCCTCTTTTGCGACATCCTCGTCGCGCCGGATGCGCTGGGGCAACGCGTCAGCTTCGAGAACGGCGAAGGTCCGCGCCTGACGCCGCCGATCGAGAGCGCCGCCGATCTGGCGGCCTTGCGAGACGAACTCGACTGGGCGCGGTTGGAGCCGGTGTTCGAGACGATCCAGCGCGTCAAGGCGAGCCTGCCGCCCGAGACGGCGCTGATCGGCTTCTGCGGCGCGCCGTGGACAGTGGCGAGCTACATGATTGCCGGACGCGGCACGCCCGATCAGGCGCCCGCGCGGCTCTTTGCTTACCGCCAACCCGACGTCTTCGCGGCGTTGATCAATCGGCTCGCTGACGTCTCCGCCGATTACCTCGCCCGCCAAATTCGTGCCGGCGTCGAGGCGGTGCAGATCTTCAATTCCTGGTCGGGCGTATTGCCGCCGAGCGAATTCGAGAGTTGGTGCGTCAAGCCAATCGAGCGCATGCTGGCGAGATTGCGCGCCGCGGCGCCCCATACGCCCATCATCGCTTTTCCGCGCGGCGCGGCAACCCAACTCGCCAAGTTCGCCGACCTCCACGGACTTTCAGCCATCGGGCTCGACACCGCGGTCGAACCGCGCGCCGCCGCGGCGGCCCTGCCGGCGCGTCTTGCGCTGCAAGGCAATCTCGATCCGCTCGCTCTTCTCGCGGGCGGAAGGTCGCTCGATGAAGGCGTCGAACGCGTGTTGGAGGGGTTCGCCGGCCGCGCCCATATCTTCAACCTGGGCCACGGAATTCTGCCGGAGACGCCGATCGCGCACGTCGAACGCCTCGTTGCGCGCGTCCGCGGGCGCTGAACGCGAGGGGAGAAAGCAATGAGCGGGTCGGCGGCGCTGGAGCAGCGCAAGAGCGATGCGCAAGCCTGGTTCGAAGCGCTTCAGCTCAAGTTGATCGCCGCGATGGAGGCGCTCGAAGCGGAATGCCCGTTGGGGGCGCCGGACCTCGCCCCGGGGCGCTTCGCGCTGGAGGCGTGGGACCGGGTCGATCATTCCGGCGCGCCGGGCGGCGGCGGGCGCATGGGCATGCTGCGCGGCCGGTTGTTCGAGAAAATGGGCGCGCACGCTTCCACCGTCCATGGAACTTTCGCGCCGGAATTCGCCAAGCACATTCCCGGCGCCGATCGCGATTCGCGTTTTTGGGCCTCCGGACTTTCAGTGATCGCCCATCCCTGGAACCCGCACGTTCCGACAGTGCACATGAATACCCGTTTCGTCGTGACAGCGAAGGCATGGTTCGGCGGCGGCGCGGATCTGACGCCGACGCTCGACGCGCGCCGGGTCGCCGACGATCCGGATGCGGTTCTGTTCCACGACGCCCTGCGCGGGGTCTGCGAACGCCATGCGGAGGTCGCTTCCTACGACAAGTATAGGACCTGGTGCGATGAATATTTCTTTCTGGCGCATCGCGGCGAAACGCGCGGAATTGGCGGCATTTTCTACGATTATCTCAACAGCGCTGGCGATGCGGCGAATTCCGCGTGGAGCGCTGATTTTGCCTTCACACGCGATCTCGGCGAGACGTTCATCTCGCTCTATAGCGAAATCGTACGCCGCAACTTCGCCAAGCCGTGGACGGACGCCGAGCGAGAAGAACAGCTCGTACGCCGCGGCCGCTACGTCGAATTCAACCTGCTCTACGATCGCGGCACGGTGTTCGGCCTGAAGACCGGCGGCAACGTCGCCGCAATCCTCTCGTCCATGCCGCCCCTGGCGCGCTGGCCGTGAGGCGTTGGTCCCACCATATAGCCTGGACGGCAAAATTGGAGGACAGCGAAATGCCAAACGCGATCCAATCCGGCGAATTCAAAATCGGCGGCGAGATAGCCGTCCATCGCCTCGGCTTCGGCGCAATGCGGATCACCGGGCCCGGCATCTGGGGTGAACCGGCAGACCGCGCCGAGGCTCTGCGCGTGCTCCGGCGGCTTCCCGCCGTCGGCGTGAACTTCGTCGACACCGCCAACTCCTACGGTCCCGAAGTTTCGGAGCGGCTGATTCGCGAGGCGCTGCACCCCTATGACGGAATTCACGTGGCGACCAAGGGCGGCCTGACGCGGCCCGGGCCGGACCAGTGGAATCCCCTGGGAAGGCCGGACTACCTCATCGAGCAAGCCCACAAGAGCCGTCGCAATCTCGGCGTCGAGAGAATTGAGCTCTGGCAATTGCACCGCATCGATCCGAACGTGCCGCGCGACGAGCAGTTCGGCGCGGTCAAAACGCTCATCGACACGAAGGTCGTCCGTTTCGCTGGCTTGAGCGAAGTCACGGTCGAGGACATCGAAGCGGCGGCAAAGGTATTTCCCGTCGCGACGGTGCAGAATCGATACAATCTCGGCGATCGCGCCAGCGAGCCGGTTCTCGACCACTGCGAGAAACACGGCATCGGCTTCATTCCCTGGTTTCCGCTCGCCGCCGGCGACCTCGCCAAGCCGGGCGGGACGCTCGACGCCGTCGCGCGCGCCCATCGTGCGACGCCCGGCCAGATCGCCATCGCCTGGCTCCTCAAGCGCAGTCCAGTCATGCTGCCCATTCCCGGCACTTCGAAAGTCGCCCATCTCGAGGAGAACGTCGCGGCGGCCGCGATCGTGCTGACGGACGCGGAGTTCGAGGCGCTGGACGGAACGGGGCGCGGCCGATGAGCGCGGCGCGCTTTTGCGATCGTTCGAATTGACTCGCATTTGAAATAACTCGCCGCGGAAGCGCTAATTCGCCGACGTTACACGGAGGGCATGATTGGGGCGGCCCTATCGCCGTCCCGGAAGCTGCGGGACGGCGAAGCGCCACGACCGCGACTTTTCGTGAGGGATGGCATGGATGGCGTCGGCAAATCGAACTGGGGCGTTCTTGTTATCGCGGCGGCCGCGATCTTCGTAGCCGCGGCCTCTTGGATCTTCAACTCCGGCGAAGCGCCGACCCTGCCGTACGCGCTCGCGCAATACACGCTTCTCGGCAGTATCCTGGTCGGAATGCTCGATTCCTTCGCCAAATGCCGCCCGGCCCGGCGTCGCATCCGCCGCCAGAGCTGAACGGGCGAAGGTTCCGCAGCGCGCCAGGACCAGCCGTCGCGCGCCCCTCCCCCGCCGTAATTTCAGGGCAATAAGTTCTCCGCTTTCGCGGTTGCAATGTCGCAAATCGCGCATTGCGTATTGGATCGAGTTCTGGCGACGCACGATGCGCGCCCGCAAACTCCGTTGCGCCGCATCGTGGGAGAGCTAGCCGATGTCCCCGCCCGAATCCGACGCGCGCCTGTTCAAGCGCACATACAGCAACGGCGAACTCGTCGCCGACAGCGTCGTCCATGCGGCCGCGCTGATCGGCGGCGTCATCGGCTTTTCACTGCTCTTCGCGAAGGCGCCGTTCCGTCATGGCGCCAGCGATGTTTTGGCTATGGCGGTCTACGCCGTCGCGTTCTTCCTGATGTTCGGTTTTTCCCTCGCTTACAATATGGCTCCGGATTCGCCGCTGAAATGGATTTTGCGACGCTGCGATCATTCGGCGATCTATCTCATGATCGCCGGCACATACACCGCGTTGCTTTCGCAGGCCCCGAACAGCCTCTGGGCCGTAGCGCTGGCGGTCTTCGTCTGGACCGGCGCGCTCGTCGGCGTCGCGTTCAAACTGTTGCTGCCCGGTCGCCTCGACCGCGTGGCGATCGGCGTCTATCTCCTGCTCGGCTGGTCGGCGGTCGCTGCGATCAAGCCGCTGACGGCGGCGCTGCCGGCCGGCGCGCTCGCGCTCGTCGTGATCGGCGGCGTCATCTACTCGATCGGCGTCGGCTTCTATCTCTGGCAAAGCCTCAAGTTCCAGAATGCGATCTGGCACGCCTGCGTCACTATCGCCGCCGCCTGCCAGTTCGCCGGCATTGTCGAGGCGCTGAGCTCCGGGGCTTGAGTTATCCCTCGAACATTACAAATGATTCGCGGCCCCAAAAATGCTCCAAGGGCGCTCTATGTTGCATAGCGGTGCTGGAGGGCGCACAAACCGGAGGTACGGAAGATGTGCGACTATTCCCTCGAGATGTATGGATCGCGCCCGGCGCGGGAAGGCGAGTTCTATGCGACCACGAGATTTCCTAGCGGGTCGATAGGCTTCGCCGCGGCGGGCGATGCGAAGACGGTCGTGTGCATGCAGTGCGACACGCCGGTCGTCCTGACGGACATACCCCCGGATCTGCAGAAGCGTTTCAACGTCGGCGAAAGAGCGCAAGCGACGTTCGCGCAAGCTGAAAACGGCGCCTATCGCGACGGATTGCTGTTCGCGAGCGGGCGATTCGTTTCCCTGCAGGAATTGCGGCCGGGCATTCACGCGTATATTCCCGTTCTGCTAGAGCGGCGCGCGTCGGAGACGATCGAACGGGTGCGCGAAGCGGCCATTTAAGGATAGGTGGCGCCCGAGAGCGCTTCGCGTGCGCTTTCGGGCGTGACCTCGGGAAAGCGAAACGCTGAACGCCGCGGGGCGGCAGGCGAGGGTTGCCTCTTTGACGCCGTAGTCTCGTGTTGCCATAAAGCGGTTCGAAGATTCCCGAGGGTGACGTTTATGCGATTGCTGCTTACCGCGGTGCTGGTCGCCGCGGCCTCGCCGGCCATGGCGGCGGACCTGCCGACACTCCCTTCCCTCGCCGCCGATCCAGAGACGCAGGCTCCGAATTGGAAAGGTCTCTATGTCGGGACCGACCTCTCCATCGCCTCGTTCAAAGGCGTTAAAGGCGCCGCGGTCGGCGGCGACATTTACGCTGGCTACGATCACACCTTCGACAACAACCTCGTGTTGGGCGTGCGTTTTTCGACGGGCTACAGCCCCTGGATATTCCCGGGCGGCGGGCGCCAAGGCTTCGACTACGCTGAGACGAGCGTCAAGGTCGGGTATGAAATGGGCCGCCTCACCCCCTATGTCGTGACCGGCGTCGGGCTGGCCAGACCGACGAATTTCGGCGGCGGCATCGCCGATCTCAATGATTCGATCAATGGAGTGTTCGGCGGCCCTGGCGCGCTCCAGGCGGTCGGGACCGCGGGCGTCGGCTTCGACTACGCCGTAACCAACAACCTCCATGTCGGCGTCGAGGCGACGGTCACCCACGGCGGCGTCGGCGCCTTTGGCAATTAGCAGCGTTGGCGATACGGCCAGCTGTCGCGGTTGCCTTCCGCGACGCGGCGCGATAGGTCATCGGCCTCCTTCCAGCCCTTGGATCCCATGCAGACCTTCAATCGTCGGGCGGTGCTCGTGAGCGTGATCGCCGCGAGCGGCGTGCGCCTCGTCGGGCCGGCTCTCGCCCAACAGCCCCCAGCGGCTGCGGCGGCCGCCACGCCCGCGTTCGTCTATAGCGACGTCGTCAAACGCGCCCACGATCTCGCTGGCGCGCCATTCGAGGGCGCAATTCCCCCGCTTCCCGACGCGATCGCCAACCTCGACTACGACGCCTGGCGTGAAATCCGCTTCAAATCCGACAAGCCACTGCTCGGCCAGCCGGGCGCGACTTTCCGCCTCGAATTGTTTCACCTCGGCCATCTCTACAAGCGCCCGGTCGTCGTCAATGTGCTGCGCGACGGCATTCCCGCGCCGGTGCCCTACGCGGCCAATCTGTTCGACTACGGTCACAACAAGATCCCGACGGGCCTGCCTATCAATCTCGGCTTCGCCGGCTTTCGCCTCCGCTATCCGCTCAACGCGCCCCAAGTCATGGACGAGGTCGTCGCGTTTCTCGGCGCGAGCTATTATCGCTTTCTCGGCCGCGGCCAGCGCTATGGCCTGTCAGCGCGGGGACTCGGCATCGGCCCGATCCCGCCGGCCCCGGAGGAATTTCCGTTTTTCCGCGAGTTTTGGATCGACACGCCCGATCCGGCGGCCGAGCGCATCACGGTTTACGCTTTGCTCGACGGCGAGTCGGCCACCGGCGCATTCCGCTTCGACATCGTGCCCTCGCTAGAGACGAGCGTCGACGTGACCGCGACGTTGTTCGCGCGCCGCTCGATCGCCGCGCTCAATATGGCGCCGCTCTCCTCAATGTTCATGAGGGGCAAGAACGACCATCGCGTCGACGACGATTTCCGGACCGAGTTGCACGATTCGGACGGGCTGCTCATACATACCGGAGCTGGCGAGTGGATCTGGCGTCCGCTCAGCAACCCCGCCACACCCGCAGTGTCGACCTTCCTCGACAACAACGTCCGCGGCTTCGGACTCGTCCAGCGCGACCGCGCCTTCGATCATTATCAGGATCTCGATCTCGCTTATGAACTCAGGCCCACCTATTGGATCGAGCCGCACGAGGGCTGGGGCGAAGGCGGGGTTCAGCTGGCGGAACTGCCGACCGACAACGAAAGCAACGACAACATCGTCGCAGGCTGGACGCCCAAGCAGAGTTTCGAGGCGGGCCGCTCGACTTCGTACGGCTATCGCATCACCGCGCTGATCAACGATTCGCGCCTGACGCCGGGGGCGCGCGCGATCAACACCTTCCACGCCGAGCCGCGCGCCCTCGGCGCCATCGAAGCGCCCGCGCCTGGCGCCACACAATTCCTGATCGATTTCTCCGGCGGCGATCTCGGCTACTACCTCAGCGATCCGGCGCTCGTCGAAGTGGTGGCGACAACCTCGGCAGGCCACGTCGTGCGCACCTTCCTCGCCCTCAACACCCACGTGAGCGGTTTTCGCGCCGGCGTCGATGTCGCAATCGACGCCGGCCAAAGCTGCGACGTCCGCGTATTCCTGCGCGCCGCCAATAAGGCGCTGACGGAAACCTGGACCTTTCCCTGGCGGGCCTGAGCGAGGGCGGCTCGGTTCATCACGAATGCAGTGCCGAAAGGCTTAATGCGTCTCGGAAACGACGAGGATTTCAAACGTGCCCGGGAGCGGCTTCGGGCGCGCGCCCTCGCTCTCGGGAGGCGCGAATTTGGCGGTCGGCAGATAAAGGCGGCCCGAGTCCGGGTCGAGGGCGCCGGTCCTGGCGCCGGTCTGGGTGTGCGCCGTAGCGACCACTTTCACGTCCTGAGGCGAGGACAGCGCGAGAACCGTCAGTGCGCCGTCGGCGCAGGGGATGAAGGCGCGGCGGCGCGGGGCGTCCAACATGATGCCGTCCGGCTTCTTGCATATGGCGAGCGTGGCGAGATCCTTGCCGCTCTTCTCGTCGACGACCTTGGCGACCCGATTCGCGCACACGGAAATCAGCACGCCGAGCGCACCGTCGCGCGCCAGGCCGGTCGGCTCCTCGCAACCCGGCAACGAATAGGCGCCCGCCATTTTGCGCGCGGCGACGTCGACGATCGCGATTTCGGCTCGATCCTCGAGGTTGACGAAGACGCGGCCGTCCCCGCTCGCGGCGGCCTCCTCGGGCTTGCCGCCTAGCGCGACCGAGCCCGCAGCCGAGTGCTTGGCGAGGTCATAGAGGGTCGCGTCCTGGCTCTTGCCGTTGAGGATCACGAGGAGGCCGGACTTGGGCTCGATGAGCAGGCCATCGGGCGAAACGCCGGTCTGGATGGTCGCCTCCACCTTCCCGCTGACGCCGTCGAAAAGAACAGCGTTGTTGGACTTTCCGTTAGCGCTCACGACGAGCGCCGAGCCGGGAATTGGCAGAACGCCGTGCACCCCTGCGCCGTCCACCAGCTTGTCCGTCACTTTGCCGGAAGCGAGATCCACAGCCATGACGCCGTAGCCGCGGGCGACATAGAGCCGCTGGGATGCCGAATCGACGGCCGCGTAATCCCACGACCCGTCCGGGCCGGGGATGCGCTGAACGACTGAGAAGGAATTCGCCGCCGGCTGCGCGACGGCGGCGGCGCCCGCCACCATCGCCGCGAAGACGACGCCTGCGTTGAAGATGCGATTCATGAAATTTGGTTCTCGCTCGTGTGTCCACGCGGGATGTGCCTGCGCGGCGACTGCCTTAAGCCCGCCGGGAGTCCTCGATATGACGAACGGCGGAGCCGCAACCGCGGCTCTTGTCTAGGAATGCCCCTACCCCCTCAAAGCCGCGTCGATATCGCGCCACAAATCCTCGACGTCTTCGACGCCGGCCGAAAGCCGCAATAGGTCGGTGGGGCACGGCGAGCCGGCGCCTTCGATCGAAGCGCGGTGTTCGATGAGCGACTCGACGCCCCCGAGCGAGGTGGCGCGCTTCCACAGCTTCACCCGCGCCGCGGTCGCGATCGCCGCTGTTTCGCCGGCGCGCGCGCGGATCGACAGCATGCCGCCAAAGCCGCCCTGCATCTGTCGCTTGGCGACTTCGTGGCCGGGGTGATCCGGGAGGCCGGGGTAGAGCACAGCGGCGACGCCAGCGTGATTCGACAGGCGAAGGGCCAGTTCCATCGCGTTGGCGCTCGCGGCGCGAACGCGCAGGTCGAGCGTACGCAGACCGCGAATGAGCAGGAAAGCCTCGAACGGCCCGAGGATCATGCCGTGAGCCGCGCGGATTTTGCGGACGCGCGCACTCTTCTCGTCCTCGCGCGCGAAGCACAAGGCGCCGGCGATCACGTCCGAATGGCCATTGAGATATTTGGTCGCGGAATGCATGACGACATCGGCGCCAAGCGCGATCGGGCGCGTGAACACCGGCGTCGCGCAGGTGGAATCGACGCCGAGCACAGCCCCCGCCTCGTGGGCGATATTCGCCGCGCCGGCGATGTCGCTGACGCCCCAAAGCGGGTTGCTCGGCGTCTCTAGCCAGACGAGCCGGGTGCGTCCGGGCGTCACGGCGGCGCGCAGCGCGGCTAAATCCTCCGTGTCGCAAAACGTGACGTCGAGCCCAAAAGCAGGTCCTTCGACGGCAAGCCAATTGCGTAACGCCCAGTACATCACGCGCGGCGCCACGATGTGCGCGCTTGGACCGAGGCTGAGAAACAACGCGACCGCCGCCGACATTCCCGAGCCGAACAACAGCGTCTCGGCCGCGCCCTCCAGCGCGCCGACGATCTCTTCGCCCTCGCGCACGGTCGCGTTGTCGGGGCGGCCATAGATATAGCCGCTGGAATAGGCGTTGTCGGGATCGCGCAGGAACGTCGTCGTCACGTGCAGCGGAGGCACCAGACCGCGCGTCGCCTGGTCGATGCGCCCGAGCGCCTGCGCAGCCTTGGTGCGCGCGCTCCACTCCTTCGCCTCGCTCATAGTCCCAGCCCGCGCAAAAGCCGCGGCGCGCCTGCGCCGGCCCCGGCCGCCTCGGTCATGAAGAGAGACTTTAGCGGCGGGGCCCGGTCGACGAGGCGCAGGCCGAGATCTCGGGCGAAGCGCAACGGTGGGAAATCGTTGGAGAACAGCCAATTCATAGCATCCATCCCTAAACTCGAGGAGACGACATCGAAACGCCGCGCGCGTTGATAGGCGCCGAGCGTCGCGGAATCGCCGGGATCGAGGCCGAGGCGGAGTCGATCGGCGACGATCTCAGCGAGCGAGGCCACGTCGCGCAGGCCGAGATTGAGCCCCTGCCCGGCCAAGGGATGCACGACATGCGCCGCGTCGGCGACAAGCGCGACGCGCTTCCCGATGAACCGGCGCGCGAAACGGAAGCTGAGCGGAAACGCTTCGACGCGCGAGGCGACGCGGATTGTTCCCAGCTTCGGCGTGAAGCGCTTCTCGAGCTGGCCGAGAAAATCGTCGGGCCTGAGCGCCAGCAGCGCCTTGGCGTCGGCATGGCTCTCATTCCAGACAATGCTCGACTGGCGCCCCGGCATTGGAAGGATGGCGAACGGGCCTGCGGGAAGGAAATGTTGCTCGGCGCGCCCTTTGTGATCGCGTTCGTGCGCGACGGTGGCGACGATGGCGGACTGGCCGGTGTCCCAGCCGACGGTCGGAATTTCGGCGAGCGCACGCAGCGTGGACCGCACGCCGTCGGCCGCCACGACCAGCCGGGCCGCTAGGACTTCGCCGCCAGCGAGCTCGATCCGCGCGACGTCTCGGCCTGGCGCGAAACCCGTCACCGCGGCTTTGATCGTTACGACGCCGAGCGCGGCGGCGCGCCTGGCGAGCGCGACGGCGAGGTCGTCGTTGAACGTCATATGGGCGAGCGGCTCGCTTTCGCGCGCATCGAACTTCAGCTGCTCCAGCCGCACCGCGTCGCCGACGGCGCCGTCGTAGATGACCATGTGCAGGACCGGCTGCGCCAGCGGTTCGAGCGCCTCCCATGCGCCGGCACGTTCCAGAAGATTGCGCGACCCCGCCGCGAGTGCGACCGTGCGGACGCGCCCATCGGCCTGTCCGGGATGCGGGTCGACGACGGCGATGGAGACGCCGCTCCCCAACGCCTGTTTCACCGCGGCGGCGAACGACAGGCCCGCCGGCCCAGAGCCCGCGACGACGATGTCGAAGATGCGCGGCGCCGGTTCGTCCACGGCGATAGTCGATGATGAGTTCATGACGCCATTGTCGGTCAGCCGTCGCCGCCGCGCAAGCGAGCGCAACGTCGTGTCGCGAGCAACCGATATGTCCGGATTAGGTAGCAAGTGATTTGTCCGGTTTTTTGGACCGGGAGATCGCATGTTGCCGGAGGTTCGGATGGCGCGTGTATTGGATGCGATCAGGTCGCATCGTTTGAAGCGGTTGAGTTGCGTTGAGGCCGGGGAGCTTCTTGGCCTGAGCGAGCGTCATTTTCGTCGCTTGCGGGACGCCTATGAGGAGCGCGGCGAAGACGGGCTGGTGGACCGCCGGCGCGGCCGTCGCAGCGGTCGCGGGGTTCTCGAGGATGAGATCGCGTGGACGGTCGATACGTTTCGGACGCGGTATTTTGACTTCACGATCAAGCACTTCCATGAGCAGGCGTGGGGCCAGACGATGGGCGACGGCCAGCCGTTCATGCGTTCCTACAGCTGGACGAAGAGCGTGTTGCAGTTGCGCGGGCTGACGACGAAGGCGCCTCGGCGCGGCGTCCACCGGCGCAAGCGCGAGCGGCGGCCGCTGCCGGGCATGATGCTGTTTCAGGACGGCTCGAAGCACGCCTGGCTGCCCTGCGGTGGCGATCTCGACCTGATCGTGACGATGGACGACGCCACCAGCGCGATCACATCGATTTTCCTGTGCGAGGAAGAAGGCACGGCTTCGAGCTTTCGCGGCCTTTCGGAGACGATCCGCGCGCACGGCTTGTTTTCGTCGTTCTACACCGATCGTGGCAGCCATTATTTCACCACGCCGAAAGCGGGCGAGAAGGTCGACAAGGCGCATTTGACACAGGTGGGCCGGGCGCTGCGGCAGCTGAACATCGAACACATTCCCTCCTATAGCCCGCAAGCGCGGGGCCGGATGGAGCGGCTCTGGGATACGCTGCAAAAGCGCCTGCCGCCCTTGCTGCGGGTGAACGGGATCGCGACGGTCGAGGCGGCCAACCGCTGGCTGGCCGAGGTCTATAAACAAGACCACAACGCTCGCTTCGCCGTCGCCGCGGCCGAGGAAGGTTCGGCCTTCATCCCCTTCGTCGGCGATCTCGACAACATCCTTTGCATCGAGCAGGAGCGCGTCGCCGGGCTGGACAATACGGTCCGCTATGACGGTCATGTCTTGCAAATTCCGCCAAGCCGGCATCGACATCACTTCGCCAAGAGCAAAATCCGCGTGCTCGAATATTGGGACGGCGCCATCGCCTTGTTCCACGGGCCGCGCCAGATCGCGCGCTATCATCGCGACGGAACCCTCGACGAAGCCGATCCAAACCCACGCAAATCCGTCGCGTAAGTCCGTTTCGCGACGACGCCTGTGGACGGCCTGGACAGCTCCGGGGCCAAACGGCCCCGAACCTGACCACCCCGCCCACAGGAGGGCAGCTGAAAAAGCCGCAAGCCCAAAAACGGACATTTAGAAAGCTACCTAAACCGGACATCTTCAAAAGCTATCGACAGCGAGCGCAACGTCGCTGCCCCCTACGCGAAACGAGTCGCGATCGCGCGCGCCTCAGAACTCCTGCCAGTCGCCGGAAACGCGGTCGCCAGACGCACCGTTGGCCACCGCTTTTGCCGAGCGCGCAGTCCGCGGCGGCTCCTTGCGCGCGTCCGATCGCGGATTACCCGCCGCTGCGGTCCTCGACCCCACGGGGATCTTCGCCGGTTGACGGAACGCATGCGGCGCGGCCTTGCGCAACTCGGCCCGCAAGGCGGCCTCGCCGCCCGGGCCGCCGATCTGGAACTGCCCGATTAGTCCGGCGAGTTGATTGGTCTCCTGCGACAGCGAGTGGCTGGCGGCCGTCGATTCTTCGACCATCGTCGCATTCTGCTGCGTCACCTGATCCATCTGATTGATCGCGGTGTTGACCTGAGCGAGCCCAGTCGCCTGTTCCTCCGCGCCGGCGGCGATATTGCTGACGACATCGCTGATTTCGCTGACTTGCGCCATGATCCGCTCGAGCGACCTGCCGGTCTCGGCGACCAACTCGACGCCGAGCGTGACCTGGGTTGCGGAGGTCGAGATCAGTCCTTTGATTTCCTTGGCGGCTTGCGCCGAACGTTGGGCGAGAGCGCGCACTTCGGAGGCCACCACCGCGAAACCGCGGCCGGCCTCGCCAGCCCGCGCCGCCTCGACGCCCGCGTTCAGCGCGAGCAGGTTGGTCTGGAACGCGATCTCGTCGATGACGCCGATGATCTGGCTGATCTGCTGCGCCGATCGGGCGATGGCGTCCATCGCATCGACCGCCTCGCGCACCACGACCGCGCTCTTCTTGGCGTCCTCGTCCGCGGCGGCGACCACCTCGCGGGCGTGGATCGCTCCTTGGGCCGACTTTTTGACTGTCGCGGTGATCTCGTCGAGCGCGGCCGCGGTCTGCTCGAGGCTCGCTGCCTGCTGCTCGGTGCGGCGCGAGAGATCGTCTGAGGCCGTCGAAATCTCTCGTGTCCCGGAGTGGATCGCATGGGCGCTGCCGGTCACGCTCCGCATCGCCTCTTCCAACTGAGCGATCGCTGCGTTGAAATCGAACTGCAGCTTGCGATAGGCGTCCGGAACATCCGTGGGCATGCGATAGGTCAGATCCTTGGCCGCCAGCTTGCTCAAAGCCGAGCCGATCGAACTCGCGACGACAGCGCGCTCGTGTTCGATCGCTTCGCGCTGCGCCTGCTCGTTGCGGGCCCGATCGCTCTCGGCTTGCGCGCGGTGCTCGGCCGCCTCGCGCTCCAACCGCGCGTTCTCCACCGCCGCTTCTTGAAACACCAGAACGGCCTTCGCCATCTCGCCGATTTCGTCCCGCTTGTCGTGGGCGGGGATCGTTACCTCGAGGTTGCCGGACGCGAGCTCCTTCATGGCGCCGCACATCTTCAGAAGCGGGCCGCTGATGCCGCCCGCGATCAGGAAGGCGGCCAGTCCGCCCAGCAGGACCGTGACCGCCATGACGATTTCCTGCACCTTGACCGTGCCGGCGATTGTCCCTTCGGTGTGCGCCTCGTCTGCTTCGAGGTCCTGCCTCTGTGCGAGATTCAAGACGTTGATGGCGTCGTTGATGTCGCCCGAAAGGGGGGCCACCTCCTTGCTGTAGAACTCATCCGCCTTGAGCATGTTGGTGGAGGTCTTCTCGAACGCGACGGAATAGTCGGTCAAGGCCGCCTGAACCGGCGCGATCAGCGCCGCGATATCGGCAGGCAAGTCCGTCTGCTCCATTGCGGCGATCTGCTGCCACGCCTTTGCCGCGTTGGCGTTGAAGGTTTCAACGCCCTTGGGGTCGCGAGTGGCGAGAAATCGCCAATTGGCGACGCGCGTCAGCAACAGCGCCGTTTCAACATTCATCGCGTTCTGGACGATCGCGCTCTGACCGTTGGCGCGCGCCGCCTGGACCAGCTTTTGACTGGCGGCGGTCAGTTGATCGCCGCCGGTGAAGAGAGCGTCCCGGCCAGCGTCCTTGCGATCGACGACCTTCCCCAGCGCGTCCCGTTTGGCCGCCAGTTGTTCGACTGACCGCTGCAGCCCCTGATAGGTGGCGGACCGCTCCGGCACACTGGCGGCGGCGATGGCGGCCTGCTTCAGGAGGTCCATCGCCTTTGATTCGCGGTCGGCGGATTCCTTGAAAGCCGCCTGGTCCCCGTTGTGCACGTACTGCAGAAGGGCGCGCCGCGCGGCCTGTATGTGTTCTGAAATCTCACGCGCGCGAACGGCGCCGTTCGAGAGCGCGCCCATCGTGGCCACCTCGGTCTCGACCTCGGTAAATTGCCATGCAGAAAAGACGGATAGAGCGGCGGCGAGCAGGACGATCGCCGCGAAGCCGAAGTAGAGCCGGCTCTTGACTGTCAGGTTGAGAAACGACAACGAATGCACCCTTGGCGCGCGATCTGGAGATTCAACTCGTTCGAATTCGCCGGACGCGATCGCTCTTCGCCCGCGGCGACGCGATGGCCCTGCTGCAGATGGAAAGGACAGAGATTGTAAGTCGATGCCGGATCGATGCCGGTATGAGCGCACGGCGTCATGCCATTGATCCCGGGCTTGCGATTCGCGGGATCAACACGTCATGGGCAGATGGCATAGGAGAGGAAAGTTAACGATCTCTCAGCCCGTTCGGGCGCGCTGTCTCCACGCTGACCCAGTTCAAGCGGAACGATGCGGGTTCCGGGTCGCCCCATCTCGTCGTCCATCATCCGCGAGGCCCAGGCGCGTCTCCTGCAGAGCGCAGCAACAGCGCCGCATTGCGGTCGGTCGGCCGATTTCGTATTCACTCGAATGACGTGGTAGTGGCTTGCCTGAGGCTGCCCAGCCATCCCGACGCGAGCACGACAATGGCGCGAGACGACCGGTTCTGGAGCGACGTCGACACCTATCTCGTTCGCTACGGCGGCTCGTTCACGCCCGCGGTGATCGATCGCGCTCAGGGGGCATTCGTCTATGACGAGGACGGGCGCGCGATCCTGGATTTCACCTCGGGCCAAATGAGCGCCATTCTGGGCCATTGCCATCCGGAGATCGTCACGGTCGTCCGGGAGAGCATCGGCGCCCTCGATCATCTGTTCAGCGGCATGCTGTCGCGGCCCGTCGTCGATCTTGCGAGGGAACTGGCGCGTTTGTTGCCGCCGCAGTTGAGCAAGACCCTGCTTCTGTCGACGGGCGCCGAGTTCGAACGAGGCGGCGATCAAGCTCGCCAAACTCTACACCGGCAAGCATGAAATCGTCAGCTTCAGTCAGTCGTGGCACGGTATGACCACGGGGGCCGCATCGGCGACTTACAGCGCGGGTCGACGTGGCTACGGACCGCCGATGCCTGGCAGCCTAGCCATCCCCGCGCCGAACGCCTATCGCCCTCGCTTCAAGTCGGGCGACGGGTCGCTCGATTGGCGCACAGAGCTCGACGACGCGTTCGACTTGATCGACGCACAGTCGTGCGGAAGCTTGGCCGCGTGCCTGGTGGAGCCTATTTTGAGTTCTGGCGGACTGATTGAATTGCCGCCGGGTTACCTCGCGGCGCTCAAACGCAAATGCGGGGAGCGCGGCATGCTCCTCATCTTGGACGAAGCTCAAACCGGGCTGTGCCGGACCGGGGACTGGTTCGCGTTCGAACGAGACGGTGTGGCGCCCGATATTTTGACCCTGTCGAAGACGCTCGGCGCCGGATTGCCGCTGGCAGCCGTGGTGACCAGCGCCGCGATCGAGGAGCGCTGTCACCAACGCGGATTTCTCTTTTACACCACACACGTATCAGACCCTTTGCCCGCCGCTGCCGGTCTCAAGGTGCTTCAGGTCTTGGCGCGCGATCGCATGAAAGAGGCCGCGGCGGTCAAGGGCGCGCGTCTTCGAGCTGGATTGTCCGCTTTGCAGCAGAAGTACGATTGCATCGGCGATCTGCGCGGGCGCGGGCTGATGCAGGGAATCGAGCTCGTCGTCGATCGCCAGACGAAACAGCCTGCCGACGCCTTGGGACAGCGCGTCACGCGCCGCTGTTTCGAACTTGGTCTGCACATGAATATCGTCCAATTGCCCGGAATGGGCGCCGTATTCCGGTTGGCGCCGCCGTTGACGATAACCGACGACGAACTGGATCTTGGCGTAGAGATCCTTGGCGAAGCTCTGCGCACAACAGCAATCTGAATGGATGGCGCAGTCCGCGGCGGGGGCTAAACCAATGCTAGCGCGCCGCCGTCCATGTCTTGTAGTCGGCGTCGGAGACCGACGGCAATTTCCTGACGAAAGCGACGATGGACCAGATGTCCTGGTCAGTCGCCCCGGCCGCCCCGAAGCTCGGCATGCCCGTAAATCCGATGCCGTTTTTGACGACCCAGAACAGTTCGGACGGCGTCCGCTCGCGCGCCATCGCCTTGAGATCGGCGGGAGCGGGCTGCAACCCCTCCGAGAACTTGGCCCAACCGACCCCCGGGCCGCCGTGACAGTTCGCGCAGCCGGCCGAGGCGTAGGCGCGAGCGCCCGCTTGCACCGCCGCGGGATCGTCGAGCGTGGCCGGCGGCGCTGGCGCTTCGCTCGCATGCCGAGTGACCGAGGCGCCCCGAACGGTCGCCAACGCCCAGCCGACGACGCCTTTCTCTTCGACTTGCGCCACGCTGTAGAAACCGCCGAAGAAGAAAACGGCTGTCGCAATCGCGCCGATGATCGCGAGCGCGCCGATGAGAGCCAGGAGTCGCATGGGCCTTCTCCAAATCTTGGTGGGTCTTCGAGACGAAGCCGAGCCGCAACGGCGCGTTCGAAGATATTAGCGCGCACGATTGCGGAAACAAAGTTTGCAACGAGGGCCCGGCGCTCTTTTTCGCTTCAGCCGCACTGGCTCCGTCGATAGCGAGACCGGCCGACGATGGGCGTCGCCGCCGGCGCGACGCTCGAGTTGCCGCAAGCGTGACGACTCCTGTAGGCGCGAAGCGCCACGCCTCCAAAAGAGTTGCGGACCGAAGGCCCGTCCGTCATTCCTAGGCGACCCGCCGCCTCGGCGCCGTTTTCGGAAGGCTCGACGATGCTGACGTTGTTTTACGCGCCACGCACTTGCGCACTGGCCTCGCATATCGCGCTCGAGGAGGCGAGAGCCGAGTATGCACTGAATCGCATCGACTTCGACGCGGCGGAACAGACGAAGCCAGGCTATCTCGCGATCAATCCGAAAGCCCGGGTTCCGGCTTTACAAACCCCGCGCGGCGTTCTCACGGAAACGCCAGCGATTCTGGCCTTCATCGCTCAGAGCTTTCCCGAAGCCGCTCTCGCGCCGCTGGACGACGCCTTCGCCTTCGCGCAAGTCCAGGCATTCAACGCCTATCTCTGCGCGACCGTTCACGTCGCCCACGCACACCGGCGACGAGGCTATCGTTGGGCCGACGATCCTGCGGCGATCGACGCAATGCAGAAGAAAGTCCCTCAATCGGTCGGCGCCTGTTTCGCTCTTATCGAGCGTGAGCTGCTGAAAGGCCCGTGGGTCATGGGAGACGCCTACACGATCGCCGACCCCTATCTATTCACGCTGGCGCAATGGCTCGAGGGCGACGGCGTCGATTTGAACCCGATCCCCCGGGTGTTGGATCACCGAAGGCGAATGGGCGAGCGGCCTGCTGTAATGAAAGCGCTCGCCGACGAAC
>CAWEYC010000041.1:0-152610 GCA_963813195.1 uncultured Alphaproteobacteria bacterium | reverse complement strand
ATATCGGCAAGGAGGTGCGGCTCGGTCGGGTGCTCCGGCCGCGCGGCGGCGTAGGAAGGATCATTGCTCCGTATAACGTCACGCGTTATAAGGGAGCATGATCTATGACTTCGCCGATCCGGAAACGGCGCTGATCTGGTACGGCCGGCGAAGTCGAAAGTTGCCTTCGGAGATTCAGTCGACCGCCCTGCGGAAACTGCGCTTTCTCAACAACGCTCGCGCTCTGTCCGACTTGCGGGCTCCTCCGGGCAATCGGCTGGAGGCATTGAAGGCGGACCGTCTCGGACAACATTCGATCCGCATCAACGACCAATGGCGGATCTGCTTTGTCTGGCGCGAAGGAGGCGCCGCTCATGTCGAAATCGTCGACTATCATGGCTGACCCAGACCTGTTGCCCAATCCGACTCCGGGCGAGGTTCTTTTCGAAGACTTTCTCAGACCAATGGGTTTGAGCCAGAGCGAGCTCGCGCGAGCGCTGCGTGTTCCGCCACGTCGGATCAATGAGATCGTGCTGGGCAAGCGGTCCATCAGCGCCGACACGGACCTCCGTCTCGCGCGCTATTTTGGCCTCTCGGAAGGCGTTTTCCTCGGGCTCCAGGCCGATTTCGACCTGATGCGCAGGCGGCGTCAAATCCAACCGGTGCTCGATGCGATCCAACCGCGCGCGGCGTGACGCGCCGGGCGACGTACACGAACGCAGCTTCGGGCTGTTGCCTCGTTGTCGTCAGGGCATTCGGAAAGGCATTCGGGGCGGCGCGGTCGCCCACATCAGCGCGACTTCCTCCGGGGTTAGTCCGTAGGCGGCGTTGACGAGGTCGGAAAGCTGGCGTTCGAGCGCAAGCGCCTGCATCGCGGCGTGGCGGGCGGGTTCGATCGTCGTCAAGTGTTCGTGTTTCAGCCGGGCGATGTCGGCAGCCGAGAGCTTGCGCGATTTCGGCAGCGCTTTGCGCACCGCGGTTGTGAAAGTCTCCGCGTCAAGCAAGTGAGGCGCAGACAGCGCCTCCCCCAAGTTCTTAGTGCCGAATTCGTACCTAAGCCAATCACTTATCGCTATATTCGCAGCAACCAAAGAAGATATGGCGATCCCAATTCCGTCCACTGCTCTGGTGACAAGTTCAGGATGCAGATTTTGTGGGACCGGGTAATTTTCAACAAAACTCGTAAAGTAACGAAGCGCTTCATCTTTCCCGTGCTGCGCACGTCGCCATGCGAAATACCATCCAATTGGCGCGTTGAGAACGGTCGTGAGCCAATCGTCGCCGACTGGGATGAAATAGCCTGTGTTGTTGGTAAAGCGCCCGCTTCGATCCAAGCAGAACGAGGCAGACCATGAGATATCGACGTAGAGGATTTTTGGGCTGACGAAGGCCTCGTAATAATCGCACGCTCGCAGCTCCCACCAGAAGCGTCCGTGATCCTCGCGGTGGCGCAATCCTGCGCGTTTGCCCGTCTTTGGATCGGTGTAATCTTCGAAGCCTTTCAGGTGTTCATGTAGCGCTGGATAAATCCTCGCAAAGATTTCCTCGGCAAGCTGCGCGTCCGCTGCTTCGGCCCAAGGCCAAGCGAAATTTCCGCTCGATTTCAGGACGATCATGAATAGCCCGCTATCGGGAGACCACCACCGTTGGATGTCCTGCCCGCGCAAATAGGGCTTGATGATTTCCGCGCAACCGGGATCGGCGCGCACAAGTTCGTCGCGCTTTGTGGTGTCGATGAGGAAGGCCTCGTTAAGCCCGGTCTTGATCCCATAAAGGGGGTTGACGCCCGCATAGTCCGCCAGCGGCACCCCGTTGCGCCGGATTTTCTCCAGCAGGTCCATCACCGGCTTGGGTTCGAGAACCCAGTTTTCCCTTGTGAACATTGCACGCGGCAAAGGGAACGTCGCTTGCGCTACCGCGCTCGCCAAGCCCTTCTTTGGCACTGTGTCGCGCCGGATAACGCAGATTTCCGCGTCTGCCGGCGGTGTGACCCCGCGCTCGGGCCTCTTTACCACCAGCACCGAGGGAAACACATCGGCGTCCGGGAAAAAATGCTTTGCGTGGCCGAAGTCCGCGACGAATTCCAGCCAGCCGCGCTGAGCAAACAGGTCGCGAAGATTTTCGGCGTAGCCCGCCTTCAGCCATTTGTTGGTGACGACGTAGCTCATTCGTCCACCGGGGCGCAGCAGCTTCAGGCCCTGCTCGTAGAAATAGACGTAAAGATCGGCCATGCCATCGTACGCCGCGTAGCCCTTCTTTAAAGCTCGCTTAACCTCGTCGCCCAGTAGTTCCTGTCGCACGTAGGGCGGGTTCCCGATGATCGCGTCGAAGCCGCCTTGCGGCTCATCAGATGTGAGCTTCGACCAAACATTCGGAAAGGCGATCTCCCAGTGGAGGAAGCCATGGCGCACCGCGACCGCCCCAGCTTCCTCAACCAAATTGTCCGCAGTCACGCGCCGGCGATCGTCGACGCGGAGCGCGGGGAACAGGCTCGGCTGATCCGGCGGCGCCTCGGGCAGCAGCGCGAGTTGCGTCGCGAGTTCAGGCGAGGCGACACGCTCGGCGCCGCTCGCGATTCTGATCGGATCGCCGAACGTGCCTTCGAGAACGAGTTGCAGCGCCGCCGAGCGCTCAAATGCGGCGAGATCGGCGCGCGCCTTTTCGATTTGCTTCGCCGTCTTGCCGGCGCCTTGCAGTTTCTCGATCTGTGGCCGTTTGGCAGGCGCGGCGTCGAACACGCCAAGCATCTGCTCCGCCGTCAGAAGTGAGAACAGCGCGGCGATCGGCTCGGTCACCTCCTCGACCGTGCCGAACTTCGCCTTCGACGAAGCGACCTCGGCCACATCATTGTCGGTCGTCTCCTCGATCTCCGCCATCACGCCCGCGATCTGTTCGACGCGGACGATCTGGCCAAGATTGAACAACGCGCCGCGCTCCTGGAGCGCATCGACCGCCGGCCGCACCCAGGCGCCAATGACGCTGTCGCCCGCCCTCAAGTGGTGATCGAGAAAGGACAGCGGCGCGCCGACAGTGAAGGAATGAAGCCAAAGCGCGACCTTGGCCAGTTCCACCGCCATCGGGTTCTTGTCGACACCGTAGACGACTCGCTTCAGCACCATGCGGCGCACGATGTGCCGGTCGTCTAGTTCGACTCTCGACAATGGGCCATTTGTGCGCGCGCGCTTCACCAAGGATTTTGGCGCGAACCGCGGCGATCCGGGGGGCAAGCGGTGACACATACTCGCCCCACTCCACGAGCGCTGCGGCTTCGGCCATCGACGCCAATACCTGGTCGGAGAGCCAGTCGACGAGGCTGACGAGGAAGTGACCGGAGCCCATCGCGGGATCACACACCTTGAGCGACAAGATCGCCGCCGCCGGGTCGTAGGCGGCGAGCGCGGAGAGACGTTCGCTGATCGCTCGCCGATCCGACGCAAGCGTTTTAGCCGCGTCGGTGAATGTGGCGACGCGTTCATGGATCAGCGGCCCGACCGCACGGGCGATGATGAGCGATACCAGCTCGTCGGGAGTATAGTAGCTTCCGGATTTATGTCTCGCCTCGTCATCGGCGTCGGGCTCGAGCGAGCCGTCGGACGTTTTGCGCAGCCCATACTCGAGGATGCGTTCATAGACGCTGCCGAGTTGCTGGACCGAGAGATCGCGGTAATTGATGTATTTCGCGCCGCTGGCTCCGTCGTCGCCCAAGAGGTGGCTGAGCCCGAAGATCACCTTCGCCATTGCATCGTCGGGAAGCTGGACGCGATCGAGGATCGGCGCGATGGCGGGATCGAAAAGGCCGCCGTTGTATGGCGGGATGCCTAGGTCGTCGTCTCCGACCGCGATGGCGCGAAAAATGGCGGCAAGACGAGGCCAGAACGTCGCGAAGCTTTTCGGGAACGCGCCGCCGCTTTTCATCCGCTCTGCAATATCGAGGCGCAACCGCGTCAGGCAGTAGGGCGCGTAAGGTCCTGTCTCGTCGGGTAGGAGATTGCGATCCTCTGCATAGAGGACGAACAACAAGCGATACAACAAAATGAGGGAGCCCTGTCTCACCTCATCGAGATAGGCGGGAGAGATATCGGCCGGCCGACTTGGATCTGCCTTGGCCAGCGCATCGGCAAGCACAGGGAAGACTTGATCGAACACCGTTGTCGACAGGCTCTTGGCGACCTTCGCTTCCCAATGCTTGCCCTCGCGCAGAGCAAGAGCGTGGAAGGTTTCCCCCGCGTCGCCAACAACAAAAGCTTCGCGCCCAAACAAGACGAGAAACAAGCGGAACGCGTGGTCTCGCCACTCCGCATCGTCGGACAAGGCATCTGGCAGCCTGTCCAGAAGATCGAACTCGCAGCCGCGAAGACCCAGCGCCTTGCCGAGATCGATCTCAAGAAAGTGTTCGGCGACCGATATTGCGCCTTGAAAATAAAGTCGCCAAACGCGGCCGTTGGTCAGGACTCCCCAACGCAATCGGCCGCTCGTAATGTCGTCGACCCTGCGCAGATAGTGCAACATCTGCGACGACGGCGTACCGGCTTCGTCCCTGCGCCCCTTCTCTTCGCGGTCGAGCGCGCGGCCCCAGCGCTTCGCCTCGACTACCGCCAATCCATGCTGGAACCGCTGGAAGTCTTCTCGCTCTCGTTTGGCGAGAGCGAGGGAAGGCTCGTCGGCAAACAAAAGTGCGTCGGGGACGTCCGACCGGCCTTTGGCTGAGGCGTTAGGTTGGACGAAGACGAGATCGCCCCAACCAATGGCGGAAAGGAGGGGGTAGATAAGGTCCTTCTCGGTGACGGCTTCAGTCGGCGCGCTCAAAGCCGCTAGCCGCTCGAAAAGGGAGAGCGCCCGCGGCTCGCGTTTCTTCGACTCGAGTAGCGCTCGAACGCCAAAGATCGGTGTCCTTGATGCCCTCGATCAGGAAATCAAGCGTAAATAGCCCGCCGTTGATCAAATCCCAGCCCCGAATTGAGATGCTTTTTCCCGGTACATAAACGAATTTTTCGCGAGCGTACCAAGCGGCGAGATTTGCCAGCCGGGCTTATAGGGCCGATGGATCACAGCCCGCTGCGGGCGCAGCCGAAATCTTTATTAACCATATTTAGTATGTAATTTACATTCACCGCAAGTGGCAGCCGCTGCGACCTAGCCGACGGCCGGCGGAAAATCGGGTCGCAAGCCGCTGATATTGCAGTTCCGCTCCGGAAACGGCCCCGGTGTGGCGCTGTCGGCCACACGCGGGAGAAGTGCGCCCGCTACTCCGCCGCTTGCGCCACGCTCGGCGCGTAGTTGAGCACCGGCGCGAGCCAGCGTTCGACCTCGGCGATCGCCATGCCTTTGCGGGCGGCGTAGTCCTCGACCTGATCGCGCTCGATCTTGGCGACGCCGAAGTAATGCGCCTCGGGGTGTGAGAAATAGAGGCCGCAGACCGAAGCGCCGGGCCACATCGCGCAGCTCTCGGTGAGCTCCACGCCGATACGGGCCTTGGCGTCGAGCAGGCGGAAGATGGTGTTCTTTTCGGTGTGGTCGGGCTGCGCGGGATAGCCGGGCGCCGGGCGGATGCCGGCGTAGGGCTCGCCGATCAACGCCTCCGGCGTGAACGCCTCCTCCTGCGCATAGCCCCAGAGTTCGCGGCGCACGCGCGCGTGCAGCGCCTCCGCCAGCGCCTCGGCGAAGCGGTCGGCGAGCGCCTTCACCAGGATCGAGGAATAATCGTCGTTGGCGCGCTCGAAGCGCTTGGCGATCGCGTCCTCTTCGAGCCCTGTCGTCGTCACGAACGCGCCGACATAGTCGGGCTTGCCGCTGTCGAGCGGCGCGACGAAATCGGCGAGCGCCATATTGGGCCGCCCGTCGCGCTTGGAGAGTTGCTGGCGCAGCGTGAACAAAGTCTCGAGGCTCTGCGCGCGCGTCTCGTCCTCGAAGAGGCGGATGTCGTCGTCGATACGGGCGGCCGGCCAGAAGCCGAGGGCCGCCTTGGGCGCGAACCACTTCTCCGCGATGATGCGCTTCAACATCGCCTGCGCGTCGTCGAACAATTGCCGCGCCGCCACGCCCTGTTTCTCGTCGTCGAGGATGGCGGGATAGCGCCCCTTCAGCTCCCAGGTCTGGAAGAACGGCGTCCAGTCGATATAGGCGGCGAGCTCGGCGAGATCCCAATCCTCGTAGATGCGCGCGCCTAGGAAGCTCGGCCTCGGCGGCGCGTAGGACGCCCAATCGAACTTGAACCCGTTGGCGCGCGCCGCCGCCAGCGGCAGGCGCTGCTTTTCCGCCTCGCTGCGCGCGTGGGCGTCGGCGACCTTGCGATATTCCGCGCGCACGGATTCGATGTACGTCGCTCTCGTGTCCGGCGACAGAAGCGCCCCGACGACGCCGACCGCGCGGCTGGCGTCATTGACGTGGACGGTCTGGCCGCGCGCGTACTTCGGATGGATCTTCACCGCCGTATGAACGCGGCTGGTCGTCGCGCCGCCAATCAGCAGCGGAATGTCGAAGCCCTCGCGCTCCAGCTCGGCGGCGACATGCGCCATCTCGTCGAGCGAGGGCGTGATGAGGCCGGAGAGGCCGATGATGTCGACCTGCTGCTCGCGCGCGACGGCGAGGATCTTCGAGGCCGGCGTCATCACGCCGAGATCGATGATCTCGTAATTGTTGCAGGCGAGCACGACGCCGACGATGTTCTTGCCGATGTCGTGCACGTCGCCCTTGACGGTCGCCATCAGGATCTTGCCGGCGCTCTGGCGTCCCTCGCCGCCATTGGCCTTCTTTTCCGCTTCCATGTAGGGAAGCAGCAGCGCCACCGCCTGCTTCATCACGCGCGCCGACTTGACGACCTGCGGCAGGAACATCTTGCCGGCGCCGAAGAGGTCGCCGACGACGTTCATCCCCGCCATCAGCGGGCCCTCGATCACATGCAGCGGCCGCGCGGCGGCGAGGCGCGCCTCTTCGGTGTCCGCCTCGATGTAATCGGTGACGCCATTGACGAGCGCATGAGCGATGCGCTTGTCGACCGGCCACTCCCGCCAGCTCAGGTCCTGCGTCTTGGCTTCCTTGGCCCCGCCGCCGCGATAGCGCTCGGCGATGGCGAGCAGGCGCTCGGTCGCGTCGGCGCGACGGTTGAGCACCGCGTCCTCGCAGGCTTCGCGCAGGTCCGCGTCGATCGCCTCGTAGACCGCGAGCTGCCCGGCGTTGACGATGCCCATGTCCATGCCGGCCTGGATCGCGTGGTAGAGGAACACCGCGTGCATCGCTTCGCGCACCGGTTCGTTGCCGCGAAACGAGAAGGAGAGGTTCGAGACGCCGCCGGAGATGTGGACATGCGGCAGGCCGGCGCGGATCTGCCGCGCCCCCTCGATGAAGGCGACGCCGTAGCCGTTGTGCTCCTCGATGCCGGTCGCGATGGCGAACACATTGGGGTCGAAGACGATATCCTCCGGCGGGAAGCCGGCCTTTTCGGTCAGGAGCTTGTAGGCGCGCGAGCAGATCGCGACCTTGCGCTCCAGCGTATCGGCCTGGCCCTGCTCGTCGAACGCCATGACGACGACAGCGGCGCCGTAGGCGCGCACCAGCCGCGCCTGGCGCAGGAATTCCTCTTCGCCCTCCTTCATCGAGATCGAATTGACGAGCGGCTTGCCCTGCACGCATTTGAGCCCGGCCTCGATCACCGAAAATTTCGAGGAATCGATCATGACCGGCACGCGCGCGATGTCAGGCTCGGCGGCGACGAGATTGAGGAACTCGACCATCGCCCGCTGCGAGTCGATCAAGCCCTCGTCCATGTTGACGTCGATGATCTGCGCGCCTCCGGCGACCTGATCGCGCGCAACGGCGAGCGCGCCCGCGTAATCGCCCGCCGTGATGAGCTTGCGGAATTTCGCCGAGCCGGTGACGTTGGTGCGCTCGCCGACGTTGACGAAGGGAATGTCCTTGGTCAGCGTCAACGGTTCGAGGCCGGAGAGGCGCATCAGCGGCGCCATTTGCGGGAGTTCGCGTGGCTTGACGCCGCGCACCGCCTCGGCGATGGCGCGGATGTGCTCCGGCGTCGAGCCGCAGCATCCGCCAACGATGTTGACGAGGCCGTCGCGCGCGAAGCCGCCGATCTGAGCCGCCATCTGGGCCGGCGTCTCGTCGTAGAGGCCGAATTCGTTGGGCAGGCCGGCGTTCGGATAGGCGCAGACGAACGTCTCGGCGACGTTCGAAATCTCTTCGAGATGTTCGCGCATCGCGCTCGCGCCGAGCGCGCAATTGAGGCCGATGGTGAAGGGCCTGGCATGGCGCAGCGAGTGCCAGAAGGCGGTCGGCGTCTGGCCGGACAGGGTGCGGCCGGAACGGTCGGTGATCGTGCCCGAGATCATCACGGGCAGGCGAACGCCGCGCTCGGCGAAGACGGCTTCGCAAGCGAAGACGGCCGCCTTGGCGTTGAGCGTGTCGAAGATCGTCTCGATGAGAATGATGTCGACGCCGCCATCGATCAGGCCGACGATCTGCTCGGCGTAGGCTTCGCGCAACTGGTCGAAACTCACCGCGCGGAAGCCGGGATTGTTGACGTCCGGCGAGATCGAGGCGGTGCGGTTGGTCGGGCCGAGCGCGCCGGCGACGAAGCGGCGCTTGCCGTCGATGCGCTCCGCCTTCAACGCCGCGCGGCGGGCAAGACGCGCCCCGTCGCGGTTGAGGTCGTAAACCACCTCCTGCATGCCGTAGTCGGCCTGGGCGATCGAGGTCGACGAAAAGGTGTTGGTCTCGAGGATGTCCGCGCCGGCGATCGCATAGGCGAAGTGGATGTCCTCGATCGCCTGCGGCTGGGTGAGGATCAGAAGGTCGTTGTTGCCTTTGAGATGACACTCGCAGCCGACGAAGCGCTCGCCCCGGAAGTGGTGCTCTTCGAGCGCGAGATTCTGGATCTGCGTGCCCATCGCGCCGTCGAGGACGAGGATGCGCTCGCGCGCCGCCTTCGTGAGCGCTTCGGCGGCGTCGACCTGCGGCGCGAGCGGCGCGTCGAAAATCTGCGGAGGGAGGTCGCTCATCGTCGGGGTCCTGTTTTGGCATAACCACATAAGCATATCTTTATGTCATCGCAAGGCGCGCGCGCTGAATTTCGGGTGAAGTTGCAATCGGCCGCGCGCGATACCGGGATTTCGGGGCCTTCCGCAATGTTGCCAAACGGGAAGCCCGCCCGCAGAATGCGCCGCGCGAGCGGCCTAAGCCGCACCGGAGGAAACGAGGCCCTTATGGAATTGGCAGCGCTCGGCCGCGCGCCGGCGCGCCTCACCCCCCGCCGACGCCACGCTCTTCTTTAGCCCAGGAACGGATAATGACCGATAGCACCCAAGGCGCGTCCAAACGTCCCTCGATCACCGATCAGGAGGCGTTGAATTTCCATTCGCGCGGACGGCCGGGCAAGCTCGAAATCATCGCCACCAAGCCGATGGCGACGCAGCGCGACCTTTCGCTCGCCTATTCCCCTGGAGTCGCGGTTCCGGTGAAGGCGATCGCCGCCGACCCCGCCACCGCCTACGACTACACCGCGCGCGGCAACATGGTCGCGGTCATCACCAACGGCACGGCGATCCTTGGCCTCGGCAACCTCGGCGCGCTGGCCGCCAAGCCGGTGATGGAGGGCAAGGCGGTGCTGTTCAAGCGCTTCGCCGACATCGATTCGATCGACCTCGAAGTGGCGACGGAGGATCCGGACGAATTCGTCAACAGCGTACGCTACCTCAGCCCCTCGTTCGGCGGCATCAATCTCGAGGACATCAAGGCGCCGGAGTGCTTCATCATCGAGGAGCGCCTGCGCGAGCTGATGGACATTCCCGTCTTTCACGACGATCAGCACGGCACCGCGATCATCGCCGCCGCCGGCATGATCAACGCCATGCAACTCACCGGGCGCGACATCAAGACGACGCGCCTCGTCTGCAACGGCGCGGGCGCGGCGGGCATCGCCTGTCTCGATCTCATCAAGGCGATCGGCTTCGAGCCCGCCAACGTCGTTCTCTGCGACACAAAGGGCGTCGTCTATCGCGGCCGCAAGGAGGGCATGAACCAGTGGAAGTCGGCGCACGCCGTCGATACGCCGTTGCGCACACTCGCCGATGCGATGGAGGGCGCCGACATCTTCTTCGGCCTTTCGGCGCAGGGCGCGCTGACGCCGGAGATGGTCAAGTCGATGGCGCCCAATCCGATCATCTTCGCGATGGCCAATCCCGATCCGGAGATCACGCCGGAGGAGGCGCAGAAGGTGCGCGACGACGTCATCGTCGCGACGGGGCGCTCGGATTATCCCAACCAGGTCAACAACGTCCTCGGCTTTCCCTACATCTTCCGCGGCGCGCTCGACGTGCGCGCCAAGACGATCAACATGGAGATGAAGATCGCGGCGGCGCAGGCGCTGGCCGAGCTTGCGCGCGAGGACGTGCCGGACGAAGTCGCGGCCGCCTATCGCGGCGCCCGGCCGCGGTTCGGGCGCGACTACATCATTCCCGTCCCGTTCGATCCGCGTCTCATCCATGTGGTGCCGATGGCGGTGGCGCAGGCGGCGATGGATTCGGGCGTCGCCCGGCGCCCGATCGTCGACATGGTCGCCTACAAGGCGCAGCTCTCGGCGCGGCGCGACCCGATCGCCGGCGCCTTGCAGCGCATCATCGAGCGCGTGCGCCGGATGCCAAAGCGAATCGTCTTCGCCGAGGGCGAAGAGGAGCAGGTGATCCGCGCCGCCTATTCCTTCGTCAATCAAGGTCTCGGCACGGCGATCCTGGTCGGCCGCGAGGACCGCGTGCGCGCGACGGCGAAGCTGGCGGGTTTCGATCTCAGCGAGAAGGGCATCGAGATTCACAACGCGCGCCTCTCCCACCGCAACGCCCTCTACGCCCAGTTCCTCTACGAGCGGCTGCAGCGACGCGGCTATCTGTTCCGCGACTGCCAGCGCCTCATCAATCAGGACCGCAATTCTTTCGGCGCGGCGATGGTCGCTCAGGGCGACGCCGACGCGCTGGTGACGGGCGTCACGCGCAATTTCTCGATTGCGCTCGAGGAAGTGCGGCGCGTGATCGACGACAAGCCTGGTCATCGCGTCATCGGCGTGTCGTTGATTCTCTCGCGCGGCCGGCCGATTGTCGTCGCCGACACGGCGATCACCGAGATGCCGACCGCGGAGGATCTCGCGCAGATCGCGATCGAGGCCGCGGGCGTCGCGCGCCGGCTCGGCTACGTGCCGCGCGTCGCGCTGCTCGCCTTCTCGAACTTCGGCCATCCCGCCGGCGAGCGTGCGCAGCGCGTGCAGGAGGCGGTGCAGATTCTCGATTCGCAGCGCGTCGATTTCGAATACGACGGCGAGATGGGGGCGGACGTCGCGCTCAACCGCGAATTGATGATGGCCTATCCGTTCTGCCGCCTCACCGACACCGCCAACGTGCTCGTCATGCCGGCCTTCCATTCGGCGGCGATCTCGACGCGGATGGTCCAGGAGCTCGGCGGCGCGACGGTGATCGGCCCGCTGATCGTCGGCTTGGAGAAGCCGGTGCAGATCGTCTCGCTCGGCGCGAAAGATTCCGACATCGTCAACATGGCGGCGCTGGCGAGCTTCAACATCGGGGGGTGAAGGAGCAAGGCGCTGCCGATAAGCCTGTGAGTCGTGGCAGTTACATTCTCAGGGGATCGTCATTGCGAGGAGCGAAGCGACGAAGCAATCCATGATTCCGCTTGCATCGTAGGCGACATGGATTGCTTCGCTGCGCTCGCAATGACGGCGAGAGGCTTTGGGTCCGACGCCACCATTCCGAGCGAGAAGCGGCGCCTGCTGCGTCGCTTTGATCCTCACGATGCGGCGCGCCCCTCACACCTTCATCTGCGCGCCGAGCTCGACCACGCGATCGGAGGGGATGTTGAAGAAGTCGGGCGCGCTGGCGGCCTGTTTGGCGAGCGCGATGAACAGATGGTCCTGCCACTTCGGCATGCCCGAATTCTGCGCCGGCTTCAGCGTGCGGCGGCCGAGGAAGAACGACGTCGTCATGATGTCGAACTTCAGTCCCGTCTTGCGCAGCGCCGCCAGCGCGACCGGCACGCGCGGCGATTCCATGTAGCCGAAATGGAGCGTCAGCGAGAGGAAGTCGGGCGACAGCGGCTTCACTTCGAAGCGGTGCGCCGCATGAACGCGCGGCGTCGGTTCCGTCTTCACGCACATCATCACTACGCGCTCGTGCAGCACCTTGTTGTGTTTGAGGTTGTGCATGAGGGACGATGGAGCGACGCTCGGGTCGCTGGTGAGAAAGATCGCCGTGCCGGGCACGCGCACCGGCTTCGATTTCTCCAGCATCTTGATCAGATCCTTCATCGGGATCGAATCGCGGTGCGTCTTGGCGGTCAGGATCGCGCTGCCGCGCGACCAGGTCCACATGACGATGAACATCGCCGCGGCGATCATGAGCGGCGCCCAACCGCCCTCGAACACCTTGGAGAGGTTGGCGACGAAGAAGCTGATGTCGATCGTCAGGAATCCGCAGACCAGCGCCAGGGCGGCCCACAGCGGCCAGCGCCACAAGCGCCAGACGACGAAGAAGGCGAGGGCGGTCGTCGCCACCATCGTGCCCGAGACGGCGATGCCGTAGGCGTTGGCGAGCGCGTCGGAGGAGCGGAACAGCAGCACCAGCGCCAGCACCCCGAGCAGCAGGATGCGGTTGACGCGCGGGATGAAGATCTGGCCCTCCTGCATGTCGGACGTATGGACGATCTCGAGGCGCGGCAGCAGGCCGAGCTGGATGGCCTGGCGGGCGAGCGAAAAGGCGCCGGTGATGACCGCCTGGCTGGCGATGACGGTCGCGGCGGTCGCGAGCAAGACGAGCGGCAGCCGAAGCGAACTCGGCGCGAGCAGATAGAAGGGGCTTTCGATCGCCGCGGGGTCGGCGATGATCAATGCGCCCTGGCCGAGGTAGTTGAGCATCAGCGCCGGCAGGACGAGAAACAGCCAGGCGATCTGGATCGGCTTGCGCCCAAAGTGGCCCATATCGGCGTAGAGCGCCTCGCCGCCGGTGACCGCCAGGAAGACGCTGCCGAGCACGACGAAGCCGATCGTGCCGTGGTGAAACAGGAACGTCATGCCGCGCTCGGGGCTCAGCGCGCTCAAGATCACCCAGGCGTGTGGGATTTGGGAGGCGCCCAGCCCGGCGTTGACGACGAAGAACAGCGCCATAATTGGGCCGAAAAACGCCGCCACTCCAGCCGTGCCGCGTCGCTGCGCGGTGAACAGCAGAATCAGGATGACCATGGTCGCCGGGAGCACGAAGGGCGCGAGCTCCGCATTAACCTGCTTTAGGCCTTCCAGCGCCGAAAGGACGGAAATCGCCGGGGTTATGATCGCATCGCCCGAGAACAGCGCCGAGCCCGCGACGCCGAGCAGAAAGACGGCGAGCGTGCGCTTGCCGAGCGCGCTTTGCGCCAGCGCCTTCAGCGAAAGAATGCCGCCCTCGCCCTTGTTGTCGGCCTGCATCAGGAACAGGACGTATTTCGCCGTTACGACGATCAGCAGCGCCCATATGATCAGCGAGACGACGCCGACGATGTCGAACGGCGTGAGAGTCGAACCCCGGAAATGGCCGAGCGCCGTCTGCAGCGCGTAGAGCGGGCTCGTCCCAATGTCGCCGAATACAACACCGACCGAGCCGAGGGCGAGGATCCAGAAATTCCCGGAACTGTGCGCCGCTCCGCCTGCGTCGGGGCCTGTAGCCGCGTGCCCCAGCGCCGCGTGCGATGAATCGTTCGACATGTAGCGTCCGAATGGAGCCGCCGCCCGCGGGTGAGGCGGCGGCGACGATCGCCGGTCTCTATATAGGGTCGGCCGCGGCGCGGGAAGGGATGTCCGTATACTCAAATTCGCCGCGCCCCTGTCGGGTTCCCCGGCGCTAACCGGCCTCCTTGGCGACGGCGACGAAGCGCAGGCCTTCGCAAAGGGTTGCGCCGTGCCGCAAGGCGGCCGCGGTTGCGGCGACCATCGTCGGCAGCACTAGCCATTCCAGCGTCCAGGCTGCCCCCGAGCGCTCGTTCTCGTGGATCAGCGCCTGGTGGAGGGTCCCGAGCTGACCGGCTGAGAATCGGGCGAGCGCCACCAGAACCTCCGCGCCGACCGGATTGGACTTGTGCGCCATCGCGGACGAGCCGCCGCCGCCGGCGAGACGAATTTCGCCCACTTCGTTCTGCGCCATGAGCGCGGCGTCCTGGCCGAGCTTGCCCAGGGCGCCGGCGACGAGGCTGAGCCAGCCCGCAAATTCGCCGATCGCGTCCCGCTCGGCCTGCCAGCACGGCGCCGCGGCGAGGCCGAGCCGGCGCGCCAGCTCCGCCGCGACCATGTCCCCCTTGCCGTCGAGATCGCCGCGCGTTCCAACCGGACCGCCGAACTGAACCACCAGCAGGCGCGGCTTCAATTCGGCGAGGCGGAGGAGCGCGCGCTCCAGCGGCTCGCGCCAGCTTTTCAGCTTGTCCGCCGCGGTGAACGGCAAGGCGCGCTGCATCCGCGTATGCGCCATCACAGGGATCGCGCCATCGCGCGCGGCGAGCCCCCGCAGGGTTTCGATCAGGCGGACGAGCCGCGCCTCCATCAGCGCGCAGACGGATTTGAGGCGGATCGTCAGGCTGGTGTCGATGACGTCTTGGCTCGTCGCGCCGCGATGGAGGAAAGCCGCATGCGGTTCGCCGACGGCCTCGCGCAGCATCGCGATGAGCTGAGGCGCAACGACCCCGTCGCGCGCCGCCCCGGCGGCGAGCCGCGCGCGATCTGGCGCAAAGCCGCGGCACGCTTCGCCGATGCGCAGGGCCGCGTCTTGCGGGATGAGGCCCAGCGCGGCCTGCGCTTCGGCGAGCGCCGTCTCGAAAGCGAGCATGGCGGCGAGGTCGGCTTCGAAGTCGAACAACCGCGCCGTCTCGGCGTCGCCGAGCAGCGCGCCGAGGATGGGATGATCGAAGGGCGAGATGCTCATCGCCCTGTTCGCCCTCGACAGATCGGCGAAATGTTCACGTCGCGGCTCCCTTCGCCTGCGCCTCGATCAAGGCGCGCAACGCGTCGGCCCGCTCGATCGCCGGGATATGTCCCGCGCCTGAGATGACCTCGAACCGCGCATGGCCGATCATCGCCGCGAAGTCGCGCACCAGCGAGACCGGCGTCGAGCCGTCTTCGTAACCGACGACGCAGAGCGTCGGAATATGGATGGTGGCGCATTGCGCGCGCAAATCGGCCTGCATCAGCGCCCCGCACGCCGTGATGTAGCCGTCCTTCGGCGTGCGGGTCAGCATCAGCCGCCAGCCCATGAGTTCGTCCGCCCGGCGGCTGCGGAAGTCGTGCGTGAACCAGCGCAGCAGCACCCTGTCGGCGACCGCCTCGATCCCGCCGTGCGCCACCGCGTCGATCCGCCGGCGCCACGATTCCTCTGTGCCGATTTTCCCTGCGGTGTCGCAGAGCACGAGCGCGGCGACGAGGTCGGGCCGCAGCCGGTAGAGTTCGAGGGCGATCATGCCGCCCATGGAGAGGCCGACGATCACCGCGCCGCTCACGTTGAGTTTATCAAGCAGGGCCGAGAGATCGGTCGCGTAATCGGCGATCAGCGCCGCGCCGGCGGGCAACTCCGACAGGCCGTGCCCGCGTTTGTCGTAGCGCACGACCCGGTAGGAACGCGCCAGCGGACCGGCGAGGCCGTCCCAGATGCGAAGGTCCGTCCCCAGGGAGTTGATGAAGACGATCGCGCGCGCGTCGCGGCGCCCCTCGTCGGCGTAGTGGACGACCGCGCCGTTCACCCTTGCAAACGCCATTGCGGCGCGCCTCCTGCCCGGCGTCTCATGAAACGAGAGCGCTCAACGGGAGAGACATCGCCGCGCGGGGCGCTGTCAAGGGCGCCGCAAATCACTGTTTCGGCACGCGCATCTCGTCTCTTGCCTCCGCCGGTCTCGGCTGCGATCAAGCCCCCATGCGCGCCTTTCCCTCGCCCTTGCCGATCGACGACGTCCTGCCGCGGATCGTGGCGGCGCTCGGGGTCGGTTCGCGCGCCATCCTCGTCGCGCCGCCCGGCGCCGGCAAGACGACGCGCGTTCCGCTCGCGCTGATGGACGAAGCCTTCGCTCAGCGGGGACGCATCATCGTGCTCGAACCGCGCCGGCTCGCCGCGCGCGCCGCTGCGGCGCGGATGGCGGCGACCTTAGGCGAGAAAGTCGGCGAGACGATCGGCCTCAGAGTTCGCATGCAGAGCCTCGTCTCCAAGCGCACGCGCGTCGAGGTCGTCACCGAGGGCGTCTTCGCGCGCATGATCCTGGACGATCCCGCGTTGGAGGGCGTCTCGGCGGTGCTGTTCGACGAATTTCACGAACGCTCGCTCGACGCCGATCTCGGCCTTGCGCTGGCGCTCGACGCGCAGGAGGGCTTGCGCGAGGATCTGCGCCTCGTCGTGATGTCGGCGACGCTCGACGGCGCGCGCGTCGGCAAGCTGATGGGCGGAGCGCCGTCAATCGAAAGCGAGGGCCGCTCGTTCCCGGTCGAGACGCGCTATCTCGGCCGCGATCCGGCGCTGCGCATCGAGGAGCAGGTCGCGCGAGCGATCCTGCGCGCCCTCGGCGAGGAGAGCGGCTCCATCCTCGCCTTCCTGCCGGGGCAGGGCGAAATCCTGCGCGTCGCCGGACTGCTCGCCGAGCGGCTGAAGGCCCCGAACGTCGACGTCGCGCCGCTATTCGGGGCGATGGAGGCGCAGGCGCAGGATCGCGCGGTGGCGCCGGCGGCGGCGGGGCGGCGCAAGGTCGTGTTGGCGACCTCGATCGCCGAGACCTCGCTGACGATCGAGGGCGTGCGCGTCGTGATCGACAGCGGCCTGATGCGCGTGCCGCGCTTCGAGCCGGACATCGGCCTGACTCGGCTCGAAACCGTGCGCGTCTCGCGCGCCAACGCCGACCAACGGCGGGGCCGCGCCGGGCGCGTCGAGCCGGGCGTAAGCTACCGCCTTTGGGAGGAGGCGGGGACGGGCGGTTTGCAGCCCTATGCGCCGCCCGAAATTCTTTCCGCCGACCTCTCCAGCCTCGCGCTCGATCTCGCGGCTTGGGGCGTCAGCGATCCGGGCAAGCTCGCTTTCCTCGATCCGCCGCCTCGCGGCGCTTTCGCCGAGGCGCAAGCGCTGCTCACGACGCTCGGCGCGCTCGACGATGAGGGGCGCATCACTGGGGAGGGCCGCGCGATCTCGCGCCTCGCGTTGCCGCCGCGTCTCGCCCGCATGGTTGTCGACGCCGCCCGGGAGGGCGCCGGAACGCTGGCAGCCGAGATCGCCGTCGCGCTGACCGAGCGCGGCCTCGGCGGCGACGCGACCAACCTCCTTCACCGCCTCGAAAACTTCCGCCGCGACCGTTCGCCTCGCGCCGAGGACGTACGCCGTCTCGCGCGCGGCTTGGCCGATCGCGCCTCTCCCTTCCCCCCTCGCGGGGGAAGATGGCCCGAAGGGCCGGATGAGGGGGATCGCGCGAGGCGCGATGGCTCCGAGCAGCCGTCGGCGTCTAGCGGAAACAACCCCTCATCCGTCGCTGCGGGCCGACACCTTCCCCCGCAAGGGGGGAAGGGATCCGCACATGAAATGGGCCCTGCCGAGGTCGGCGCGTTGCTCGCCGCCGCTTTCCCTGACCGCATCGCCATGGCGCGCGGCAAGCGCGGCGATTTCCTGATGGCGAACGGGCGCGCCGCTTCGCTCGAACCGCATGACGGGCTTGCCGGCGAATCCTATCTGGCGATCGGCGAGATCGTCGGCCGCGCCGCAGCGGCCCGCATTCTCACCGCCGCGCCGCTCACGCTGGAGGCGGTCGAGAGCGTTGCGGGCGCCGCGATCGAAACGCGCGAGGAGGCGACGTTCGATCGCGCGACGGCGTCGCTGCGCGCGCGCCGGCGACGCCGGCTTGGCGCGCTCGTTCTCGCCGAGCAGAACCTGGCGGTCCCGGCGGACGAAAAGAGCGCGCTCGCCTTGGCGCGCGGCGTGCTTGGCCTTGGTCTCGCCAGGTTGCCCTGGACGAAGAGCCTGGAGCAATGGCGCGGCCGGGTGATGTTCCTGCGCCGCGCCGAGGGCGAGCCGTGGCCCGATCTTTCCGACGAGGCGCTCGCCGCAACTCCCGATTGGCTGGCTCCGGCGCTGTTCGGCAAGACGCGCCTCGACGAGCTGTCGAGCGAGGATTTCGCGCACGCCCTGCGGGCGCTGCTGCCTTACGATCTCTCGCGCCGCCTCGAGGCGGAGGCGCCGACGCATTTTGTCGCACCCACCGGCACCGCGGCTCCTGTCGATTACGAGGCCGAAGGCGGTCCCAGCATTGCGCTGCGCGTGCAGGAGCTGTTCGGCCTCGGCGAACATCCCTCGCTGGCGGGCGGGCGCGTGCCGCTGACGCTGCACCTTCTGTCGCCGGCCCACCAGCCGATCCAGATCACCCGCGATCTTCCTGGCTTCTGGAAAGGCTCGTGGGGGGCCGTGCGGGCCGATCTGCGCGGCCGCTATCCCCGCCATTTCTGGCCCGAGAACCCCGCGAGCGCCGCGCCGACCAACAGGGCGAAGCCGCGCGGAACGTGAAGCGCCGCGAGCTTGAGCGGGCATTCGCTTTGCCCCTATAGAGAACCCACGCGCGTTGCGCCGATTCGGTTGGAGACCATGAACGCCGCGCTTCCGAAGGTCGCCATCTGCTTCCCCTCCGGCGACATGGTGCACGCCGATTTCGCTCTCGCGCTCGCGGGCTTGTGCAATTCGACGCCTCCGCTCGAGACGCCTATTGTCAACAACAAGTCGTCGATCGTCGCCGTCGCCCGCAACAACGGCGTCAAATATGCGCGCGAGATGGGCTGCGACTTCATTTTCTTCATCGACAGCGACATGGTCTTCCCGCGTACGACGCTGCATCGCTTGCTGCTGCATAGCGAGGACATTGTCGGCGCAACTTACGCGAAGCGCGTGCCGCCCTATTCGATTCTGGGAACGGCGTTGCAGAGCGAGCCGACTTGCGATGCCCGCGGGCTCACCGAAATGCATCGCATTCCGACAGGCTGTCTTCTGATCCGCATGAAGGTGTTCGACGCGCTGTCGGAACCCCACTTTCGTTTCGGCGCGGACGAGGCCTCCGGCGACATCCTCGGTGAGGACTACGTCTTCTGCGACCGCGCGCGCGAAGCGGGCTTCCGCATCTGGTGCGATGCGGCGCTGTCGCTGGAGATCGGCCACGTCGGTCAGCAGGTCTGCCGCGTCCCTGGCGCGGCGCCAGCGTGAGGCCGCGCGCCTAAGCGCATCACGAACAATTGTGGGACGGTTAATCCTTCGTTAGGAAACGGCTTCGAGGGTTCTCGCGTTACTTTGTCTCATTTTGATAGGCAATTTCATGAGCCTCACGGTAAGCAGCCAAAGCGCTGTTTCTATGTTGCAACAGACCTCCCCCAACCAGAGCAGCGCCTCGAGTTCGTCGAGCGCGAGCGCCTCGACATCCGCCGGCGCGTCGAGCCCGTCGGTCGGCGCTCCGAGCACCGTCGGTCTGCCCGCGTCGGTCCTCACGTTCCTCTCGCAGCTCGGAGGAACGAGCGGGCCCGCTCCGGTCACCTCCGCTTCGTCAAGTTCGTCGGTTTCGGCGTCGACCGAATCGTCGCAGGCCTCGACCGCGAGTTCGAGTTCCACCAGCTCGGCTGACCGGGCGCATCGCGGCGGCGGCCATCGCCCGCAGGGCAGCTCCGATTCCTCCACCAGTTCGTCGAGCGCGGTCTCGATCTTGAGCTCGAACTCGTCGAGCTCCACCACGAGCTCCACCTCCGTCTCCATCTCCGCCCAGACCTCGACAAGCGTGGCGATCGGATAAGAATTCCAGGGCGAGAACGCCTCATCCGATCGACTGCCAAACCCCCAAGGCCAGAGCCGCAGCTTGCGGCTCGGGCCGCCGGCCCGACGCCGCGTGCGGCGCTTTCACCGGCTTCTTCCCGTCCCCAAGGCTTGACTCGCCCGCTAGGACACCTAGCATGTCAGTAACGACGCGACGAACCTTCGGGTTCAGCCGCGCGACGTCGCAAGACGTAGTTCCAGGGGAAGAGACCACCATGGAGCTCGGCAGCCCTCAAGGGCGGCGCAGCGTGGGCGCGCAGTCGAACCTGGAGCCGACCGCAACGGCGCGCGGCGCCGATCGCGAGACCGGGCGCGTCCCTGCGCTGGCGGCCGAGCGCGTCTTCAAGTCGTTCGCCGGCGTCACGGCGCTGCATGACGTCGACTTCGATCTGGAAGGCGGCGAAGTTCACGCGCTGATGGGCGAGAACGGCGCCGGCAAGTCGACGCTGATGAAGATCCTCGCCGGCGTGCTGACCGACTACGAGGGGACGATCTGCGTCGATGGCGATCCCCTGCGCCTGACCGGCGTGCGCGACGCGGAGCGCGCGGGGATTGCGATCATCCATCAGGAGCTCAATCTCGTTCCCGAATTGTCGGTCGCGGAGAACATCTTCCTCGGCCGCGAGCCGCTGATCGCAGGCCTGTTGATCGACCGTCGGCGGATTGTCGCGGCGGCTGTCAGGCTGCTGGGCCGCCTCGGCATCGACATCGATCCAGACAGCCGCGTCGCGGAGCTGAGGGTCGGCGAACAACAGCTCGTCGAGATCGCCAAAGCGCTGTCGCTCGACGCGCACATTCTGATCATGGACGAGCCGACCTCGGCGCTGTCGTCCCAGGAATGCGAGACCTTGTTCAAGGTCGTGCGCCAACTGGCCGCCGACGGGGTCGCGATCGTCTACACCTCGCACCGGCTCGACGAGGTGCTCGCGCTGGCCGACAGGGTGACGGTGCTGCGCGACGGGCGGCATGTCATCACCGCGCCGATCGAAAAGCTGTCGCGCGGCGCCATCATCGCGGCGATGGTCGGGCGCGAAATGCCGCCGAGCCGCCGCTCGGCGCGGGAGGATTGGGGCCCCGTCGTCCTCAACGTGCGCGGCCTCACATTGGACGTCGTCAACCGTCGCGGTTGGCGCCGCGTGCTGCACGGCGTCGATTTCGATCTCAGGCGCGGTCAGATTCTCGGCGTCGGCGGCCTGCTCGGCTCCGGTCGCACGGAGATTCTCGAATCGATCTTCGGCGTCGCGCCCGGCTGGCGCGGCGGCCGGATCGCCATCGACGGCGAGGAGGCCTCGATCCACTCGGCCGCCGACGCCTATCGGCTGGGCGTCGCGCTGGTGACAGAGGATCGCAAATCGCGCGGCCTGCATCTCGGCGCCTCGGTGCGCGACAATGTCGCGTTGCCGTCGGTCGGCGTTATGGCGCGCTTCGGCTTGCGCGATTTCGCGCGCGAAGCGGCGCTCGCCGAGGACGTCGTCGAGCGGCTGTCGGTCCGCTGCTCCGGGATCGACCAGATCGCGGCGACGCTGTCCGGCGGCAACCAGCAAAAGGTCGTCATCGGCAAGTGCCTCGCCACGCGGCCGCGTATTCTCCTGCTCGACGAGCCGACGCGCGGCATCGACGTCGGCGCCAAGCAGGAGATCTACGAACTCATCTTCAAGTTGGCGGCGAGCGGCCTCGGCATCGTCGTGGTGAGCTCGGAGATGCCGGAACTGCTGTTGTTGTCGGACGAGGTTCTCGTCATGTGCGAAGGGCGCCAGACGGGTCTTCTGCCGCGCGCCGAGGCGACTCAGGAGGCGGTCATGCGTCTGGCCGCGCCGGGGACCGGCCTCGCGCTGGAGGGGCTGCATTCATGAGCCTGCTCCGCATCCTCTCGCGCACCAAGCTCTACTGGGGGCTCCTGATCATCTGCCTGATCGGCGCGCTGGCTTCGCCGCATACTTCGGCCGGCCGGAACATTTTTCTCTCCTATGGCAATCTCACCGACGTGCTGCGGCAGGTGTCTATCACCGGGCTGGTGGCGACGGGCATGACGATCGTCATCCTGCTCGGCGGCATCGACCTCTCCGTCGGTTCGGTGATGGGCTTCTCGACGATCGTCTGCGCGATGCTGCTCACCAAGCCCGGCTGGACGCCGGCCTCCGCGATGGGCGTTCCCGCGGCGGCGCTGGTCGGCTTCTTCGCGCTCGCTTTGCTGACGCGCTTCGTATTCGCTGGTATGGCGCGCGGCCGCGACGCGAGTGCCGGAGTGCGCCACGACGCACCGCTCAGCCCGTGGCGAAGCGCCGGCGTTCCCGCCCTGCTCGGGCTCGCAGCGGCAGGCGCGGTCGCAGCGTTCGCGGTGAGCGAGGTTCCGACGAAATTCGGCGTGCTCGCCGTCCTGCTCGTGACGCCTTGCGTCGCCATGATGCTCGGCGCGATCAACGGCGGCCTGATCGTATTTGGGCGTATGCAGCCCTTCATCGCGACGCTGGCGATGATGGTCGGCGCCCTCGGCATCGGGCGGTTGACCGCCGGGCAGGACAACGCGGTCATCGCCGTCTACACCGGCACGAACGCGACCGAGAGCTTCGAGGTCCTGCGCTCGATGTTGTGGGGCGTGCTGCCGATGCCGAGCCTCTTCTTTCTGACGGCGATTGTCGTGTTCGGCGCCATCCTGCGCTTCACCACCTTCGGGCGTTACGTCTACGCCATCGGCGGCAATATCGAGGCGGCGAAGCTCTCGGGGATCAAGGTCGCGCAGGTTCAATTCGCCGCCTATGCGCTCTCCGGATTGCTCGCCGGGGTGGCCGGGGTGCTGTTCGTGGCACAATACCGGCAGGGCAAGCCCGATGCGGGCTCCGGTCTCGAGCTCGATGCGATCGCCGCGGTCGTCATCGGCGGCACGAGCCTGATGGGCGGCCGCGGTGGGCTGGCGGGAACCTTCGTCGGCGTTCTCATCTTCGGGCTGCTTTCGGACATCCTGCAGCTTCAGAACATCGATTCCAACGTCCAGCTCGTCATGAAAGGCCTCATCATCGTCTGCACCGTGCTCGTGCAGGAACAGAATCTTGGCCAGCTCCTGGCGAGATGGCGGCGCAGCGCGCCGCCTATTGCGCCGGCGCCGGTGGGATCGGCCGGCAAAACTCGGCCGCGCAGCGTTATGACTGCAGCAAGGGAGGACATCAATGAAACGTCGTGACTTCCTCAAGCTCTCGGCGAGCGTCGCCGGCGCGTCGATCGTCACCTACCTGCCCGTCGGTTGGAGCCCGGCCAAGGCGGCGGCGAAATGGAACGTCGGCTTCAGCCAATGCACGACTCTCGAGCCTTGGCGCGTGCAGTTCAACAAGGACATCGAGGCCGAGGCGAAGAAACATCCCGAGGTGAATCTGATCATCACCGACGGTCAGGACAAGACCGAAAAGCAGGTGGCCGATTGCGAGAACCTGATCGTCCAGCAGGTCAACGTTCTGCTCGTCTCGCCCAAGGAATTGGCCGGGCTGACCGGCGTCGTCGAGAAGGCGCTCGACGCCAAGATTCCGGTGATCGTGCTCGATCGCAACGTCGACACCAAGCGGATCACCCAGTTCATCGGCGGCGACAATGCGCTGATCGGCCGCGCCGCCGGCGAATATGCAGTCAAGCTGCTCGGCGGCCCCGGCAAGGCGCAAGGCAACGTCGTCGAAATCTGGGGCGGCATGGGCACCCAGCCGGCACACGATCGGCACGACGGCTTCCATTCCCACACCGACAAGGAACCGGGCATCAAATATCTGCTCAACAACCAGTCGGGCGACTGGAAGCAGGATCAGGCTTACAACATCATGACCACGGCGCTGCGCAACAACGAGCAGATCGACCTCGTCTACGGCCACAACGATCCGATGGCCTATGGCGCCTATCTCGCGGCCAAGGACGCGAGCCGCGAAAAGAGCATCAAGTTCTTCATCGGCATCGACGGCCTGCCTGATGAAGGCGTGACCTGGGTGCACAAGGGCGAACTCACCGCGACCTTCCTCTACGCGACGCCAGGCGCCGAGGGGCTGCGGCAGGCGATCAAGCTGCTCAACGGCGAGAAGATCGAGCCCGTCATCACCTTGCCGACGATGCTGATCGACAAGAACAACGCGGACGACATTCTCAAGAAGAACGGCTTGCTGTGAACCAAAGCCGTCATTGCGAGGAGCGTGAGCTCCGAAGCAATCCTGGCTCCGCTTGGAAACGCGGCGCCACTGGATTGCTTCGCTCCGCTCGCAATGACGGCATTGGGGTTCGCACGTAACGAGCCTATTTGGCGCGCACGTACCTGCGCCAGTCGTGCGCCTCCTTGAAGCCCAGCAGCTCAGGCGCCTTGCGGTTCGACGGCCTGCTGTGAACCAAAGCCGTCATTGCGAGGAGCGTGAGCTCCGAAGCAACCATGGCTCCGCTTGGAATCGCGGCGCCGCTGGATTGCTTCGCTCCGCTCGCAATGACGGCATTGGGGTTCGCACGTAACGAGCCTATTTGGCGCGCACGTACTTGCGCCAGTCGTGCGCCTCCTTGAAGCCCAGCACCTCGCGCGCCTTGCGGTTCGACAGCGGCGCCTCGAATTTGTCGAGCGGGCGGGTGATCGGCGTGTTCGGGCAGTGGCTGGCCAGGAACTCGCGGGTCGGCGTGTTGAGCGTGATCGTGTCGTTGACGGCGTTGAAGACCTCAAAACCGAGGCCGTCCTTTTCCAAGCACAGATGAACGATCTCGCCGAGATCGCGCGCGTCGATGTAGCTCCAGGCGTTGCGTTTGCGCATCATCGGATTGGCCTGGAACGCTGCGAATTGCTCGTATTCGTGCGGCTCGATCACGTTGCCGATGCGCAGCGCGTAGATGTCGGCGCCGTAGCGCATCGCGAACGCGCGGGCCGTCTTTTCGTTGCAGACCTTCGACAGGCCATAGCTGTCCATCGGGTCGACGTCGTAGTTCTCCTCGAGCGGGAAGCTATGGAAGTCCTTGTCGCCCTCCGCGAAGCAGACGCCGTAGGTCGTCTCGCTCGAGGCGATGACGACCTTGCGCACGCCGAGCTTCATCGCCGCTTCGATCACGTTGTAGGTGCTCTTCACGTTGACGTCGAAGGTGACGTTGTCGGGTGCGATCATCACCCGCGGGATCGCCGCGAAATGAACCACCGCGTCCGGCGGCTGAGCCGGTCTGCCGCCGTCGAAGCCGTCGAAGCCGAAATGGGTCGTCAGAGCGTTGAAGGCTTGCCCGCTGTCGGTGAGGTCGGCGAGGAGCGTGTTGACGCCAGGCAGATCGATCGGCTTCAGATCGACATCGAGGACGCGGTGGCCCTTGAGAAGTAGATGCGGAATCACATGGCGCCCAGCCTTGCCGGTTCCGCCGGTGAAGACGATGCGTTTTGGGGACATTGCGGTTTCACCCTCGCTCAGGAAGAGGGCGGACCTTACACCGCTTGCGCCCGCCCGTCAGGCGCGCGGGTGGGCGGCGCGATAGGCGGCGATGAGGCGGGCGCCGTCGACGGCGGTGTAGACTTGGGTCGACGAGAGCGAGGCATGGCCGAGCAGTTCCTGGATCGTGCGCAGATCGCCGCCGCGCGCGAGGAGATGCGTGGCGAAGGAATGGCGCAGCGCGTGCGGCGTCGCGCTGTCGGCCAGGCCGAGCGCGCCGCGCAGGCTCTCCATGGCGAGCTGGACGATGCGCGGCGACAGCGGGCCGCCCTTGGCGCCGACGAACAGCGGTCCGTCGACCTTTAGGACGTACGGGCAGAGGCGCAGATAGTCCTCGATCGCGGCGCGGACCGGCTTGACGATCGTCGCGCCGCGCGCCTTGCCGCCTTTGCCGATAATCGTGAGGGCGTCGACGTCGCCGATCGGAGCGTCGACCCGGCGCAGCGAGAGAGCCTCGCTAATGCGCAGGCCGGCGCCGTAACACAGGGAGAGCACGGCGGCGTCGCGGGCGAGGATCCAAGGCTCGCGCGGCTCGCCGGCGCGGGTTTCGGCCGAGGCGACCATCTTCGCGTCGGCGACGGCGAGCGGGCGGGGCAGGCGCGCCGCGGCGCGGGGCGCGCGGATCGCGCCGAACGCGGAGGCCGCGCCCGCGCCTTCCCGTTCGATGTGGCGGGCGAGCGAGCGCAGCGCCGAGAGGGCGCGCTGAAGGGAGCGGCCGTCGATCTCTTCCGCCCGGCGACTGGCGAGAAAGGCGCGTAGATCGCCGGGAACGAGGCCGACGAAGTCGCCGAGCGCAGGCGGGGCGTCGAACCGTTTTGCGAGGAAGGCGAGGAACTGCCGGACGTCGCGCCCGTAAGCCTCGATGGTGAGCGCGGCGAGCCGGCGCTCATTTTTCAAATGCGCGAGCCAACTGACGACATGCGCCGCCAAATCGGGGGCGGCGGGCAAAGCGGCAGTCGCGAGGTCGTCAGACATGACCCGACGATGCGCCTTGGCTGGTTAACCCAGGATTGCCGCCGACGGCGCCCGAGAGCGGGGGCGCGCGTCAGAGACCGTTCGGGTCATTGAAGCAGGCGTAGCCCAGAATGGCGCCGTTCTTTCCCCAGATCGCCCGCGACAACTCCATGCCGCACTCGTTGGCGTTGTACACGTAGCGGTCGGCGTATGCGGTCGACGCCTCGGTGTCGGCGCGCGCTAGCTCGTCCAGGCTGGCTGGCGCGCTGCTCGCTTGCTGGGCCAGCGCCCCGGAGGAAACCGAAAGCAAAACGATTGCCGCGATGCCAGTATTCTTCATGACCGCCTCCGCGCGATGTCGACGCCATTGGCTCGGGCGAGGCCGTCACCGCCAAACATGGACCGCGCCATGGAGCACGCGCTTCCGGCGTTTTCAATTCAAATCGAAGTGTCGAACACGGGCCCGCCGGCGATCGGACCGTCGCTCCTCGCGTCTTGCAGCCGGGCGTCAGCGGAAGTTCGGGTTTCTATAGCAGGCGTAGCCCAGGATGACGCCGTTCGGGCCAAACACCGCCCGCGACAAATCGGGACCGCAATTGTTGGCGTTGCGCACGTAACGCATGGGATAGAGCGTCGACACTTCGTTGTCGTAGCGCGCGATGTCTCGGAAGCTGGGCCGGGCGTGGGCGCCGTCGCCTTGGGCCAAGGCCGCAGAGGACGCCGATATGAGAACGACAAGACCGATGCAAATGCGCTTCATGATCGCCTCCTCGCGAGATCCGCGCGTTTCGCAGGGGGAACGCGCGGGGGCGGCGCCCGGTTGCGCGCGTTCGAGATCTCGCTGAGCGAATATGGTCGCAAGCCGTCCGGCCGCTTCAAATCAAATCGAGGCGATGCCGGATCAAAATCGCGGGATGAAACAGCGAGCCGGCAAGGTCAGTGGCCGCATCGGATCGTGGCGGCTGTTACCGGCGCCGCCTTCTACGACGCATCGTTCAGCCGCCGTTCGGGTTGCTATAGCAGGCGTAGCCGAGGAGGGCTCCATTCGGTCCCCAGACCGCCCGCGCCATCTCGGGACCGCAATTGTTGGCGTTCCGCACGTAATGGTCGGCAGGGTAGAGGGACATCGACATGGCGGCGGCGCGTTCGATCTCCCCGTGACTGACCTGCGGAGGATTGACAGCGCTTTGGGCGAGGGCCGCCGAGGAAACCGACATCACGGCGAATACAGCGATACACATACGATTCATGCTCGCCTCCCGGCAACTTTGAAGCGACTCGCGGGAAGCGGCCTCGGGGCGGAGGCCGGCTCTTCCCATGCAAATCCAGGCGAAAGCGACGTTGCATCCTTTGGCGCGCATCCATTCTTCGCCTGCGGCCTGCGGCGATGAGGGTCGCGATAAATTTGCGACCGCCCTTACGCCATCTGCCGGGCGACGGCGGGGAGGGCGGCCGAGCGTGGGCCGCCTTCCTCGACGCTTATGGCAGCGTTCAGCCGTTCGAGTTGCGGTAGCAGGCGTAGCCGAGAAGGGTTCCATTCTGTCCCCAGACCGCGCGCGACAATTCCATGCCGCATCTGTTCGCGTTTCGGACGTAGTTGTCGGCGGGATGCAGCGACATTGACCTGGCGGCCGCGTCCGCGATCTCCTGGCGGAGGGTCGGGGCGCTTTGGGCGAAGGCCGCCGAAGAAACCGACAGCAGGGCCAACACAGCGATAAACATACGGCTCATAATTGCCTCCTGATGGCTTTGTTCGACACGCTGGGGCGGCCTCTGGCCGAGGTCGGGTGCTTCCCATGCGGATCCAGACGAAGCGGTGTTGCGATGCCGCGCGAAAGCCAACGCCTCCTTGCCAGCAGTCGTCGACAGTCTCGAAGCAAGCTCCAAGATGTTTGCCAATAAATCGAGTTGTCGCCGTTTGATGTCGAGCGCTCGTGGCGTCGGAAAATTTCAATACGGAGGTCAAGGCGTCCGTATAGAAGTTATTCGACGATGATCGCGTTCGAATTCGCGTCGGTGACAACCGATCTTTGGTGACGCCAATATGCGACTGCGACAGTAATATAACAACTAATATAAAATTAAGTGCGACAAAACGAAGCAGAGGAGCCGGCATCGCCAAGAAATTAGGCGCTCGATCGTTCGCTTCGCGCAACGCGCGGCCGAAATGTTCAGTCCAGGAGATCGGTCGGAGGCGAGATCGGCGGCGCGTCCCGCCGGGACATGGGATCGTCGCGCAGATCCTTTGCGGGCGCTGTCCTTCGCGCGGCGTCGTGGGCCGGACTGGCGCAGATGAGCGGCGCCGGGCCGCGGCGTCGATGAATTTGCCAGCGCCCTCGCCCTCCCGCGCCGCCTGGTGCGAGGTCGAGAGGGACCTCGCCGAGTGCGCGGGGGAAGGCGGCCAAGCCGGGCCGCCGTCCTCGACGCCTGTGGCGGGTTCAGCCGTTTGAGTTCATGTAGCAGGCGTAGCCGAGAAGAGCTCCGTTCGGTCCCCAGACGGCCCGCGCCATGTCGGGTCCGCAATTGTTGGCGTGCCGCACGTAATGGTCGGCGGGGTAGAGGGACATCGACGCGGCGGCGGCGCGTTCGATCTCCCGGTGGCTGATCGGATTGAATGCGCTTTGGGCCAAGGCCGCTGAAGACACCGAAAGCACGGCAAATCCTGCGATACACATTCGTCTCATAATTGCCTCCTGACGACTTCATTCGACTAGCTTACGAGCGGCTCGGGGCAGGCCCCAAGAGCGACACCAGTAAATCGATCGCGATCGTCTAGTGTATATTACTATAAATGAGCGTACCGCCACGTGACTTAAAATACGGAGGCTTGGTGCGTCCGTACAGAAATTACTATAAATACGATCGTGTGTGAGTTACACCCGATGACAACCGATAATTGGCTGTGCGATGATATGACCATGACGGTTTTGTAACAACTAATATAAATTTAAGTGCGGCAAAGCGAAGCACGAGCCGGCGCCCCACGCCGCCGATCCGAGCAACTCGCCGCGCGGTCTTGGGAATCGTGGTTCGCCGGCCGCTGGGCGCAACGGCGCGGTTGAGGCGCTCAGGCCAGCAGATCGATCAAGTGCGGGATCCGCGGCGCGTCGGTCGGGGCATAGGATAGTCGCGCAAGTCCTTCGCGCTCACCCATGTGGGCGCCGGTCCTTTGCGCGGCCGCACGAGCCTTCCCAGCGCTCCGGCCGCATGACAACCAATGAAGTGCTTTCCGAGAATGCATTTTGGGCGGTATCGTTGGCGCCAGATTATTCTGGAAGAGCGAGCAACCGAAATGAAGCATCACATGGTCGTTTTCGTCCTGGCGACGGGACTATCCTTTCCGGTTTTGGCTGCGGAGCAACAGCCGGAAGCATTGCAACAACCATACCAACCGAGCCTCGCCGACATCATGGTCGCCACTCAGTTGAGACACTTCAAGTTATGGTATGCGGGCGAAGTGGGGAACTGGGGACTGGCAAACTATGAAGTGATCCAAATCAGAGCGACGATTCGGGATGCGAGGAGGCTATATCCAAACCTTCCCAAGGCTGACATGACGATGATGATGACCCCGACGGACGAGGTTGAGCGGGCGATCGGGGCGAAGGACAGCGCCGGGTTCGTGAAAGCCTATAGTCGGCTTACGGCGGCGTGCAACACCTGTCATGAAGCCGCCGGGCTTGGCTTCATAACGATTAGAGTGCCGAGGCTGTCCCCGCTGGAGACATCGCCGTTCAGCGATGAATCCTTTTCACCCAAATAGACCTCGTCACTCGACGATATTCGCCGCAAGTCGTGCATAAGCAACCGCTTGCCGCGCATGCCAACCGGCGACATGCGCGGGGCCAGATTCGGGCGGACGGAGCGCAGCAATCTCGAGACCGTCGGTCATCCCCCGACATCGCCGCCAGCGAAGGCGCACCGCGGCGGCCTCAGGTCGCGTTTCGACCAATCGACCGACGCGCGGTCAGCTTCCGTTCGGGTTGCGGTAGCAGGCGTAGCCGAGAAGCTCGCCGTACCGGCCCCAGACCGCCCGGACCAATTCCGGCCCGCAATTGTTTGCATTTCGGACGTAACGGTCGGCGGGATAGAGCGAGGGCGACGCCTCGTCGGCCCATGCGATCCCCTGTCGGCTCACAGGGTAAGGGGGCCAGCCTTGAGCCATGGCCGCTCCGTAAAGTGACATCAAGGCGCATATAGCGATGTAGGTGCGTTTCATGATCGCCTCCAGGCGACGTGGCCGCGACTCGCGAGGAGGGACTCGGGGCGGAGGCCAGCCCCTTCCGAGGCGAATCAAGTTCTGCGGCGTTGCTGTCCGCCGCGACCGGGGCCGCCAGCAATTGCATGGAGCTGCCGGCCCATCCGGAGCGCTACACGCCCCGATGATCTCCGCCGACATATCGATCACATGACACTATTATGACGGTTATATGACAATTTACAAAAAATAAGGTGACTGCGATCGGACGATGTCGGCGCCGGACAAGCAATCGGCGATCGACGCCGACGGCCGCGCGAGGGCAGACCTCAGCCCAGCAGGTCGATCAGGTGCGGGATCAGCGGCGCGTCGGCCGGGGGCATGGGGTAATCGCGCAACTCCTTCGCGCGCACCCATTTGAGCGCCTGTCCTTCGCGCGGCTGCACGAAGCCTTCCCAGCGCCGGCAGACATAGAGCGGCATCAGCAGGTGGAAGTCGTCGTAGGCGTGGCTGGCGAAGGTCAGCGGCGCAAGGCAGGCCGGCTTGACGGCGATGCCGAGTTCCTCGCGCAACTCGCGGATCAGCGCCTCTTCCGGCCGCTCGTCCGGGTCGAGCTTGCCGCCCGGAAACTCCCACAGGCCCGCGAGCGCTTTGCCCTCGGGGCGCTGCGCGATCAGCACCCGATCGTCGGCGTCGACCAGCGCCGCGGCGACGACCAGCAGCAGTCTCACGACCGGTAGTCGCCGTTGATCGCGACGTATTCTTTCGTCAGGTCGCAGGTCCACACCTTGGCGGTGGCGGTCCCGACGCCGAGATGGGCGCTGATGACGATCTTCTGCCGCTTCATGTAGGCGGACGCCGCCGCCTCGTCGTAGTCGGGGTCGCGCAGGCCCGCGTGTGCGACGCGGATGTCGCCGAAGAAAATGTCGAGCTTGTCGCGTTCGGCCTTCTCGCCCGCCTTGCCGACCGCCATCACGACGCGGCCCCAGTTGGCGTCTTCGCCCGCGACCGCCGTCTTGACCAGCGGGGAATTGGCGATCGACATCGCGATGCGCTTGGCGGCCTTTCGCGAGGCGGCGCCGGCGACGCGGACTTCGATGAACTTGCGCGCGCCCTCGCCGTCGCGCACCACCTGCTGAGCGAGGTCGAGCAGCAGCTTGTCGAGCGCGCGGCGGAAGGCGGCGAGGCGCGGGTCGGCGGCATCGTCGATCTCGGGCGCGCCACGCGCGGCGGCGGCGCCGGTCGCGAACAGCAGCAACGTGTCGGAGGTCGAGGTGTCGCTGTCGACGGTGATGGCGTTGAACGAACGGTTGACCGACTTGCTCAGCAGCGCCTGCAGCGGGGCGGCGGCGATCGGCGCGTCAGTGAAGACGAACGACAGCATCGTCGCCATGTCCGGCGCGATCATGCCGGCGCCCTTGGCGATGCCGTTGAGGGTCACTTCCGTCTCGCCAAGCTTTACGCGCGCCGTCGCGACCTTGGGGAAAGTGTCGGTCGTCATGATCGCCTTGGCGGCGTCCATCAGCCCGTCAGGCCGCGCGGCGTCGGTCAGCGCGTCGAACGCGTCGATGATCTTGCCGGCGTCGAGCGGCTCGCCGATCACGCCGGTCGAGGCCATGTAGATTTCATGCGGCGCCGCGCCGGTCGCCTTGCTCGCCGCATGGGCGACGTTCGCCGCAGCTTTGGCGCCGACAGCGCCGGTGAAAGCGTTGGCGTTGCCCGAATTGACGATCAGCGCGCGCGCCTCGCCCTTCTCAAGATTGGCGCGGCACCAGTCGACGGGGGCCGATGGGCACTTCGAGCGCGTGAAGACGCCGGCGACCTGCGCCGGCCGATCGAACAGCGCGAGCATCACGTCCGTGCGGCCAGCGTAGCGCACGCCCGCCGCGATCGTCGCGAAGCGAACGCCCTCGATCTCGGGCAGGGCGGGATACTTTTTGGGCGCAAGCGGAGAGAGCGGGGCTGCGGCGGCCATCGGGCGAAGGTCCTCGTGGAGAAAGAAGGAGCGTGACCGGCGAAAAGCCCGAAGGCTTCGTCGATCACGCTCTGAGCGTCGCCGTTTCCGGCCGTCGTACCGGTTTTGATCAGGGCGTCTTGGGCTTGGCGTCGCCGGTCGGCGCGGGCGTCGGCGCCGGTGTCGGCGCGGCGGCGGGCTTCTGATCCTCGTCCATGCGCTCGATCTTCGCGCCCTGGTGCAGTGAGGCGATCAGGTCGCTCTGCGCTTTCTGAGCGACGTAGTGGGCTGCCTGATCCTTGACCTGATCGAAGGGCGGGAAGGTCTTCATGCGTCGCCCTTCGACCTTGATGATGTGCCAGCCGAACTGGCTCTTCACCGGCTCCGACACCTGGCCGGGCTGGAGCTTGAAGGCGGCGTCGGCGAATTCGGGGACCATGCGGTCCTTGGTGAACCAGCCGAGATCGCCGCCGTCGCCGGCGGGGTCCTTCGACAATTCGGTCGCGACCTTGGCGAAGTCCTCGCCCTTCTTGATGCGCGCGAGCGCCGCCTTGGCCGCGTCTTCGGTCGGCAGCAGGATATGGCGGGCGTGGATCTCCTCGACCGGCGGCTGCGCCTTGGCCGCTTCGTCGTAGGCCTTGTGCTCCGCTTCGTCCGTGGTGGCCGACTTGGCGACCTCGCCGAGCAGGGACTCCATCGCCAGCTTGTCGTGATAGTAGGCGAGGCGGCGGGCGAAATCGGAGCCCTGGTCGAGCTTGTCGGCCTCTGCCTTTTTGGCGACGAGCTTCAGGTCAATGAGGTAGTCGAGCACGTACTTTTGGCGCTCCGGGCCTTCGAGCTTCTGGGGAAGGCCGGGCCCAATGTCGAGGAGCGCGTCGTTCACGTCGTCCTCGGTGATCGGAACGCCGTCCACCTTGGCGAGGACCTTCGGCTCCGCGTGTGCGATCCCCGCCAGCAGCAGAACCGCGCCCAGGGCGGAGGCGGCGGAAAATGCGAACCGGCGAGCCGGGGGTTGCAGAATGGCTTTCATGAAGGCTCCTGTGTGAGGCGGGTTGGGCCTCGCGCACGCGGCTATAATGGCATTTCGCCCATTTTGCGAGTGGGGAGGCCGCTGGAGCGTGAGAATTCTGCCGCGATGCGGCGGGCGCCGGGGTCCGGACGAGGTTGGCCTCACCCATTAGTGTTAGCCGGTAGACCAAAAGGTGGGATGGACGGGCCTCTCTTGTTGAACGATGCTCTGAGCGCGCGTGTCCCTAGGTCAAGCGTAAGTGTAAAAGCGTACCGAGCCCCAGGCGCGCCTGGGGCTCACCCCGTCGCATCGATCCTTTCCAGGCGGCGGCTCCCGCTCGGGTCGCCGGAGGGTCGGATGCGCCAAAACGGTGGAGACGCAAGATCGATTTTGGGGAGCGAGCGGAGGGGCTTCGTGAAACTGCCTTGGTCGAGACCCTCTTCGGACGAAGTCCGGGCCGTCGCGATCGATCTGATCGTACGCCACGGCGCCGGCGCTAGCGAAGAGGCGTTGCACCTGGCGGACATCGCGCTGCAACTCGGCTCCCAGGCGAACAGCCGCCTTTATTGGCAAGCGGCCAATTACATCGAGACGCACCTGCACGCGCCGGGTTCGGCGGGCGGCAAGCGCAAGGCGACGCCGCAGTAAGGCGGCGGCTTCGGGCTCCCTGGCCCCGCAGGGGGACGCTTTGACACCTGGGGCGAATCGCGTTTATTTCCCAATGCGATGTCTCGGCAGCCCGCGTTTTTCGCCAGGCCAACATCCGCGACTGGCCGGGGCGGCCATTGCGGCGCGGCGCCGCATTCCCCATCTGGTGTTGCATGAGCGCTCCCTTCATCGGTCGGGGCGCTTCGCGCCTGCGCGCCGTCCTCGGCCCGACCAATACCGGCAAGACGCATCTCGCAGTGGAGCGCATGCTCGCATATTCCTCCGGGATGATCGGCCTGCCGCTCCGGCTGCTGGCGCGCGAAATCTACGATCGGATCGTCAAGGCGCGCGGCCCACGCTGCGTGGCGCTGATCACCGGCGAGGAGAAGATCACGCCGCCCTCGCCGCAATATTTCGTCTGCACCGTCGAGGCGATGCCGCTCGACCGCAAGGTTGAATTCGTCGCGATCGACGAGATCCAGCTCTGCGCCGACCCGGAACGCGGCCACGTGTTCACGCACCGGCTGCTGCACGCGCGCGGCGAGGCCGAAACCATGTTGATGGGCGCCGCGACCGTCGCGCCGCTGATCCGGCGCCTGTGTCCCGGGGCCGAGATCGAGTCGCGCGACCGTTTCTCCCAGTTGACGTACGCCGGCCCCAAGAAGCTCACCCGGCTGCCGCGCCGCAGCGCGGTGGTCGCCTTCTCCACCGAAGCCGTCTACGGCATCGCCGAGCTGATCCGCCGCCAGCGCGGCGGCGCTGCGGTGGTGATGGGGTCGCTGTCGCCGCGCACCCGCAACGCCCAGGTGGCGCTGTTCCAGTCCGGCGAGGTCGATTTTCTCGTCGCCACCGACGCGATCGGCATGGGGCTGAACATGGATGTCGACCATGTCGCCTTCGCCGGCCTGCGCAAATTCGACGGGCGCCGTTCGCGCTGGCTGCATCCCCAGGAGATCGGCCAGATCGCCGGCCGCGCCGGCCGCTACCGTAGGGATGGGACCTTCGGCGTCACGGGCGAAGCCCCGGACCTCGACGCGGACGTCGTCGCCGCCGTCGAGGGCCACGTGTTCCAGCCGGTCGCAGCGGCCGAGTGGCGCAATCCCCGGCTCGATTTCGGGTCGCTGCAGGGTCTCATGCGCTCGCTTGCCGCGCCGCCGCCGGCGCCAGGGCTGAAGCTTTCCGAGGAGAGCCAGGACGAGACGACTTTGCGGCAGCTCGCGACCGACGAGACGGTGATCCGCCGCGCGCGCGACCGGGCCAATCTCGTCCGGCTGTGGGAGGTCTGCCAGACACCCGACTTCCGCAAGACGACCCAGGACGAGCACACGCGCCTGATCGGGATGATGTTCGAGCATTTGACGCAGCGCGACCGGCGCCTCCCTGATGACTGGATGCAGGGCCAGTTCGCCGCGCTCGACCGCACCGACGGCGACATCGACGCCCTGTCGGCGCGGCTCGCGCGGGTGCGCACGCTCGCCTATGTCGCCAACCGCGCCGACTGGCTCGCCGATCCCCAGGGCTGGCAGGCGAGCGCCCGCGCGCTGGAGGACCGTCTGTCCGACACGCTGCATCAGTGCCTGATGCAGCGCTTCATTGACCGGCGCACCAGCGCGTTGCTGCGGAGCCTCAACCAGGGCGGCGCGGCGATCCTCGGCGGCATCGGCGCCGATGGCGCCGTGACGGTCGAGGGCCATGTCGTCGGCCGCCTCGCCGGGGTCAATTTCGAGCCCGAGCGCGGCGCTTCGGCGCTGGAGAACCGGGCGCTGCGGGGCGCGGTCGAGCGCGCCGTCGCGCCGGAAGTCGCGCGCCGGCTCGGCGAGCTCGCCAGCGAGGGCGACGAGGCCTTCGCGATGGAGCCCGGCGGCGTCGTCGTGTGGCGCGGCCATCCCTCAGGCGAGATCGTCGGCGGCGGCCCGTTTTCGCCGCGCGTGCGCCTCTTCGGCGAGTTCGGCGCCGACGCGCCGCGCGAACGCGCCGTCCGCCGCCTCGAGGCGTTCGTCGCCGCGGAGGCCACGAGACGCCTTTGGGTGCTCAAGCGCCTGAAGACGGCGATTTCGGACGGCCAGCTCAAAGGCCTCGCGCGCGGGGTGGCCTATCAGCTCGTTGAGCAATTCGGCGTGCTGGACCGGCGCAAAGCGGAGACGCAGCTTCGCGCTTTGAGCCGCAACGAACGGCGCACGCTCAAGGGGCTCGGCGTGCGGTTCGGCGCCTTCAACCTTTACCTTCCGGCTTTGCTCGCGCCCCCGGCGAGCCTGCTCGGGACGGTGTTCGCCGAATTGGGGCGGCCCAGGTGGCGGCCGGCGCTCGATGCGTTGACCGCGCTGCCACATCCCCCGCCGCCGCCCGAGGCGCTGTCGCTGCGGGGCCTGCGCGCGGTCGCGGGGTTCGCAGCGCCGGTCGCATCGCTCGAGCGGCTCGACGCGCTCGCGCGCGCCGCCGATCCGCAGGCGGCCGGAGCGGTGCGGCTGACGCCGCAGCTTCTCGCCGACCTCGGGTGGAAGGCGGGGCAGGGCGAGCAAATCCTTCGCGCGCTTGGCTTCGAGCGCGTCGGCAAACCAAATCCGGCCGAGCCGAGCCTTTGGCGGCGGCGGACGAATGCGGCGAAGGGGCCCTCCGGCGCCGAGCCCACGGCGTTCGCCGCCCTCGCGCCGCTGGTCAAGACGCCCGCCCAGCCGCGCCGCCCGCGCCGCAGGAAGCGGGCCCAGCGGGCGGCGACGCCCGACAGCGCCGCATGAGCGAGGCGGGCGAGAGCTGCCGCGTCGACGTTTGGCTCTGGCGCGGGCGCTTTTTCAAAACGCGCAGCCTTGCCGCCCGGATGGTGGAGGAGGGCTGCGTTTTCGTCTCGCGCGACGGGGGCGAGTTCGCTCTCGACAAACCGAGCCGGACCGTGCGGCCGGGGGACATTCTCGTGCTCATCCGCGACGAGACGCGGCTCGCCGTGCGCGTCGAGGCGCTCGGCGAGCGACGCGGGCCCGCCCCCGAGGCGCGCGCGCTCTACAGCGTCGTCCAGCCATTGGCGCGGTTGATCCGGTAGGAGGGCCCTCATCCGGCTCTTCGCGCCACCTTCCCGAGGCGAATGCGCAGCATTCGTCCGCTCCCGCAAGCGGGCGAAGGGACTAAGCGGCGCCGCAAGCCCCCTCTCCCGCATAGCCCGTCGAAAGACGGGCGTCCTTTCGGACGCCCTATGCGGGAGAGGTTGGGGTGAGGGCGTTCGATCAAAATGCAACGTGTCTAACTGCGCCGTAGCCGCCAGCTTCGAATTTCGAACGGCAGCAGGTCCGCGCCCTCGCGCGCCGTCGCCTCTTCCAAAAGATCGACCGGCCCTGCGTTGCTCCATCCCTCAGGCAACGTGAAAGCGAAGCGGCCGCGCGCGCCGGCCGGCTCGTAGACGCGCAGCACCAGCCCTTCGCCGTCCTCGGCGGGCTTCAGCGCAGACAGGGCGGCGGGGATGCCATCAGACGCGATCGGCGCATGGACGCCCGGCGCGAGCCCGCGCGCGCAAACGCTCAGCAGAGGCTGGTTGAGGTCTTCCGCCTCCTCGCGCACGCCGCCCTCGTGCCAATCGCCGGCGTGCGGCATCAGCGCGTAGGTGAATTCATGCGCGCCTTCGTCGGCGAGCGGATCGGGATAGACGGGCGAGCGCACGAGGCTGAGGCCGAGCACATTGCCGCGAACGCTGTGGCCGTATTTGCCGTCGTTCAGCAAGGCGAGGCCGAAGCCGGGCTCGGAGAGATCGGCGAAGCGATGGCCGGCGACCTCGAACATCGCGGCGTCCCACGAGGTGTTCGCATGGGTCGGGCGCTCGACGACGCCGCAGGCGCATTCATAGGTCGCGCTTGGCGCGCGCACCGCCGCCGGGGTCAGCGTGCGCAGCAGCGTGCGGCGGTCGCGCCAGTCGAGTTCGGTGACGATGTCGAGGCGGCGGCTGTTGGCGTAAAGCGTATAGGTCTGCGTGATCGTCGAGGCGCGATAGCGCCGCGTGACGCGGAGCCTCGCGCGATGCGGGCCGCGCTCGACGACGTCGACGCGTTCGACCTCGCGCACCTCTTCGCCGCTGGCGGCATAGTCTTCCTCGATGTCCCAGGCGTCCCAAGCGCGCGGCTTGTCCTGCGGGTAGACCCAGAGCTGATTGCCGCGTCCGGCGAGCGCCTCACGTCCCGTCGGCTTGTGGACGAGGCTTTCGATGGCGCCGTCGGCGCCGATCGTCGCCCGCAGATGCGCATTCTCGATATGGTTCGCGCTGACGCTGAGGCCTGCGAGCGGGCTGAGCCTGGCGCGATCGAGAACGATGATCGAGAGGGGCGGCGCGCTGTCTTCGGTCGCGACCGCCTCTCCATCATCGAGCAACAGACGCATCGGGCGCGCGGAGAGCGAGGGGTTGACGACGACAAGGGCGTTGTCGCTGTCGCCGGACGGCAGCTCGGCGACGATCGCCGCCAGCGCTTCCCTCTGCTCCGCCAAGCCTTTCGCGATCACGCCGTCGAGCTCGGCCTCGGCGTCCTCGTAGACCTCGCGGATGCTCGAGCCCGGCAGGATGTCATGAAACTCGTTCTTGAGCAGCGTGCGCCATGCCGTCTGGAGGCTGCGGGGCGCGGCGGCGCCCTGCATATGGGCGAGCGAAGCGACTGTTTCGGCGGTGATCAGCGCACGCTCCGCCGCGCGATGCTTGCGCTTGACGCGACCCTGCGTCGTCAGCGTCGCACGGTGCAGTTCGAGATAGATCTCGCCGCACCAGACCGGCAGCGTCGTCTGCGCTGCGCTCGCATGCGCGGTGGCGAAGAAATCGTGCACGCTCGACCAGCGCGCTCGCGGCAAAGCGGGAAAGTCGCGCAGCTCCTTTTCGCGCTCGACCATCTCCGGCGTCGGACCGCCGCCCCCGTCGCCGTAACCGACCACCAGCAGCGTCTGCGAGTGCGCGGTCTTGCCGCGGAAGTTGCGCCATGTCGGCGCAATCGCCGCCGGCCCAACGTCGCCGTTGTAGCCGCGGATCGGATTGTCGAAGGTGTGCGCGAGCACACGGCTGCCATCTATCCCCTCCCACCAGAAGAGGTCGTGCGGAAAGCGGTTGGTCTCGGACCAATTGACCTTGATGGTGAAGAAGCTGTCGAAGCCGCCCTGGCGCAGCAATTGCGGCAACGCGGGCGAGAAGCCGAAGCAATCGGGCAGCCAGCAGACATTGTGGCGCACGCCGAAGGCGCGCTGGAAATAGAGCTGGCCGTAGAGGATCTGCCGCGCCAGGCTTTCGCCTGTCGGCATGTTGGTGTCGGGCTCGACCCACATGCCGCCCAATGTCTCCCAGCGTCCTGCCGCGACCTCGTCGCGGATGCGAGCGAACAGGGCCGGATCGTCCTCCTCGATCTGCGCGTAGTAATGCGCGGTCGATTGGTTGAAGCGGAAGTCGGCCGAACGCTCCATCAGCGACAGCGCGGTATGGAAGGTGCGGCGCAGCTTGCGGCGCGTCTCGCCATACGGCCACAGCCAGGCGAGATCGATATGGGCGTGGCCGGTGAGCGCGACCTCGCCGAGCGGCGGAAAGCGCCGCTGAAGCGCTTGCAACGTCGCGGTCAGGCGCTCGTAGGCCGCCTCGACGCTGGCGCGCTCGTCGGCGCTGAGCGGCTCCGGCTTTGCATTCGTCTCCGGCAGGCGCCAGATCGTCTGCTGCGCGCGCGAGGGCGCGACGCGGGCGGTGTAACTGGGGGTGGCCGAGGGCCATCGCAGCGCCCGCAGCGCCGCTTCCGCCGCCTCGATGAGATGGGCGCTCGCATCCTGGTCCTTGAGCGCCTCTGCGGCCTCGGCGATGAGGGTGAGCCGCCGCTCGAGCCGCCGAACCGGCTCGTCGAGCCATAGGAGCGCGGCGCGCGTGAAACGCGGCGCGACGACCGGCTGGCCGAACGGCAGGCGCGGCGTAGCTTCAGCTTCGACGCCAAATCGGCTGCCGGCGAGCGGCAGCTCCTCGTGGTAGGGATCGAGGCCGAAGCGGCGAACGCCGCCGTCGTCGAAGGTCAGCGAGACGAGACTCTCGCCGCCGAGATTGAGGCTGAGACGGGCCTCCTCGAGCGGCCAATCCTCGGGAACTTCCGCGCGGGCGCAGAGCCGAACGACGTCCTTGCGAATCGGCCAGGGGGCGCCGACGGCGATCGGTTCGCCCTCGAAGGTCCAGCCGCCGATTTCGACGGTCTCACGCGCTCGCCAGAGCGTGAGCTCGGCGATGCGCGTCGTCAGGCGTTCCAGGCGTTGCTCTGCGCTCAGCGGCATGGGGCGAGGTCCCAGAGATTTGAAGCAAGCCGGCGGCGGCTCGGACGCGACGGCCTCGCCAGCGCCGACGGCGCGATTCGCCAACGGCGCCGCGAGGTTAGCACGGGCGCCGCTTTCATAAGCAGGTCGGAGCCGTTGTCGTCGCGTCGCTCCCGCGGCCTTGTCTCAATACAGTCGAGGCCTAAGATGTCTTTTCAGTGCCGAAAGAATTCATCAGCGAGGATCGGATCATGAAAAGCTTTGGCATGACGGTCTTGGCCGTCGGCGCCATGTTGGCGAGCGCCGCGGCGGCTAACGCAGGCCCCTGCACGGCGGATATCGCCGCGGTTCAAACCGCGTTCGACGCCAGGCTGAATGCTGCGGCCGCTTCCGGCCGAGAGGGGGAGGAGAGCACTTACGCGACCATGCATCGCCAGCCGACGCTCAATTCCGTCGCGGGCGCGGAGGAAAGCCTCGGCGAACTTCCGCCGGCTCAGGTGGAGGCGTTTACGGCGGCGATGAAGCGCGCGCAGGATGCGGACGCCTCCGGCGATGGGAGCGTCTGCCAACAGGCGCTGAGCGAAGCGAGGCGCACGCTCGCCCAGTGAGCGCTGCTGCGCCTGACGGCGGCGTTTCGAGTCTCCGGACCAGCGCCGTGCTGATCGCGAGTGGCGTCTGACGTCCCGCCGGCGCGCGCATTGAGCGCTCGCCGGCTTCCTGTGGCTTCGCCGCCAAGCCCTGGCACGCGCGGCGTGATGATCCTCTCCGACGGCTACGACACTCGCCCCGAACGGCGCCTAGTCGTCAAGGTCAAACGCTCGGCGCCCGACGCATTGGGCCGCTGTGGGGGGTAGCGGACCTGCGGACCATCCGAGCCAAGGACCGGAATGCGCCCGTCTCGGTCGCTCAGCCGGACTGGCCCGGCTTCTCCAAAGCAGACGTCGGGTTTCCGATTGCCAGCCTACAAGCCGATCGATTAGTCTTCAGCGTTCTGCACCGCGCTCAGCGAGGTCGCCGGTCCGCCCGTAATGCGGATACAGTGTTGTGGGGCAGGCATGAGCACCGAGATCGAACGCAGGCTCACCAATATCCTCTCGGCCGACGTCTTTGGTTACAGCCGTTTGATGGGGCTGGACGAGGCCGGGACGCTGGCGCTGCTCAACGACTACAAGGGCATCATGACCACGCTCATCGCCCAGCATCGTGGGCGGATAGTAAGCACCGCCGGCGACGGTGTGCTAGCGGATTTCCCGAGCTCTGTCATGGCGGTGCAGACGGCGGTAGACATCCAGCGCCAGCTTGCTGAGCGGAATCAGAAGCTCGAGCCCGACCGGCAAATGTGGTTCCGCATCGGCATCAATCTCGGCGACGTGATCGTAGAGCGCGACGACATATTCGGTGATGACGTCAATATCGCAGCGCGGCTTCAATCCATGGCGGAACCTGGCGGCATTCTGATTTCGGGCACTGTATTCGATCAGGTAAAGAACAAGCTCAGCCTGAGCTTCAATTTCCTCGGGCCTCAGCGGCTGAAGAACATCGACGCCGAGGTGCCCGTCTATAGCGCAGTAATGTCGGGCCCCACTATGCCGCCTCTCAACGTTAGGGGTGGCCAGACAGCTACGCCTGAGAAGACACAGCAGACGCTGATCATGAGCGCGATCCGGGCCGGCGCGATTGTCGCATTCTTCGGCGCGATCAACCTATTCTCCTGGCGCGGCCACTTCTGGTTCCAGTGGCCATCTTTGGTTGTGCTCTTGATCTTCGTAATCCGCGCGACCCGCATCTATCGACAGCAGGCGGGCGAGGAGTCGTCTAAACGCTGAGGGGCGTCGTCCGTCAAATGGGTTTGAGAACCGTCAATACGGCTGTGGTATCTATGCGGCTTTCTTGCCAATCTCCGCTCGGAGACGGACGCAGGCGCGGACTGTTGCCGGCAGAGGCGATCTATGCGCGAACGTCATCGGCTCGGCGATCCTGCATCATCCTGGCAATTGCCCACATGGAGGCGCTGAGCCTGATTTGCTACGCCGCGCAATCGCAATTGCGCCCGACGAAGGGGTTGTTCCGATGCAGATGAGCGACGTCCAGCGCGTGCCAGCCTCCCGGGAGAAGGTGTGGGCCGCCCTCAACGATCCCGAGATCCTCCGGCGCTGCATTCCCGGCTGTCAAAGCCTCACTATGGCCTCGCCGAGTGAAATGACGGCCACGGTCGTCGTCAAGGCCGGTCCCGTCAAGGCGACGTTTACGGGCAAGGTGACGCTCTCCGAACTCGACCCGCCGAATGGCTATCGCATTTCGGGCGATGGCTCAGGCGGCGTCGCTGGATTCGCCAAGGGCGGCGCGAACGTCAGGCTCGAGCCGGTCGGCGAGGAGGCGACCGACCTCCGCTACACCGTCGACGCGCAGATCGGCGGCAAGCTGGCGCAGCTCGGCGGGCGGCTGATCGACTCGACCGCCAGGAAGCTCGCCGGCGAATTCTTCCAGAACCTCGCCGCCGCGTTGACGGCGCCCGAGGCGAGCGCACCCGAGCCGACAACGGCGGAGGGCGGGGTGGTGGACGAGGCAAAACAGGAAGAGGCCACTGCTGAGCCCAAGAAGGGTTGGCTCAAGTCGCTGATCTCGAAGTAGCCGACGGCGCGGCGGCTTACGCCCCCGTCGACGCGGCGCTCTCGGCTGCCTAAATAAGGCCTTTCGACTTCCGAGGCCTTCATGACCGAATTCTCCATTCTCGAACTGGCGCGCGTGACCGAGGAGACGGACGCGCGCGGCGCGCTCGACAATGCGCGCGACCTCGCGTCCCACGCCGAACAATGGGGCTACAAGAGATTCTGGATCGCCGAGCACCACAACATGCCGGGCATCGCCAGCGCCGCGACGTCGATCGTCATCTCCCACGTCGCGGCCGGCACGCGCTCGATCCGGGTCGGCGCGGGCGGCATCATGCTGCCCAACCACGCGCCCATCGTCATCGCCGAACAGTTCGGCACGCTGGCCAGGCTCTATCCCGGTCGGATCGACCTCGGGCTCGGCCGCGCGCCTGGAACCGATCCGGTGACCACCCAGGCGCTGCGGCGAACGCTGATCGCGAGCGAAAACTTTCCTCAGGACGTGCTCGAGCTGCAGGCCTATCTTGCGCCCGCGCAGCCCGGCCAGCGCATCCAGGCGACGCCGGCGGCGGGGACCGAGGTGCCGCTCTGGATCCTCGGGTCGAGCACCTATGGCGCGCAGCTCGCGGCGGAGTTCGGACTCCCTTACGCCTTCGCCTCCCATTTCGCGCCCGATCAACTGCTGATCGCGCTCGACATCTACCGGGCGCGATTCAAGCCGTCCGGCGAGCTGGCGCGGCCGTATGTGGTCGTCGGCGTCAATGTGATCGCCGCCGAGAGCGCCGCCGAGGCGCGTCGTCTGGCGACCACGCAGCAAATGTCGTTCACCAACATGTTTCGCGGCGCGCGGGGCCTCAGCCAGCCGCCGATCGACGACATCGAGACCTACTGGACTCAGGTCGAAAAGCTCCAGGTGATGCGGATGCTCGCGCGCTCGATCGTCGGCGCGCCGGAGACCGTGAAGGCGGGACTGGCGGCGCTCGTGAAGGAGACCGGCGCGGACGAACTGATGATCGTCTCAGACGTTTACGACCACAAGGCGCGGTTGCGTTCGTTCGAGACCATTGCGGGCCTCAGAGAGCCTGTGACGAGCGCGGCGCGTTGAGAGATCAAATCGAGGCAGCGGAGAGGTTCGGATATGACCCGCGTCATCTATGAGGTCGTCGAGCACGACGGCGGTTGGGCCTATAAGGTCGGCGACGTTTTCTCGGAAGCGTTCCCGACGCGCGAGGCGGCGCACGAGGCTGCGGCGCGCGCAGCGGGCGAGCAACGTGTGCCCGGCGAGAGCGGCGAGATCGAATACGAAGATCCCTCCGGCCAATGGCACGAGGAGACTGCGCGCGGCGACGACCGTCCGGAGAGCGAAGTCAAGGATTGACAGTCGCTCAGCGCTGTCATGCGTCCGGTGGCCGCGCGAGGCGGCCCTCCGCCTGGCCGTGCTGGAGATAATGCGCCAACGGATTTACGCCCGCCTCCCGCACGTCGGGGTTGGCCTCGAGATAGAAGCGGGTGTTGAATTCGGGGCCGGGGTCGCGGCCTTCGCGGAAACCATCGTCGAGATAATGCAGCAGCGGGTTCACGCCGGAGCGGCGGACGTCTTCGTTGCGTTGGAGATACCACCGGCTGTCGAACAGCGGGTTGGGGCGCAGGCCGCTGCAAAAGCCCTCGGTCAGATAGTGCGTCGCCGCGGCGATGTCGCTTATCGTCTTGCGCTTGGCGGACCCGTCCGTCTGCGAAAGATTGGCGGCGCGATAGAATTCGGAATCGAACAACCCGCTGCGCAGGAGCTTTTTGGATAGCCGCGTGCGCCTGCGCTCGTTCGACGCGAACCAGGCGCGAATGCCTCTACGCGGCTTCTCCGCCTTCAAACTTGCGAGCGCCGATTCGGCGTCAACCAAGTCCGCGCGGAGCGTTTCGATGCGCGCCGCCACGCTTTGCTCGTGGTCCAATTGCGCCACTCGGCGCCGCGCCTCTTCAAGTTCCACCTCGGATTCGATCAGCAGACGGCCGAACATTTCGCTCGACCGATCGAACAACGCGCGAATGTCGTCGAGCGTCGTCATGGCGGAATTGGATTGAGGGTTGCGAGCCAATTCGAGCAGCGCTTCGTACGCGTGCAGCGTCCATTCATGAGTGTCGGAATGCGCGGCGAGCGCGCCTTGATCGGAGTCGTGGTGGACGAACTTCTCGGTAAGAAAGCGCTCGATGTCATGCGAGGCGCGGTCCGACATTCGCGGCCACGACAGACCCGTGTCGACCGCGATCCGGTCGCAGGCTTTGCGCCAGTCGGATCGGAAGCCTCTCCAGGACACTATGGAACGCGGCTCGCCGCGCGTATTCGCCTCGGCGTCGAGGACGTGCCGCAGCCAAAGCGCCATGCCGCGCCGGAGCGAGAAGCCGTCGCGACGCTTGAGGGATTTCGCCACGTCCAAGGGCGATCGGATCGGCATCACGATGCGAGGGGTCATTTGCATGTCGCGCAACGCCTCGAGCCAAAAGGGCGCAAAGCGACAGATCCGGGGGTCCTTGAGAATCGGCAGCGGAAGGTTTTCAAACTCCGCCGCGAAGAGGGCTTTGGCGCGCCGCAGGAACTCGCCCGCGATGGACGACCGGCGCCAAGCGGGATTGAACGGCCGCCAATCGCTCCAATGGGAGCCCGCGGACTGCAGGAGCTCGTTGTGAAAGACGGCGACCGCGGTGGATTCGAAATAGCCCTTCGGATTGTCGCCGCCGGCGGCCATCAGAGTTTTGGGCGATCCGCAACCGAGTTTGGTCAGTGCGCCGGAAACTGCGCTTGTGCCGCTGCGATGCATTCCAAGGACCAAGACGACGTCGGACACGTGAGCCTTACCGTTACCTGCGGAATAGCCGCCGCCGCGCAAAAAGCCGTCGGCCAAAGCGAGAGACGGCGTTTCCTCGTGTGTTGCGACGGGCGCGGGTCATCGCATCTCCGCATCGAAATGAAGCGTGACGTCGGAAGCCTATCGGCGCCGCCATCGTAGGGATGCGCTTCGATTGTGGGGCGGGGGGCGCGCAAATATGGCAAAATCGCAATGGGATTCACTTGAGCGTGAATGTTGAGGTTCTGCTGGTGTCATGCCCGCAGGCGGCTCCTCGGCGGCTCGCCTGGACTCCCGCGCTTCGCGAGGACACGCGCTTCAATCTCAGCGCAGAATGGTTGGGCGACCGCGCTCTTCGCGCGGGCGGCTCGATCTCATCGGCGCGCGTTATCGCTTGCCGCATTTCCTGAGCAGGGCGGCGCCGGCGTCTACGCCGCTGTCGACATAGCCCGTCATCGTGTTGTTGAGCGTATTGGGAAACGTCATCGCGCCGACGCGCGCCTTGGGGCCGCCGGTCCACGTCCCGTCAGGGTTCAACTTCCATTGCGAGCAGTCGATGGCGTCATAGATCTGCTTGGCGTCGGGAGCGGCGGCCTTCTGCGCCAGCGCCGGCGCGCACGCCGAAGCCGTTACGCCGGCAGCCAGGAAAACGGCGACAAACTTTCCGTGGAATAAAGGCATATTCGCCTCCCCGCTGAACTCGCGGCGCCGCCGACTCGCGTCGGCGTCGCTGTATTTGAGGGTAGCAGACCCCGTTTTGCCGGTGCGGACACGTTTGCTTGAAGGGGCAGAGGCCGGTGGACGTGGTTGACGTTGCTGAGACGCAAGCACGCGAGCGTAACGCTGAAGGTTTGTCATGTCGCGGAGCCCCGCCGTGGACAATAATCGCCGCCATTCCGTAGAATACAGGGTTCATCGATGATTTATATTGAGGACCGTATCGTACCGGGATCGACGATATTCGGAGGGATGTTCATGTCGATCCGAGCCATATTGAGTTGCTCTGTCGCCGTCGTCGCTGGCTGCGCCATGCTGCCGGTCTCCTGGATTCCCGCGTCGGCAATGACGCTCGCGGCGTCTTCGCCGGCTCAGCATTTCGCCGCCTCGCAGGTCGAAAAAGTCTGGTGGTGCCGTTGGGGCTGCGGCTGGGGCTGGCGCGCTGGCTGGGGTTGGGGACCGGCTGTCGCGGGCGGCGTCGTCGCCGGCGCTGCGGTGAGGGCCGCGGTCGCCGCTTCGCGCCCGCCCTATCCATATCCCTACGGCGGTCCGTGCTGGCGCCGCGCCTACGACGCCTAGGGCCGTCCCTACTGGCGTCAGGAGTGCTGATTCGGCGACGCTGACAACCCAATCGAACGGTATGCGGCCGCCGAGAGCATCGGCGGCCGCTTCTGTTGGCGCGAGTGAGAAGTCACGCCGCGGCGAAAAGCGATATTTGGGAGAGGGAAATCCTGCCGAAGCGACGGGACAATCTGGCGATTGGAGCGGGTGAAGGGAATCGAACCCTCGTATTCAGCTTTGGAAGGCTGCCGACAAATCCAGGGCTGCCAACGGCAATTCGAAAATTTGACCGCCGACAAGGCGGCGCGTCCAGGCAGCTTTCCGAATTTCGGCGGCGCTCACGATGGGAGGAGGCCATGAACGACTCGGATGAACGCTCAAGGCTGCGGCGCCGCCGAAGACACGGTGGCGGAGACGCCGTCCGGACCCCGGAACGGCGAACCGAGACGACGACCGGCTCGACCGCCGTCGCTGTGGGCGCCGCGCCTTCGTCGCGACCGCCGCGGCGACCCCAAGATCAACGGCGCGCCCGCCACCGTCCCGCTGTGCCTCCGGACGAAGTGCTGCGCGCCCTCGTCGCGCCCATGACGCGCGCCGCCTTTCTCCGGGCGATCACAGCGCTGGAGCGCTACGGCTTCGCGCCCCTCCATCGCGGGTCCCGGCGGCTGCTATAGTCCCGCCGTCCAGGCCTGGCTGGACGCCGATGCGGGCTTGGCGCCAATCGCCAACGCGGTTCGCACTGATACCGGACGGCAAGGAGCGACGGGACGCGCACGATGAGCAAACGCAGCGCGACGCCAGGACTGATCGCCCGGCCCCGCGAGGGCGGGGTCCGGCGCTATTGGAGCGTGGCCAATCTATCCACCAAGGCCGAGGGGTATCCGCAACGCTTGATCGCCCTGCCCGGAGACGCCTCTCCGAGCGAGATTGAGGATCTGTGCCAAACGTACGCCTTGCGGCTGGATGTCTGGCTGAAGCGCGGCGCGGCGCCGCGCACCTCTACGAGGGCACGATCGGGAGCCTGTGCGACGCCTACGAGCGCCATCCGCACAGCCCCTTTCGCGACGTAGACTCCCACACCGCCAGAACCTATCGGGGCCGACCTGAAGGTGATCCGCGCCAGCATCGGCAAGCGAGCCGTTAGGGCCGTCGTCCCGATCGAGGCCAGGGAGTGGTATGACGACTGGAAGGCGCCGAAGAAGGAGCGCGGCCCGGCGCGCGTCAGGCGCGCCCACGGCGCGATCTCGACGCTGCGCATGGTCCTGCACTTTCGGCCACACCCTCGGCATCAGGGAATGCGGCGCGCTCGCCGACGCCCTCGCGCGCATGCGCTTTAAGTTCTCGCCGCGCCGCGAGTCCGAGATGACGGTCGACAACGCCCGCGCCTTCATCGTCGAGGCGCTCACGCGAGGCGAGCGCGGCCTCTTTTTATGGCGATCGGCGCCGCCGCGCAGTTCGAGACGATGCTGCGTCAGAAAGACGTGATCGGGCACCGGAAAGTGAGGCGGGACGGCGCAGAGGTGTGGTCGGGCGACTTCAGATGGGAAAACAGTGTCGGCGCCGGCAAGAGCAGCCGCCGCGTCGTATCCGCTTTCATCGCCACAGCTTTCGCGCAAGACAGCGCCGCGGCCGCCAAGACGCAGTGGAGGAAAGTCGCCGACAAGCTCCGGCCCAAGCTGCCCAAGCTCGCCGCCTTCATGGACGAGGCGGAAGAGGACGCGCTCGCCTACATGGGTTTCCCGGCCGATCATTGGCCCAAGATCCACTCCACCAACGGGCTCGAAAGACTCAACGGCGAGGTCAAGAGACGCACCGAGGTCTAGACTTTCTGTACGGGAAGCGCTCAGGTGCATCGTGGGCCGTAAATGCAATTAGCGCGCTTCGCGAGTTTCCTGATACGGATGACGAAATTCAAAGCGCGATCCTAATGCGGGACCAAACGCTCGGTGCGTGCGCAGAGGCGAGGGACCGCTTCAGTTACGCTGTGGACGAACTAGCGAGTGCAATCGAGTTTGTTCGCCGGGCCGCCACCTTCTTTAGCAGGGCGAATTTCGCTTCACTCCAAGCTTGGTGCGGTTGATCGCGGAGGAGCGGGGCGAGCTCGACGCGCTGATCCGCAAGGGCAAGAGCGCGGCGCAACGGCTTTTAAAGGCGCGCATCTTGTTGAAGGCCGACGTTTCGGAAGACGGCGAAGGGTGGAGCGACAGCCGGATCGTCGAGGCTCTGGAGACCAGCGTTTCCATGGTCTACCGGGTGCGCAAGCAATGGGTGGAGGACGGGCTCGCGGCGGTGTTGAGCCGCAGAGCGCCCTCCGCGCCCTCCCTGCGGCGAATTTTCGACGGCGAGAAGGAAGCCCGGTTGATCGCCCTGGCCTGCTCCACGCCGCCCGAGGGATACGCGCGCTGGAGCTTGCAGTCGGGGCGCCCGGCCCGCATCGACTACGAGTACACGCGCAACGGCACAGCCAACCTGTTCATGATGTTCGCGCCGCTCGAAGGCTGGCGCAACGTCAAGGTCACCGACCGCCGCACCGCCGTCGACTTCGCCCATGTTCTGAAAGACTTGGCCGATGTCCACTTCGCGCAAGCCGAGACGATCGTCCTCGTCCAGGACAATCTCAACACCCACGCCCCCGCGTCGCTCTACGAAGCCTTTCCCGCCGCCGAGGCCAGGCGTCTGGTCGAGCGCTTCGAATGGCATTACACGCCCAAGCACGGTTCTTGGCTCGACTTGGCCGAATCCGAACTCGGCGTCCTCGCCGCGCAATGTCTCGACCGCCGAATCCCCGACAAGCAGACAATCAGCGACGAGGTCGCCGCCTGGGTCCGCGACCGAAACAAAAATCACGCCGTCGCCGAGTGGCACTTCTCAACCGACGACGCACGCAACAAACTCAGAAGCCTATACCCCTCGATATGAGTGAATCGAGGCACCAGGCTCGGGCGGCGAGCCGGCGGTTGTCGCCGAACTCTTCGCCGAAACCCTGGAGTGGGACATTCCGGGTGATGACTTCGGCCTTTCCGTGGATCGGCAGGAAATCCGGAAGACAGGCTGTTGTCTCATTCCTTGCTGAGGCGGCCGAGAAGATCGAGCGCATTCGGCTCGATATCGACGACCTCCTTGCCAGCGACGCGCGGGTCGTCATCCTTGGATCGCTCGCATCCCGGGTTAAGCGGACCGGCAAGGTGATCGAGACCTATTTCGCGATCATCCTGACCATTGCTGACTGCCAGATCAGCCGGTTCCAGATGTTGGAAGACAGTTTCGCCGTTTCGCGCGCCGCATAGGCAGGCGAAAGCCTCAACGTGATTTCCAGAAGTGTACGATCGCCAGGGAACGTCCTGGATGGGAGGGAAGCGGAAGTTTGCAGGCGATGCATCGAGGGACCGCTCAGTTTACGATCGCCGATTGCCCATCGCCGACTTTGCGCTGAATCGTTGCGCCGGCTGTGGCGCGATTGCAAACGTTCTTAGGCCGCGGCGTTGCAGATTTAGTTCGTGGGCTCGTAGCCATCGTTTTTGTCGACATTACTTACTTGCTCGGCTTGGCGCCTATCCTGTCAGTCTTCAGAACAGCGGGTGAGCACGCGATCGGTAGGCTTGCCCGTCGCACGGCGAAGGGAGGGATAGTCTGAGGGCGTCGCTGTCTAGGGCCATGCCGGCAGCTTTGTATGACAGGGTCTCCCGTATTGACCTTCGCGTTCGCGTTCCCGCCGCCGCCGTGATCGGCGCCAAGCCTTTCACGGCTCGCCCTCCGCCTGGTCGCCGAAGTGGGAGCGGATGAAGTCGGCGTCATGTTGCAGCGCTGCAGCGGCCTGAGGCAGCACGGCTGGGTAGAGCTGCCATTGGTGCGTCATGCCGGGCCAGATTTCGAGGGTCGTCGCGACGCCGGCCATCGCCGCTTTGCGGGCGAGGTTGAGCGAGTTGTCGAGCAGGATCTCGCCCGCCGCCACCTGCAGCCGCAGCGGCGGAAGACCGTGGAGGTCAGCGAAGGCCGGCGAGGCGTCCGGATTCCGAAGATTGCCTCCGGACATATAGGCGCGGCTTACCGCCAGCAGGCCAGCGCGCGTCAGCAACGGGTCATTGTCGGCATTCTCCACCATCGATTTCCCTGAAGCTGTCAGGTCGGCGATCGGGCTCATGGCGACCAACGACGACGGCAGCGCTTGGTGTTGTTCACGCAGATGCAGCGCAAGCTCCAGGACCAGGTTGCCGCCGACGGATTCGCCGGCGACAGCGACACGGCGCGCCGGATAACCTTGCTTGAGAAGCCATCGATACGCCGTCAGGGCGTCATCGATCTGGGCGGGATAGATGGCCTCCGGCATTCTCCGGTAGTCGAGCAGGAGGACGTCGGCGCCGGCGTCTTTTGCCAGCGTCGCGCCGAGGACGCGGTGGGTCTCGCTCGATCCGCTGTAGAAGCCGCCCCCATGGAGGTAGAGAATGACGTTGGCGCTTCGCTTGCCGCTTGGGTCGGCGAATATCCAAAGCCCCGGAACGCCATCTGCGTTGATCGCGTTGGATCGGGCGTCGAAGGGCTGATGTAGCTCGTTGGCGAAGTCATCAAACGCCTTGCGGCGCTCTAGATAGCCGACTGTTCCTTGCGCTGCCTTCTGACGAAGCCGGTCGAGTTCGCCCATTGTCATGCTTGGCGTGCTCTGAGCTCGGGCGGCGCCAGCGGCAAGCAGAATGCCGATTGCAAGGGCGCCAAGCCCACATCCGAATGATTTCATGTCGTCCCACGCGAAATGAGGTCTCGATTGAGCCCTTATCCCCTCACGGGCGTCCGGCAGGCCAATTCGTTTGGCTGCGCGCCACGATTAGCGCGGCTAATCGCAGCTCAATTGGCTTGCCGCCCATCGGACGCGAACCGCGCCGCTTGTTCGATCGCCAGGTCAGCAAAATCGAGAATGAGCGGCCGGGACTCGTCGCTCCGGAGGAAAAGATAAACGTCGAGCGGGTCGAAGCCGTCAACGGATCTTGCGATCAACCCCTGTGGCGCCTCGGCGAAGACATAGGCCGCGCTGAGCATGAGACCCACCCCCTGGCGCACCAGCGCCATGCCGACCTGCGACTGCATCGTCTCGTAAACAATGTTTGGGCGGACACCGGATCTGGCGAAGCTCGCCAGCAGGCCGTCGTAGATCGGCTCATTGATTGATCGCGCCGGCACGACGAGGCGGACGCCGTCGAGATCGGCGGCATGCAGCGCGACGCGCGAAGCAAGGGCATGGTTCGCCATCATCAGAATGCTCCAGCCCGACCGGAACACGGGTCGGGCTTCGATCTTCGACTGCGGCGCAAGCGGCCCGACTGGCGCCCCTAGGCCGATATCGATCTCTCTTGACGCCAAGGCGTCGATCTGACGCCGCGCGTTCATCTCGTGGCGCCGAATGTCGACTGTCGGATAGAGCGCCTGAAGCTTCGCCAATGCGGAGGGAACGAAGGGTAAGTTGGTATATTCGACAAAGCCCAAGGATAGAGTGAAATCCTCCATCTGGCCGGCCGCCCGCGTGGCCTTCAGCGCGGCGTCGATCCCGCCGAAGATGTCGTCGAGCCGCTCGCTCAGCGCCTTCCCGGCGGCTGTGAGTTCGACGCGACGGGGAGAGCGCGTGAGTAGCGCAACGCCGAGGATTGCCTCAAGCCGACTGATCTGCTGACTGAGGGCGGATTGCGTGATGCAGGCGATCTCGGCAGCGCGGCCGAAGTGCAACTCCTCGGCCAGGACTTGGAAATACCTGAGGTGGCGTAACTCAAGCGGGGTGCGTACGGGAGTGCGTCTTGTCATCGTCGAGTCGTGTCCGCCCGCGATCTCACCGGCCCGACGCTAGCGGCGTCATGACGACGCGCTCGACGATGTCGATTGCTCCAACGTCGGGGAACGCGAGCGGGCGAGCGGGTCCATCTTCAACATTCTTCCGGCGGCCGTCTTGCACGCTGCAGCCTGAGACAGCAGCCCAGTAAGCTCCGGCCACCATCCTTAGCCTACCCCGCTCGTGCCAAGATGCGCGAGCGCCAATCGAACTTGTTCCGGCTCTTTTTCTCGTCTATTTGGCCGACCTCACAAAATCCACGAATGCGCGCAGCGCCGAGGGCAATTGTCGCCGGCCGGGATAATAGAGATAGAAGCCAGCATAGGGAGGGCACCAGTCCTCCAGAACGCGCACGAGCCGACCTGCGGCAACGTGCTCGGCCACCTGACTCTCCAATGCGAAGGCGATGCCCGTCCCCTCCAGGGCCGCTTGGATCGCGAGATCCAGGTCGCCGACAGACAGCCGGCCGTCGACATCGACAGTGACGGTCTCCCCGCCGCGCTCAAATTCCCAGGCATAGAAGCGACCGCTGGTGAAGCGAAGCCGGATGCAGGGCAAGTCCTTCAGCTCCGTAGGAGCCATAGGCACGGCGTGGCGCCGGAAAAAGGCCGGCGAGGCGACATAGGCGGATCGTTGGCGGCCGCCGAGCGGGACCGCGATCATGTCCTTGGAGACGATCTCTCCGAGACGCACGCCGGCGTCAAACCCCTCCGACACGAGATCGATGAGCGTGCTGTCGATGGCGACTTCAACCGCGATCTTGGGATAGGCGGCAAGAAAGCGGGTCACGATCGGCAGCACGGCGATCTGCGCCGAGCTACGCGCCGCATTGATGCGAAGCTTGCCATTCGGCGCGTCGCGGAAGGTGTTCAAATCATCGATCGCATCGCCGATCTCCTGGAACGCTGGCGCGACGCGGTTGTAGAGCCGCTGCCCCGCTTCGGTCATGGCGACGCTTCGCGTCGTCCGGTTGACCAGCCTGACGTCGAGCCGGGCTTCCAGAGCCCGCAGAGCATGGCTGAGCGCAGAGGGGGTGCATCCCAGCTCATAGGCTGCGCGGCGGAAGTTTCCGTGCTGGGCAATAGCCAGGAACAAAGTGAGATCTCTGGGTTCAATGCGGCGCATTGATGAATCGTACTCAACAGCTCATTGAGAATCGAGCAGATTATATCGCCCCGTTCAGTGGCGTATCGCTCCTGCATCCTGCCATCGCGCGGCAACGACCGTTGAAGGAGTGGTCCCATGAAAACTTGGTTCATCACGGGGGTTAGCACCGGTTTTGGTCGAGCCATCGCCGAGGCCGCTCTCGCCGTCGGCGATCGGGTGGTGGGCACGCTCCGGAAGGAAGCAGAGCGTACGGCTTTCGCGGCTTTCGAGCCTGGGCGCTCCTATGGCGTTCTGATGGACGTAACGGAGACCGCCACGATCGAACCCGTCATCGCGCGCGTCGAGCGCGAGATCGGCCCCATCGACGTGCTGGTGAACAACGCCGGCTACGGTCACGAGGGGTTGGTTGAGGAATCAAGCCTCGATGACATGCGTCGGCAGTTCGATGTCAATGTCTTCGGGGCCGTGGCTGTCATCAAGGCCGTTCTCCCCTTCATGCGTCGGCGGCGCTCGGGCTTCATCATCAATGTCACCTCGATGGGCGGCATCATCACCATGGCCGGGCTGGGCTTCTATCACGCAAGCAAGTTCGCGCTTGAGGGCTTGTCAGAAAGTCTTGGCAAGGAGGTCCACGATCTCGGAATCCACGTGACAGCGATCGAGCCGGGAGGGTTTCGAACCGATTGGGCAGGCCGATCCATGGTCCGGGCGCCCCGATCGATCGCTGACTACGACAGCTTGATGAACCCGATCCGTGCGCGTCGCCAAACCTATAGCGGCAAGCAGATCGGCGATCCGGCCAAGCTTGGAATTGCCGTCGTCCAGCTTGCCAATTCGGACGATCCGCCGGCGCATCTCCTGCTTGGCTCTGATGCAAGCAAACTCGTCGGTGACAAGCTTGCTCTGCTGCAGGCCGAATTCGATGCATGGAGAGACGTGACGCTCTCGACGGACATCTCCGCGTAGCCACAAAATTCAGTCCGCGCATGCGGCCGAACAAGTTCGCCTGGACGTCCTGAAGCGACGCTGCGAATGGCATCGCCCTGCGATACGGCCGCGCCGGTCTAGGGCTGGAAGTCCGGAGGGCGCAGTCACGCAGATTGAGAAACCGGAGACGCTATTATCTGACGGTGAGCGAGTCCCAGCAGTGTATGCGCTCAGGAGATTCCTAACGTGGACCGGCCAGCGCCAAGCGCGCTAGAGGGAGCGTTTTGCGTTTCGGTTGACGCAACGCCAACCGCTCCCTTCTCCCCGCGCGCGGGGAGAAGGTTAGGATGAAGGGCCTGGTGAGGAGCCGCAGGCCTCCGGCTAACCACCCAGCCCCTCACCCCAACCCTCTCCCCGCAAGCGGGGCGAGGGAGAAGGCGCGTCGACCAAAAAGCAGAGTTCGCTAATCTTGGGAAGAAGTCGCGACCGACGATCGCTGTAAACGGCAAGGTCCGCTTAGGGCGGGGAGCGGACGTTCCAGCTGAATGCGCAGAATAACCGTTTCGCGTCACGAACGTAGGTCAGCCTCGCTCCGATTCCGGGAGACCCCATACGCGTGAGTTCCGATGTTATCCGTTTGCGACCGGCCGGAAGGGCCGGCATAGCTTCTGTGTCGTCGCCGGGCTGACGCTCCAACAGGATTGACGTACCATCCGGCGTGATGATTCGGGTCCAGACCAGCGGGATGCGGCTCTGCTCTGCCCGAAAGCGACCGAGCTATTGTACTGGCGGATCAGCTTGGCGCCCTGGGGAATCAGCTGCGGCGACGCAGACCATAGTGGTGTGGGCGAGGCGCCGGGCATTGGCGAAGGCGAGGGCTTGAGACACCGATCCGGCTCCTCTGCTGAGGCGGGGACCGTCCCCGTGCGGCAGGCGCCCGCGACGCGGTACTGTGGCGCCCGATTGGAGTAGTAGAGGATGCTGGTTAGAGAAGGCGATGAGCGGAACGAGACGATAGACCTATGGCTTGCATGCTCGTTGGCTGCTGTCGCCGGAGCCCTGAACGCCGCGGCGTTCTATGCAGTTGGCTTTTTCTCCGCGAACATGACGGGGAATGTCTCGACCCTGTCGGATAACCTAGCGTTGGGCCGGTGGGCAACAGCGCTATTTTACTTTGCGATCCTGATCGCGTTTGTCTGCGGAGCGTTGTCTTCAGCGTCCTTGATCAATGCAGGCCGCCGACGAACAAGGCGCATCTACGCCTATGCAATCTTGATTGAAGCGACCGTGCTGACCGGCGCCGGTTGCGCGGATCTTTGGTTGCCAAGAGATTGGCGCGCATCCGTCGTCGTGCTGGGGTTGGCGTTCGCCATGGGATTCCAGAATGCGGTCGGAACGCGCATTTCGGGCGCCCGAGTACGGACGACACATGTTTCGGGGTTGGCGACGGATATCGGGATCGAGCTTGCGGCGATGTTCGATAGCCTGCGCCGCGCCGAAGGAGAGGACGGACCCACCCACGGCCTTGGAAGGCTGCGCCTGCATATCTGCACCGTCTTATCGTTTCTGACGGGCGGCGTTGGCGGCGTGATGCTGTATCGCGGCGTGGGCGGCTATTTGCTGATGCTGGCGGCCACGGCGCTATTCGGGATCGCGACGTCGGCGATTGCTCGATCACGGGATCCGAGTCTTCAGGCGGTCGCAATGATCGGCGAGTGAGAGGGCTACGCTCAAGCGCGGCCGAACCGCCAGACAGGGATGCCGAGCTTCTTGGCCTTGTCACCGTCGCCAAAGTTGCGTCAGAGCCCTTATTCCACGGTTAATCTAATCACAACCGCAGTTTGCAAGCGACGCTGGGCCAAAGTCCGCATCGGGTCGGTTTGAGGCGATGGAGGCGACGTCGGCAAAGGTCCGCTCTGGCGCGTCGCGGCCCCGCAGGATGGGAGAGGCCGCGACCAATCGTCAGAGTTCTACTTGCTCCGAAATGGTGAGCGCGTCATCCACCTCGATCCCGAGATGGCGGACGGTACTTTCGAGCTTGGTGTTCCCGAGGAGGAGTTGAACCGCTCTCAGGTTTCCGGTCCTCCTGCAAATCTGAGCCGCCTTCGTTCGCCGCATTGAATGGGTGCCATAGGCGGAGCTGTCCATTCCCGCGCGACGAATCCACCCTTGAACGATGCGAGCATATTGGCGAGTGGAGATATGCGGCTGCTCTCGGACGCGGCTCGGAAAAAGGTATCGTCCGTTTCGAGCGGAGAGCACGCCGATCCAATCCCCAATAGACTCGCGGGTCTGTTCGGTGAGTTCGAATTGGACGGGGCGACCCGTCTTCTTTTGGACGACCGTCGTGCGCTCGCGCACTCGGCCGCCCATGCTCACGTCGTCGATCTGAAGGCGAACGAGGTCACAACCTCGGAGTTTGCTATCAATGGCCAGATTGAACATCGCAAGGTCACGCTGCTGCGCCGCGATCTAAAGTCGGACCCGAATTGTTCAAAACGTCCTTGGGCTTCAGCGGGCGCTTTTGACCAACGAGTTGGCCCTTGTTCCAGGGCGTTCGCCGCTGATCGGGTGTGTGTTGGCTGCCGACGGGCATGATCGAGCCTCCATAGCCAGCCACTCCCTCCTCGGCGCTCGCCCTCGGCGGGCGCGTGAGGCTATCCCAAGGTCACTTCTGGGTCTTCGCAGCGTCGTCTGCACGCCGCACTCTCGCAATGGGGGGAAGGCGGACATCGCGCGGAAACAGAAGGTCGGCTTCGCGCCCATCTCAGTGATGAGCATAGAACTGGTGCTTTCCAAAAGCGCGTTCCTTCACCCGCGGCGGTTCCTCTGCCTGCGGCTGAAGGCGGTCGTTGCGAATGCGATCGCGTATGGTCGAGACGCGGCAAAGATTTCAGCCGTTTTGAACTTGGCGTTGCTGACAGCGGTTTCCGCCTCCTCGTCGATCGCTCAGTGACGCTCATTGGCGTTATCGGCCTCGTAGTCGGCGATGAGAATGTCCATCTGCGCGACTATTCGCGTTTCCTTGGCGATTTCGAATCTGGTCACATCTTGTCCCTTTCGGAACCAGCGCGGGCCACCGCCTAAAACGCGAAGGTTCGCCAGTGCCTCTTCGCGCCGTCGCCGCCAGCCATGAGTTCGAAAGGTCGTGATCGCCCATTTCGGCCTCCCGATCGAGCCGTTTCATGGGAGCGCCGCACAACGAGCGTTCGTAAGCAACGCAAACTCTCGAACTGAGACGCTACCGGCGTCGTTTCGCGCCGCGCGCGAGCTTCACTCGCAGATCCACGAAGACCAACCGGCTCCCGAATCAGAAACGCCCGGTCGTCACGTTGTTTGACGGGACAGGCCGGGGCTCGGTTCGTCGAACAGAGACGCGATAAAAAACGCGCCGGCGCCACGCGGCGTCTTACAAACTGCCTGCTCGTCCGATCAGGATGCGAAGCGGATGCTGGGGGAGCCGATGACGCCGGCCTTGTGCATCGCGGTCTTCAGGTCCTCTGCGCCCGCCGGCCAGATGCGGAAGATCGCGCGGACCACATGTGCGAGCCATCACATGGCCGCTCAGCCGCGCTTTCGAGCGGGCAACGTCATGGCGATGACACCGGCCACCACGCAAGCCAGCCCGAGCCACGCCGTTAATGAAATCGTTTCTCCGAGGAACAGGACGCCGATCGCGACGCCGATCGGCGCCCGGAGAAGGCTTGCGCTGTCGTTCCGACCGAGCCGAGCGTTTGAACGAGCCGGAAATAGATCACGAACGCCAGCGCCGTCGAGAAGACCGAGAGGGCAATAAGCGAGAGCATGGAATTGACGCTTGGCGCCAATTTCCATGGGTCATCGACAATGAAGCTGGTGGGGATGAGGATTAACGCGCCGCAGATCAGCGAGCCGGCCGCCGGCATCATCGGATCGAGGCCCTTGAAGCTCTTGCCGAAGGTCGCGGCCCCCGCATAGCAGATCGTGGCCATCACGATGGCGAGTTGCGCCCATGTCTCGTGTCCGAAACCGCCGAGCGCTTCGACACCGACGATGAGGCATGTTCCGAACAACCCCGCCGAAACGCCGAACAGCTTGCGGCTCGTTACGGCTTCATGATGGGTAATCAGTGCCGTCAGCAAGAAGGCGAAAATTGGCGAAGTGGAATTCAAGATCGTCGCAAGGCCCGCGTCGGTCGTCTGTTCGGCCCAAGCGATCCGGGTGAAGGGAACAACGCTGTTGAGGCAGGCTTGAAACAGGAAGCGCGCCCAAGTTCGCAGATCCCTCGGCAGCTTCAGCCCGTGCAACCGGATGACGGCGACAAGAATGGCGCCGGCAATAAGAGTCCTGGCGGCGATCAACGTCACCGGCGGAATGGTTTCGACACCGATCTTGATGAAGGTGTAGGACGCCCCCCAGAGCGTCGAGAGCGCCAGAAGCCAAGCCAGTTCCGTTGCCATGTTCGTCTTGCCGGTCATCTTATTCCTGCTTTTGTGGGCGCCATCTCGTCTCTTGCTCAGACCCGGCCGGGCATTGAATGTTTCGGCATAGGCCGAACTATCGATCGACGACGACACAGGGTTCCGCTGGTAGACTTCGCGCATGTCGAGCGTCGCTTCCGGGAATACGGTCGCAGAGGTCGCAAGCCTGATCGGCGATGCGGCGCGCGCCAACATGCTTTCCGCGTTGATGGGCGGGCAGGCGTTGACGGCGGGCGAGCTGGCGCGTCACGCCGGCGTCACCGCTCAGACCGCGAGCGGCCATCTGGGTAAACTGGCGGAAGCCCACCTGATCGCCGTCGAGAAACAGGGAAGGCATCGCTATTATCGGCTTGCTTCGCCCGACATCGCCCACGCGATACTTGCCCTGATGGCGGTCGCTGCGAGTGGCCCGAAGCGTCATCATCCGATCGGCCCGAAGGATGAGGCGCTACGGCTCGCCCGCACCTACTACGATCATATCGCCGGCCGGCTCGCCATCGCCCTCGCGGACACTCTTTCCGGCAAAGGCTATATCGTGCTCGCGGATGGAGCCGCCCTCATCACAGATGAGGGGCTGCGCTTCTTCTGCGATTTTGGCATTGATCTCGAAGAAGCGACTCGCTCCAAAGTATCACGCGAACTGGGGAGAGCGGCTTCGGCCGCACATTCGATCTTCCGTCAGACTGGCGCGAACCGTCAATGTCGCGGAAATCCTAGATATTTGGAAAACGGCGAACGTCCCCTAAGGGTCGATAGCGCCTGTTCAGCCCCGCAGGGTCAGAGGTGCCGATCGCAGTTCCGAGTCATTGTTTTGTTACTCAGCGCCGAAGGTGGGCCATCGCAGTCAACCTTTTGATATCGCACTGGCCGATCCACAGATCCGAATGAGTGAAGGGCCAGGATCAACCGCATGTTTAGGCCTTGCATCGCGCTCGCGAACGTCTCGTCGCTAAACGGACTGCGCTCATCAACCTCTTGCAGGCGCTGCTCCGCGAACAAAGGCAATAAGGCGAGGGCGCACGCGATGATTTCGGCCGCCAACTGCGGTATGTGAGGATGGTCAACCTCGGTGTGTGCCCGTTTGGCAAAAAAGGTGCACGCTGTCATTGTGGGATACGGCCGGCCGATCGCCCGATGAATCACATCAAGTTGGACGCTCCCTTAGTCGGCTCCGCTCCAGCGCCCGAGAGATCCGTAGGGGCTCCGTTGGCGAAGCCCTACTACGAAATCGTGCGCGACGAACTGGCTCGCAACATTGCCGCGGGAAAGCTGCGGCAGGGCGTCGTGTTGTTGCAAGGGCCGATCGCAAAGCTGCTCGGCGTGAGTCGCGGCCCCGTTGAGCGCGCGCTCGAACTCCTTGCGGAAGAAGGCCTCGTTCGCCGCTTCGGAGGTCGCGGCTATCTCGTCGGCGGCCGCAAGGACAAGGCGAAGCCGAACCGGGTCAATCTGCTCACGCTGGGCCTCGAGGTGTCAGGCGAAATCCAGGACTACGCGCAGCGAGCAACGTGGCAGAAGATCTACGGCGAGGTGGCCGAGAGCGTCCTCGCATGTACCCCATTCGGCACGTACAAAATCTCGGAATCGGCGATGTGCACGCATTTCGAGGTGAGCCGCACGGTCGTGCGCGACGTTCTCGCCCGCCTCAACCACGACGGCCTGATTGAGAAGGACCGCTGGTCGCACTGGACAGCCGGACCGCTCACCGCGCGCGATGTTAAGGAGCATTTCGAGATGCGGCGCTTGCTGGAGCCGGCGGCCTTGCGCGTCTCCGCGTCCTCGCTGCCGCGGTCCGAATTGGAAGCCATGCGCGGACGCGTCGTGGCGGCTCGGCGCAATGGCGCTTCGGCCGACTTCGAAGAACTCGAACGTGACCTGCATGAGAGGTGTCTCGCGTCCGTTCCCAACCAGCGGCTGATCGGGACGATCCGTAAGAGTCGGATGCCTGACGTGATCACCCGCCTTTTCACCCGGCATTTCGCTTTGCGCGACGCGGACGCGGCTTTGATGGAACATGAACGCGTGTTTGACCGACTCCTCGCTGAGGATCCCCAGGGGGCGGCGGACGCGCTGGCGCTCCACCTCGATTGTGCGCTGGAACGTACGCGCGCGCGGCTCAAAGTCCTCTCCGTCCTGACCGCCCAGGGCGTCGCTGCCTATCTCACCCCCCTGGTTGAGGGGCGGTCCGCGTCATCGAAGACGGCTCCCGCCAAGCGTCGACGCAAAACGACGGCCAAGGGCCGTCCGACCTTGCGCGTGCTGGGCCGCCGCGAAGTCCTGCTCGAGCCCATCCGTCGCAAGGCGGTCAAAGATCTTCCTTTCGAGATCGCCTTCGACCTTGTGGACGGTTCCGAAGAGGTCCGCCAGGCTGTGACGGAGCCTGAAAGCTTCGATGTCTATCATCAGTGGCACACAGTCGACCTGATGTGGACCGCATCCGCGATTCAGCCGATCGACGTTTCGAGAATCACGCGCTGGCGCGAGATCGAGCGGCTCGCTTCGTTGTCCTACAACGGCGTAAAGATCTGCGACGACCTGTTCCGGCAGCTTTACGTGCAAGACGACGGGCGGCTAACCTCGCATCCGACGGGGCGAACCGCGATGCTGCCGACGATCCATGGCTCTGACTCTCTCGGATATCTGAAGTCTCTACGCGAGCAGCTGACGCCGGGCGAGCTCCATAGCTGGCGCTGGCTGATCGACGAGCGCTGGCGTGGGAAAGTCGCCATGTTGCGCGATCCAACACTCGGCATGATCGAGGCGGCGCTCGCGGTGGAGGGAGCAGGCATCTTGAAATTCGGCGACCTCGCCAATCTCTCGATTGAGGAGATCGATGCGATCATCGGCATCCTGAAGGAGAAGAAGCGCAGCGGCCACTTCCGTGCGCTTTGGGAGACTTATGAGGACGCCGTCAGGCTGATGGAGCGCGGCGGCGTCGTCGTACAGAGCATCTTCTCGCCCGCGATAATCAAGCTCCGCCGCAGCGGTCTTGACGTGGCGAGCGGGACACCCGCGGAAGGCACGCGCGGGTGGCGCTCGGATATTTGTCTCTCCGCTGCTGCGTCAGAAGAGACACTCGAGGCCGCCTACGCTTATCTGAACTGGTGGCTCGACGGGGTGCCGGGCGCCATTCTGGCGCGGCAGGGCTACTACATCTCCGCGCGCGAGCAGATACAGCGGCATCTGTCTCCGGCCGAGTGGGACTATTGGTACGAAGGCAAGCCCGCGTCCGAAGACCTGCCCGATCCGTATGGGGGGATCTGCGTGCGCGCAGGCGAGGTGCGCGACGGCGGCTCCTACGTCGAGCGCATGTCGCGCGTGCGCGTTTGGAACACGATCATGGAAGACCACAACTACTTGGCTCGCCGCTGGAGCGAATTCCTCAACGCCTAGAGAGCGAATTGCTGTTTCATTGACATGGCGCTGACCAGTCCCTGCTGCCAGGGCGCGGGTAGCAGGTGAGGATGACGGGCCTCGACCGCGGCCTGCCAGTCTAGCGGCGCACGATCGGATAGACTGGCTAGGCTAGACCGTGATGGCGAGCGAAGTGAAGCCCGTGCGTCGGAGTGACGCATCGCTTCACCCCTCCGCTCCTCGCGATTTACGACGCAGCGCACGTAGCGTTTCGCAGCATCAGTCTTGCATCTGAGCCCGCAGCGCCTTTGTCGCAGCCTCGTCGACTGCCTTCCCCGCGATCACGACGCCATAGTGCCGGCGCGCTAGATCAGAAGAGATGATCCCGTCGAGCACGTTGTCGAGCACCGCGCTCGTCGCGCGTTCGAGGGGGGAGCCATAGCCGCCGCCGCTCGGACCGTAGGCGATCAGTCGGTCCCCCGCCTTGGTCTTGCGGTAAGGCACCTTGGACGGCAGCTCGATCTTATCTCCCGTCCTCGTCAGCTGAACGAGCGCGCTCGGCGCGCCGTCCTCGCCGCCGTCGAAGCCCCACGGCTTGTACTTGTGCCCATCGCCTTCGACTGAAAAGCCGCCGTCGGTGAGATAGATGAATTCCCGCACGGAGCCGATGCCGCCGCGCCATTCGCCCGCCGCCGCCATGTCCTCGCGCAGCTCATAGCGCTCGACGCGGAGCGGCAGATGCGACTCGATGTCCTCGATCGGGTTGTTGCGCGTGTTTGCGTAGAGGGTGTCCACGGTGTCCATGCCGTCCATCCCGCGCCGGCCGCCGTAGCTGCCCTCCAGGATCTCCATGTGGACCCATTGCTGATCGTTGGCGACGCCGCTGAAGGCGATGACGGTCAGATTGCCGATGCCGGCGCTGATCTGATTGGGCGCCGCCGGCGCAAGCGCTTTCATCACCGCGTCGGCGAGCGCATTGCCTGGGCAGAAGCGCGCGATCACGGGCGCCGGAAAGATAGGATTCGCTAGGCATCCCTTCGGCGCAGTGATCGTGATCGGGCGGGTAAGGCCGCTGTTCTGCGGGATTGGCCCGTAGACGACGCTGTCGAGCAGGATCGAACGCAGGGTGAGCCAGATCGCACAGTCGACCGTGCCAACGAACGGCATGTTGATGGGGCGGTCGGGGACCTGCGGCGCCGTACCCGTCAGATCGACCAGCATCTCGTCGCCCTTGACCGTGATCGTCACGACGATCTTGAGGTCCCGCCGCGATGGCTCGGGGTCGTCGAGGAATCCGTCGATGTAGGTCGACGCGCTGTAGACCCCGTCGGGAATATTGCGGATCGCCGCGCGCATCAGGCGCTCGGAATAGTCCATCAAATCCTCGCTTGCGCCGGTGACCGTGTCGCGGCCGTAGTGGCGAACAAGGTCGAGGAAACGTTGTGCGCCGATCTGCGCCGCCGCGACCTGCGCCTCCATGTCTCCGACGACAAGATCCGAAATTCGGATGTTGTCGCGGATCATGTGCCAGACCATGTCGTTGCGGCGGCCCTGATCGACGACCTTGATCGCCTTGAATTGCAGCCCTTCCGCATAGGTGTCGACCGCGTCGACGATGCCGCAGCTCCCCGGCGTGTGCGCGCCGATGTCGAGATGGTGAGCGGTGGTCACCGAGAAGCCGACCAACGTTTCGTCGTCGAACACAGGCACGCAGAACGCGACGTCAGGTCCGTGCGAGGCGCCGCCATAGGGGTCGTTATGCATGATGATGTCGCCGGGACGAAACACGTCGCCGCGCGCGGCGAAGCGTTCCTTGATGCCGCGGATGTAACCGGGGATCGGGCCGGACTGCAGCGGCGTGCTCATCTTGCATTCGCAGAGCTGACGCCCGTCCGCGTCGGTGAGTGCCGCGCCGAAGTCCTCGGACTCGCGAATGATGCTGGAATAGCTCATTCGCATCAGCTTGTGGCCCATCTCGATCGCGATGTTCTCCAAAGCGCCTTGGATCACGGCGCCAGTTATCGGGTCGACGCGCGTCGCGGGCTGAGTCTGAATGTTGGAGCCTTCGAGTTGCATCAGGCGTCTCCGTCGAATGAGAGAATCAGATTGCCGGCGGCGTCGTTGATCGCCGACCAGCGCGGAGGAATGACGGTGGTGCTGTCTTTCTGCAGCACGATCGCGGGCCCGTGGAACTCTTTACCGACGGGTAGCAGAGCGCGGCGGTAGAAGGTCGTCTCGAACGGCTTCAAGGCGCCGTCGACGCGGAACACGCATTGCCCGACCCGTGTCTTCGCCGCGGCGAGAGAACCGCCCGCGGGCGCTTCGAGCTTCTGGATCTTCGGCATGGCGCCGACGCCGGTCACGCGCACGTTCACGATCTCGATCGGGTTCTGCTCGAAATAATGCCCGTATTCGCGCTTGTGCGCCTCATGGAACAGACGCCAAACCTCTGTGAGGCTCTCGGCCGTCAGTTCGCCTTGCGGGAAGGGGATCTTCAGCTCGTAGCCCTGACCGACGTAGCGCAGATCGCCGTCGCGCACAAAACGGAAGTTTGCGGTGTCGAGATGGTCGGACGCGAACTGCGCCGCGAGCTGCCGCTCCATCGCCGCGAGATCGGCGGTGAGGCGGCTGAGATCCACCTTGCCGCTGACTTGGAACTGGGTGCGGATCGTGTCGTATTTGAGGTCGGTGGTCAGGAGGCCCATCGCCGAGGTGATGCCGGGATAGGGCGGCACGATCACTTCGGGAATGCCGAGCATGCAAGCAACTTCGGCGCCGTGCAGGGGACCCGCGCCGCCGAAGGCGACGAGCGCGAAGTCGCGCGGGTCGACGCCTTTCTGCACCGTGCGCGACCGGATTGCGTTCGCCATGTTGCTGTTGATGACCGTCAGCACGCCCTCGGCCGCCTCGAGCTTGCCGAGGCCGAGACGGCCCGCGAGTTCGTCGATCACACGGTCGGAGGCGCGATCGTCGAGCTTCATGACGCCGCCGAGGAAGTCGTCCTTATCGAGACGACCGAGCACGACATTCGCGTCGGTTACCGTCGGCTGCGCGCCGCCGCGCCCGTAGGCGGCGGGGCCGGGGACCGCGCCTGCGCTGCGCGGGCCGACGCGGAACGCGCCACCCGCGTCGAGATAGGCAATTGATCCGCCGCCAGCGCCGATCGTGTGGATGTCGATCATGGGCAAAAGCAAGGGGAAGCCCGCAATCGATGTGCTGCGCGGATCGGTTTCCGCATAGCGGCCGTCAACGACGATCCCGATGTCCGCGCTCGTGCCGCCGATGTCGAAGGTGATCAGCTTGCGCCGGCCGCTAAGCTCGCCGACCCAGGCGCCGCCGAGCACCCCCGCCGCGAGGCCGGAGAGGAGGGTCATGACGGGCTTCTCCGCCACCATCGCCGGGGTCGCGACGCCGCCGTTCGAGGCCATGATGCGGAGGTCGGCGCGCACGCCCGCGCCCTTCAGCGAAGCGTCGAGTTGGCCGATATAGGTGCGCATCTTCGGACCGACGAAGGCGCAGAGCGAAGCAGTCGTGAAGCGCTCGAATTCGCGGAACTGCGGCGAGACGGAAGAGGAGGTCGTGATGAACACTCCGGGCAGCTCGCGCTCGAGAATGCGCTTGGCCTGTTCCTCGTGCGCCGGATTCAGATAGGAGAACAGGAAGCAGACCGCGACCGCTTCGACCCCTTCCTCCTTCAAGGCGCGCGCGGCGACGACCACGTCCGCTTCGTTCAGCGGCTCAAACTCCTCGCCGCGCGGGGGAATGAGGCGACCCCGCACCACCTTGCGATGGCGCCGAGGCGCCAACGGGCGGTTCTGCCAAGGTAGTTCTTGCATAATCGAATAGTGCTCGACGCGCTGGTGTCGCGCGATATGCACGATGTCGCGGAAGCCCTGGTTGGTCACCATGCCAGTACGCGCGCCCTTGTGCTCGAGCACGGCGTTGGTCGCGGTCGTCGTGCCATGCAGCACATAGTCGATCGAGCCGGGCTCTACGCCGTTTTCGACGCAGAGTTCGGAAATGCCCTGCAGGATCGCGCGCGAGGGATCGTCCGGCGTGGTCGACACTTTGTGAATGGCGACCTGGCGCGACGCCATGTCGCAGTAAACGAAGTCGGTGAAGGTTCCACCGACGTCAACGCCGATCATACGCATAGGCTCAACCTCTCTCGAGTTCGTTCAGAGTGCGCCGCGGCCGTCTGGCCCCAGCTCTTTCAGGATGGCGTCGACAGCGCGCGCATAGACGCGCAGCCCTTTGCGAATGTCCGCTTCGTCGGTGTCCTCGGAGATGTGGTGGCTCCGACCCCCGATACTCGGGACGAACAGCATCGCGGCCGGAATGCGTCGGCCCAGGATCATTGCGTCATGCCCTGCGCCGCTTTGCATGCGTAAGGCGCTCGCGCCTTCGGCGGCGGCCGCCGCCTCGAGATTGCGGATCAGCGGCTCGTTCATGTGGGTCGGCTCGATCGCACCGATCATCGTCGAGCTGACGCGTACGCCCGCAGCGCCATCACTTTGGGCGATTAATCCACGTAGCGCTTCGTCCATGCGCTCCATGACCGGCGTCGACAGGTCCCGGAACTCGACCGCGATCTCCGCCTCGTGCGGCACCACGTTGGGCGCGCCCGGCTTTACCGCGACGACGCCCATATTCCAGACGGAATCGGCCGAGCCCGCCGCGCGCAACGCGGCTTCGGCGGCGACGGCGAAATTGTGCATAGCCATGCCGGCGTCGCGGCGCATCGTCATCGGCGTCGTTCCCGCATGATCCGCTTGCCCCTCGAACTTCACGCGACGGCGGCGCAGGCCCACGATTCCGGTGACGACGCCGACGTCGATCTTGCCGTCGATCAATCGCGGCCCCTGTTCGATATGGGCTTCGACAAAGGCGCGGCACCGCGACGGATCGAGCCTTGCCCAGGCGCGCCCGCTGAGGCCTAACTGATCGAGACGGTCGGGGAGGCGATCGCCTGACGCGTTGCTGGCGCGCTTGATGTCCTCCCATCCGATGTCGCCACAGAAGGCTCGGCTGCCGCCACACGCAAGGAACGTGCCTTCTTCGTCCGCGAACGAGACAACGTCGACGCCGATCATGGAGTCGGGGTGCGTCGCTTGCCGAGCGCGCGCGACGGCGAGCGCGAAGATGACGCCCATGGCGCCGTCGAGCCAGCCGCCGAAGGGAACGCTATCGGAATGCGAACCGAGCAGGACAGAGGTCGTCGCCTGCGGCGCGCGGCCGAGCACAGTGCCAAGCCCGTCTATCTCGACCTCGAGCCCGGCCTCGCTCATTTGTTCGCGCAGCCAATGCCGCGCTTCGAGGTCGGCGTCCGACATCGCCGGCCTGTTTACGCCTGTCTCGGATTTTCCGAATTGGGCCAGCTTGCGCAGATCCGAGATCGCGCGGTCCTCGTCCAGGCCCTTCATATTCTCGCTCCCAACCACGCGCTTTCGCGCGGCGTCCAGTCTGTTCTCTGCAAGATTGCATTTCGAATACAGAGTTGATATTTCCCTGTCTAGGGGCCGCCGTCGGACTTTCGCAATCAGCCCTGGCGGCACCGTCGCCATCCGACGTGGGAGGGGACTCATGAAGCGGAGTATCGCGCTCGCCAGCGCCGTCGCGGCGTTTCACCTGCTTGCCGGCGCCGCCTTGGCGGAGAGCCCGGAAGCTGCGAAGGCTCGAGAGCAGCTCGAGCCCTATCGCAAACTGCCGACCTTTGAGGCGCCCGGCGAAGCGTTCGACGCCGCTACCTGCATGAAGGGCAAATCGATCCTCACAATCCCGGCGTCGAGCGCGGTACCCTTCATCAAAACGATCCAGGCCACGATGACCAAGGTGGCGAAGGACGTCGGATTCACTGTGAAAGTGTGGGAGAACCAGGGCCAGCCGACACAGTGGGTGCAGGGCTTCGACTACGCGATCAACAACAAGTTCAATCTGATCGATCTCATGGCCGGCGCTGATCCGCGTTTCGTCGAGCCGCAGGTGAAGGCCGCGGAGGCGGCGGGCCTCAAGGTCGTGGCGGCGCATCTGACTGGATATGAGCAGCCGGCGCCGGCCAGCGTCACTGGCGTCGTGCCGATCGACTACAAGCGCGCCGGCGCCCTGCTCGCGGATTGGGCGATCTGGAAGACGGACGGTAAGGCGAACGCCATCGTCGTGGGCATCAACGACGTGCTCTCGACCGAATCCATGATGAGCGGCATCAAGGAGGAATTCGCCAGGTGCGCAAACTGTAAGATGAACTACGTCAGCGTCACCATCCCTGAAATGGCGACGAAGACGCAGACCAACGTGCAGGGGGCGCTCACCGCGGACCCGTCCGTCAACTACGTGATCCCGATCTACGACGTGTTGACACAGTGGGTCGTGCCCGCCGTCACCATTACTGGCCGCAGTGACAAGGTGAAGATCGCGACGTTCAATGGCACTCCCTTTGCTATCGGCATGGTGCAGGACGGCAAGGTCGAAGTCGACATCGGCGAAAACCTCGATTGGATTGGCCGCGCCGTGATCGACTCGGAGATGCGTATGCTGTGCGGCCTGCCGACGGTGAAGGATCCCAAGATCCCGCTGCTCATCTTCGACAAGAGCAACGCCGCCACGGCGGGCAAGCCCCCGCGGGTGAACACCGGCTACGGCGACGCCTATGTCGAGGGATACCGCAAGCTGTGGCAGTTGCAGTGACCGGCGTTGGCGGGGCGGGACCGGAGGCGACGTCGCCCCCGGATCCCCTGGTGCTCCGCATCGAAGGACTCTCGAAGAGCTTCGGAGGCGCCCGGGCGCTCGACCATGTGAGCCTGACGATCCGCCACGGCGAAGTGCACGGGCTGCTCGGCCAGAATGGGTCGGGTAAGTCCACCCTTATCAAAGTCCTGTCGGGCTTTCATGTTCCGGACGGAAGCCCGACGATTGAGATCGACGGCCGCTGCGTGGGGCTGCCTGTCAGCGTCGCGTCGCTGCGCGCGCACGGCGTCAGCTTCGTGCATCAGCATCTCGGACTTCTGCCCTCGCTGACGGTGCTCGAAAATCTGCTGCTATCGGACTTCGCGGTCGAAACGTGCTGGTTCGTCGACTGGCGGGCCGAGGCGCGGCGCGCGCGCGGACTGTTCGAACGCTACGGCGTCCACCTGGATCCGCTCGCGCCACTCTCCTCCTTGACGCCGGTTGAGCGCGCCCAGCTCGCGATCGTGCGCGCCTTCGACGAATTGCGCCGCGACAAGAGCCAGACGCGCGCTCGCGGGCTGTTGGTGCTCGACGAACCGACGCCTTTCCTGCCTGCCCATGACGTCGAGGCGCTGTTCAAGCTGATCCGTGAGATCGTAGCCGACGGCGCGAGCGTCATCTTCGTCTCTCACGACATCGACGAAGTGTTGAAGATCACGGACCGCGCCACTGTGCTACGCGACGGTCGCGTCGCTGGGACTTTTGAGACCGCGGCCATGTCGAAGGCGGATGTGATCCGGCTGATCGTGGGCCAGCATGTCGATCTCGAGACGATGCGGCCCCAGCCGAAGACGCTTGGCGCGCCATCCGTGGTCGTTTCGGGCCTTGCCGGGGGACTGCTCGAGCCTTTCTCGGTCTCGCTCTCCCCCGGAGAGGTCGTCGGCCTGACCGGCCTCATCGGCTCGGGCTACGACGAAGTTATCTACCGCCTTTATGGCGCCACTCCCGCGGCGGCGGGGTCGCTGGAGATTGACGGCGTCGGCAGCGAGATCGCGAGCCTGACGCCCCGCCGCGCGATCGCGCGCGGCTGCGTATTGATCCCAGGCGATCGTTTGGGCGCTGGGGCTGTCGCCACGTTGAGCGTGACGGAAAATGTCAACCAGCCCGTGATGGGGCGCGTCAGCCGCTCCTTTGCGATGTCGGATGCGGCGTTGTCGCGCAACGCCGCGCGCCTCGCCGACCGTTTCGACGTGCGGCCCCGCAATCCCGAAGCATTGTTCGGATCGCTCAGCGGCGGCAACCAGCAGAAGGTGCTGCTCGCCAAATGGTTCCAGACGGGACCGCGACTGATCCTTCTCGACGAGCCGACGCAGGGCGTCGACGTCGGCGCGCGGGCGCAAGTCTTTTCCGCCATCTCGGAAGCGACGAAGGAGGGCGCGGCGGCGCTCTGTGCGAGCTCGGACTACGAACAGCTGACGGCGATCTGCGACCGCGTGTTTGTCTTCGCCAGAGGCCGCGTCGTGAAACAGCTCGTCGGCGCCGAGATCAGCAAGCCGGCGATTGCTGAGGCGTGCTACAGAAGCGAGTGAGCGAGAGGATCGGATTTGAACGCGATGCCCAAAACGCAAAGCGCAGGCGGAGCGAAGGCCGGACAGGGCGTCTTCGTCGAGTGGTTCGAACGGCTCGCACTGCTGCTCGTATGGGCGGCGACCATCGCCGTGTTCGGTTATCTGAGGCCAGATAGCTTCCTGACCTGGTCGAATTTTGCGACGATCCTTGGGTCGCAATCCGTCATTGTCGTCACCGCCCTCGGCCTCATTATTCCGTTGACGGCGGGCGACTACGACTTGTCCATCGCGAGCAATTTGACCTTTGCGGGGACGGTGCTCGCAGTGCTCAACGTCAATTACGGCCTGCCGATTGGCGTCGCGGTGGCGGCGGCGCTGGCTTCGGGCCTCTTGATCGGCCTCGTCAACGGGTTCTTCGTGCTCTATTTCCGAATGAACTCGCTGATTGTGACGATGGGCGTCGGCACATTCATGCACGGCATCACCCTTTGGCTCGGCGACCAGCAGACCATCAGCGGCGTCTCGGACGCGCTCGTCAATGCGGTGATCGTGGCCCGCTTGCTCGGTGTGCCTCTCGGATTCTACTACGCGCTCATTCTGTGCGCTCTGCTCTGGTACGCGCTCTCCTACACGACGGTCGGCCGCCGTCTGCTCTTCGTCGGGCGCGGTCGCGAAGTCGCGCGTCTCAGTGGAATCGCGGTCGACCGGGTCCGGCTCGGCGGCTTCCTCTGCTCAGGTCTAATGGGCGCTATCGCCGGCGTACTCTATGTCGGAACGACTGCGGCGGCGGATCCGAGCTCAGGACTTACCTTCCTTCTGCCCGCCTTTGCCGCGGCGTTTCTCGGCGCGACGAGCATTTATCCTGGCCGGTTCAACCCCTGGGGGACGACTATCAGCGTCTATTTCCTCGTAACCGGCATCACTGGCCTGTCGATCCTCGGCGTCAGCACCTTCGTGCAGGACTTGTTCTACGGCGGCGCGCTCGTCATCGCAGTGACACTGTCGCAGATCGTAAGGGGACGCGAGGAACGTCTCGCGTAATCCCTGCGTCAGGATTTAAGGGAGTTTATCAGCAAGGACTCGGCAAGCTTTTCGATCTCGAGGTTAGCGCCGTCGCCGACGCGGTCGATCACGAGAAAGTCGCTCGTGAGGCCGAGCGCGATCAGCGGGTGGTGCCATACGCCGCGCCGATAGTTGACGCCTTGGTCGGGACCGGCGCGGAAAGCGACGATAGCGTCGACGTCGAGCGGACCGACGGGCGCCACGACAACCAGCCATTCCGCGCCCGCGAGCGGCGAGAAGGCCTGACTGCTTAGAGGGTGCCGCTCCATCACCGCGATTCGCAGCGGCAGTGGCGTCGGCGTCGCGCGCACGACATTGATGCATAGCCTTCCGCCTTCCGTGCCGACATCCACCTCGGCGCGATTGCGGAATACCTGGGCAGCCCCGCCGTTCGCGAGGTCGTCTGGCGGCCCTGACGCATCGATGACGTCGCCGAAAGGCCGAAAACACTCGCGCGTGAGCCGCGCGACGCGCAGCCGTTTTGGTTGCTTGGACATGAGAAAAGTTCCCGACGTCAATCGACGATAAAGGCTTTGCCGCCTTCCGAGGTTCGGACGCGATGGGGGGCGTCGCCACCGTCCGAGACGACAAAGCAGTCGCCGGCACTGAGCGTGAAAGACCTGCCGTCCTGCAGCTCCAGCATCAGCTCTCCTTGCAAGACGTGAAAGATGTGTCCGCGGTCACACCAATGGTCGGCGCGATACCCTGCTTCATACTCGACGAGCCGGAGGCGCAAATTCGGAAGCTCGAGAACTTGGCTCAAGCTGCGCCCGGTCTCGCCGTTTTGTGGCTCGCGGACCAAGTTGGACAGCTTTCCGATCATCAAACGAGTCGCAGGGATCAGCATGACGATCCTCGGGAACGGTTAGCATGGTTGCATTTCAGAAGAAGTTTCGATTTTAGCACGCCCCGCTTCTCGCCCCGCGCGTGAACCGTGGTCAAGGGGATACCACTCTCAAAAGCTCACATCGTGAGCCGCGCTGTCGTGACGAATACTGAATGTAGGAAGCTCCAGGCAACTGTCACTCGCACCAGCTCGTGCCCCGATCACATCATCAATTGCGCGCCCCCTCCTCGCTATACTTGCCCTTCGTCCACTCAAGGCTCCCTCTTCCATCCAGATGCACGGCCCCGCCAACCTCGACCTTCTGCAAGCCAGATTGCTGGGCGCTGCATGAAGCTCATCATCGAGATTGCGTCAGAGCCAAATAAGTCACGCCGCTTGACAGTCGATCGAACCGAGCTGCATCCGCGGGTCAGCCGAACACTTCGCCGTAGACGCGCAACCAATTGCCGGCGGCGATCTTACCCGCCTCTTCGACGTTGAAGCCGACTTCCCTCAGTCCCGCGTGCACCTTCGAAAGGTCGGCTGGCCGCGTGAACCATTCCGGCTTGGCGGCGGGGCCGGAATTCGTCGCGGAGCCTGCGCCGTAGTTGACGACGCGCGACCATCGGCCCATGCGCATCCAATCCAGATGGGCTTGATCGCTGTGGTGGCTGTAGTCCGTTCCGATTCCGACGTGGTCGATCCCGGCGATGTCCGCGGTTCTGGCGACCATCTCGCACCAGGTCTTCACGCTGTCGCATGCTGCCGTCGGCGTGATGTTGCGATACGTCGCGCAGCCGATAATTCCCCCGTTGTCGCGCAACGCGCGCAGAATTTCGTCACCCTTATTTCGCTTGTGAGGAAAGATCGACGCGGCGTTCGCGTGTGTCACTGCGACCGGCTTTTGCGACCACTTGATGGCGTCGAGCGTCGTTTTCTCGCCGACATGCGAGAGATCGACCAAGATGCCTGCCCGGTTCATCTCGCGAATAACCTCCCGGCCGAAGCGCGCGATCCCGCTGTCGGACTCCTCGTAGCAGCTTCCGCCAAGTTCGTTCTGGTTGTTGTAGGTCAGTTGCATCACCCGCACGCCGAGATCTGCGAAAAGCTCGACATAGCGGATGCGGTCTTCGAGGCAATTGGTATTCTGGAAACCGAGCAGGATCGCGACGCGGTTGGTTTCGTGCGCTTTCAGAATGTCAGTCGTCGAGCCAGCGAGCAGAACGACGTCGGAACAGTCGCGGGCAAGATCGCGCCAGCGCCCGATCGAGTTCGAGCGACTCGAGAGCCCCTTCCCAGAAGCCTAGTGTTGGCGTCACGCAGGTGAAGCCTCCGCGCCGAAGATCCTCGAAGATTTCCCGGTCGAAAAGGCCGCATTGCAGGCCGTCTATGAGCATACTGTCCTCCTGGGAATTCGGGTTGCGTTGTTAACGGCCGCGATCGTGGCGCTGCGTGCGCCATTGCGGGTCAGGCTGTTCCTGTCGTGGATAAAGTCGGTCGGGCGCCGAAATAGATCGTTGCAAGCTCTGGATCGCGGGCGAGATCGGCGGCTGGCCCTTCGGCCTGGATTACCCCTTGCGACAGAATGTAGGCGCGCTCCGCCAGCGAAAGCGCGACCTGCGTCTGCTGCTCAACCAGCAGAATGGCGCACAGTCGTTCGTCGCGCAGTCGCCGAAGCACCGCGGCCACGGCCTCCACAGCGATAGGCGCGAGGCCGATCGATGGCTCGTCGATCAAGAGAAGGCGCGGCTTCGCCATCAGGGCGCGTCCGATCGCCGCCATCTGCGCTTCGCCGCCGGAAAGAACCCCTGCGGGTTGCCTGAGGCGTTCGCGCAAACGCGGAAATATGTCGAGCACTTGATCCAACGATCGGCGGGCCTCTCGATTGCGCTCCCGACGGCCGAGCGCCCAGGCTCCGAGCAACAGGTTGTCGGCGACAGTCATAGTCGGCCAGATGCGACGCCCCTCGGGCGCGCAAGCGATCCGTAGCCCGGCGCGTTGATGGACGGGGAGCCGCGTGATGTCGGCGCCGTCGAGCCGCACGGCGCCCGAAGCGACGCTGCATCCGCCCAGGATGGTGCGAATAAGCGTCGTCTTGCCTGCGCCGTTCGGTCCGAGCAACGCGACGAATTCGCCTTCCGCCACCTTGAGGCCGACGCCGTGTAGGACCTCGAGCCGGTCGTAACCGGAACGAACCTCGTCGACTTCAAGCAGCATGGGCGCCGGCTCCGAGATAAGCGCCGATCACACGCTCGTCTCGCAAGACGAGCGCGGGCGCGTCGTTGGCTATCATCACGCCGCGGTCGATCACGACGAGCCGCGACACGGCCTGCGCCACGCTCCCGATGTTGTGGTCGACGATGAGGATGGCGAGGCCCATTTCATTGAGGCCGCCGAGCACACGCAGCAGGGTCTCCGTCTCGCCGGCGGTGAGACCGGCCAGCGGTTCGTCGAGCAGCAGCAAATCGGGGCCGCTCGCGATGGCGCGCGCCACTTCCAGGAGACGGAGCTGCGAGGGCGTCAACGACGATGCGGCGACATGCTGGTAAGGGAGCAGCCCAACGGCGGCGAGCGCGCCGCGCGCGCTCGCGCTCTGGTCGAGCTTGGCGCCGCTCGAGGCCGCGCTGCCGACCAATGCGTTTTCGAGAACGCTGAGCCGTCCGAACGGCCGTGCGCTCTGGAATGTCCGCCTGACGCCGCGCCGCGCGATCTCGTAGGAGGGCAGCCGCGTCACCTCGGCGTCGGCGACGAAAACGCGTCCGGCGTTCGGGCGCTGATAGCCGGTCAGCAAGTCGAACAGCGTGCTCTTGCCGGCGCCGTTGGGCCCGACGAGGCCGACGAATTCGCCGCGCGCCACAGCAATGTCGATGCCTTCAAGAGCCACGACGCCGCCATAGGATTTGCCGAGACCGCGCGCTTCGAGCAGCGGCCGGCGATCGGGCGCGTGGGTGCCCTCAATGACGCGCAGCGCCGGAGCCGCCGGATGGCCTGGCGCGATCGCTCCCGCGCTCTTGCGCGCGGCGCGCGCGCGGCGCTCGACCAGGTCGATCAGCCCGCGCGGCATGGCGACGACCACGATCATCAGCGCTATGCCGTAGGCGAGCTGCGATCCGCCCGACGTGGCGCCGAACCAGGATTCGGTTGCGTTCGCGATCGGCACCAGAATTGCCGCCCCGAGCAGGCCCCCGGCGCGTCGGCCGATTCCGCCGACGAGGGCGATCAGGATTGCCTGGATCGAGAGATCGAACGACAGAACGTTGGGAGTGACGACAAAGATGAGCTGGATATAGATGCCGCCCGCGAGAGCGGCGAGCGCGGCGCTGGCGACGAAGCACGCGAGCTTGACGCGCGGCGTATTGATTCCGGCGGAGCGGGCCGTTTCTTCATCCTGACGGATCGCCTCCAGGATAAGGCGATAGCGTGAGCGCTCGACGAGACCGAGCCCGATCCAAACCAAGAGCCCAATCAGTCCAAACAGCGCAGCGAACCAGCGCGGATCCGCCCACGACATATAGAGGAATTGCGCCTCCGGATGCGTCGGGACAAGAACTTCCTGGAGCTCGAGGTAGATGACGATGAGCCCGAGAATGAGCGGATAGACGAGCGTCGCGAGCGCAAAGTAGACGTCGCGCAACTTGAGCGTCGGATAGCCGATGAGCGCCGCCGCTATGCAAGCGACGGCGACTGCGCAGGGTATGCCGAGCCACGGAATGATCCCCGCGTTGAGCAGAATGACCGTCGCATAGGCCCCGATGCCAACGAACGCGGAATGGCCGAAGGACGGCTGCCCGGCATATCCGCCGATGATGTTCCAGGATGTGCCGATAATCGTCCAGAAGCCGACCAAAGCGACGATGCGCGACCAATAAGGATCCTTCAGGATTGCGAGAAAAAGCAGCAATCCGATGTAGGCGGCGATTGGCCACACGAACTCGCGTAGACGTGACCGCGCGCTCACTCCCCGGCTCGAAGTTGCGGTGTGGAGGACTGGTTCAGCATCGGTCATCAGACTCGCGCCCTTTTGCCGAAAAGACCGCGCGGACGCAGGAACAGCGTCAGCACGAACAGGCAGAAGACAGGCACCTCTTCGAGCGCGAGCGGGAGAACGAGATCCGACAATTGCTCGATGACGCCAACCGAGAACGCCCCTATGACGGCGCCTTCGATCGATCCAATGCCGCCCAGCACGACGGCGATGAACATGACGAGAATGTAGGGCTGACCGGCGGTCGGCGAGACGGGCTTGAACGTCGTCAGCATTGCGCCGGCGATGGCGGCGAAGGCGACGCCAAGGCCGAACGCGACGCCTTGCAGACGCCGAACCTGCATTCCGAAGAGTTCCGCGGCGCCGAAGTCGTCCGCGGTGGCGCGCAAGGCCCGCCCTAGCCAGGTCCGATGGAGGAAGACCCACAGGCCGGCCATCATGACCAGCGAGGCGGCGCACGCGAAGACCAGCGCCTTGCGGGCGTAGAGGGGGCCGAAGTCCCAGAGATCGTGCGTATAGGGGAGCACGATGCTTTGCGGGGTGACCCCGAACCGCATCATCGCCGCATTGATGAGGACATAGGAGAGGCCGATCGTGAGCAGCATCTGCGCGTCCTGATCGCCCATTGGGACGCGCTCGATGATGAGGCGCGCGATCAAATATCCCACGACCAGCGCGGCGATTCCGATCGGGATCGAAAGAAGATAGGGGTCGAGGCCGAAGGTCCGGTAGAGAATGACGGTTCCGTACATGCCGAGCATGACGAACCCGCCCTGTGCGAAATTCGCCATGCGCATGACGCCGAAGATCAGCGCCAAGCCCGCCGCCAGAAGCGCATAAAGACCGCCGAGCAACACCCCGTCGATCAGATGTTGCGCTATGGTCGCAAGAAGCTCCACGTGAGCCGTCCTTCTCTGCGGATCAACGCAACGGGATCAGCTTGCCGACCGCGGCGTTCGGCGGCGCGACGGTGACGATCTTGCCGTCCTGCCACTGCTGAAGCGCGACCTCGGCTTTGACGTTTTGTCCCGTCTCGTCAAACTTGATGGCGCCGCCGGGAACGAAGCTCGCTGGCCCGCTCGTGATGTCGAGCGAAGCGAGCGCATCGCGGACCTTTTGCGGGTCGGCCGAGCCCGCTTTCTCCATCGCCTCCTTGATGATCCAGATTTCCGCGTAGGTGTCGGCCATGTCCTCGATCATGGGATGGTGGTAAGCAGCTTCGAACTCCTGGTTCAGCGGCTCCATGCCCTTGAGCACGCCGTCGCCGACGATGGTCGCCAGGCCGTTCACCTTGTCGGCGCCGCCGACCGCCTTGACGAACGCGTCGGTCAGGAACTGCGAGCCTGCGCCGAGCATCGGCGCGGACACTTTGTGCGCTCGCAGCGCCTGCACGAGGCCCGAAGTGTCGGACAGCGTCGTGGCGCCGCCCCAGATCAGGTCGGGATCGGCTTCCTTGATGCCGGCGGCGATCGAATCCGGATCGGAAAGCGGCGGCGTCCAGATCTTCTGGACGACGACTTTCAACCCGAGGTCGGTCGAATATTTCTTGATCGCTGCAAGGCCCGCCTGCGCCGCGGCCGTGTTGTCGCTCGCGATTGCGAGCGTCTTGATCGGGTGGCCCGTGGCGGCGCTCGCCTCCAAGATTTCCCGGAGGCCCTGTGAGACCTGCTGGCTCGACGGTGCGTTGTCGCGGAAGGTGTACTTATAGCCTCTTGCGGTGACCTTGTCGGCATAGGAGAACGTGATCCAGGGGACGTGGGCGCGTTCGGCGATCTCGGTCGTCGCGAGAGTGAAGGAGCTGAGCCAGCATCCGACCGCCGCGCTGACGTCGCCGGAGCCCAGCACGCGCTGGGCGGCGGAGACTGCGGTTTCGACCGAATTGCCGGTGTCGGCGACGACGAGTTTGAGCTTGGCGCCGCCGAGCGATTTGATGCCGCCTTCGCTGTTGATCTTGTCGACTGCGAATTGGGCGCCCTCGCGCATCAGGACGCCCTGCTCGCCCCAATCGCCGGAAAGCGGCACGATGAGCGCGATTGACGCGGTCGCGGGCTCCGCCGCCGATGCAGCGGGCGACGTCGCGGCGCCGAGCACGAGCGCCGCCCCGATGGACAGGCCCAGCAAACATCGCGGCGGATTGGATCGGCGACTAGCATGCATCCCAGACATGGCGCTCTCCCTGACATTTATCGATTATATCCGCCTGACCTTCGTGGGCAGGCGCCTGGCATACTTTCGCGACGAGGCCGTCAGCTCGCCTGCGCGCCTTAGCCGCCGCCAGGCGTCCTCTCGCGGGTGCCCGTCGTCTCCCTTATGAAGGCCGGCTCGACGATCGCCTCTTTGGTCAACATGCTCAGATCCGTGTCGATGAACTCCGGATCTTCCTTGCCGAGGATCGTCCCATCGGGCTTGACGATGATCGAGCCCGTATGCGTGCGGGACACCACTGTGTCGGCGGCAAGAGCGTCATGCGAACGATGGAAAAGGCGGAACCACAATTCTCGGGAAACCTCGATCCCTTCCCTCACGATCCCGTCGAGAATCGTTGGCGTTCCCGCAGCTCTGTCCGACAAGCGCGCGAGAACGCGTCCGCCGCTGTCCATATCCACCTCAACTTTCAAGCCGTGCTTCTCCGCGAGCGCGCGCAATACGCCCAATTCGCTCGGCTCATTGGCGTTGACAATGGCGACGGCGCCATGACCCGTCAGCCGATACGAGGCGACCGCGAGGTCGAGCGCCGTCTCCGCGACGACCCAGGCGTGTTGCCCGGCCGAATTGATCAGGATCGGTTCGGACTCGGTCCCGACCGAAACGCTTTTGGGGTCGATGCTCTTCAAGAGCTCCAGCTGGCGCTCAAGACCGCGAAAGCCGGAAAGTCCAAGCGCCGCGGAATACACACCGCAGTCGGTCAGCGAACGCAACAGGCCGTCTCGAATGCCGATCGACTGACAGAGCCGTTCGACGACCATGCGGCACTCGCGCAAGCTCGCATGCATGATTTCATCTGAATTCTGCTTCGACGTCATCAGAGAACGGGCTCCGGAGGGTTGAACCAATGCTCGTCTCCCGTTCCGCTAGCCAATTCATCGGGCAGCGGCGCGCCTTGCATGACAACGCCGCGAATCACCCGCCCCATGGCGTCGCGCGTCTTGTCGAGACCGTGGATCGCGCCATTGAGCATGCGCGTGATATGCGCGGGAACGAAATCCTCGCTCATGATGTCCGCGTGCGGCGAGTGGTACGGCTGACCGGCCAGAGCTTGAACGCGTGTGACGATAAGCCTGTGATAGGGATGAGCGAGCAGGAACCGAGCCACGCTGGCCCTGCCGTCCGTCGCGGCGAGGTCGCGATCGAGCGCGACAACGAGTCGCGGCAGATCCAGTCCCAGACCGAACGCGTCTGGCGCTTCCTCGCGCGGCCCGCGCCGCGGTTCTTCGGCGTTCACGGACTTATACCAGATGTATCGCTGTGAGCGCTCCGACGTCAGGTCGAGTTCGAACGCCCAAGGGTACTCTATGCGGAGGATCTCGCGAAGCCTGGAGACGGGCATCTCCGGCCGGTTGACGAGTTCCTCATCGAGCACGAGCGTCTCGGTAAGAGCGTCCGCGAGATCGGGAACGAGCTCGATCAGGAGCGAATTGAGCGTCTCGATCGCATCGGGACAGAATCGCCCTTCGATCGACTCGCAGAATTCGACGAGCGGCGTGCTGGTGGAGGCGGCGCCGGCCTGGACGCGCTCGCGCAGCCAGCCGAGCTCCCGCCGCATGCCGCTGAGGTCGGTGGCGATGGCTGTGCTGGGAGTGAGAAGGTCGTATTCGGTCCTGTCCTGGCGGCGATAGACGATGGCGCGATCGAGAAGGCCGAGCAGGATGTCGAGAGGCTTGGCGTCCCTACCGATTTCCGTCATCTTGGCGGCGGCCAGAGCCTGTTCGCGAATGCGTAACCACCGGCTGAGCAAGCAGGGATGGTTGTGCACGAAGAACATCAAGCCTAGGGCCGACCCGTTGCCGACGCCGAGATAGCGCTCGAGATCTGGGCTCATCGGAATCGCCCGCGATCCGCCCCTGGCCTGCGCGAGATGGGCGATCAGGTCGTAGGCGAAAACCCGCATCATATAGGCGGTGAGCATTTGCGCGCCGAGCGAGGGGCGAAGCGGATGATTGCGTTCGAGAGCCAGGAAGCTGCGCGTGCCGAATGTCCCGTTTCCGTCAAGGCCGGTGTTGCGCATCGCGTAGCTCGCGGCGGCCATGATGTCGGTTCTGGGGTGTGAGCCCGCAGCAAGGGCTTCGACGCAATAATCGAGAACGCGGGCGCTGCGGTTCGAGCGACACCAAACCAGCGTCCCCGGCGTCGCACGGCCGTGATAGAGCTTCGGCATCTCCTGTTGTGTCATGTCCATGTCGGCTTGTGAGATGCGACCCTCGACAAGGGAGCCCATCATATCCCACGACCGGCCGATGATGCGGAAGGTGCGCATTTGGCCCGAGGGCTCGAAGGAAAAGACGGGAAACGAGAAGTCCCAGCCGTCCGCCTCGATGCGATAGCAAGCGACGCCGCGCGCGCGTTCGTCGAGATCGAACCTCGTGCGCGTAATCTTCCACCGGCGTTTCATCGCACGAGCGATCAGCGCGCGAGAGGCGCTGACGCGCGACGGCTGCAAAGCGGCAAGCCGTTCGGGCCGCATGAGCACCGCTGGATCCCGCATAAGCGGCTCCGGGCGGTAGACGCTGCGCTGCGGCGGCCTATAGTCGGTGACGGCGTCCATCTGGCTTTCCCTTAGACTTCCGAATTGTTTCGCTTCGACTGCAGCCAAGATGGGCTCCAGGGCTGACCGCCAAGCATGAGCGAGAGGTTGTCGGCGGCCGCAAGGACGGGGGCCGCCATACGATCGACATCGAAGCGACCCCGCGGCCCGACGAGCGACACAGCGGCGACGCAACGTTGGCGGTGATCGAAGACAGGAGCGGCGACCGCCTCGACCTCTATGTGCCGTGCAACGACGCCGAGGCCGCGCCGCCTGACCTCGCGCAGCACGTCCTCTTTGGGAAGTTCCACCGAAGCCTCCCTGAGCGCCTCGACTTCGCTCGACTCGGCGAAGGCGATCAGGACGCGACCGGACGCCGAGTTGCTCAGCGACATCGTCGCTCCGAGCCGCGCTCGCGCCTGCACGGCGCCTCCCGACTCGACGCGTTGGATGATGATCGCGGTGCGGTTCTGAATGACTGCGAGTGAAGCTGTTTCGCCAACCTGCGCCACGACCTCACGCAGAACGCCCAGAGCGCGATCGCCCAGATCCGCCTGTTCGAGAGCCGCGCCGGCTATTCTCATTGCGCGCATCGTCAGACGAAAGCACCCATCCTCCATCTGCTCGACCCAACCGGCTTCGATCAGCGTAACCAGCCTTTGATAGATCGTGGAGCGTCCTCCGCCGAGTTCGGCCGCGATCTCCGACAGCCGCAACGCTCTGTCGCGAGTCCCAAGAAAATCGAGGACGGCCAGCGTTTTCACCGCCGTGCTGAGAGCGCGCACCGCCGTCATTGGCTCGCGTTTCTCATGTATTCTATCTGAATACAAATTGCTCATATAGAATATTTTGTGTGACGCTTTGCCGCATGTCAACGGCTTTTCAGCGTTGCCGCATGAACCGACTTCAACATTCTGCGATCGCGGAAATGCGGGCATTCTGCGGAACGAAGAGGCCTGACGCTGGCGTTCTGGGGTGTTGAGTGACGAGCGCGGCCCTGAGCGGATTGGCGCGCTTTCAGCCGCGATGCCGAAGTCTTCGTTGTGCTACAGAGCCGAGACGTGTGGATCGGCCCCGCGCGCTAAGCCACACAGTTCATTTTTCGTCAGAGGTCAGCGCGCCAACCGGCATTCGGACTGTCAAGTCGGCGTGGTGTCCCGACGCCGATCGGCGTGGCAACCCCCTTGCATTCATTGAGGATGTTGGGGTCAAGACGTCAGGCCTGTTCACACGCTCGACGATCCAATCGTCCGCGCTGACGACGCGTTCGGCGCCCGGCGCGCGGTAGGATCGGGCTGTTGGCGACAACGAACACGTTAAACCCAAATCGCGCCGCCTCGGGATAGGTCTCGTCCTTCACGAGGAACGTGTCGGCGTCGAAATGCGCGGAGCGGTCGGCCGGTTTGCAGGCCGGGGCAGGGTAGCGATTTGCTCGATCGGGCCGAACCGGAGCGCTGGCATGCGATAATGGGGCGAATGGCGTCTTGGGAGCGCCCAGTTCCGAATGTCGAAAATTGGCGTTGCTAATAGTCGTCAAAAGAAACAATCTCTACTTCAGTCACGCCTGCATCCAAGAGGCGTGAGCGAATCGGCGGCGTCAACGTCGCCGGCAAGGACGATGGCCAGCTTCATTTCGCTGATTCATCGTCCAACAAGGGAGGTACGACATGAGGACCAGCTTTACGCGCAGGCTGTTGCTTGCGGCGGCGCTTATCCTGCCGTTCGTGACCGGAATAAGCGGACCGGCATTCGCCGACGGCGAACGTTTCGTCTTCGTCAGCCACGCGCCGGACTCGGATTCATGGTGGAACACGATCAAGAACGCACTGAAGAACTCCGAGCACGATCTCGGCGTTAAGGTCGAGTATCGTAATCCATCGACCGGCGACGTCGCCGACATGGCGCGCATTATCGAGCAGGCCACGGCGTCCAATCCGACCGGCATCATTACCACGATCGCCGACTACAACGTGCTCGAACCCTCGATCAAGGGCGCCATCGCCAAGGGCATACCGGTGATCACCGTCAATTCAGGCACGGCGGAGGAATCGAAGAAGCTCGGCGCTCTCATGCACATTGGTCAGCCGGAATACGGCGCCGGCAAAGGGGCGGGCGAGCGGGCTAAGGCGGCGGGCGTGACCAAATTTGTCTGTGTCAATCACTACATAACCAATTCGGCGTCGGTCGAGCGTTGCCAGGGCTACGCCGACGGCCTCGGCGTCAAACTCGGTGACCAGATGCTCAACTCGGGCATCGATCCGACGGAGGTCTATAACAAGGTCAAGGCCTATCTCACCGCCCATCCCGACACGAACGGCATCGTGACGCTCGGCCCGAACTCCGCCGATCCTGTCATCAAGCTGCTGCACGACACCGGACAAGCCGGCAAGTTCAAGAGCTTCATCACGTTCGACCTGGACTCCGACATCGCGCAAGCGATCAAGGATGGCGTCATCGAATCCGCGATCGACCAGCAGCCCTATCTGCAGGGCTATCTCCCAGTCGTGTTTCTGACCGAATACGCCCGTTACGGCGTGATTCCGGCCAATAACGTCAACACCGGACCTGGCTTCGTCACCAAGAAGACGATTGCCTTGGTCCAGAAGCTCGCGGGCGAATATCGCTAAGCATTCGCGCATGGATTCATCCGCGTCCGCGCCTCCTTTCCCGTTTGCCTGGGAGGGAGGCGTCGGACGGTCGTTCAGACACTAGGGAAGGGAGGGCGGGCGTCATTTGGTCATGACCTCCAAGGACGGAAAGCCTGTCGCGCATGGTCCCGGCGCCGACAGTGCGGCGATCGTCATTGCGGCGCGCGACGAAAGGCTGCGGCGTCAATCCGGCCTTCGCAGGCTGTTGTCGAGTCCCGAGCTTGGCGCATTTGCGGGGACTGTGCTGGTCTTTGCCTATTTCGGGGTCGTGGCCCACGGCACGGGCATGTTCGCGGCCGACGGCATCCTCAATTGGACGACGGTCAGCGGCCAGCTCATGATCATCGCAGTTGGAGCGGCCCTGCTGATGATCGGCGGCGAATTTGACCTGTCGGTCGGCTCGATGATTGGGTTCGCCGGCATGATGATCGCGCTGCCGACGGTCATCTTCCACTGGCCGATCACCTTGAGCGTCTTATTCGCCTTCGCCGGCGCCCTTTCAATCGGCTTCCTCAACGGGCTCATCGTCATCCGTACGGGCCTGCCATCCTTCATCGTGACGCTCGCCTCGCTTTACATCCTGCGCGGCCTCACCATAGCTCTGTCGATCCTGTTCACCAACCGCACGATCGTGGGTGGGGTGAAGCAGGCGGCCGAAGGCACATTCGTCGGATTCCTATTCTCGGGCACAATCGGCGATCCGCTGTTCGCCTGGCTCGCCGATCATGATTGGATCGGGCGCTTGCCGAACGGCGACCCAAGCGTGCGCGGCGTGCCGATGGTCATCGTCTGGGCGCTCGTCATCGCCGGGGTCGGCCACGTCGTGTTGGCGAAGACGCGGGCCGGCAACTGGATTTTCGCATCGGGCGGCGACGCCAATGCGGCCCGCAACGCGGGCGTGCCGGTTGGCGCCGTGAAAATCTCTCTGTTCATGCTGACCGCGTTTTGCGCGACCGTATTTGCAGCCTGTGAAGTGTTCGAATTCGGCTCAGCCGCCTCCGATCGCGGTTTGCTCAAGGAATTCGAAGCGATCATTGCCGCGGTCATCGGCGGATGCCTGCTTACGGGCGGCTATGGCTCCGTCGTCGGCGCCTGCCTCGGCGCATTGATCTTCGGCGTGGTGCAGATGGGCATTCTCTTCTCCGGGGTGCCGAACGACTGGTTCCGCGTGTTTCTCGGCAGCATGCTGCTGATCGCCGTCCTCTTCAACAACCTGATTCGGCTCCGGGTCGTGAGCGGGCGCTAAAGCGGATCGAAGGCAATGACGTCAGTCGAGGCGAACATCGCTTCTGTCGAGAGTCCATTGCAAGCCGAGGCGCCCCTCATCGAGGTTCGCGACCTCGTCAAGCATTTCGGGCCGGTCGTCGCGCTCGCGGGGGTGTCGATGGATATTCGGGCGGGGGAGGTGCATTGTCTCCTCGGCGATAACGGCGCGGGCAAGTCGACACTGATCAAAACGCTTTCAGGCGTATACCGCCCGACGAGCGGAGATTTTCTCGTCGAGGGCGAGGCGGTGGCCTTCTCGAGTCCGCGCGAGGCGCTCGATATGGGCATCGCGACAGTCTATCAGGACCTGGCGATGATTCCGCTATTGTCGATTACGCGTAATTTCTTCATGGGCCGCGAGCCGGTGAAGGGCAGGTTCGGCCCGTTCGCCTTCATGGACATGGCCCGCGCCGATCAGATCGCGCGCGAGGAGATGCGACGGATCGGCATTGACGTGCGTGATCCGCGACAGGCGGTAGGCACCCTTTCGGGCGGCGAGCGGCAATGCGTGGCGATTGCGCGCGCGGTGCACTTCGGCGCCCGCGTGCTGATCCTCGATGAGCCGACCTCGGCGCTCGGCGTGGCACAGACCTCGATGGTGCTGAAGTTCATCCGCCAGGTGAGGAGCAAAGGCCTCGGCGTCATCTTCATCACCCACAACGTCCGCCATGCCTATGCCGTGGGCGACCGCTTCACGATCCTCAATCGTGGGAAGACGCTCGGCACTTTTAGGAAAGCCGAGATTAAGCTCGACGCGCTGCAGACCATGATGGCAGGCGACAAGGAGCTGCAGGAATTGGCGGGCGAATTGGGCGGGACGGTGTAGGGGATGAGCCGCGGAGCCTCTCTTGCGGGGTAGGCCGAGGAATAGGCGACGCGCATTCTTTACCGTCCAGGATCGCCATGAAGGCTGATATGTTGCCGCCAAGGCCGCCGTGGAATCTCGGCGAGCTTTACGGCCAAAACTATTTCGTAAATCCTCATCGAGAGATCGAAGCGATCGCCAGCCGAGACAAGGATGAGCGGCCGCTTCACACTGTTGCCCGGTCGAAGACCTTCGTCGATGCCGCTCTGTGGCCCGAGTTTCAGGAACCGAATGCCGCTCTCGTCGCTTTTCTATCGGAATTCACGGACCGAGTGATCCGGGGAGAAGTGCACCGAGAAACCGGCGAGGCCGAAAAAATCGACGAGCCGCCACAGATCGGGCGATAGACGGCCTACGAGCCCATCATCGCAGTGGCGCGCAGAGAGAAAACCGGCGATCTTAGCGGCTGCATGAAGTCAGCGCCGGAACCATCGACTCAAGAGGTGCTCGCCGGCCTCGTCGAGCGGGTCACCTTCCATCTTCTGTGTTCTCCGGGCGAAAGCGCGCGGCCTTCGCGATTTGGCGACCGTGGTCGGGCACGCCGCCATAATCTCCGCCGGCGAGTGGATTACCGCGTCGGGCGAATGGACCAACGATCGCACGCACGGACAGCAGTGTGTTTCAGCGTCGGGCGGGATCCTCCCCGGAAATTAACGCAACCAACTGAAATCGCACATGAAGCTGTCTAGCCAGTGGGATCCGGATCGGCGCCGATCCGGACCCTTGCACTTTCGGTGTCACATCAAAGCGGTATATCGGATTTCATGGAGGGTCCCTAAGTCACGCCGCTTCGCAGCCGAACCGCGGGAGGTCGCCTTTGGGAAGCCGTCGCCCCAAGGAACCTATGCGCACTACCTTCGGCAAGTCTGATTAGCGGATGGGAATTTATGCGGACGCTGACTCCGAACTTATCGCATCCAGAGAGACTCGAACGACGTCGCCTGTGTGCGCAACATGCTGCCGCATCAGTCGGCCGGCTAAGCCGGCGTCTCGGCTCTCAAAGGCGGCGAGGATTTGCGCGTGCTCCTGCACCGCTTCGCTCCAGCGCGTTTCAGAAAGGATGGCTTGGTATCGAGCCCGCCTCACTCGCGCGATAAGCCGGGCGTGAATCTCCACCAGAGCAGAGTTGCCGGACAGACCGACGATCACTTCGTGGAGGATATGGTTTTCGTGAAAGTACTCCAGCCGGTTTCTCGCCTCGTGCTCCTGCTCGATCCGCGCTTGCAGACCTCGAAGTCGTTTAAGGTCGACCGCAGACATTCTGATCGCCGCCAATTCGGCAGCCATGCCTTCAATTCCACTCAGCGCCTCAAACAGATCGACCATTTCCTGCTTGGACAGCTGTGCGACGTGGGCGCCGCGACGTGGGATCAACTCGACAAGGCCCTCCGCTGCGAGGATCTTGAGCGCCTCGCGCAGAGGCGTGCGCGAGATATTCAACTGCTGGCAGAGTTCGGTTTCGTTGATCCATTCTCCCGCCGCAAGCTGGCCTTCCACGATCATGTCGCGCAGTCGCTGGGTGGCTTCGTCGTGCAATGGGCGCCGATGGATAGGAGGGGCGACGCCAACCGGCGCCCCCTTGGGCCGCGGCGAAGACGGACCTTCCGTGCTGGAGTGTGCCAATCGAAACTCTCCTTGAAGCGCGAACGCTTGGCCTCAACGTCGTTCAAGCGATCCCGACCGATAGCCCCTCGACAAATCTCTCGCAACAGAAGCAGGGGGCTTGTCATTCATAATTTTGCATGCAAAATTATGAATGACAAAAGAAACAAGGCCGTAAGGGAGGGACAGCCTGTGTCGGATTTCGACCTCGTCGTTCGGGGCGGGACAGTTGCGACCGCGGTCGACGTATTCCGCGCCGATATAGGAGTGCGCAACGGGCGAATCGCGGCGTTGGCGAGTGATCTCGGGCCAGGGACGCATGAAATCGATGCCCGCGACCGCTTGGTGCTGCCTGGAGGCGTAGACGCTCACTGTCATCTCGATCAGCCGACTGGCGACGAATCCGTAATGGCGGATGACTTTGCGAGCGGAACCCGTTCCGCTGCTTGCGGCGGAACAACCACGGTCATTCCTTTCGCCGCGCAGGTGAAGGGGCAGAGCCTGCGGGAGGCGGTGGCGGACTATCACCGCAGAGCGAATGGCAATGCCTTCACCGATTATGCCTTCCACTTGATCGTCACCGACCCGACGGCGCAGGTTCTGGGTCAAGAGCTGCCCGCGTTGATCCGCGAAGGCTACACCTCCTTCAAAATCTACATGACCTACGACGCGCTCAAGCTCAGCGATCGAGAAATCTTGGATGTGCTCGCGCTCGCGCGAAGAGAGCGCGCGCTGGTGATGATCCATGCCGAGAACGCCGATTGTATCGGTTGGCTGACCGAGGCGCTCGAACGCGCTGGCAAGGTCTCGCCGAAATATCACGCCGCGGCGCGTCCCCAAATCGCCGAGCGGGAAGCCACGCACCGCGCGATCGCCCTGGCGGAATTGGTCGATACGCCCATCTTGATCGTCCACGTTTCCGGATGCGAGGCGATTGAGCAGATCCGGTGGGCGAAGAGCCGCGGTCTGCGCATTTTCGCCGAGACCTGCCCGCAGTACCTCTTCTTGACCGCCGACGATCTTGATGCGCCAGGTTTTCACGGCGCCAAATGCGTATGCAGCCCGCCGCCGCGCGATTCTGCGAGCCAGGCGGCTGTTTGGAACGGCCTGCGAGACGGCCTGTTTCAGGTGTTCTCGTCCGATCACGCGCCATTCCGCTACGAGGATCCCCGGGGCAAGAAAGTAGCCAACGCGGCGACCCGCTTCGCGTGCATTCCCAATGGGATTCCAGGCCTGGAAACGCGCCTGCCGCTGTTGTTCTCGGCAGGCGTGAACGAGGGGCGCCTGGATCTCTGCGAGTTTGTCGCGCTGACCGCGACCAACCCCGCGAAAATGTACGGCCTCTATCCCCGCAAGGGATCGATCGCGATCGGCGCGGACGCGGATCTGACTTTATGGGACCCGGAGCGGGAGGTTCGGATCAGCAACGACATTCTGCATCACAACGTCGATTACACGCCCTACGAGGGCATGAAAATCCGCGGCTGGCCGGTGACCACGGTCTCACGTGGCGAGATTGTCTGGTCCGATGGCGAATTCCGCGCCTCGCCCGGCCGCGGTCGGTTTCTTCGCTGCGATCCGCCGACGACAGTTACCACCGCGCGGGCGGAGTAGGCGTGTAACATCGGACCCAATTCACGAGGCCGAGCTTGGAAGCGCGCAAGATTCCGCGGACGCAACATCTTTGATCAGGACCGACTGCGCTTCGAGCGATTCTCGATTTTGGGAGAACCGAGCGACGCGCGAAAGGCCTTTATCCCCGGCGCCAATGGCATTGCGAGAACGGAACGAGATGATGAACGACGCGGTCTCGAACAAACCCCATACGGTCGGGGAAACCGCGCGCACAAACGTCCGCTGGCGCATCTTCCTGTTGATGCTGATGCTGATCGCGATCAATTACGTCGACCGCGCGTCCATCTCTGTCGCGATGCCGCTCATCGCAAAGGAGTTCAACCTCAATCTCGCGACGCAAGGCTTCATCCTCAGCGCATTCTTCGTCACCTATGCATTGATGCAGATACCCGGCGGCATGCTCGCCGATCGGTTCAAACCGCGCGCCGTGATCGCCGCCGCGACACTGGGCTGGGGATTGTTTCAAGCCGTCGCGGCGCTGTCGCTCAACGCTTCGGTCTTGGTGTTGACGCGACTCGGCCTCGGCGCGTGCGAAGCGCCAATCTATCCTGCCGGTGGCAAACTCAACGCGATTTGGATGACATCGAACGAGCGCGCGCGCGGCGCCGCTTTGCTCGACGGGGGCGCTCCGCTCGGCGCAGCGCTCGGGTCCTTGATGATCGCCGGGCTGATCGCCGAGTTCGACTCCTGGCGCTTTTCCTTCGTCGTCGCCGGCGTCGGCACCATGCTCTGCGGCCTGTTCGCGTGGTGGTACATCCGCGACAATCCTGCCGAGCACCCTACAATCAACAAGGCGGAGGCCGATTACATCGCCGTCGCTCACGCCCACGAAGACTCCCTAACGCCGCCGTCCTCCGGCGCAGGCGTCGGCGCTTATTTCCGCTTCGCCTCGACCTGGTGCATGTGCCTGGGCTGGATGTTCTTGAACGTCGTATTTTATGGCTTGTTGACGTGGATGCCGAACTATCTGGCGGCCGAGCACGGGCTCGATATCAAGCGCCTCGGCGGGTCGCTGTTCGCGATGTTCTTCTCGGGCTTCGTGGGCGAACTTGTGGGTGGCTACATCGCAGATTTCTGGCGCGCCCATGGCGGTCGACCCAACGTCGTCTTCCGCACTTTGTTCGGCATCGCAGCGATTGTTGCGACGCTCTCGATCTTTGCCGTCGCCTTTGTTCAGGATTCATTGACGGTGGTGCTTCTGCTCTGCTCGACGCTCTTCTTTTTGCGCTGGTGCGGAATGTATTGGGCGATTCCCAGCATTCTCGCCTCCCGTGGCAGGTCTGGTTTCCTCGGCGGCTGCATGAATCTCGCCGGCAACATCGCCGGCGTGACAGTTCCCGTCATCGTAGGCTTCATCGTCCAGGCGACGGGTTCGTACTTCCTGGCGTTGATGTTCTTCGCGCTCGCGGGCGTCGCTCTCTTCATCTGCTCGATGACCATCGACTACAGCCGAAAGCTGCCTGTCTGAGATCAGCGCTTGGCCGGCGACTAAGGTGAGCCGCCGCCCAATGGCGTTCAATCCCGCCGCTCGATGCGCGCGGCGAGCGCCTCGGGCAGTCCCATTGTCGCTTTCGCGTCCGGCCGACGGAAGGCGCCCTCAGTGGCTTTGCGAAGGTTCAGCGCGACCAGCGCCTCGGCCTGCTTCACCGCAGCGGCCATCTGGTCAATTACAGGAACTGGGACCCGATTGCGCAGCCGCGCGGCCAGACCCGCCAGCGGCGCGCCGGCAAGAATGATAGCGTCGGCTTCGAGGTCCAGAGCGGCTTGGCGAGCGAGCTGCGCCAGATGTTCTTCTTTCTCATCTTGAACGCCGCCGATCGTTTCGAACGGATCGTCAAGCATGCGGATTCCGGCGCATCTTCCTGTCATGCCGTGCATGTCGACGCATTCCTGGTACCACGGCCCGAGCGCACGCGCGAAAGTGACGATCGCGAAGCGACGACCCAGCATGCATGCGGTCAACATCGAGGCTTCCGCCATCCCTATGACGGGAATATCAAAGAGTTCGCGCGCGCCGAAAAGTCCGGGATCGCCGAAGGCCGCGATGATCGCGGCATCAAAGTCTCGTTGGCGCTCGGCCAGCATCTCAAGCGCGATCGCGCCGCCGATCTGGGCCTCGGCGCGGGTTGCAATATAGGGGACGCCGCGCGGGGCGGTCGCGGTGCAAATGACGGTCGCAGGCGCGGCAGCTTGCCGAGCCGCGGCCTCCAGCCGGGCGGTGACTTCGACGCTGAAATTTGGATTGAGCACGAGAATGCGCATGGGGTCGGAGACCTTCGGCAATCTGACCTTAGGGATCGACGGGGGAGGTTTTCCTCCCCGTCAATTGATTGGCTCGTCGGGGGCCTGTAGTCCTCGACGTCGACGCGTCCAAGCTGCTCTATTGCGGCGTATCGGTCGGATCCGCGCTTACGCCGGGTACCCCCTTGCTGTCCTCCGCCAATTGCAACTCCGCCAGCAGCGCCTGCTTTTGAGCCTCCGTCGGCGCGCCGGACTTCTTGTCGAGGGCGGGAAGGATATACTCGCTCATCATGTAGCGCATGATCTGAAGGCATTTGGCGTCGCGGAGGCCGCCGTCGACCGGCAGCATGCTCGTCATGGTCACCACAGCGTTGTATTTCGGCAGGACGACGATGTTCTGACCCTTGAATCCCATGGTGTCGAATTCGCGCTGCGCGCCACCTTCCACACCGCCTTCAACGATGTTGTTCACCCACCAATAATAGCCGAAGAACGGCGCGCTCTGCCCGCTCGTCATCTCTTTGATCCAATTGGCGGGCGCAACCTGTTTGCCTTCCCAGCGACCGTCTTGGAGCGCGAGCATGCCGAGCCGAGCCATGTCGACGGCCCGCAGGCGAAGTCCCCACCCACCTGACACAAGCCCCTTTTCGTCTGGGCGAACCCAGGCGTAGTGCTTCATGCCAAGCGGCTTGAATAGCTTTTCCTCGGTATAGTCTTCGACCTTGCGCCCAGCGGCTGCGCTCAGCATCGCTGTGGCGAGGATCGGGTTGACATCCATGTATTGGAACACCTTTCCAGGTTCCAGCGAGGGCGTGGTCGTCGCTGCTAGTTTCAGCCTGTCCGGCGCCTCGTAGTAGATCGGGTCATTCGGCGGCTTGAAGTCGTAGTAGAGCCCCGTGGTCATGCTCAGGACGTTCCGCAGCTTGACCTTCCCCTTGTCGGCGACCGCGTCCTTGAGATCGGGGCGCCACTTTTCGATGACGTCTTTCACCGAGCTGTCGAGCCCGATTTTACCCTCTGCAATGAGGTCACCCGCAGCGATTGCAGTTGCAGCCTTGGTTATCGAGTAGAGTTCGTAATTGTTGTTGCGGGTCAGTCCGGAGCTGTAGCGCTCGAACGCGATCTTGCCATCCTTCACGATGACGAGGCTACGAATGTCCAGCTTAGAGTCGCGGATCCACTTCGAGAGTTTGACGAGTGTTTCCGAGTCGACGCCGACCTGTTCGGGCCAGACTTCCGGCAGTTCGGTCGGATCGGGCTTTGCTGGAAAGTCGATCTTGACCGATTGCGCCTGAGCGACCTGCCAGCCGCCCAGGCATAGACCCGCGCCGATCAACGAAGCGGTCAGCGGGCGCAACTTCCTGCGAGTTTTCATATCACTCTCCTTGGCGAGCCGGCATCTTTGGTCAACTCCCTCCCAAAACGGTCGGATGATGCCGGGCTCTCGCCGATCAATCAATATAATATTGCATTTTGAATGCAAAATTTCCCGCGCTCACGTCCTTCGACCCTGGCCTATTCGCCGTACGCCATCTGTTGAATCGCCTCGCGGTCTTGCCGATCGGGTACGTGGATGCTTTTGCAGTGCAGTGAAGCCGATGCAAATTTTTGAATCAGCACCGGCGTGGGGCTCTGACGCAATCTCGATGATGATTTGCGGGCTTCATGCAATAGGAGGCGGTTAGGAGCGAGTGATCCGCTACGAAGCACACCGAGAAGCTGGCGAGGCCGAAAAAATCGACGAGCCGCCACAGATCGGGCGGTAGACGGCCTACGGGCCCATCATCGCAGTGGCGCGCAGAGAGAAAACCGGCGATCTTAGCGGTTGCATGAAGTCAACGCCGGAACCATCGACTCAAGAGGTGCTCGCCGGCCTCGTCGAGCGGGTCACCTTCCACAATGCCGAGAACGGCTTCTGTGTTCTCCGGGCGAAAGCGCGCGGCCAGCGCGATTTGGTGACCGTGGTCGGGCACGCCGCCATCATCTCCGCCGGCGAGTGGATTACCGCGTCGGGCGAATGGACCAACGATCGCACGCACGGACAGCAATTCAAGGCGCGGTTTCTCAAGACCTCGGCGCCGAGTTCAATCGACGGGATCGAGAAATATCTGGGCTCTGGGATGATCCGTGGCATCGGGTCGGTCTATGCCAAGAAAATGGTGAAGGCGTTCGGCGACAGGGTCTTCGACATCATCGAGGCCGAGCCCGATCGGCTTCGCGAGGTGACCGGTATCGGGGTGGTCCGGGCCAAACGGATCACGGACGCCTCGGTTCGGCTTGAATCCCATCCGCGACATCCAGGTGCTCTGCCCGATGAACCGAGGCGGCGTTGGCGCGCGTTCGCTCAACGTCGAACTGCAAGCGGCCTTAAATCCCGCCCGCGAACGCAAGGTCGAGCGCTTCGGCCGGACGTTCGCGCCGGGCGACAAGGTCATGCAGATCGAGAACGATTATGACAAGGAAGTCTACAACGGCGATATCCGCTCTGTCGGCGACGTCGATCCGGAGGTGGGCGAGCTGACGGCCAGCTTCGACGGACGCGCGGTGACCTACGGTTTCGGCGAACTCGACACGCTGGTTCCCGCCTATGCCGCGACGATCCACAAAAGCCAAGGCTCGGAATATCCCGCAGTGGTCATTCCCGTCCTCACCCAGCACTACACGATGCTCCAGCGAAATCTGCTCTACACCGGCATTACCCGGGGCAAGCGGCTCGTCGTCCTGGTCGGCCAGAAGAAGGCAATCGCGATCGCCGTTCGCAACGTCTCGGGCCGGCGACGCTGGTCGAAGCTCGACGAGTGGCTTCGGCTCGGCGCGTCCTGCGCGGCATCCATCGCGTCGAAGGTGGGCTGAGGATGGTAGCACCTGGTTTCTTCATGAATCCCGGAGTGATTCATTGGCTTGGCGGCGTCGAGCCGGCCTGGGGCGCACCCAGGCAACTAAGTGCTCGCCGCCGCCGAGGAGGCTGGTAGGGCGATTTGCATAGAGTTGAGCGCGCCCTTTACGGCGTCCAGGCTCGCGGCCGCACACCGACAGGCTTAGGCATGCGCTTGGTCTCGCCGACTGTGGTGCGTTACGCCGGGCCCGGGGATGATATTCATAGGCGCCCGAGGATGCGCCGCGCTGCGGAATCAGCCGCTGTCGATCCAAGAGAGCGTATAAATCTTGCTCTTCGATCAGGATTTTTTCGCGAAGGGCGTCGTCGCTTCGCCGCCCTTGCTCTGCGACTGCTTATACGCGGAGATTGTCGCCTTGGGTTGGTTCTTATCGGCCTTTGGCTTTTTGGCCTCTTTGTTGCCCTTCAGCTGACCTTTCGCCATTATTTCCTCCGGTTGTGGGCCCGCCACGTGTGACGGAGCGATGACGAGGATAGCACTTTGTTGCGCCAATGACGACGCGCCGCGACAGGCGGCGCCGCATATTCAGCGGGACGCCATGCGCGCGGAGGACGTGATCCTCGGTCTGCGGGCGCTCGCCAAAAAATGCGGGCCGCAAGTGACCAAGCTCGACGTCGACGACGTCATCAGGGGAAGTGCTGACGCTCGCCGTTGGCGGCGTGCCGTCGTGCTGCACACAGAACTCGACGTCGGCGGCCGGCCGGTCATGGGCGACTGCGTTTGGTTGCAAAAGATGCTGCTGAACCTGATCATGATCGGCTTCTGAGCGATGAGGGGGGTTACGGAGCGCACACGGGAACTGACGGTATCCTCGACGCTCCGACCGTCGCGGTTGGTTCCGCGCAACGCGACGTCGAGGTTGTCTCGCGCGATCGCGGCGGTGGATACGGCGACGCCGCGCGTGAGTTCCCACACGCGCTGCAAGTCGCCGGTCGCTGGCATTCGTTTGAGAACGCCAGCGCTGCTTTCGTCGATGCCGTACGGCGTCACATGCGCGAGATCCGGCAAGCTCGGAGCACAGGCGCCATCGATTGCCTCATCGTCTGCGTCTGCAAAGGTCACCATGGGTAGATGAAATGGCACGAGCGGGAAGACAATGCGCTCGTCCGCACGATCCTGCCCGCCGGAGCACGTCAAGCTTTGGGGCGAATGCGAGCGCGACAGTTGGAAACCCAATCACGGCGCTGCGTACAATTGCCCCGTCACGGAAGCAGGAACCAGCGCAGATGAATTGACATGAACGACGACGAGCGAGAACCTGCCACCGATCCGAAGCTTCTGCCATTCGTGTGCGAGCTTCGGCCGCATAATCCGAACGTGGAAGAGCTTCCGAAACGGAATCTCGTGATCGCGCAGGGGCCTCCTTCCGACGCGAAGACGGAGGGGGGAGCCTTAATGATTCGCTGCCCCGTTTCCGCGATTATCTTCGGTGACCCAGGCCGACGCCGAGTATGCCGGCTCGCCGACGCAGCGCGCCGACCGTGCGCTTCATCGCCTTCGATACCTCGGTAACCGGCGTGCGGGCCTTCGAGTGCGCCTTCAGCGTCTTCACATCATCTTTCGTCCACGGCTTGATGACGCGTCGCACCGCCTTCTTCGCTACGTTCTGAGCTACCTTAGCCATATAGTGATACTCCATATTGAATGGAGCGCACATAATACCTCGTACTCGTGGTTTCCAATCGCGGCGCTTTGACGGTGTTAAAGTTAGGTTATAGTTGGTGCATGTGAGTGTTGCCGCCGGTTGAAGAACAGATACGTCGCATCATCCGCGACGAGCGCGCCAAAGACCCGCTGATAACCGTCGCCGGTTTGGAGCGGATCTGGGGCCGCCCGATCTGCACTGAGATGTGGCCAGGCAATACTGACGTCACGACGCTGCTGCCTGTCGTCGATCGGCTGCGCGAAGCTTTGGCATCGGCCGGGTGTGAAGCCGACTTGAAAATTGACCCCGACTGCCGAAACTGAACGCAACGCGCCGAACCATAGTACATTTTCCCAATTACATACTATCGGGCCCGCGACGACATGTTTGTCCCTGCGCGCGGCAGTTCGACCGTTGCGATGCTGGCCCGCCACCGGGAGCTCTTCTGGCTGCGATAACAGGAATGTCGATGCCGTCTTTGGCATGAGAAGATTCTATCTATCAATTTAGTAGACAAAATGGAGGTCGTCATTAGTGTCGCCAGCGTCGCAGCACATCAGTGCACGGCCGGTTCGAGGGGGATACCCGCCTGGCTGCGCGCGGAGTTCAAATGCCCCACCAAATTCGTTCGAAAAATCTCAAAGCAGACATTATCGCGCTTTGCCGCACGGACGACAGGATATCGCGGTGCGTCTCGCGGAATGCGTTTGGCCCGACCCGAGGCGGGCTCACCGCGGTGGCCGTTGCCGGCCTCCTGACGACAGTTGGCTTACCCTCATACAGCAATGCAGCAGAGACAACGGCCAAGCCCGTGACCGGCGGCTCTCTTATCTACGCGACCGACCGCGAGCCGACCTGCCTCGACCCGCATGTGGACGGCGACATGCCCCAGGTGTTCGTGGCCCAGCAATTTCTCGATTCCCTCGTATCGATGGACAAGTCAGGCCAGATCGGCCCCTGGTTGGCAAAGAGCTGGAGTGTTTCGTCCGACGGCAAGACCTATACGTTCAAGCTTCGCGACGACGTCACCTTTACCAACGGCGAGAAGTTCACCTCTGCCGCGGTGAAGGCCAATCTGGACCACATGATCAATCCGGCGATACAATCTTCGACGGCGGGAGGTTATATTCGGCAATATGTCGGCACCGATACGCCCGACGACTACACGGCGGTCGTGCATCTCTCCAAACCGTACGCCGCGTTCCTCGAAGTGCTGGCGCAGGGCGTCCTGGGGATCGAGGGGCCGTCGGCTCTGCGTCGCTCTCGCGATGAAAACTGCCAGAGCCCGATCGGTTCCGGCCCGTTCAAGGTGACGCGCTGGGATCACCAGAGCCAGGTCATCCTCGAGCGGAATCCCGACTATCGCTGGGCGCCGCCGACCGCTTTGCATCAAGGACCGGCCTATCTCGACAAAGTTGTTTGGAAATTCATTCCCGAGCCGTCTGTGCGCATCGCTTCACTGCAAAGCGGCGCCGTGGATGTGATCGAACAGGTGCCCCCGGAATCGGAGGCAGCGGCCGAGAAGAATCCTGATATCACGCTGATTATTCCCGATCGGCCCGGCAATCCGACAAATGCCGAGCTCAACACCAAACGGATCCCCTTCAACGATGTGCGGGTGCGCGAGGCTTTCGTCAGGTCGGCGGATATCGATGGCGCGCTCGGGAGCGTCTATTTCGGCCGCTATCATCGCGCCACCGGCCCGCTCAGCTCGGCGACGCCTTTCTATTCCGCCGATTTCCAGCATGCCAATGACTACGACCCGGACCGCGCCAACAAGTTGCTCGACGACGCAGGGTGGAAGGGCAAGGATTCTTCCGGCATCCGCTCCAAGAACGGCCAGACGCTCACAGTGCACATCCCGATCCGCGCGTCGCTCAGCCCGGCGGAACGTTCTTTATGGGAGCAAGTCCAGGCGACGGCCGGCCAGGTCGGCTTTGATGTGAAACTGGACCTTGTTGGCGACACGGAGGCGGGCGAACGCCAAGGTAAATGGGATTACGACACCAACCTCGATTATTGGAACACCAATACGGCGGACGTTTTGCGCATCAAATTCGGGTCCGAATTCCTTGGCGCCGCCGGTTCCGGCGGCTACCACCAGAATGGCTCCGGCTTCCAGAATGCGACGTTCGACGACCTCGTCGAGAAGGCGCTCGAAACCCAGGACACGAACAAGCGCCGAGAGCTTTACTATCAAGCTCAGAAGCTGATTTCGTCGCAATATTTGGAGCTGACAACCTATCCGCAGAGCACGCGCCTTGGTGTCTACAAGACCGCGCATGGGGTTCGTCTTGAGCCGTCCCTGACGGTGACCACGCTCTACGATGCCTGGGTCTCGAAATGAGCGCGATCGAAGTCTCCGCGCCGGACGCCAGTCGGCTCCGGCGCATCGGAGAGCGTCTTGCCCTGCGCACTTTGGGCGGAGCCCTTGTGCTGCTCGCTTCGGTGACTGTGACCATCTTCGCACTGCACCTGACGCCGGGCGATCCTGTCCGCGCGCTGTTGGGGGGCCCGACGTCCAACCCGACGCCGGAAACGATCGCCGCGGCCGTCAAGGAGTTCGGGCTCGATAAGCCCTTACTTACGCAATACGGGTTCTATGTCGCGCGTTTGCTGCAAGGCGATTTCGGCATGTCGTTCTCCCAGCACATGCCTGTGAAGTCCGTGATCGCTGAGCAGGCTTGGCCCACGCTGCAGTTGACGATCCTGGCGATGCTCCTGTCATGGCTGCTGGCGCTGGTTTTCGGTGCTGGGGACCACCCGTCGCGGTCGATGGCTGAGCGGAATCGGCTCGGCGATTGAGACAATCAGCGCGTCCTTGCCGCAATTCTGGCTCGGCATCGTACTCCTGGCGGTCTTCGCCTTCGGCTTACGCCTCTTTCCGCCAGGAGGCAACGAGGGCCTGACGAGCCTGGTGCTGCCGGCCCTCGCATTGGCCTTGCCACTGGCGGGATTCCTTGCGCAGGTGATGCGGGAATCGCTGGAGCTTGCCCTTGATCAGCCATTCGTCCTGTCCGCACGGACGCGGGGCCTGAGCGACTGGCATGTCCGGACCAAGCACGCTCTGCGTCACGCGGTCCTGCCCGCCATAAGCCTGTCAGCCTGGGCTGTCGGCTCGCTGATCGGCAACGCCGTCCTGGTCGAGTACATCTTCTCGCGTCAGGGCCTGGGCCGGCAACTCTATCAGGCAGTCTCCCTACAGGACATGCCGCTCACGATCGGCATCACGCTTTTCGTGACGCTGGTCTACATCATCTCAAGCATTCTGGTCGACGCCCTCTATGCCGTCGTGGACCCCCGTCTCAAGGCAGGTCGCAGATGAACGCCTCCAACATGGCGATTGCCACCCAGCGCGCGGCCAGCGGCCGTTTTGGAAGCTACCTGGCACCGGCGCCTGCGCTAGCCGATCGCATTGGGGCAGGGCGCCGCCCACCGGAATGTCGTGCGGAGCATCTCCTTCAGCGTCGAGCCTGGGAAGGCCGTCGCTTTGATCGGCGAATCCGGCTCGGGCAAGAGCGTCACAGCACGTACGCTCGTTGGGCTGACCGGTCCGTCAAGCCAGATCAGCGCGCGCCAGTTCAGTTATGGCGGGAAGGACTTGTGTTCTCTCTCAGAGGCGGAATGGCGGACCCTCCGCGGCAAGGAAATCGGGTTCGTCTTTCAGGACGCGCTGGTCTCGCTGGATCCATTGCGGACGGTCGGCGACGAAATCATCGAGGCGCTGGCCGCTCATGGCTGGGGCAATCCGCAGCAACGTCGAAGCCGCATGCTCGAACTGCTGGCTCTGGTCGGCACTCCCGAGCCCGCTCTGCGATGGCGCCAGAGGCCCGATGAACTGTCGGGCGGTTTACGCCAACGCGCTCTCATCGCCACGGCTCTCGCGCTCGATCCGCCTCTGGTGATCGCCGGCGAACCGACCACTGCTCTCGACACGACGGTGCAGGCCCAGATTCTTGGCGTGCTTGGAGCTATCAAGAAGGGAGGCCGCGGTCTGCTCATCATCAGCCACGACCTCGCGGTGGTCTCCCAACTGGCGGACGAGGTGCTCGTCCTCAATCATGGTGAGGTTGTCGAGCGGGGACCTGTCGACCGGGTCCTTAACCGACCGAACCATCCCTATACGCGCGCCCTGCTCGATGCGGCGCCTGGCGCGCGCCAGCGCGGTGCGAGGCCGTCTCCCGCGGTCAAAAGTGCCGGCGTAGCGCCAACAAAGCAGCTTCCACGTATCGTGCTTCAGGCGCCAGGCCTTGCCAAAGCCTATGATGGCCCTGACCATCGTAGCCGGCTCGCTGTCAATGGGGGTGAGCTTCACGCTCGAGGCCGGCCGCACCCTCGGGATCATCGGCGAGTCAGGTTCTGGCAAGACGACGACTGCCCTAATTGCGCTCGGCCTGGTCGAGCCGGACGCCGGCACTGTATCGTTTGACGGGCGCCCATGGGTCGCGGCTCCCAAGGTTGAACGGATCGCCGAACGAGACCGCAGGCCGAGGCGACGGGAATTCGGCGTCATTTACCAGGATCCGCTGAGTTCGTTCGACCCGCGCTGGAGCGTCGCGCAAATCATCGGGGATGCCCTCGATGCCTGCGGCGTGCCGCGACGCCTGCATCGTGATCGAATCGCGATGTTGCTCGAAAAAGTTCGGCTATCGCCCGACTGTGCAAAGCGTTGGCCCCTGCATCTCTCGGGGGGACAGAGACAGCGAATGGCGATCGCCCGCGCCATCGCCTCCGAGCCGAAGGTCATCGTCTGCGATGAGCCAGTCTCGGCGCTCGATGTTTCCGTGCAGGCCCAAGTGCTCGATCTGCTGGCTGACCTGCAGGACGAACTCGGCGTCTCCTATCTCTTCATTTCGCATGACCTCGGCGTTATCCAGCACATGAGCGACGACGTCCTTGTGATGCTCGATGGACGAGTCGTTGAGCACGGGCCGGTCAAAAGAGTGTTTCACGACCCGCGCCATGAATTCACCAGGCGCCTCCTCGTTGCTTCCCTCCACGAGGTTTCCCCAACCGGCCAACGCATGCAGGTCTTTGGCTGAGAATTTCGGCGGAAAATTACGTCGATCACTTTCAATTTCATCGAGCGAACATGACCAAACAAATTCACTTCAATGCATTTGAGATGAATTGCGCAGCGCACCAATCTCCTGGCCTCTGGGCGCATCCGCGGGATCGTTCCTGGCAATATAAGGATATAGAGTACTGGACCGATCTCGCCAAGATACTGTAGAGATGTATTTTTCGACGACATGTTCATTGCCGACGTCATTGGTTACTACGACGTCTACAAAGGTAATAACTACCATGCCATCGAGCAGGGCGCGCAGATCCCCGTCAACGATCCGCTCCGGCTGGCCGTTCCTATCTCCATGGCTTCCAAGCATCTTGGCATCGGGATCACCGCTTCGACGACCTTCGAACATCCCTATACGTTTGCCCGGCGCCTCTCGACTGCTGATCATCTGACTAAGGGGAGGGTTGGTTGGAATATCGTCACCTCTTACCTCAACAGCGGCGCCCGCAATGTCGGCGAGAATGCACTGCGGCGCCATGATGATCGCTATGAGGTCGCCGAGGAGTATCTCGAGGTCCTCTACAAGCTCTTCGAGGGGAGCTGGGAAGAGGACGCGGTGGTCCGCGACCGCGAGCGCCGCGTCTTCGCGCTGCCGGAGAAGGTTCATGAAATTGGCCATCGCGGCAGATTCTTCGACGTGCCGGGCTATCATCTGAGTGAGCCATCGCCGCAGCGCACGCCGCTGCTCTATCAGGCTGGGTCGTCGGGCGCCGGAAAGCGCTTTGCCGCCCGCAACGCTGAGTGCGTCTTCGTCGGCTCTCTCTCCAAAAAGCTGTTGAAGACCTATGTGGCCGACGTGCGCCGTCAGGCGGCCGAGGCCGGAAGGGATCCGCGCAAGCTGCTCGTCTATACGCTGGTGACGGTCATCGTCGACGAAACGGACGAGAAGGCGTTCGCCAAGCTCAAGGAGTATCAGCGCTACGCGTCCTGTGACGGGGCTCTGGTCTTCATGTCTGGCTGGAGCGGTGTCGATTTCGTGCGTCTCGGCCTGGGATCCGAACGCCGATCGGCGATTGGTATGTTTCGCTAGATATTGATTTCGTTGCGTTCAGTATCGGCAGGCGGGGTCAACTTTCGAGTCCGCTTCACAGGTGAAACTTTGCGACGTATGGAATCCTGGACGAAAGCCAGATTGCCCGCCACTGAAGCAGCTAAACTTGGCGACATCGCGCGCATTTCTGGAGCGGCGGCCCGCTGCCCCGCAATCTGCGACAGGTCCTCGCCGCCGGCTCCAAGCCCGAAGCCGCGCCCAGCGATGTCGACCACGATCCCGGCGCGGCGACCCGCTCTCCTAACCCCGCATCAAGCGCAGCGCCGCAGCGGCCGCTCGCTACCGCGCTAAGGGGCCGCGCTTCGCTCGCGGCCGCCCATATAGTCGCGCCCTAGCCTAAAATGGTCGCCGCCCCAATGGCCGATTTTTGCGCCGCCGTTGACACACCAGTCGATCTCGCACTGACGCGCTCAATTCTGGTCGGTCCAATTTGGACTAAATCGGTCTGCCACTCGGCAGCCAGTTCATATAGCTTGCCCCGCAACCGGTCGAAACAGCCGTGGTCGGGAGGATATGACTGTGGGCTCCACCGTTTTGACAGTCAGAGGCGTGTGCAAATCTTTCGGTGGCGTCCAGGCGCTTAAGGGCGTCGATTTCGACCTCGACGCCGGCGAGATCCATGCCCTTTGCGGCGAGAACGGCGCGGGCAAGAGCACTTTGGTGCGCATGATCGCCGGGTTGATGAAACCTGACGAAGGCGAAATCCGTATCGACGGAAGTGCGCTCAAGTCTGGCCAACTCACCAGCGCCAAGCAGGTTTCGGTCGTCTATCAGGAATTGTCGATCATTCCGCATCTGTCTGTCTTGGACAATGTTCTTTTGGGTGACCCGGCTGTCGGGCGCCTCTATATCCGCAAACGCTATGCCGCGCGCGTGCGCCATATTCTCGACCAATTGGGTCTGACTGACGTCCCGCTGGATGTCGAAGCGGGCCGTCTCGCAATCGCCGAACAGCAGTTGCTCGAAATTTGTCGCGCCGTCATGCGCGGCGCGCGCATCCTGATCCTGGATGAACCGACCGCGAGTTTGTCGGACGCTGAAATCCAGCGTGTGTTCAAGACCGTGCGGTGGCTGCGCGAGAACGGGGCGGCCGTGATCTATATCAGCCACCGGCTAACCGAGATTTTTGCGCTGACGGATCGCATCACAGTGTTCCGCAATGGGCAGCGTGTTCTTACCAAGCCGACGCAGGAATGGAGCCACGACGAACTTGTGGCTGAGATGATCGGCCGGGAGGTCAAGTCGGCCCATGCCGCGCGCGCCTCGACGGATGGGGAGCGCGCGCCAAAGGTTCTCGAGCTGAAGGCCGTTGCGGTCCGCGGCAAGTTTCAGCCGGCCACTCTCGACTTTCACGCCGGCGAGATCGTCGGTGTGATCGGTCAACTCGGCTCCGGCGCGAATGCGCTCATCGAAACGTTGGCGGGCCTCGAGCCGCATCACGAAGGAACCATCAATCTGCGCGGCAGCGCCGTCGACGCCGCCTCGCTTGCGGCGGCAATGCGGGCAGGCATCGCCTATGTGCCCGAGGATCGCGGCGGCAAGAGCCTGTTCCTGGGCGCGCCGATCGAGGTCAATCTGACTTCCGCAATTCTCGACCGCCTCAATCGTGGCGGCTTTCTGTCGCTCGGCGAGGCGCGCAGGCGCGCCGTCGATCTTGCCCGGCGGTTCCAGATCGACGACCGCCGACTGCCATTGGCGGCCTCGACGCTCTCGGGCGGCAATCAGCAGAAGGTCGCCATCGCCAAGTCCGTGGCGATGGAGCCGAAGGTGTTGGTGCTCAACGAGCCGACGCGCGGTGTCGACGTGGGCGCTCGAAGCGAAATCTATCGTGAGCTTCAGGCGCTCGCGCGTCGAGGGTTGGTTGTGCTGTTCTTTTCGACCGATCTTGAGGAAATCCGCGAACTGTCGCAACGCGTCATCACCGTCTTCCGCGGCGAAATCGTCAATGATCTGCCGGTGGACGAAACCAGCATGGAATCCGTTCTCCGCGACGTCGTACGGGGATCCGCGGTGGCGAGGGCGGCATGAGCACGGGCCTCGAAACAGAGAGCGGAGGCTCCGGCTTGGCTCACGTGGAAGTCAGCGCAATGCACGAGGTTCTGCTCAGGCCCGAGCGCATGCAGTCGACCGCCGTTTGGATCGGGACGGTTCTTCTGGCTGCCTGGGCGAGCGCCGAGATACCCGGCTTCGCCTCGAGCGCCAACGTTTCCGCCATCATGTATTCGACCTCGGCTGTGGGCATTGCGGCGGTTGGAATGGCGTTGATCACGCTTTCCGGCAATCTCTTCATGCTCTCGATGGGCGCGACCGCGGCGGTCTCGACGATCCTGTTCGCTTCATTTCTTCACCTCGGTCTCCTGCCGAGCTTGATCTTGGTGACGATGGCGGGAGCCGTGTTCGGACTTGCGCAAGGCGCAGCGGTTGGGCTGTTCAAGACCAACCCGATCATCGCCACCATCGCCGCGGCCTCCATCATCACGGGCGCCGGCGCATTCTATTCAGGCGGCCTGACCGTGGTGGGGCAGGGCGATGCGAGCTGGCTCGGCATAGGCCGCACGTTCGGCGCGCCCAATCAGATTATCCTGTTTCTGGTCGCGGCCGTCGTTTTCGGCTTCATCGTCGACCGAACACGCTTCGGGCGCGAACTGCGGTTGATCGGACTCAATCCGACAGCCGCGGCCTTCACTGGCCTGCGAATCGGCCGGACGCTGGTGATCGCCTACGTGTTGGCTGCCGCGGCCGCGGCGTTTGCGGGAGCGCTCTACGGCTCACAGGCTGCGCAGGGCAATCTGAAGCTCGGCGCGAGCCTTGACTTCGACGCCATCGCGGCAGTGCTGGTGGGCGGGGTCGCGATCAAGGGCGGGCAGGGGCATGTCCGCGACGCCGCGATCGGCTCGGTCTTCTTGGCCATCATCACCAACATCCTTCTGCTCGAGGGCCTATCTCTGGAAATCCAGCTGATCGTGAAGGGCCTCGTGGTGATCGGATCCGTCGTTTTCGGCGCACTCGCGCTGCGCGCGAGGAGGTAGATATGGCGTCCCTAAAGAGAGCCCGTCTCGTCTCGACGGCAACGTTGCTGCGGCTTGCACTTCTGATCGGGCTGATCGTCACATTCGCGGTGTGGAACCCGACCTTCGTCAACGGGCGCAATGTCTACGCCTTGCTGCAGTCGTTCGCGCTACTTGGCATGGTCGCGCTCGGCCTGTCGTTGACCATGATCGCTGGCGAGTTCGATCTCGGGGTCGGCTCGATGGTTGCGGTCGGCGGGTTGCTGACTCTTGTGGTTGGCCGCGACGATCTCGTCTTCGGCATGTGCGCAGCGCTGGCGTTCGCCGTAGCGGTCGGCGTCGTCAACGCCTTCATCATCACGCGCTTCAACGTCTCGTCCTTGGTTGTGACCGTGGGCTCGATGATGGCGCTCTCCGGCTTCGCGTTCAGGCTGGCCGGCGGCAAGGTGATCAGCACCGACAATTTCGACGTCGGCTTTGCCCTCGACAATCCGATCCTGGCGATATTCTCCTGGCGCAGCCTGATCACGTTCGCGGCGTTTCTGGCTGCCGGATTGTTCCTGCGCTACACGCTGATCGGTCGAGACATCCGCGTCACCGGCAGCAAGCGGCAGGTGGCGGCTGCGAGCGGCGCGAACGTGGAGCTGTCGCTGTACGTCGTCTTCATCGCTTCCTCATTTTGCGCAGCGCTCGCGGGTAGCGAGGTGTCCATGAGCCTGGCCAGTGCGGCCGCGACCACTGGCAACAACGTCATGCTGCAGGCGGTATCGGCTGCGATCGTCGGAGGCGTGGCGCTATCAGGCGGCGCCGGCACGCCGGCGAACGTCTCGGTCGGGTCGCTGATCCTGACGGTGATGAACAATGGATTGAGTTTGATCGGCACGGGCGCGACGGGGATTCTGTTCGCCAATGGGCTCGTGCTGATGGGGATCGTGCTGCTCGACGGACGGTTGGGAGCATGGATGAGCGAGCGGTTCTCGGCGTCGCGGGCCGAGCAAACCGCCTAGGCGAAGCAAACAGAAAACCGGCTTGAACCTCTGCCGCAGGACGCGGGGAGGAATGGATATCCGCGACTTTGAAACGGGAGGAACAGTACGTGATGTTTTCAAGACTGACCAAGATTGCGCTGATGGCCAGCGTGCTCGGAGGGTTGGCGGCGCCGGACGCAGCGTTGGCGAAAGCCAAGGGCTCGAAAGTGATCCTGCTGACGGTCACCGAGGAATGCGACTACTGCGCGTTGCATCAACGCGCGTTCAGGGAAGTCGCCAAGGCCGCCGGCGTCGACCTCGAAGTGAAGATCACGAACTACGACGCCGCCGAGCAGGCCTCGCAGGTGGATCAGGCGATCGCGGAGAACCCGGCAGCCATCGTGCTTTGGCCGGCGGATTCGAGCGCGATCGTCCCGTCGCTGCGCAAGATCAAGCAGGCCGGTATACCGCTGGTGATCACCAATTCGAAGCCTGACGACAAATATGCGGACTATTGGAACGTCTTCACCGGTCCCTCGGACCTCGGCAACGGCCAGGCCGCGGGCGAAGCCATGATCAAGGGATTTGCCGAGAAGAACCTGGGCGCCGGCGGCAAGATTTTTGTCGTTGAGGGCGTTCCGGGCACCCCGCCGCAGATCCTCCGCTCCAAGGGGTTCGAGGGCGTGCTCAGCGAGAAGGCCAAGGGCATCGTGGTCGCCGGCAAGCAGAACGGCAACTGGGATCAGACCAAGGCCACCGACGCGGCTGCGGCGCTCTTCACCCAAGTCGGGCCCGACGTGAAAGGCGTCTATGCCCAGGCCGACAACATGATGTCGGGCGTTATCGTCGCCGCCAAGCGCGCCGGAATCGACCCTTCCAAACTCGTGCTTGTCGGTTCGAACTGCTCGATCGAAGGCGTCAACCAAATCAAGGACGGCACGCAGTACGCCACGGTGCTGCAATCGCCGGTCGACGACGGCAAGTACGCCGCCAAGGCGGTTGTCGATCTCCTCGACGGCAAGAAGGTCGAGAAAGAGATCTTCCTGCCGCATGAGATCATCACCAAAGCCAACGTTTCAGATTGCGACGCCGCAATCGGGCGGTGATGTGACCCTGGCGCGTCGGGTCGACCGGCGCGCCTCCCCAAGCATGACGAATCGATAGGAGACCACATATGGCCGAGGAGCCAACTTTCTGCAGCACTTTGCCTGAGCTTGTCGTTGTTTCAGGCACGGCTTCCGGCCTGGGCACGAGCATTGCGCGCCTTCTACTGGCGAGCGGAGTGCATACCGTGGGCGTCGACATCGCCGTGGCGCCGGCGGAGCTGTCCAGCGATCTCTATACGCACGTCCAGGCGGACGTTGCCGATGAAGCAGCGTGGAGCGCTGTCGCCTCCACCATCTCCGCAGCCAATCCTCGAACGCTCGGCCTCGTGACGTCCGCCGCCATGCTGAACGTCGGCACGGTTCTGGATTTCGACAAGGCGGCCATGGAAAGGACGATGTCAGTCAACTTCATCGGGACGGCGCTCGCCATTCGCGGGTTGCTGCCTCTGATGATTGAACGTGGCGGCGGTCCGATCGTGGCGGTGGCCAGCGTCGACGCGACCTTCGCCGAACAGCAGCTCGCGATCTACGCGGCCTCGAAGGGCGCGGTTCGGCAGCTGACGCGCACTGTCGCGATGGATCACGCCCGGCAAGGCGTCCGTGCCAATGTGCTGAGTCCCGGGCCAATGCTGGCTGGTCTTTTCGAGCGACACATGAAGTCGGCGAGCGACCCGGATCGCTTCCTCGCCACCCGCGCCAATCGTCAGCCGTCGGGCAGGATTCTCGATCCCGGAGAAGTCGCCCGAAGCGCGCTGTTTCTGCTATCGGACGCATCGACCGCTCTCAACGGCGCCGAGATTGTCGCCGATGGCGGTCTGACGACCAGCTTCGATTTCCGGACCGGCTCCGAAGGGGCTTCGGTATAAGGATGAGAGCGATGAGCCGAACAATAGAACTGGTCGCCGCTTACTGGACCATTGCCGGGGATGTGTATCCCTTCGCGCCGAACGAAGTCAGCGCGTACTCTTTTGCCGAGCGCGTCGAGGCGGCGGCGAAGGCCGGCTACAAAGGGCTGGGCCTCATACACGCGGATGTGCAGGCCACACGCGAGAAAATCGGTCTCAAGGAGATGCGGCGCATTCTCGACGCCAACGGCATGCCTCACGTGGAGCTGGAGTTCGTCACCCACTGGTTTGCCGACGGCGAACCACGGGCTGCTTCCGACACGGTGCGGAAGGAGTTGTTCGAAGCGGCCGAGGCTCTGAGGGCGCGCAATGTGAAAATTGCTCCTGAGTTCGATGCGAAGACAATCGATCTGCCGCACGTGACCGACAGCTTCGCCGAGATTTGCAAAGACGCGGCCCGCTACGGCACGAAGATCGCCATGGAAGTGATGCCCTTCTCCAATGTGCCCACGTTGGAAACCGCGCGGGCGATCGTCGAAGGCGCGGCGCAACCCAACGGCGGTTTGCTGCTGGATATTTGGCATATCGCGCGCGGCGGCATTCCCTACGAGGAGGTTGCGCGGGTCCCACGGCAATATGTTGTTTCGGTCGAGCTCGATGACGCCGACGCGGAAGTCGTCGGCACGCTGTGGGAAGATACAATTTACGAGCGGCGGCTCTGCGGCGAGGGCGTGCTCGATCCGCCCGCCTTCATCGATGCAATCCGCACAACGGGCTTCGACAGCTTCTATTCGGTCGAAGTGATTTCTAAACGACATCGCGTCCTGCCGCTCGAGGAAGCCGCGCGGCGCTCTTTCGAAACGACGATTGCGCAGTTTGCCGAGAAGTAAGGGAGGCAAGGATGGAAACCAATCTTAAGAGCAAGGTGGTGCTGATCACAGGCGCGGCCAAGGGCATCGGCCGCGAGACAGCGGTCGCGTTCGCGCGCGAAGGCAGTCGTCTGGCGCTGTTCGACATTGATAAAGCCGGCCTGCACGATACGTCGATGGCCGTCAGCGCTGCGGGCGGCGAGGCCGCGGTCTTCCCAGGCGATTTGTCCTCGTCCGCGGAGATCGAAAGCATGGTCGGCGCCGCCATCGCCCACTATCGCGGCGTGGTCGACGTGCTGGTCAACAATGTCGGCGCCGGCGCGGTGCGAACGTTCGACCAGTTGACCGATGCGGACTGGGAGAAGACCTTCGCGCTCAATTTCATGAGTTATGTCAGGGTTGCGCGCATCGTGCTGCCGGTGATGCGCGAGCAACGGCGGGGAGCGATCGTCAACAATGCTTCCGATCTTGCCCGCCAGCCCGAGGGAGTTCCGATCGACTACTCGGCGTCCAAGGCGGCCGTGCTTGCCCTGACCAAAGGGCTTGCCCGGACCGAAGGCGCCAACAACATCCGCATCAACGCCGTGGCGCCCGGCCCGATCTGGACCCCATTCTGGACGCAGCCGGGCGGCTTCGCCGAAACCATGGGCAAGTTTCACGAGATGGAGCCTCAGAAGGCGGTCGAACATGAAATGTCGCTGCGCCAGCTTCCGCTGGGTCGTCTCGGCAAGCCGGAGGAGGTCGCCAACGTTGTCGTCTTCCTGGCGTCGGACCTCGCCGCTTTCGTAACGTCTTCGGTCTGGGGCGTGGATGGCGGTTCGATCCGGGCGATCGCCTGACGCTTTAGTTCCTAGGTCATTTCGCTGATGATCCGGTCGACCCGGCTCTGGGAGTCTTTCAGCGCCGCTCGATCGGATTTTCTGCCTAATAGCGCGTCATGGATCTCCTCGCCGAGGACGCGCTCCATCTCGGTGTAGAAGGGAACCGGCGGTCGTTGCCAGTTGCGGAGCAGGTTGCGGTTGCCGAGATTGCCGACGAACCGCACCAGTTGCGAACTTCCGATCGCGTCAGGATCGGCGCTGACCGAAAAGCGCGGCGCTACCGGAAAGCCGTTCTTCACGTGCTCCTTCATTGCCTCGCGTGAGGCCATCCAGGCAAGCGCCTCTGTGGCGAGCGGCAATCGCTTCGGGTCAATATTCGAAGGAATGCACAACAGGAACCCGCCGATCGGCGAAGTGTTCGTGCCTCCCGGTCCGGACGGCTGGGGCACATAGGCCACGCGCCGCTTCACTGCCGAACGCACGTCGGCCTGGAATTGCGCGGCGCGCATCGTCCACACATACGCCATGGCTGTGTGGCCCCTCAGAAAGGCCGCGCAAGAGCTGTCCCAATCGGCTTCAAGCGCGCCGGGCTGGGCGATCTCCAACAGACGATGCATGTAGTCAAGCACCAGGAGACCCGTCTCGCTTTCGATTTGCGGCCGCATGTGCTGCCGCTCGAGGTTTTCCGTCGAGAACCCGGTCGGCGTGCGTTGGATCGACAGCACCGTGTGCCCGCAACAGCCGAGGAAGAACATGAAGCTTGAGGCGAGGGGCGTACGAGCCGCGTTCCACGCGATGCCGTAGCGCTCCGAGAGGGGATCGTGAAACGTCCGGCCCGCCGCGATCACCTCCTCGAAGGTGCGCGGAAGCGCAAGCCCAGCTTCCTCGAAAAGATCGCTGCGGCAGGTGAGGACCTCGATCGTGCAATAAATGGGCACGCCGTACTCGACGCGTTGCCACGTCGTGGTCGACCAGATGGAGGGATGGAAATCCATCGGATTGATCGCCGACTCGCGGATCATCTGGCCGAGCGGCAGGATGAGTCCCTTGCCGACGAATTCGCCGAGCCACGGCATGTCTATAGCAATGATGTCAAATTCGGAGGCCGCGCGTTCGCCGTTGGCAAGGCCCTCTCGATAAAGGTCGTTCTGGCGCACGAGCCGGAAGTTGCTGGCGCTCGCCAGATTGTTGCGGAAGTCAGACCACATATTCCGCATCGCCGCGAAATAGTTGTCGTCGTTAAGCAGAAACCGAAGCTCAACGCCCTCAGTAACTCAACTCTTCAGCAGGTTGGTTGGCAGAATGACGGAATTACCGCGGCGCGGCGCGCCGAAATAGTAGTTCGCCTCATGTTCCTCGGTCCCGCGCCCGCCCAGGATTTCTGCGATCAAGGCCTTTGTCGCGGATGCATAGTTCATCGCGAGATCCGTCAATCGCTCTGTTGGATGGAGCGTACAGCGTTTCGTCTTGCCCGAGGTCAGCCTGCGCTCGATCAAATGCGCGCGGATCATGTCTTGAATACGCCGGATAGCCGTCCCATGGCTGAGGCCGGAGACGAGAACCAGCTTGCTCATCGTCACCGGATAGCCTTGGAGCTCCGAGCGCATGAGATAGTGGATGATCCGCCACGACGCCTCGTCTTCAACATCGGCGACTTCGAGGAAGGGACTTCGCAGCCGATCGACAAAATCGAAGACGCGCAGGAACTCATGGTCGTTCATGACGCCTCCTCATACACTCACGCGTGCGCGATGTCCCAGTCCAAGATGAAAAATCGAATGTCCCGAGAGGTCGCAAACGAAAAAGGTCACGACCGTCGACCGGACGCCGCCGCTAGCCCAGTAGTACCCAGTGTCAGCGTCACCAGCAGCGACTGGTGTACCCATATCGTGGGCCCGCTGCCCGCCCCTGAGGTTCATCCAGCGGCGCGACTAGAGCCGCGGCGTAGCGCGGATGGAGCAACGTGCGCTCGGCGGAGCTGGTCACGGTTGCCCTGCCGGTCGCGCGTTGCGGAAAGGTTGGCCGTATAGGCGACCGGGGTGCGATAGCCCAACGCCGAGTGCGGCCTTAATGCAGTCGGCGATCTTCGTCCGAGTGTGGTCGAGGCCGAAGAACAGGCTCTCGTTGAGAAGCTTGTCGCGCATGCGGCCGCTGGATACGGTGCGCGCCGCCAACGCCGCATTGCCGCTTCTCGCACAATCCAAACACCCGGCCATCGCGATCATCTCGTCGGTGTCGGGACGCGAGGTCGCCTTCGTCGGGAATCGACCGATTGTGTTCTCTAATGAGTCAGTGTGCGCAGCTCGGTTTTGAGCGCTGACGGCGCTTTCGGATGCCGGTGTTCTCCGCGCGCTTAGCGGCACTTTATGGGGTTAGCTGGATGCGGTGTGGCTTGGTTGAAATCGCTGTTGATCCGGCACCGCCGCAGCTACAGAATCGGCTCGATCTTTCGCTTCCGGCCGCGAGCGCCACAAGCGCGTCTTGTTCGTCGGTCAAACCGATTGTGCGCTGGCGATAGCCGTCATCTCGGTCATTGACGGCGAAACGGCAATGCTCGTCATCATCGAGTCCGACATGGGTTGATCAAAAAGCGACTTCGTCACCGAGCTGCTCGGCGAGGCATCATCCCCGGCCTCCAAACTCGCTTGGCGTTGGCCACCCGGCCAATCCCTCTTCCGATGACCCTGTTGGCGCCATTAATGCTGCACTTAATGCAGAACACATCGATTGTGAATCGACCGCGGATGAAAATTCCGCGAGGCTCAGTGGCAAGACTTCGGACGACGTGATCCGAGCGCCGACATAGGGGCGAAACAATTCCTTGCTTCGAAAGGAATCGAGGCGTGACCGACAACAGGCACCCATCAGCTACAGACATTAGCGGACTTAGTACGCCATGTTTGATCCTGGACGAAACCAAGTTATCAAGCAACACTTCTGTCATTACCGGTAGATTAAGCGAAAGAGAGATTAATCTTCGTGCTCACGTGAAAACCGCGAAATGTATCGAGGTGGCGCGGCGGATTATGAAGAGTCCGCAAGGTCCGATTGCGGTTTCGACACTGAAAGAGGCCGAGAAGTTTGCTGATGCCGGCGTTCGCGACATTCTCTATGCAGTCGGCATCGCGCCAAGCAAGCTGGAGGCGGTCGCATCGCTCCGATCGCGAGGGATCGATCTTTCGATTCTGATTGACAGCGTGGCGCAGGCGGAAGCCGTCGCCGCCAAAGCGCGGATTGATCGCGACGCTATTCCGGTCCTGATCGAGATCGACGTCGACGGCTACCGCGGCGGTGTTCGCTTCGATGCTAGCGAGAAGCTGCTGGCGATCGCCCGCGAATTGCACGGAGCGGAACTCCGGGGCGTGCTCACTTACTCTGGCGCCACTTACGAATGCCGAAATGTCGGCGAGATCCAGGCAGTGGCAGAGCGCGAACGTCGGGCCGCCGTGCAAAGCGCAAGCCTTCTGCGGGATGCGGGATTCCGCTGTCCGACCGTTAGTGTCGGCTCGACCCCAACAGCTCGATTCTCCGACAATTTTGCTGGCGTCACGGAAGTTCGCGCGGGAGTTTTCGCCTTTTCTGATCTTGTCATGGCGGGTCTCGGTGTTTGCTCCATCGAAGACATCGCCTTGAGCGTCCTGGCGACGGTCATTGGTCACTCCCATGACGGTCGCCGGATTCTGGTGGATGCGGGCTGGATGGCAGTCTCGCGCGATCTCGGAGAAGTCTCGCGCGATCCCGGAACAGCAGATCAACGTGTCGACCAGGGCTATGGCGTCGTCTGCGACCTCGACGGAGAGGTTATTCCTGACCTCATAATGAGCGCAGCAAGCCAGGAGCACGGGATACTGTCGCTACGTTCGGGTAGCCGAGCAAGCTTACCGAATCTTTCGATAGGTTCAATGGTTCGAATCCTGCCAAATCACGCGTGCGCCACTGCCGCACAGCATCAGCGCTACCACGTCGTATCGACAGGCTCTCGCGTTGTTTCCGACGTGTGGGAACGCTTTTCAGGATGGTGACAATGGACACGATCACAAGGATCCAAACTGTAACCGCTCCAGCGCCGTCCGGACACTACTGCCAGGCGACGTTGCACAATGACCTCGTGTTCGTCTCTGGCCAATTGCCGACACGTCCGGACTCCGCCGAGCCTGATAGAGCTTTCGAGGCCCAGGTGCGCCAAGCCCTGAGCAATCTTTTCGAGATCCTGCGCGCCGCGCACAGCAGCCCGGAGCACGTACTTAAGGTCACCGTGTTTTTGGTCGGCATTGAAAATTGGCCGGTGTTCAATCGCATCTTTGGCGCGGCGTTCGGCGAAGCCCGCCCAGCTCGGTCGGTCGTGCCGGTGCCTCATCTTTATGATGGCTATCTCATCGAGATCGAGGCCGTCGCCGTCAGAGCTGCTCCGTTGCAAGTCGCCGAGAATGCCCAAGACGGATCCTGACCCACTGGCGGGATAGTCCAGGGAGATCGATCGCGACGCAAATCAAGGTGGAATTGTTTCTTGTCGAGGAGGTTGAAATGAGAAAGCATCTCTATCTCGCCACGGTCGCTCTTGGGTCGATCATGGCGTTTGCTGCGGGGCAGGCCAGCGCCGCAGACGGCTACAAAGTGGTGTCCGGACCCGGCTATCTCCCGGACTGCTTCAAGCCCTTCCCGAAATCGGCATTCTTTCAATGGCCTAAGAGGCCTGGTCCCTATCGCATCGCGTTGGTGAACGGCTTTGTCGGCAATGCCTGGCGCATCCAGATGATCAAGAACGCTAAGGCGTTCGCAGCCCAGCCCGGCATCAAAGACCAGATTAAGGAATTCGACGTCGTCAGCACGGGAACGGACGTCGCCGCGCAAGTCGCAGCGGTCGACAACTACATCAATCAGGGATTCGATGCGATCTTGACCGACGCCGTCAGCCCCGCTGGCCTCGCCCCAGTCATACGGCGCGCCAACGCCGCGGGCGTCGTCCTGCTCAATTTCGATAACCGGGCCGATACGGATAAGATTCTCCAGGTCAACGTCGACACCTTCGAGATGGGCCGCATTCAGGGCCGTTGGATGGTTGACAACGTGAAGCCGGGCGGCAAGATTCTGGAGGTCCGCGGGCTGCAGGGGACAGGCGCGGATCGCGATCGCAGCAAAGGCTTCCATGAGGCGGTCGAGGGAAGCGGTAAGAATTACAAGATCATCCAGGTGGTCGGAAACTGGGACACCGGCACCTCGCACAAGGCGACCGCGGACGCGATCGCTGTCGACGGCCATTTCGACGGCGTCGCAGACCAGGGAGGCTCTGACGGGGCGTTGCAGGCTCTCCTCGACACACATCATCCAATGATCCCGATCGCCGGCGAGGGCGAGAACGCTTTCAATCAGATGTGCGCAAAGTACGAACCCGAAGGGCTGAAGTGCCTCGCGGTGGCCGCTCCTCCCGCCATCTCCTCGGTCGCACTCAAAGCGGTGTTGTCCGCCCTGCAAGGCAATGTGATTCCACAGGACATCGACATGCCCCTGCCGGTCACGACGGCGCCGAACTTCAAGCAGGGGGTTAGCTATTTCCCCGAACTCGGCGGCAGCTTCTTTCCCGACAACACATTCCCCGCCTGCGGCGTCAATCAGAGTGCTGAGGACATCATGAAGCAGGCTGTGAACTGAGGCGGGGTTCCGTCCAGACGGGCATTGCGTAAGCTTTGCCCGTCTGGAGGCGCAACGCCCCTGTCTTTCTGTGCCGACCGCGTTTGGAGGCTGATACGCCCATGGTACTGACGCCCATCAATGGCGCGGCAAAGCCTATGTCTGAGTCAGGCCAGGCGCCGCTGTTGCAACTTTCGAAAATCTCTAAGCGTTATGGGGGCGTAGCAGCGCTCAACCACGTCGACTTTTCGTGCCGCTCCGGCGCCATCCACGCGGTGCTCGGCGAAAACGGCGCAGGCAAGTCAACTTTGATAAAGATTATCTCCGGGGTCGTTCGCCCGGACGACGGCGCCATCATCCTCGACGGGCAGCCTGTCAGTTTCGCAAGCCCCGTCGAAGCGACGAGCAATGGCATTGTCGGCGTCTTCCAGGAATTGTCTCTGATCCCCGACCTCTCGGTGGAAGCAAACATCTGCCTGACATCGCCGCCGGGGCGCATGGGATTCATCAATCTCGCGGCGCAGCGACGTTTTGCGCGAGGGCTCCTCGAACGCGTTGGATGCGGCGACATCCACCCCGGAGAGTTGGTGAGGAACCTGTCGCTATCGCGAAAGCAGATGGTCGAGATCGCGAAGGCGCTCGGCCGGAGGCCGCGCCTGATCATTCTGGATGAGGCCACCTCTGCTCTGACGGGCGAAGACGTCAAACGGGTCTATGAACTCCTCGAACGTCTCCGCAAAGACGGTGTGGCCATTCTGTATATCTCGCATCGCATGCACGAGATTGCCCATCTCGCTGATGACTGCTCGGTCTTCCGGAACGGGCGGAACGTCGCGAGTTTCGCCAATGGCGATCATACGGCGGACGAGATCGTTGGCATGATGATCGGCCGCGATTTCAAGCACGTCTTTCCGGAAAGAAAGGTGTCGAGCGGAGCGTTCCGCCCCGCCATTGAAATTGATCACCTCAGTTGGGCTGACCGGGTCAAGGACGTTTCGCTATCGGTCGGCGCCGGGGAGATCATGGGGCTCGGCGGCCTGGACGGCCAGGGACAGCGGGAGTTGTTCCTGGCCCTTTTCGGCGTACTGCGCGGCGTTACGGGCGCCGTGCGCGTCGATGGCGTCGACGTCGCTATCTCCAGCCCGCGCAAAGCGAAGTCCGCCGCCATAGGCATCGCCCTCGTCCCGGAAGATCGAAAGACGGAAGGCCTCATCCTGCCCATGTCGATCCGGGACAACATGTCGCTCGCTTCGATTGGGCGCTTCGCGCGACGCTTTGTGATCGACCGAAATTCGGAAAACGCGGAAATTGACCAGCAAGTTCGAGACATGGCGATCAAGACGACGAACAGCGACGCAGCGGTCGGAACGTTGTCTGGAGGAAACCAGCAGAAGGTCTTGATCGCCAAATGGCTGATGACCGGCGCGCGTATTCTCCTGCTCAATGATCCGACGCGCGGCATCGACGTCGGCACCAAGCAGGAGATCTATGCCCTAATGCGGCGATTGGCCGATCGGGGCGCCGCGATCCTTTTCTATACGACGGATTACGCCGAGCTGATCGGCTGCTGCGATCGCGTCGCGATCTTCTATGACGGCTCTGTGCGACGCGAGCTTCGCGGACCGGACATCACTGAGCACAACATCATCTCGGCTTCCCTGGCCCTTGAGGTCCCGGCTGGTCCGCATCAAGAGGCGACCGCCCAATGAGCAACGTTCGCCTCTGGCTTGCCCAAAACTATGCGCCGATCCTTACAGCTCTAGTCTTTGCTGCGATGTTCGGCTCTTACATCGGCGAGGGGTCGACAGGTTGGAAGGTCGCCGTTCTCGACACGGCGGCGAACAAGGCCGTTGTGCTCGGCCTCGTCAGCATGGCGCAGACGCTGGTGGTCATTACGCGCGGCGTGGACCTTTCGGCCGGGATGATCTTCATCATGGCGAACTGCATCGCCTCGGCTCTTGTCGTCGGCTCGCCCGGCGAAGTCGCACTCGGTATCGCAGGCGTCCTTCTTGCGAGCGCCGCAGCGGGCCTGTGCAACGGTCTGCTGGTGGTCTTCGGCAGGTTGCCTTCGATTATCGTAACGCTTGCGACCGGTTCGATATTTTCGGGCATCGCGCTATGGATTCGCCCTACGCCCGGGGGAAGCATCAACGAGGACCTCGCAGACTTCATGACCTCGGACATCTTCGGCGCGATCCCAGTGTCCCTTATTCTGCTGCTTGCGGTCGTCGTGCTGATCTGGACGCCCTTCCGCATCTCGGTCATTGGGCGCTACTGTTACGCCGCGGGTTCGGCCGAACCCGCGGCGTACATGTCGGGCGTGCCAATTGGTCGCGCAAAGCTCGTCGCCTACACGCTGGCTGGGCTGCTCGCCGGAATAGCCGGGCTTTTCGTTACTTTCGTCACATACTCGGGCGACGCGGGGGCCACAGTCGGCGGTACGTACACGTTGAACTCAATCGCCGCCGTGGTCATTGGAGGCACGTCCCTCTATGGCGGTGTGGGGGGCGCCATCGGATCCATTTTCGGCGCCTTCACGTTACGCACCATCGACGATCTTCTACTCGTCTTCAGGCTGCCGCCGCTCTGGCAGCCTCTGTTCCAGGGGCTCGTCCTGCTCTGCGCCGTCAGCCTTGGCGCCGTGCGCATCTTTCGTCTGCGTAACCGCTTGGACAGTTTCCAATGAGACTCCTCGCCCAGCTGCGTCGCAATGTCGATCGCCCGTCTTTGATCGCCAGCGGCGCGATCGTCGTGCTGCTCTTGATCGGCAGCCTCTATTCCAGCAATTTCGTCTCCCCGACTTACCTGCTGCAACAACTGCAGATTGGCGCGTTCCTTGGTGTGATCACCATTGGCCTGCTCATGGTGGTGCTCCTCGGCCATGTGGATCTGTCGATCCCGTGGGTCGTAACGATGGGCGGGATGATGGCGACCGCCGCAGGAAATTTTGGCCAAGGCGGGGTGGCGCTGGCGATTCCATTCGCTCTGTTATGCGGACTTTTCGTTGGGTTGATCAACGGAGTCGGGGTCGCCTTCCTGCGCATTCCCTCAATGATCTTCACGCTGGGCGTAAACGCTGTCGTGCAGGGTCTTGTGCTCCTGTACACGGGCGGCTTCGCGCCGCAAGACCGGGCGACCGGGCTCATGCATTGGCTCGCGGTGGGCGCCGTCTTTGGTGTGCCCAGCGCCGCTCTGGTCTGGCTCCTTCTCCTGTTCGTCGCCGCCTTCGTCCTGCGCCTCACGCCGCTGGGCCGCTATATCTTCGCGATCGGCAACCGCGAGCGCGCAACCTATCTCTCGGGCGTTGACACGCGCGTGATCCTGATCTTCTGCTTCGCCGCATCGGGGATGTGCAGCGCCCTCGCCGGCGTGCTGCTGGCGGGATATTCCAACATGGCCTACCAGGCGATGGGCGACCCCTATCTCCTGCCCGCTTTCGCCGGCGTCGTGCTCGGCGGCGCGAATGTGCTCGGCGGGCGTGGCACCATCGTCGGCACGGCCATCGGAGCGCTGCTCATCACCGTCCTCCTCAGCATGCTCTCCGTCACGCAAGTCCCCGACGCCGCCCGCCAAATCATTTATGGGATCATCATCCTCGTCATGATGCTGATCTATGGACGAGAAGCACGGATCCACGTCTGATGACAACTTCCCCGAAATCGTCCCGTCTCCTCGGCCGCAGCGCGATTATAACCGGCGGCAGCCGAGGCATAGGCGCAGCGATCGCTCTCGCCTTCGCTCGCGAGGGCGCCAACGTCGCGATCTGTCACGATGACGATGATGCCGGCGCGGGCGCGATGATCGAGGAAATTCATAGGCTCGGCTGCCGCGGCGTGTCCCAACGATGCGATGTCGCCGATCTGGCGGCCTTGAACGCATTCATCGATAAATCCGAGGCGGCGCTCGGTGCGACCGACATTCTCGTCAACAACGCCGGTGTGAGCGGCGATACGCCTTTCGACGCGATCCGGCCGGAAAATCTCGACCGGATGCTGAGCGTCCATGTCAAAGCTTCGTTTCATGCCGCCCAGCAGGTCTATCCGGGCATGCGTGAACGCCGTTGGGGACGAATTATCAATATCGCCTCGCAACTCGCTTACAAGGGCGCACCCGGCCTCACCCACTATTGTGCGGCCAAGGCGGCGCTGATCGGCTTCACGCGAGCGCTCGCCCACGAGGCCGCCCCGCACAACGTACTTGTGAACGCGATCGCGCCGGGCCCGGTCGATACCCGGTTGAATGACACGCTCAGCGAGGAATATCGGGCGTGGAAGCGATCTCAGCTTCCCCTTGGCCGCTTCGGCATGCCCGAGGAAATCAGCCCGACCGCCGTTCTGTTGGCTTCGAGCGACGGAGACTACTACGTGGGCCAAACCTTGTCGCCGAATGGCGGCGACGTGATGTTTTGACCGGTTAAGGCAGCGCCATCATGAACGAAATGTCCAATCACCGGCCCCGCGATTTCTTCGGTTACGGCGCGGCCAAGCCCAAGGTCACCTGGCCTGGCGGCGCCGATTTGGCGATCTCATTCGTCGTTAATTTCGAAGAGGGCGCAGAGAATGCTTACGAGGACGGCCAGCCTACGAACGACAAGCTTGGCGAGTTCGTCTCCTCGCTACCGGACGGCATGCGCGACCTCGCGATGGAACAGCTCCATGAATATGGGCTGCGGGCCGGCGTTTGGCGCATTCTGGATCTCTTCGAGCGTTATGGTCGCCGCTCGACCTTCTACATGTGCGGGCGCGCGGTCGAACGCTCGCCGGAGATCGCCCGCCAGATTGTCGCGCGCGGTCACGAACCTGCGTCGCATGGGCACCGCTGGGTCTGCCATGCCCACTTCAAGGATTACGAGACCGAGAAGGCCGAGTTGCAAAAGGCGAACGAAGCGATCGAGCGCGCGACCGGAGAGCGTCCGCTCGGCTTTTACAGCATGTGGGCGCCAAGCCTCAACACGCGACGGATTCTACAAGAGCTCGGCTTCGTCTACGACTCGAACGCCTACAATGACGATCTGCCCTATTATGACGTGCGTCTGCCCGGCGGCCCGATGCTCGTCGTCCCCTATGCGCTCGACAGCAACGATTTCAAGTTCATCGCGGGCGACCCGTGGGGCTCCCCGCAGGCCTATTTCGATTACATGCGCTGCGCGGTCGATTTCCTGCTCGACGAAGGCAAGCGGGGAGAGCCGAAGATGCTGAACATCGGCCTGCATCTTCGCATTGTCGGCCGGCCAGCCAGACTTTGGGCGCTCGAAAAGTTCATGCAGTATCTGCGCGATCTCGGGGATCGCGTCTGGGTAGCGCGAAGGATCGACATCGCCCGGCATTGGTTGAGGATGGCGCCGCCACCGACGCCTTGACGGCGAACTCTCCTCCTCCCTCTGCGCCTCGCGCCCCCCTGCGCGACGTCTTTTGCAAGGCCCCAGCCGCGATCGACCGGCGCCGTTCCGAAGCGAATAGTCGTCGTGTCTCTTGGCGGTACGATCACGATGACGATCTACTCCGACCAGGTGGCTGCAGACGCGGCGGCTTCGTCACACGGCTGCTCGCCGCGAAGTGTTCGCGGCCGGATCGCGGCCTGATTCCAAATCTATGCCGGCTCCGCCATTTGAGTGGCGCGCTAACCTGAAGGAGATCCGCGATGATCGATGAACGCGGGAAATTCGACACGCTGTTTCGCCACGCCCTGATCGTTGACGGCGCCGGCGCGCCGGCGACGATCGGCGACGTCGCCATTTCAGGCGATCGCATTGCAGCGATCGGCGATCTCGCCGGGGCGCGGGCACAGCAGACCATAAATGCCGACGGCCTGGTCCTGACGCCGGGTTTCATCGATGCGCATACGCACGACGATGCGCTGGTGCTGGGCGGCTCCGCCATGGAGCCGAAGCTGTCTCAAGGCGTCACCACCGTCGTCACCGGCAATTGCGGCATCAGTCTCGCGCCCCTGGTGCTCGACCGTTCGCCTCCTGCGCCGCTCGACCTACTGGGCGATCGGGAAGGCTATCGGTATGCGCGCTTCGCGGATTACCTCGCCGAGATCGACGCGAACCCACCGGCGGGCAATGTCGCGCCGATGGTCGGCCATACGACTTTGCGAGTCGCCACGATGGACGCTCTCGACCGGATGGCGACACCCGACGAAATTCGGGCGATGAGCCGCCTTCTCGAAGAGTCGCTCCAGGCCGGCGCAATCGGCTTCAGCACCGGTCTCTACTATCCGCTGGCCCGCGCTGCGCCGACAGAAGAAGTGATTGATCTGCTGTCCGTCGTGTCACGCTTCGGTGCGATCTACACTACCCATATGCGGGATGAAGAGGACGGCGTCGAAGAGTCGCTTCTCGAATCGTTTGACGCCGCCAAACGTGGTCGTGTGCCGCTCGTGATTTCGCATCACAAATGCATGGGGAGCGAAAACCACGGGCGCAGCATTTCGACCCTCAAACTGATCGACCAGGCGCGAATGACGCAGGCGGTCGGCCTTGACGCCTATCCTTATGTCGCGGGCTCCACCGTGCTAATGGGCGCTATGGTCAGGAAATCGTCGCGCGTGCTGATTGCGTGGTCCAAACCGCACCCCGAAATCAGAGGACAGGAGCTATCCGACATCGCCCGGGAGTGGGATTGCAGCATCGACGACGCGATCGAGCGCCTCTCGCCGGCCGGCGCGATCTATTTCCATATGAGCGAAGAGGACGTCCATCGGATTCTCGCCCACCCGGCCACCATGATCGGCTCAGACGGACTGCCGCATGATGAGCACCCGCACCCTCGGCTGTGGGGCGCGTTTCCTCGTGTTCTGGGACACTATGTCCGCGATCTCAAGCTCTTCCCGCTCGAGGAAGCGGTCCGCAAGATGACCAGCCTGCCCGCGAAGACGTTCAAGCTGAAGGACCGCGGCTGCATCGCAGTCGGAAACTTTGCGGATCTGGTCCTCTTCGACGCAACTGCGATCGCCGATAGGGCCACGTTCGAGGCGCCGCGGCAGCGGGCGGCGGGCATTAGGGCAGTCTTCGTGAACGGCAAGATGGCGGCGACCGACGGGATTGTGGACCCTGCGCGATCGGGGCGGGTGCTACGGCGAGCGTCCTGATGCGCGCGTTGGACGCGTGGCTCTAAAGACGCCAAGGCGGGGAACTCAGCGCCCGCGTCAAATATTGGAGGAAGCGGGCTGTCCGGGCCGTTCGGCCCCCGCGTGCGCCCAAAAGGACAACGATGTCGGCCGGCGGGAGGCGATAGTCTGGAAGCACAGGGACCAGCCGACGTTCCCGCAGGTCCTCGGCTACGTCCCATTCGGAGCGAACAACAATGCCGAGACCGCCGATCGCCCATTGGCGCACCACTTCGCCGTCATTGCTGGCGAGATGCGGAGCAATTCGGATCGATTGCACCTCTCCAGCCGCGTCGACGAACGGCCAAAGAGTGACGTCCTCGTCGTTTTCCCGGAGGGCGAAGCAGTCATGACCCTTCAAGTCGGAGGGATGCTGCGGATGCCCGCGCGCCGCGAGGTAATTCGGGGCCGCGCAAATCAGCCTGTCGTTGCGCGCCAATCGATGGACGACCAGCGTCGAGTCTTTCAGTTCGCCGACGTGGACCAGCAAATCCCAGGAGTCGGCGCTGAGTTCGCATAGGACTCTCTGACAGCGTAAGCGTAACGCTCACGTTGGGGTTCTCGATCCGGAAGGCGGCGACCACCGGCGCCACGTACCGGCGGCCAAATCCAAATGACGCGACGATCCTCAGATGCCCCGCGACATCTCGCTTTCCCTTTCCCAAGAGATCGGCGAGCTGTGAAATGTCCTCGACAATTCTCTGTCCGCCTTCAGCGAGGAGTTGCCCCTCATCGGTCAGCCTAAGGTGGCGCGTCGAGCGATCAACAAGTCGTAAGCCGAGCTTGGTCTCGAGCAAGCGAAGCCGCTGTGTCACCGCGGGAGGAGTAACGCCGAGCTCGCGCGCTGCCGCAGCCAGAGACTGGCAGACCGCCAACGTCGCGAAAAAGCGCAGGTCGTCGATCGAGAGCAAGCGTCCGTCCATCTCTGCAAATTAACCCTGGCCTTAAGGCAGTACGAAAGCGACATTAATAGCCCGAAGGACCAAATCGGCTCAAAGTCAAACGAGTCCGATCGATTGCCATCGCTCCGGCGGGCACTCGACGACGGGTCCAAGGCGGCGCCTCAAGCAGATCACTGACAAGGAGGACTTATGCGAGGCTTGACAGGAAAAGTGGCTCTCGTGACCGGAGGCGCCGCCGGCGTCGGTTATTCCGTCGTCGAACGCTTGCGCGCGGAGGGTGCGCGAGTGGCGATAGTCGACAAAGACGAGACCGCTTTGCGTCGCGCAGCTGCGGCCTTCGAGGGCAGCGTGACATTTGCCGTCGACGTACTCGATGAACGTCAGGTCCAGGCCTCAGTCGCGGACGTCGTTTCGACGCTCGGGCCGCTGGATATCCTCATCAACAACGTTGGCCGGACCCGATTCGAGACGTTCGACGACCTCGATGTCGAGCGGTGGCGAGCGGAGATCGATCTCAATCTGACCGGTTCTTACATCGTCGCCCGCGCAGTCTTGCCATTGATGGTCCAAAGAAGAGCTGGCGCGATTGTGAACGTAGCCTCTGTTAACGCGCTCGTCAGCGTGGGCAATCCCGCTTACAGCGCGGCGAAAGCCGGATTGCTGCAATTCACCCGCCAATTGGCGACCGACTATGGTCCCTACGGTATCCGTTCGAACGTCGTTTTGCCGGCGACGATCAACACCGCTGGCACTTGGGACTGGCGCATCAAAGAGCGGCCCGAAGTGCTGGACACGTTGCGGAAGTGGTATCCCCTCGGCCGGATCGCCGAACCTGAGGAAATCGCTTCCGCCATCGTCTTTCTAGCGAGCGCGGAAGCGTCCTTCATCAATGGGACAACTCTCGTCGTCGACGGCGGCCTCACAGCGGGAAACGCCCAGATGTCGCGCGACATCAGTGGCCGCGAGGTCTGACACTGCAGGTCAGAATCGGCCCGCGGGGACTTCATCCCGATCGGCGTCCATTGAAAAGCCTGGCGAGATCGGGATTTATTCCGCGCGCGGGTTCTCAATTTGAACCCTGCCGCTTGGCATTCTTTCAGTCATCAGCACGAGGACGACCTCAGCGTGAGCAAGAGAATTACGGTGCTATCCCTTGGCGGGACGATATCCATGACGGGGGCGGCGACCGGCGGCATTGTGCCTACACTCTCGGGAGAAGAACTCGTCAGACGGTTCGGCATTAAAGACGCAGATCTGGAAATCAGCGCGATTTCGTTTCGCCAACTGGCGAGCGCACAACTCTCGCCGACCGATCTGGTCGAGGTAGCCGCAAAAATTCATGAACTTGCCGATTCCGGCGTCTCCGGCGTTGTCGTCACGCAGGGCACGGACACGATCGAGGAGACGGCGTTCGCCCTCGATCTGCTCGGCCCACAACACATTCCCGTCGTCGTGACCGGCGCAATGCGCCATCCCGACGCGCCAGGCACTGACGGGGCAGCCAATTTTCATGACGCGGTCATGATGGCGTCCAACCAGCATGCGACTGGTCTGGGAACGACGGTTGTGATGGATGGCGAGATCCACGCAGCCCGTTTCGTTACCAAGAGCAAGACCGCAACCGTCCGAGCGTTTCGGTCGGCGCCCATCGGTCAACTAGGCTGGATCAAGGAAGGAGCGGTCGATCTTATCGTGAGCGGATTGACCCCCCGGCTTCCGCATGTTCCGTTGCCTACCAAACCATTGCCGGACGTCGCCATTCTCAAGGCCTCGTTGGGCGACGACGGGCGGCTGGCCGATCAGTTGCTGGAACTGGGTTATTCGGGCGCCATCGTTGAGGGCATGGGCGGGGGTCATGTCCATCCCGCGATGGCGGAGCGCCTTACCAAGCTTTCGCGCCGGATGCCGGTCGTCGTTTCTACCCGCGTGGTGGGAAGCCATGTCTTACACAACACTTATGGCTTCGTCGGTTCGGAGATTGATCTAAGCCGGCGCGGCTTGATGTTGGGTGGATGGCTGACCACCGGCAAACTACATCTTCTGCTCATCTGTCTTCTCGCCGACGGGGCAGACCAGTTCAGAATCAAAAATGTCCTCTCCGCGTTCGGCGGCAGCTGAACGTGGCGTCGAACCATCTGGGCGCCCCTAAAGCCGTTCATCGTAGAAGCCCTTCAATCGTTGCGCGGCGTTGCTCTCACCGGGGTGGTCGCGGAGATCGGCGGCTTTCAACGCGTCGATGGCTCCTGCCAGCTCATCGCTTATCTGCATCCCTCCGACGGCGTCCGCCTTTTTCAAGCGGAGGAAGAGAGGGAGGTTAGTCTCTTATGTTCGCCGTCGAGAAGTAAGGCGCGGTTGATCGCCCGCCGGGAGAAATCGGTGGGTGAGATAGGCCATAGCTGCGCAGGGCAGCGCGGCGGCGCCCTCGACGCCGCCCCACCGCAGGCCCCGAATCCGGCTGCGCCGCTGTCTTGCCTGAACCGAGAGGCCGGTCTGGCCGCGGTCGCCGCGGAACTCCATTTGCAGGTCAGCACGCTCGAGCGCGAAGTGGCCGAGGCCGTCGAAAGGGGCGCGGCGGCGCTGTTTCTCGCCGGATTCGGGCCGCGATTGACCAAGGCCGGTCAAAACGTAGGGGTTGGCGAGGAAGAGCCTCGGCGACCACAAGCATCATCCCCGGCTCGCCCCCAGGCAGCGCGGGGCGGCCGAACCGCAAATGCTGGGACTAAACAGCTTCGCTGTCGGACGAGGACGGCGCCCCGCACATTTCATTGGGCGAATGCGGCTCAGTCGCGTTCCATTCCGCGTCTATCAGATCATAGCGCTCCCTCGACGAGCTCCCGTTTCGGAGGATTGAACCACGCCATGTGCCCTATTGGGAATCTGGCGGCTTCTGTGAGGTCCGCGGCGCGTTTTTTGGGCTCGGTTATGCGGACCTTCCCCATGCGCTCCGCGAGCGCCGTTGTGAACGCTGGTTGGCCTGTCGCCTTCACGCCGTCCGATATCGTCAAACGCGAGACGGCGACGCGGGAGGGGCTGCAGGCGGAAACTATGCGGATCACCGAACTTCGGCCATTCGAGTATGGTTTCCGAGGGCCGCGCCATCTGCTGGTAGCGTACGAGCAGGCGGCCCGCGACGACGGCGAGGCGCAGGTCGAAGGCCTTCGATCGAACCTGCACGATCTGAGAGGCAAGCTCACCTTCATCCCCGCGAACAGCCGTCATTGCGACTGGCAGGAACCGCGCATGCTCACTCGCGTCAACCTATTTCTATATTGATCCGGGCTGTGCGCTGCTCGGTCCGGAACTGCGCTTCGAACGCCATGGAATTCGAGCCGCGGCTGTCCTTCTTCGACGCCGACATGTGGGAGACGGTGTGTAAATTGAAGAGGCAAATCGAGGAACGGCGTTGGGCCAACGACCTCTACGCGGAGGCTCAGCGTCGTCCTCTGCAACGAACTCGTGCGGCTGAACGGCGCCAGGCGTGCGGACGAAGCTCAGACAAGCGGGAGCCTCGCTGTTTGGCAGAAAAAGCGGGTCAAGCACCGTGTTGCAGAACATCTCTCCGGACGCGACGTGCTTTCGGAGATGGCGAAGCTGGTGCGGCTGAGCCCTTGCCACTTCGCTCACGCCTTCAGGCGTTCGTTCGGCGTGCCGCCGCACCGCTATCAGATTATGCGGCGGATTGAGGAAGCAAAGAACCCTCCCCGCCAAGCCGGACGTTTCTGTGACGGAAATCGAAATGCGGCTCGGCTTCGCACAGACGAGCGCCTTCACTTCCGTATTTCACAATCTGACCGGAATGACGCCGACGCAATATCGCCGCGAGCTGCAATGAGTGGGCGCTGGCGTTTCTGAAGCGACTGAGAGCGCTTGGGCTCGACTGCACAGTGGTCGAGCCCTTTGGTGCGGAGAGAGGGGAATGCCCGCCGCCTCCGAAGACCTCGTCGACGCCCTCGCTTTCGCGTTGCGCTTCGATGGCCGCAAACGGAAGCTCGACACGGGCGAGATGATGGCGCGGATCGTTGCCGAGCGGCTGTGCGGCATCTGGAGGGGCGCGCTTCGTCATGATGAAGAAACCGCCGATCGGCGGGAGCGTGTGAATCGGATCCGAATATTGACCCCTCCCGCTTCAATCACTTCAAAAGCTTGCCGTGCAGATCGGCGCTTGGACCCCTCGCCGAACCACAGACCGCCTGCGGCATAGCGCGAAAAGACCGTATTTTCCGCCGATTCGCGATGATTTTCCTCGCCCTGAGTCACTATGTCGCAGCTCATCCCGCGGATGTCGGCGCCGCCGTCTCCTTCGCTGCGCGGACCCGCCGCCAATCGAGCCCTTCGAGCAGCGCCGACAGCTGCGCCGCCGACAAGCGCATCACGCCGTCCTCGATCTTCGGCCAACGGAACTCGCCGTCCTCCAGCCGTTTGGCGAACAGGCACACGCCGGTTCCGTCCCAGAACACCAGCTTCACCCGGTCGGCGCGTTTGGCGCGAAAGAGGTAAATCGCGCCGTCGAACGGATCGGCTTGCATGACCTCGCGCACCAGCGCCGCCAGCCCCTCCGCGCCCTTGCGGAAGTCGACCGGCTTGGTCGCCACCATCACACGCACCGCGCCGGTCGGGCCGATCACGTGCGAGCCTTCAATGCGCCGATGATCGCCGCCACCATCGCCGTGTCCGCGCCACGCCAAATCCAGACGCTCGACCCGTCTATGTCCAGTTCGATGATCGGCGGTCGCGCGGCGATGTCGCTGTTGGCTTGCAGCGTGTGCGTCGCAGCGCCGCTCGGCTCCTCAACAATCGCCGGCACGAAAGGCGGCGTATTGGTCTCGTAGCCTGTTTTGCGCCGCGCCTCGCGACGCCATGTGAACAATTGCTGCGGCGTCAGGCCGTGGCGGCGCGCGACATGGCAAGCCCGAACGCCATCCTCGAAGCTCTCGGCGACGATTGCCGCCTTCTCTTGCTCCGACCAACGGCGCCGTCGCCCCGCGCCAGTGAAAATCTCAACCCGCCGCGCCGGAGCGGCGCCACCCTCCGACACGTGCTTATGCTCTGAAATCGACATGTGTCGGAGCCCCTCAACACTCCGAATATCGCCGTCCGCGATTCCTCGGAAAAGGTGGGGTCAAAACAGCGCTTACGTTCAATTCATGCCCAGGTCCACAACCATTTCAATCAGGAACGCCATCTCGTCACCTCGTCACCCGCCAAGTTTACAAGCAGAGACGCTCTGCCGCATTGGCCGAGTGGCGCGCCCTCGCGGCTTAAATGTCGCTTGAGGGTGGGCGTGTTGCGCCACGCGCAGACGACCTGCCGTTACTCTGAGAAGGCCCTGACGGCGGCTCGCCTAAATAGAGCTCCGTCGTCCGCCGGCAGAAGACCGGGAAGCCGTGAAGCACGAGATCGGAGGGGCCGCCGGGGCCTGAATAGTGCGGAATACGACCAATCAACTATCGCGATCTGGGGCGGTCGACACACGCGATCAGTCTGATATCACTTAACCCGCGGCGCACTTCGGTCGTTTCAACCGTCGCCCAGATTTCCGAAATGAACGCTATACCGCCACTGCGGCCCGTTCCCTTCATTTTCGCCCGGAGAGGGGGCGCCCCTTTCGATCTCAATGCAAAGCGGCAAATCCGCGGCGTGAGCGTGGGCGCGGGTGTATTCGAAGGCCTCGCCGTTTTGATCCCAGCCGACGCGCTCGCTTCGAAAGAGCGCTGTTCCAACGTCTACGCCGAGCAGAGCGGCGACGGCCGCGTCGGCGTTGACCGGCTGAATCGTATCGCGGACCTTGCATGGCGTGCAGCGATTGACATCGCGCAGCAGCGCGTAGAGGGAGCCGCGTATGTTCTTGAACATCGCGGGCTCGAAGCGCTTGCGCGGGAGGGCAGTCGTCATCACGGCGAAAGGATGGCGCCTTGTCTCGATCAGCCGCTGCAGTTTGACGACAAGGGCGCCGGGCGGCAACTCGAGCGCGGCAGCGACGTCCTTATCCGCCTCTTCCTCGTCGACCGACAGAATGCGAGAGGTCGGCTTCAGTTTCGCGCGCCTCAAGTCGTGGGTGAAGGACGGAATTTCAGGATAGAGGCGATCGCGGCGCTCCGCGTTGATGTAGGTGCCGCTGCCTTGGCGCCGCTCGAGGACCCCCATGCGCACGAGAAGATCGACAGCTTGCTGGACGGTGCCGCGGCTAACAGACCAGACTTCAGCGATCGCAGCTTCGCTTTCGATCTTGTCTTCGTAATAGCGCGTGAGTATCCGGGCGAGCAACCAATCGCGGATCTGGATATAGCGAGGCAGGCGGCTGTCGCCGCTGGGCTGCCCCCCTTCGGTGGCTGGGCCGTGCGAACGATTGGCTTGCGCGTTCAACTTCAATTTGCTCCGTTCGCGCGCCGGTCCCGTGATGCCCGGGATGGCTGTGTCGTCCTGCTCTTCCCAACCATGAACGAGCCGCCCTACGCAAGCGCAGCTGTGACGAGCGCGTTCCTTGGTCGTTGCGCAGGCGTCACTCTGCAAACAAAGCCTTCGCGTCCGCATCGGAGAGACGCGAGTTTGTCCAATAGCTGTCGGACAGATCGAGACGGACGTGTTTGTCGATGTCGGCGTTCGTCGTCACCGGCGGCGCGAAAACGTGATCCTTTGCGGTCGGCCTGCCTTGCGTGAGGTCAAGGGCGACCAGCAGCGCTTCGGAGCCTAGCCAGGTCGGCTTGGAAACGCCGATCGCTTCGAAGCCGTGATCCTCGAGGGCTTTCCAGCGCTTGAGGAAGCCATTGTTGTCTTCGCCGGTCATGGGAACGAGCTTACGGTTGGCGGCCGTGAAGGCGTCGATCGCGCCCAGCGTCATGGCGCCGCCCTGGCTCCACACGCCGTCGATCTCCGGATGAGCGGCCAGCAGGTTGCCCACGGCGACCTTGGCCTTGGCGTAGTCCCAATCCGCGTTAGCAGCGCCCACGACTTTGATGTTCGTCTTGTCGAAGACTTCCTTGGCGCCGCTCCACCGATCGTCGTTCACCGACAGGCCGGCGATGCCGTTGAGAGCGATGATGGCCCCCTTGCCGCCAAGCTTTTTGGCGAGCCATTCCGCGCCGACGCGCCCGAAATCCTTGTCGTCGACCGTGACGAGGGCGTCGTAGTCCTGACTCTTGATCGTGGCGCCGAGCAGGATGACTTTGACGCCGGCGGCGCGAGCCTTCTTGAGCACGGGGATCAGCGCGGTCGGCGAGGCAGGCGTGAGGATCACAGCGTCGACCTTGCGGGTGATCATGTCCTCAATATTGGCGATCTGCTTTTGCAATTGCGCCTGGCTCTCGGTGGTGACGACTGAGGCGATCCGGTCCTTCTGGCGCTCGGCTTCGGCCGAAAACTCCTTGTTGAGCTGGACGGACCACGTGTTGCCGGCAAAGAAAATGTCATAACCGATGATGGGCTTGTGAGGTTCGGCCGCGGACGCCGCCGACAGGCCGAGGCCAATCCCGAGCAGCCCGGCCGCCAATCTGATCCATCTCATCCTTGCTCTCCACTCCCTATCGCGCCGTTCCGCGACCTGTCCAAATAACCAGTTGACCAGTGGACTAGTCAAGTGGCAGAATCTCATTCGTCCGGGGTCACAACCGGGCGCCGACAAAGGACGACATCGGGGTATGATGCTAGCTGCGCCTCAGAAGACGCCATTTTCTCGCGGCTATCTCGAAGCAGGGAGCGCGCGCTTGCCCGAGATCCGCGCCTTTGTGAGCGAGACCCCGGTGGCCATCCTGCCGGTAGGCTCCACTGAACAGCACGGTCCGCATCTGCCGCTTGCAACCGACACGTTGATTGCTGAGCGTATCGCCCTCGAAACCGCGCGCCGTAGCGCCGGGCTTGTCTTGCCGGCGCTGCCGTTGGGCTACGCCTGGGCCTGGCGCGAAATTCCGGGAACGCTAACGCTCGCTTTCGACACCTATATGCGGGTTGTTCGCGATGTCGTGGAAAGCCTGGAGAGCTGGGGCGTCAAGGCCGTCTATGTCATCTCTGGACACGGCTCGAATCCGCAGCCGATCAAGCACGCCGTGCGCGAGCTCATACACGGCAAGCTCGGCGTCCACGTGCTCTACGGCATGTACAGTGGTCTTTCGGAGATGGCCGCCGCCGCGGACAGTGAGAAATGGCACAACGACCTTCATGCCGAGGAGATCGAGACCTCGTTGATGCTCGCCATCGCCCCGGATCTCGTTCGAATGGATCTCGCCGCCCCTGACTATCCCCCTACGCCCCGGGAATACGGAAGTTCCGAGCTCTCCATCGGCGATTTGATGGGCAGCGGCGTGTTCGGCGATCCGACGCGCGCGACGCCGGAGAAGGGACGCGAGTGGATCGACCTTGCCGCCGACCGATCGGCGAGTCTCTGGCTCGAATATTTGGCGCGACGAGGTTTGGTATTAGGAGAAAATTGATGAGTGAAGTGATGACGGTGCATGGCCCTGTGCGCGCGGAGGAGCTTGGCGTCACCGACTACCACGAGCATCTCTACGTCCAGCCGCCCGAATGGCTGCACGGGAAGGATCCTGACTTCGCGCTCGATTCGGTGGAAAAATCCGCCGAGGAGCTCAAGTCTTTCGCCAGCGCTGGCGGCCGGACGCTCTGCGAGTTGACCGCCGTCGATTTCGGGCGCGACATTCGCAAGATACGCGAGATCGCCGATCGCGTGCCCGAAGTTCATGTGATTGCGACGGCAGGCTACAACCGACCCTACTACATGGGTCGTTGGGCCCACGCGGTTGCTGAGGCCGACATGGTTCGCGACACGGTGCGCGACCTTGTCGACGGCATCGACGGGACCGGCATTCGCGCTGGGATCATCAAATGCGGCACGGAATACAACAACATGAACGCGATCGCGCAAAAGCTCGTTCGCGTTGCGGCAGCGGCCCATCGTGAGACTGGCCGGCCGATCATCACCCACACGACCGCAGGCACCATGGGCTTTGAGCAAGTCGCCGCGCTGGTCGAAGGCGGCGTCGAACCGCACCGGATCGCACTGAGCCATATGGATCGCAATCCTGACCTCCCCGAACACCAACGTATTGCGGCCGCGGGCGCCTATGTCGGCTGTGATTGTTTTGGCAAGTCCAAATATGGCCCCGAACAACGCCGCGTCGATCTTCTGAGGGCGATGATCGACAGCGGTCATGGTCGCCGCATATTGATGGGCAACGATCTGGGGCGACCGAGCTACTGGCGCTCCTACGGCGGTGGGCCGGGCCTCGACTATGTTCTGACGTCGTTCCGCGACCGGTTGCGGAAAGGCGGCTTCGCCGAGAGCGAGCTTGAGATGTTGTTCGTGGACAATCCTCGGCGCTTCTTCGTGGGCGAGCCCTGAGCTCATGCGCGCCACGCTCGGCATCGATGTCGGCACATCCTCGGTCAAGGTCGCGGCGGTCGCGAAGGACGGAACGATCTTGGCCGAGTCCAGCCGACCGCTATCCACATCGATGCCGGCGCCAGGCCATGTCGAGCAATCGCCGCGGGATTGGTGGGGGGCGGTCGCTGCGGCAACGCACGAGATCGTCGGACGGCTCTCCGGCGTTTCGCTCGAGGCCGTGGGGCTCTCGGGACAGCTCAACGGTCTCGTGCTGATTGACCGCGAGGGCGAGGCTTTGGGACCGGCGCTCATTTGGCTGGATACACGAGCCGGCGCTGAGGCCGAAGCGCTCGCCAACGCAGTTGGCGATGTCGTGCGCGCAAAAGTCGGGACCGAAATAAGCCCCATCGCCGTTCTGGCGAAGCTCGCCTGGATCGCGCGGCGCGAGTCTGAGCGCCTGACCGGCGCGGCGCATCTATTGTTCGTCAAGGACTACATTCTGTTCAAACTCACGGGCGTCGTGGCGACTGATCCGTCCGACGCCTCGGCCACCGGCCTGATGGACATTCGCAGCCGAACTTGGATCGAGGATCTTTGCCGCGCGGCAGGAGCCGATCCCGACCTGCTGCCGCCTATCCGACCTTCTTGCGAGATCGTCGGCCGCGTAACTGCGCGAGCGGGCGCCGAAACAGGCCTGCCGCCCGGTCTGCCGGTGGCGCCGGGCGGCGGCGATGTCGCGGCCCTTGCGATCGGTTGTGGCGTCGTGGGGCCGAACGTCGTCGGGATCACCTTGGGCACCGCGGGCCATGTCGTGCTCTCGGCCGACGGCTGTCCGGCCGGACACCCGCGCCCGGGCTTGTGGCCGATCGCTCATGCAGAGCCGAGCCGGACGATCTGGCTCGGTCTCGTCATGAGCGGGGGCCTTTGCGCGAGTTGGTTTCATCGCGTGCTCTCATGGCAATCCGCCGACCCCGTTTCTTTCGAGGCGTTGACGCGAAGCTGCGAAGACGTGCCGCCCGGAGCGCGCGGCGTGTCGTTCATTCCGTTCCTCGAAGGCGTCGCGACCCCCTATGCGGCGCCGGACGCAAGGGCGGAGTTTCGCGGCCTCTCCTCGGCCAATGGCGCGCCCGACATGATGCGAGCGGTGATGGAAGGCGTCGCCTTCAATGTGCGCGACTGCGTGAGCGTGTTTGAAGAGCTGGGCGCGACGATCGGCGTGGTGAACGTCGCGGAGGGCGGCGCCCGCGTGCCGGTTTGGTGCCAGATCATCGCAGATGTCCTCGGTCGACCGATTGTGCAACTCGAGGCTTTGAACGCTTCGGCGGTTGGCGCGGCGCTGATGGCGCAGGTCGCAGCGGGGGGCGTCTCGTTGTTGTCGATCGCCGAGCGTGCAGCCCGCTCGGGACGTCGGTACGAACCGCGCTCGGCGAATGTCGCGGCCTACGATCGGCTTTACGCCCGCTACCGCTCCGCCGCTGCGGAGATCGCCGCGGCGAGCCGCCGGCCCGCAGAGCGCGCGCCCGCCGCATGACGGTTGTCGATCCCACAGCACAAGAGCAAGCAAGGGAGCGGGACCTCGTCGCGCCCCTGTTGGCGGTTGCGGGGGTCACCAAGACGTTCGGCGCCAATCGGGTGCTGACGGACGTCACTTTCAACCTGCGTGCGGGCGAGATCCTCGCCCTCGTCGGCGAGAACGGTGCGGGCAAGTCGACTCTCATGAACATCTTGGCCGGCGCGCTTTCCTACGACGCCGGCGACATCGCATTTGAGGGGCGTACCTATCGGCCGACGAGTCCCGCGGCGGCCCGGCGACAAGGCGTCTCCATTGCCAATCAGGAGACCGCCATCGCGCCCGACCTGACAGTTGCAGAATCCGTGCTGTTCGGGTCCGAGCCGCGACGCTTCGGGCTAATCGAGCAACGAGGATTGCATCGGCAGGCGCGCACGCTGTTCCAGGAACTCGGGTTTGCGCTCAAGCCCGAAAAAATGGGGCGCGACCTCAGCGCCGCCGAGCGCAACATGGCGGAGATCGCCAAAGCTGTGCGCCGACGTCCGCACCTGCTAATTCTCGACGAGCCGACCGCGGCGCTGTCGTCGCACGAAGCCGAGCTTGTCTTGCGCCTCATGGCCGACTTTGCGGCGCGAGGGGGCGCCGTGATTTTCATTTCGCATCGGCTCGACGAGGTGATCCGCAGCGCCGACCGCGTGATCGTGCTCAAAGACGGATCGTTGACCCTCGACGCGCCGCGTGGCGGCTTCACCCGCGACACATTGATTCAGGCGATGGTCGGACGAACGCTCTCCGACATCTTTCCGCTGAGGCCCGTCCGATCCGCGGGCCAGCGGCCCCGATTGGAGCTGCTCGGCGCGTCGGCGCCGGGCGTTCGGCCACTGACCCTCACCATTGCGCCCGGGGAAGTGCTCGGCGTCGCCGGGCTCGAAGGGCAGGGGCAGCGTCCGCTTGCTCGCGCGATTTCCGGCGTCGCCCCATTCACAGCGGGAGAGGTGCGGATTGACGGTGAGCCGATCAAGATCGACTCCGTCGCCGCCGCGATCCGGCATGGCGTCGGCATGATTCCTGAGGATCGCAAGCACGAGGGTTTGGCGCTCGATCTCTCCATCCGCATCAACACGAGCTTCTTCGCCATTGAGCGCGTCCGCCGATGGGGGCTGTTGCCGTTGGGGCTCGATCGGCGAGCCGCGGAGACCGCGAGGACCCGACTCGGCATTCGGTCGGTCAATGTCGAACAGCCGGTGCGCGAATTGTCGGGCGGCAACCAACAGAAAGTCGTGTTCGCGCGCTGGCTGGAAGCGCGGCCGAAGTTGCTCGTGCTGCACGAACCGACCAAGGGAATCGACGTTCAAGCCAAATCGGAAGTCTACGCGCTCGTGTCTGCGCTGACGGAGGCGGGCGCCTCTGTGCTGTTGATCAGCTCCGAACTCATCGAACTGATCGGCCTTTCAGACCGGATCGCGGTCCTCTATCGCGGCGGCATAAGAGGTTTGGTCGAACGATCGCATTTTTCGGAGGAGGCGATCATGCGTCTGGCCACGCCAGGCGAGGATACGCCGGAGGAGCGATCGCCGCTATGATCGGACCGACAGGCTCCGCGCGCGCGAATCTCGTTCTCGCGCTTCCCGCCTTCGCGCTGGCGACGAGCGTCGCGCTAGGCACGGCGGCGTTGTCGCCTGCGTTCCTCTCCAGCGAGAACCTCGTCAACGTCGAAAACCGGGTGCTGCCGCTGGCGTTGGTTGCGCTGGGAGAATCGGTGGCGCTGATCTCGGGGCGGATCGACCTTTCCGTCGGCAGCATTGTGAGCCTTGCGACGGCGATCATGGCTCTCCTCTCGGGACAGCTCGGCTGGCTCGCGATCCCGGTTGCGCTTCTAGTTGGTCTCCTCTGCGGAGCCAGTTCGGCCGCCGGAATCGTGCTCCTTGGCGTCAATCCGTTGATCATGTCGCTCGCGACGGCTTCGTTCGTGAAGGGGCTGACCTTGCTGATACTCCCGTCTCCCGGCGGGGAGGTCGCCTATGACGCCTACGATTGGTTGTTCGGGTCGAACTCGACCCCTTGCGGCGCCTTTCTGGTTGACGCTGGGCGTGTTTGCGATCGCTACGATCGCGCTCGGTTCGACGCGCACGGGCCGCCAGCTCTATGCGCTCGGCTCCGATCCTCGGGCGGCGTTCGCCAATGGCGTGCCTGTAAAGAGGCTCGATTTCCTCGGCTTCTCCCTCTCGGGCCTGCTGGCGGCCGCGGCTGGCGTCGTCTTGTCGATCCGGATTCTGTCGGGCGATCCCTTGATTGGCGACCCCTTTACGCTCGACGCCGTCACTGCGGTGATCCTGGGCGGCGTCGCGCTTCAGGGCGGACGAGGCCACGTCGCCGGCGTAGGGTTCGCCGTCGTCTCGCTGGTTCTCATTGACAATGCGCTGAACTTGTTGGGTCTCCAGACCGATCTGCAGTCGATCATCAAGGGGCTCGTGGTTGTCGCCGCACTCGTCGTATTTCTGCGGCGCTCCGAGAAAGGAGCCGCTTGATGCGGGCGCTCCTCGTTCAAGGTTGGCCCGCTTCCGCGAGTCTGCGGGCGGTCGCGCTCACTCTCGTGCTCGCGGCGGTGCTGATGGCGGCTTCGGGCACGTTCTCGCCGCACCTTGTCCTTGACAATATTCGGCAGGCGGCGCCGCTCGGCGTGATCGCTCTCGGTCAGGCGCTTGTTCTTATGACCGGGCGATTGGATCTATCGGTCGGCGCGACGGCGTCGGTCGCCAACATCGTCCTCTCCTCGGTCTTCGCCAATGATCCGAACAACATCTGGGCGGCGCTGCTGGCTACCCTCGCGGTCGGGACGGCGATCGGTACGGTCAACGGGCTCGTCGCGACGCTGTTGCAAATCCCCGCCTTCCTCGCCACGCTCGCTATGTCGCTGGTCCTCTCCGGCGGCATGCTACTTTACACCGGCGGTTCGCCGCGCGGTGGCGTGCCTCCGGGATTTCGGATGATCACGGAGGGCTGGATCGGCGCTGTTCCAATCTCGGCGATCCTTTGGCTTCTGGCGGCGCTATCCGTATTTGTCCTTGCTCATCTGACCGTCCTCGGGCGCAAGATGCTGTTGGCCGGCTCGAATGAAACGGCCGCGCGGCATCTTCGGGATTCCAGTCGATGCGCTCGGAGTTCTCGTCTTTGTTCTCGGCGCCTTGTTCGCGACGGTCGGCGGCGTCATGCTGTCGGCGATCACCGGCATGGCTTCGATCGGGATCGGCGACAGCGCAACGCTCGATTCGATTGCCGCTATCGTGATCGGCGGCGCGACTTTTTCTGGCGGCGTCCTGCTGCCGCTCGGCGCCGTCGCGGGGACGCTGATCCTCTTTCTGCTGCAGAGCTTGCTCTATCTGCTGTCTTTGCCCGTGGCGCTTCGTTACGTGCTGCAAGGCGGCGTCATCGTGCTGGCGCTTGCGCTGGCCAACTTCCGAAAGGCTCGCTGATGCCCTTCATCCGCACATTGACGGGCGATGTGGCGCCCGAAACGCTCGGCGTCACCTATGCGCATGATCATCTCTATTGTGTGCCTCCGCTCTGGAAGGAAAAAGGCCAGACCGACTTCTTGATCGACGACATCGAGGCGTCGATCCGCGACGTCGAGCTCTTCACGGCCGCCGGTGGCCAGTCCGTCTATGACGCCACGGCCATCGACTACGGCCGCGATCCTGTCGCGCTCGCGACGATTTCGCAACGCACGGGCATTACCATCATCGCGACCGCGGGCTTCAACAAGGCGATCATGTGGCCGGGGCAAATGCCCGGCCAAGGCTTCACCTTCGCCGCGTGGATCGACGCGCGCAGCCGAGCCCAAATCCGCGATCACGTCGTCCGCGAAGTCGTCGAGGGCATGGACGGCACGCGGCTTCGTGGTGGCGTCGTCAAGTTCGGGACAGGCTACAACACGATCAGCGAAGCCGAGGACAAGGTCATGCGTGCGGTGCTCGATGCGCACAAAGAAACCGGTGCGCCGCTTCATTCGCACACTGAACTCGGTACGCTGATCCTCGAACAGCTCGAGATCGTGAAGGAGGAGAAGGTCGATCCGACACGTCTCACAATCGCCCATGTCGACCGCAATCCCGATCCCTGGGTTCACCGCAAGGCCGCCGACACGGGCGTGTTTCTGTGCTTCGACGGAATCAGCCGGATCAAGTATCATCCGGAATCCGTCCTTATCGATTGCATCCTCAGGCTCGTCACGGCGGGCCACGAGAAACAGATCCTGATCGGCGGCGACATCGCGCGGCGCACCATGTACCGCAACTACGGCGAAGGCGGCCTGGGCCTCGGCTATATCCTCGCAAGTTGGGCGCCGCGTTTCATTGAGGAGGCCGGCGAGGCGGGCTTCAATGGCGCGGCGTTGATCCGAACCTTCATGGTCGAAAACCCTCAGCGGGCGTTCGCCTTTCATGAATGATTACGTGCTTCACGCCGACGTCGAACGGCTCGGCGACACGCAGCTCAAGGCGTTGCTCGCCCGCCGCCCCGTCGCGCTGCTGCCGATCGGCGCGGTCGAATCCCACGGCGACCACCTTCCCGCCGGAACGGACAACATCCTGGCGCGCCGCATCGCCGAGCGGTTGGTCGAGCGCGTCGCCGCCCGCGTTCCGCTGCTTCTCCTGCCGACCTTCGCCTTCGGTCAGGTTTGGTCGCTCGAGGACGCGCCGGGCTCCTTCAGCCTGTCGACCGATACGGTCGCGCGCGCCCTGGCGGAGCTCGGGCTGTCGTGCCGCGCCAAAGGCGCCGGGGCCGTCGCGGTCATCAACGCGCACTTCGGCAATGTGGCCCCCATTCGCGAGGCGCAGCGCCGCCTGAAAGCCGAGGGCGTCGCGATGGCGCATCTTTGCTATCCGGGCGCCGGCCCGGTGGTGGCGCAAGTTCGAGAACGGCCAGCCGCTCACCCTGATTTCATGCACGCTTGCGAGATCGAGACGTCCTATATGCTGCATCTCGCGCCGGAGTTTGTGCGCATGGAAGCCGCAATCGAAAACTATCCCGCTTTCCCAAACGACTTTGGCGAACTTCCCTATCGTTGGAGCGAGTTCTCGGGAAGCCCCGTCCTTGGCGACGCGCGCCTCGCTACGGCGGAAAAGGGGCGCGCGATCCTCGAGGTCGTTCTCGAGCGCATGGCCGAGATCGTGGAGACGCTGCACGCTCGGGGCGCCCACGCCGACGAGTCTCAGCGGTAGGCTGACGCGATCCCTTCGAGCGCCGCGGAGCGACTGGCGCAATAGAGACGAAACGCTTCCTCGTAGATCGGGCGCCGGCTCGGGTCGGGCATGTGGCTGCGTGCGATGCGGAAGGTTTCCCGGCAGGCCTCGCGAACCGAACCATAGATTCCGACGCCAACGCCAGCGAGCAGCGCGGCGCCTTTGGCGCCGAACTGCGTTCCCTCCGGCGTTTCCACAGGGCGCCCGGCGACATCCGCAATGACTTGGCTCCAAAACGGGCTGCGTGCGCCGCCGCCGACCAGCCTGATGCGGTCCACCTGCTGATCGATCGCGGCGAAACAGTCCCGGATCGCGAGCGCGCCGCCTTCGTAGATCGCGCGGACGATGTCGGCGCGACCGTGAGCGGGCGTCAATCCAGCGACCAATCCACGCGCGCCTGGTTCGATCCGCGGCGCCACCACTCCTGACGGGCTAAGATACGGAACGTAGACGACGCCTTTAGCGCCGGGCGGCGCCGAAGCCGCAATATCCTCGAGCGCCTGATACGGGTCGGAACGAGAGAGCAGGTCTGGGCACAGCGCCGAAAGGCACCAGTCCAGGCTGGTCGTGCCTGCCACGTTGACCATGGTCTTCATCCACAGGCCTTCAGGCAAGGTGAAGAGAATCCCGAGATCGGCAGGCTCGAAAATCGGCTTGTCCGTCACCACGCCATTGAGCGAAGTCGTGCCGAGAACCGCGCAGGCGAGGCCGGGCTCGCCGATCCCTGCGCCGAGCACGCTCGCAGGCGTGTCGCCGGCGCCTGCGACAACGGGTGTTCCGGGCCGAAGCCCTGTCGCCTCGGCGGCGGCGGCCGTCACCGCGCCGATGCATTCCGTTGAAGGCCTCACTGGCGGCATCAGGCGGCGTCGGTGCTCGAGTCCGAAAAGCGCGAACAAACCTTCGTCGTGAGTGCGGCTGCGAGCGCTTCCCGGCGCGACCGCCGCCTCCGTCTCGTCGGTGGCGATCACGCCTGTCAGTCGAAAGCGGAGAAAGTCTTTCGCGTTCAGGATCGCCGCCGCGTTGTCGAGCGTCTTGGGCTCGCGTTCCTCAAGCCAGCGTAGCACGGGCAGGGTGCAGCCGTTCTGCATCACCGAGCCCGACCGGCGGAAAATGACGGACAGCAGGTCGACGTGTCGCTGCTGCAGGAGCTCGACGCACTCCAGCGCTCGCCCGTCGTCCCAAAGGATCGCAGGTCTCAACGCGCGGCCTTGTCTGTCGACGAGCCACGCGCCGACCATCACGCCCGTGACGCCGACCGCGGCGACGCGGCGTGAGTCCACTCCTGGATGCGACAGAACGCGTTGGCAGACGGCAGCCGCCGCCTTCCAGGCTGACTCCGGGTCCATCTCGGACCAAGTGGGCGCCGGACGAGAGACAGTTGTGCGTTGCGCAGCTTCCGCAAGCTGCCGTCCGCTGACGTCAAACACCGCCGCCTTCGTGACCGACGTTCCTACGTCGATCCCCAGCAACAACGCTTCTTTACGTCCGAACTTGAAACTCGTTGGCTCACTCTGTTGTTGATCGATCAACGAAGGCGCATCCCTGCAGCCGCGACGGCTTTCAGCAGTACCGCAGCGCGACGCGTCCGGCGATCGATTTTTCGGCCAAGCCAAGTAGACGCGTCGGCTATGGCGAAGCGGGCTGTTAGTGTGGATAGGTACTGCAACTCCACGATTGCATTCGCGTTGGTAGGGTCAATGCGCGGTCGAACTCCGACGGAGCTTGGCTCGATGCCGTCATGCTTACGAAGCCGGCAATCAACTCGTTCAAACGACGCCGCGCCGCCTCGAAACCATGCAGTGCCAGCTCGGTAAGTGGAGAAATAGGGACCCACGCCATAGTAGCCGAAAATGCGTGTGAATGGGTTGACCCGCCAACGCAAACACAATCGACGCAATCATGGTTCGCAGTGGCAGCGAGCGGCAAACGCCGAGCCCCGCGCCATAGTGATGGAGATGAGGGATCCGCGCGTGCGCATCGGCGTCGGGGCTGATCGCGACGACCTTGAATGCGTTGCGTTGCGCGTCGACCAATAGTTGAAGCGGTTATTGGCCGAATTTCCGGCTTGGGAGGAAGCGAGCATGCAGAAGAATTATCCGACAGAGGCCGCTTCGCTTCCGTTTGACAGTTTGCATTCGGCGCAGCCGGGCGCGGCTCGGCATTCTCGCCCTTCTCGCGGCGGGCACGATGATCAACTATCTCGCTCAGCGTTGCGGCGCCGGGTTTGGCCAAGGACCTCGGCCTGTCGGCAGCGATGCTGGGCGTTGTGTTCTCGGCATTCTCATGGAGCTCCACCGCCGCACAAGTACCGGGCCGCGTCTCTATCGACTATCCCGCCTGACCTACCTGCTATCAATCACTTTCTGGTCGCTGTTCACGCTCTTGCAGGGCTTTGCGACCGGCCTCTATAGCCTCATTGCGTTGCGACTTGGCGTCGGTTTGTCCGAGGCTCCGCGCTTTTCAAGCAGGCGCAATATGCCTATGTGCTCGAAAATTCCGAGATCACGATCGCGGGGCCAGCCACCGAGCTCCAGGATGCCGACCGTGTCAGGAAGGCCTATCTCGGCCTTCGACACTTACCGCCGACTATTCGCCACCAGCTTCGTAAGACGAGCGCCATGGACCCCCAGCTCGCAGGCGAGGTCGCGCTCGTCACCGGCGTCAGCGTCGGTCTCGGCAGCGCCATCGCGCAAACGTTTGCCGAGGAAGGCTGTCGTCTTGCGATCGTTGCCCGTTGGGTATGTTACGGCGGGGTTCCGGAGGTCGAGCAGCATGGCACAGCGACGAATTCAAGCGCTAGACCAGATGTTCGCCTGAGATAGGGGCGACCCGTCTCGCAATATGCAGGATTACGAGGGTTACGCAGGACGAACCTGCGCCGAGCCTCATGCATAGGAGACGGGTCATGGAGCGGCCTATCATCTACGTCGGCCTTGATGTGCACAAAGACACCATCGCGGTTGCGCTCGCCGAAGCGGGCCAGCGAGCTGAAGTTCGAGAGCATGGGAAGGTGGCGAACACGCCGGCTGCGTTGAAGACGCTGTGCGCCAGGCTGGCGCGCAACGGCGCCAAGCTACGGTTTTGCTATGAAGCGGGCCCCTGCGGCTACGGCATTCAACGCCAGTTGAGCGAAGCCGGACACGAATGCGTCGTGGTGGCGCCTTCGTTGATTCCGCGCCGGCCGGGCGATCGGGTCAAGACCGATCGACGGGATGCCGTCAACCTGGCCAAGCTGCATCGGGCGGGCGAACTCACATCGGTCTGGGTTCCTGATCCAGCCCATGAGGCGATTCGCGATCTGGTGCGCGCGCGACTGGCTGCGGTGCGCGTGTTGCGGCAGGCCCGCCAGCAACTGTCCGGCTTTTTGCTGCGCCATGGCCATCATTATAACCGGCCGGCTTGGACCCTGATGCATCGGCGCTGGTTGGCCGGATTAACGTTCGAACACGCCGCGCATTACATCGTGCTGGAAGATTGTATCGCGGCCGTCGAGGCGGCGACGGCTCGGCGGGACCGCCTTGAAGCCCACATCGAATCCACGCTGTCGGACTGGTGTGTGACTCGGCATGGAGTTTGACCCCCTATCGGCTTCCAAGGCTGACCATCGAACGAGGACGAATTCATTAGTATTATCTGTAGTCTAACCGTGTTTTGGTCGGGTCACGGTTGGAAGCCGATAGGGGGTCAAATCGCGCGCCGAATAACAGTCGAGGGAACGAACGGCCGTCGACCCCTGCGCTCCGAAGGCGCCTCAGGACGGTCAGGCTCATAACCTGGAAGGCCGCAGTTCAAATCCTGCCCCCGCAACCACTGAAACCAAGCGGCGCCGCGAGCATTGGGTCTGACAGAGCCGGCCCGCGGGGGCTGTGCGTAGATTCCGAGGGTGGCGTGCCATCGAAGAGGAATTTAGGGTCGCGGCGCGCTTTAACGGATCGTGCCCGTGGTCTGTAGCGGCCCTGCGTCTGGAGCCTTCGCGCAATCACGAAAGAAGCTAAGAAGCCACAAAGGACTTTAGCGCATGAACGATCGCGATCCCAATTCGGCTGGCGAATGTTGGCGGCTTCGACCCGAGCATGCCGCGCAGCACTGGGGAGGCCGGACCGCGCGTGTCGTGCTGATTGAGGCGCACACGATCTTCCGTGAGTGCTTGGCTCACGCGCTCATGACGTTCCTGCCCCACTTGTCTATCGAGGGTGTGAAATCGGCTGACGAAGTCGTTCCGGGACCGGCTAAGCTTCTGTTGATCGGCAGTGATCCACTGTCGGGATACGAGCCTGCACGGTTGCGCGCTACATTTCAAGTTTTGCGCCGTCTCGGCGACGGATCGCCGATTGGCGCTTATCTGCACACGCATAACGCGGCCGTCGCCCGTTTGTTGGAAACTCTAGGCGTCGCCGGAATCGTGATGCCTAAGGCGAGCATGGAGATCGTGATCGCCTCTGTCAGACTCATGGTGGTGGGCGGAACCTTTCTGCTGCCCGGCCCCATGGACCATCAGGCTGAAAGCGATGTCGTCGCCCCCTCGGCGGAGCTCTCGCGACAGGACGTCGGTCCGCTAGCGATCGCGCGTCCAAACGAATTGCCGTTGCCCCATCCCAGTCTCACGGCGCGTGAGCGCGATGTTTTCAAAAGTCTGGGCGCCGGCCGTGCGAACAAGAATATCGCCTTCGATCTCCAAATATCCGAAAGCACGGTCAAGGTGCATGTGCGCAACATCATGAAAAAACTGCACGTGACGAACCGCACGCAGGCCGCCATGTCAATCGGACTCGAAAGTTGACCCCGCCTACCGAGACTGAACGCATTGAAATCAATATCTTGCGAAGCGTACCAATCGCCGATCGGCATTCGGACACCAGGCCGAGACACACGCGAGATGGGCCAGACCCCTGTGCATCATTCCGATCGGTGTCTTGTGGGTCGCGAGCGACTTGAGCGCCTGGTAGGCCTGTCGGCGCTCAACGCAGACGATCGGCAATCCGAGCTGGCTCAAGCCGTGGTAGAGCATTGGAGCCATTCTGCCCGTCTCGAACACGACGCGGCGACAGCTTGGCGCCTTCGCCAGCTCATCGGCAATCGCCGCCGGCGTCGAGATCGCCTTGCCATAATGAATGACCCGCGCCTTGACGGCGTAACAGACAGACATGCGTCTATTCCATCGAGACATCGAGCCCGACAAAGTAATCCATGTTCTATCTCCTCTTCCAACGACGGGGCCGATCCTGCCGGTCTCCAGGGAAGAGCTGCACCTCATTACCGCATGTCGAAAAACTCGGAAAACGAGCGGTCGCGAAAATCTCGATTTCGTGGGCCGAACGTCACCCCCACTGATCACTGTCACGGTGCGGCATCTGCCACGTGCGCACGGGGCAAGACCGGCTGCTCCGCCGAACCCCTGTCGGAATTATTCTCGGGGCCGCCTGCAGTCTTCTGAATTGTGATCGAAGTTGAAATACGAGTTTTCAACACAATCGACCCTTTGCGGACACTCGCGATCGTGCGGAAGGCAGACGCGCTCCGCGAAGACCGCGCGAGCCTTAGAGCCTGACCCAAAAGTTTCTGGCGTTTGCGACAGCGGCGTGATTCACGGTCTGCGATAGGCTGAGGAGCCCGTGATTCGGCATGTGGACCAAGGAACATCGTGAGGCGCACAAGCAATCGGGCAACGGGTTTCCGAGCGATTTGACGGATGCGCAATGGGCGCGACTGGAGCCGCTGATCCCGGCGGCCAAGACCGGCGGACGACCGCGCCAGACCGACATGCGCGCGGCGATGAACGCGATCTTCTATCTGTTGCGCACCGGCTGCCCCCTGGCGTTATCTGCCCTGCGATCCCTTTCCGCCGCGCTCGACCGTCTACAACATTTTCCGCAAGTTCCAGCACGAAGGCGTGTGGGAGCGGATTTGGGAGGAGTTGCTCGCGGCTTTGCGCGAACAACTCGACCGCGAGGCGAGCCCGACCGCCGCCATCATCGACAGCCAGTCGCTGAAGGCGGCGGAAAAAGGGGGTGTAAAAGCAGGGGCGAAAACGACGCAGTGGGTTATGACGCCGGCAAGAAGGTGAAGGGCCGCAAGCTCCACGCTTTGGTCGATGTCGAAGGCCTGCCGTTACGGGTCGTCGTCCATTCCGCCGGGATACAAGATCGCGACGGCGCGCGCCTGGTGCTCGACAAAATCCGCCGCCGCTTCCCCTGGCTTGAACTGGTGTGGGCCGATGCCGGCTACAACGCCCACCAAGTCAAAGACGCCGTCGCCAAGGTTCCGGGCCTGCGGATGGAGATCGTCAAGCGATCCGACGACATGAAGGGTTTCGTCGTGCTGCCGCGCCGCTGGGTGGTCGAGCGCACATTCTCATGGTTCAGTCGAAATCGCCGCCTCGCAAAGGATTACGAGACCCTCGCGCACACTCTCGCCGCCTTCGTCTCCCTCGCCGCAATCCAACTCGGTATCAGGCGGCTCGCGCGGACGTAGACTTTTGAGTCAGGCTCTAGAGCGTTTCCCGTTCATGTTGGTTCATAGCCTGCGGCCTCGAAATAGTTGGCGGATTCGCGCGGCGTAACGAGAGGGATGCAATCGGCGATGGCGCGCCAGAGGCCGTCGACGGTTCGTTCCGCGACTTTGCGCAGGAAGGCCTTTAGCTTCGAGAACATTTTTTCGATGGGATTGAAGTCGGGGCTGTAGGGCGGCAGGTAGAGCAAGGTCGCGTGGGCGGCTTCGATCAGCGGTCGAATTTGCGGCGCCTTGTGGCTCGACAAATTGTCCATGACCACGATGTCGCCCGGCCGCAGCGCCGGCGCGAGGAATTGCTCGACATAGGCTTCGAAGACCTGAGCGTTGATCGGTCCATCGAAGACGAGCGGGGCGACGATCCCCTTGAGCCGCAGGCCGGCGACGAAGGTCGTCGTTTTCCAATGGCCATGGGGGATGGCGGCGCGCAGGCGCTCGCCGCGCGGAGCGCGCCCGTATCGCCGGGCCATGTTGGTGGAGGCCCAGGTCTCGTCGATGAAGACGAGCTTTGCGGGATCGAGATCGAGCTGGGCGTCGAACCATTCCTGGCGGCGCTTCAGGATGTCCGGGCGATCTTGCTCGGCCGCGTGCGCAGACTTTTTTGAGCGTGACGCCGCGGCGAGCGAAGAAGCGCCACAACGCCGAAAGGCTGAAGGAATGGCCCTTGGCCGCGAGGGCGGCGCGCATTTCGGCCAAGGTGGCGTCGCCGTCGGGGCCGAGCAGGGAAAGGATCACGTCGGCCTGCGCCTCGATCGCCGCCGAGCGACGATCGCCGCCTTGCCGCTTGGGCGCGACGTCGCCCGTCGCCAGCGCTTGGGCGACCCAGCGGATCGCGCTTGACACACCAACCCTGAAATGCGCCGCCGCCTGACGGCGCGACATCCCGCCATTCACCGCGTCAACCACGCGCTTGCGAAGATCGATCGAAAGAGCTCCCGCCATGTCGGCTGGCCTCCCTCGCCAGCCGACACGGTGAATCAGAAACCCGCCGATTCGGAAATCCCGGACAATTCGATCGGGTCGGAAAGCGCTCTAAGCCTGACTCAAAAGTCTACGTCCGCGCGAGCCGCCTGATACCGAGTTGGATTGCGGCGAGGGAGACGAAGGCGGCGAGAGTGTGCGCGAGGGTCTCGTAATCCTTTGCGAGGCGGCGATTTCGACTGAACCATGAGAATGTGCGCTCGACCACCCAGCGGCGCGGCAGCACGACGAAACCCTTCATGTCGTCGGATCGCTTGACGATCTCCATCCGCAGGCCCGGAACCTTGGCGACGGCGTCTTTGACTTGGTGGGCGTTGTAGCCGGCATCGGCCCACACCAGTTCAAGCCAGGGGAAGCGGCGGCGGATTTTGTCGAGCACCAGGCGCGCGCCGTCGCGATCTTGTATCCCGGCGGAATGGACGACGACCCGTAACGGCAGGCCTTCGACATCGACCAAAGCGTGGAGCTTGCGGCCCTTCACCTTCTTGCCGGCGTCATAACCCACTGCGTCGTTTTCGCCCCTGCTTTTACACCCCCTTTTTCCGCCGCCTTCAGCGACTGGCTGTCGATGATGGCGGCGGTCGGGCTCGCCTCGCGGTCGAGTTGTTCGCGCAAAGCCGCGAGCAACTCCTCCCAAATCCGCTCCCACACGCCTTCGTGCTGGAACTTGCGGAAAATGTTGTAGACGGTCGGAAAGGGATCGCAGGGCAGATAACGCCAGGGGGCAGCCGGTGCGCAACAGATAGAAGATCGCGTTCATCGCCGCGCGCATGTCGGTCTGGCGCGGTCGTCCGCCGGTCTTGGCCGCCGGGATCAGCGGCTCCAGTCGCGCCCATTGCGCATCCGTCAAATCGCTCGGAAACCCGTTGCCCGATTGCTTGTGCGCCTCACGATGTTCCTTGGTCCACATGCCGAATCACGGGCTCCTCAGCCTATCGCAGACCGTGAATCACGCCGCTGTCCGCAAACGCCAGAAACTTTTGGGTCAGGCTCTAAGCCCAGCACGCGACGACGTTCGGTTAGTTCGTGGACGTGAATAAGTCGCGATAATGATTGATATTTGCAACTACTGCTTAAGAGCCGCTGCGGCTGAAGAGGACTTGAAATTTAACAGACTGAGTTCTTTGCTTTTCTTACTGAAGGTTTGATATTCCTCGGCAAGGACCGCGAATAAATTTGCTCGGTCGATTGCGGACAAGAGCGGGTTTGAAAGCTGCTTATACCGCGCAATGTTTATGTCGTACGTAAATCTTTCCATGTTCAATACCATTTAGTTGGTTATCACGTTTGATATTTTGATAATATACTCAAGAACAACGTGAGGCGGCGCCGAGCGACTGGGTGTTGCCCTCAGCCGCCTTTAGTGCCGCCGCCTCTCGCTCAAGGGCGTCAATGCTGTTCGGCCAGGATCATCATGCGCAGTTCATGTTTGATTTCCACGGTGGCAGGAAGCTTCACTCGCCGTCCGAAACGAAAACTGTTGGCCATGACGTAGTCCTTCCTGAATTACAAATTCCGCTCTCGCTGTCAGGAAAACCGCACGCTCTCCGGCGATGAGTTACATTGGCCCAACTCGTCCGAAAGACATGCAAAGCTAATATGGGTGCTGATTGGGTGATTTACCAGTCGAACGAAAATTTTATTTATTTGATTTTTTTCGGATATTTTTGAGGTGACGCGATGGTCCCGTTGATCTGTGCTGTCTTCTCGCCGACGTTAGACGGTATCTATAACAAATCATAGGACCCAGGTGACGCATGACAACTCTGCGAATGGCGATAGTCGAACGACATCCCGGCGGGCGTCTCGTTTCAATGTCCGCGCCCAAACTGTATGTCAGCGTGGGTCCGAACCCCGATCGGCGCACTGACCATCTGACGAAGTTGGGTCCGGTGGGGTCAACATGCGGAAGTCGCTTCGCACTTCGGAGTCTGCCTAATAGGTGGTTATTGACCCGCGGGGAGCCTCGCGTAAGCGGCGCTACGCGCCGGCGCCGCAGTCGACGCCAGTCTCGTAGTTTCCAGATTCTGTTCTCAGTGATCTCCGGTCAGGTAATGTCCAGGACCGATAGTCGCGCGACGAAGACCGGACCGCGCCAACCCGCCTCGTTTCTTCAATATTTATCGCGCGATATTCGGAGGGAGGAAGTCCTCCTCCCCAAATCAGGAGTGAAATCTCATGCAGGCGCCAATTTTGCTGCAAAGAGAGTCGCTTACGCGACTTCTACAAGGCGCGGCCGTCGGCATAGTCGCGACGATTATCATTGGATTTGGCTGGGGTGGGTGGACGCTTGGAAGCACTGCGAAGACGTTGGCGGACACTGCCGCCAATAGCGCCGTGGTCGCAGCGATTGCGCCGATCTGTGTCGACCAATTTCAACGCAGCGCGGATGCAAACAACAACCTGACGGCGTTAAAAAAGACCAGTACATGGGAGCAGGCGACGTTTATTGAAAAGGGTGGCTGAGCGGTGATGCCCGGAAGCAAGTCGGTCAATTCCGGTGTGCCGCAAGCATGCGCCGCTTTGCTCAGCAACTTGAAGTAAGTTGCGGGCAGAGCCCCTCGAATCCCGCCGCCGGACGTGCTGACGGCGGATCTAATCCGATCGGACGGCGCGCCCTGATGCCCGAGAGCAGGGGCGGACGCGCCCGACCGGCGCGATCGATGACAGAAAGCGATCGCCGATGCCAAGGAACCCACAATCTCCGTCGCCAGAGCCGCTCCGCGCGAAGCTCAGCGATGCTGACGATCGGGTCCGTCTCAATCACTGGATGCCGCCACAACAGGGGATCGCGCCGCGGATCCAGATGGCCGGCACTACCTTGTGGGCGTTGCCGATCGGAGCAGCGGCGCTGCTTTGCTTGATCGCGCTCGCGCAGAGCCTGCGCGAGCTTCCAACCGTGACGCCATTCATCCAGAACCACCCAGGCATTGCGCAATCGGCGCCGTCGGTGGCGCAACGAGGCCGAGCAATCTGGACATGCGATCAAGCGCATCGTGGTCGCCTACGAGGCGGGACGTGACGGCTTCTGGCTGGCGCGCTGGCTGCATGCGCGGTCGATCGAGGCTCACGTGATACATCCGTCGAGCGTCGCAGTGTCGCGCGAACACCGGCGCGCAAAGACCGATCGTCTTGATACAGAACTGCTGATGCGAGCCTTTCTCGGTTGGCTGCGCGGTGAGAAGCGTCATTGCAGTATGGCGTCGATTCCCGACGGCGACGAAGAGGATGCGCGGCGACAAACCGCGAGCGCGATCACCTGGTTCGCGAACGAACGCGGATCGTGAACCGCATCAAGGCGGTCCTCGTCCGCTTTAGCATTCGCGCCTTCAGTCCGTCATTGCGCAACGCCAAGCGACTGGAAACTCTGCGCACAGTCGACGGAGTTCCGCTGCCGGAGAACACTCGCGCAGAGCTGCGCCGCAACTTTGCGCGAATGCGTTTGGTGCATGACCGAATCCGCGAGATCGAACGCGAGCGCTTACGTCAGATCGCCGCGGCTACCGCCCAGAAAGGGCCGCACGCGATGGTTCATCTCCTCGTGCGGGTCATCGGTGTCGGCGTAGAGACGGCAGATATGCTGGTTCATGTCAATTCTGTCGCGCCGTCTGCGCGATCGCAGAGCGATCGCTCGGCATGCAGGGCTCACCGGCGCGCCAGACAGCGAGAGAGTGCGCCGACGCGAAAAGGGGCTAGCGCGGGCGGGCAATGCGCGCGTTCGCTACGGCATGATCCTATTGGCATGGCGCTTTCTCCAATACCAAAAGGATAGTGCTCTTGCCCAGTGGTTCAGGGCGCGAACCGCCGATGGACGGGGAGGCACCCGCAAAACCATGGTTGTGGCGCTGGCGCGCAAACTGCTCGATCACCTTGGAGATTCGTCTCAACAGGCGAACCGCCGAAAGGCGTCGTGCTGCGGCCGGCATGAAGCCAGCACACAGGGAACGACGTCGCTCGATTGTGCCGATCCAGAGCGGCCTCTAGAAGGCTCCCCTGACACGGATCCGAGGTGGCGGTGAACCCGATCGCTCACATGGCGTCTCAAACCGCGCCCGTAGAATGGGCCCGCCGCTTCGGAGCTTCGCCCACCGATGCGCATAGCTGCATCATGGTTGTGATCCGTCAGGATCAACCGCATACAAGCTTGTGGCGCGTGTACCGCGCCTGATGGCGAGCTCTCCTCGGATTTGTCTTTCGGATCGAACGCGTCCGACCGAAGCAGCTTGGCGCCGTGCTCGTGGTCGTCAAGGGCAAGTCGCTTCGCGATGGCCTGCGGCCACCCTTGACGACCACTGCGCGCGGCGCTTGGCCAGACGACAGGTCGGGACGAGGAGACGGTCGTCTACCGGTCGAACAAGGAGACAATCCCAAATCTGACTTGACAGCAAACGCCCCATACAAGCGAGCGAGCGGCCGCTGTGGCGCTGCGCTTCAACGCGGGATTCCAGGAGAGCGGGTCGGCGGCGCCGCCGGGATTGTGGTCGCCATCGCTGGGCGCCGCTTCGGGCTCGGAGCCGGCGGCGGCCTTGTTTTGCTCCGCCCGGTCGCTCGGCGGCGGCCAGCGGATTGCTTGAGACGATAGCTCTCGCCGTTCATCTCAAGGATGTGGACGTGGTGGGTGAGGCGATCCAAGAGGGCGCCGGTGAGGCGCTCGGATCGAGAAAGACGGACGGCCATTCCTCGAAAGGCGGGTTTGACGTGACGTGGGAGAGCGGGACATAGCCGAGCTCGTCGACGATGAGGAGCTTCACGTTCTGCAACTAGTGCCTCGCGTCATTGCGTTTGCGGGGACTTTCTAAATCCATGCCGTCGCGAGGCGGCGATGGAGATAATTCGTGGCGGCGAAAGAGATTATCGTCAAGAAATATGTGGTGAATTTGAGCCGGGAGGAACGGGGCCAACTCGAGGAGTTTATCCGCAAGGGCAAGCGTCCGGCCCAACTGCTCACGAGAGCGCGCATTCTGCTGAAAGCCGATATTTCGGAAGCCGGCGAGGGGTGGAGCGACAGCCGGATCGCTGAAGCGCTGGATACGAGCGTCGCCACTATCGAGCGGACGAGGCGGCAACTCGTCGAGGAAGGTTTCGAGGCGGTTCTGAACCGCAAGTACAATCCCAAATCGGCTCGGCCACGAATATTCGATGGCGCGGCGGAAGCGAAATTGATCGCGCTGACCTGCGGGCCGGCGCCGGCGGGCCACGCCAAATGGAGCCTGCGTCTGCTGGAACAGAAAGTCGTGGAACTGCATATCGTCGACAGCGCCAGCGACAACACGATCGGGCGGACTCTCGAAAAAAACATTCTCCAGCCGCATCTCAAGCAGCAATGGGTGATCGCGCCGAAGCCAGCGCGGCCTTCGTGGCCAGCATGGAAGATGTGCTGGAGGTCTACCCAAAGGCCGCGCGATCCCG
>CAWEYC010000040.1:0-20789 GCA_963813195.1 uncultured Alphaproteobacteria bacterium | reverse complement strand
AAGTCCAACCTCGCCACCGACGAGGAAGCGCGCAAGGTCCTGTTTCGGCCAGCGCGCGCGCTGCAGCGCGGCTCTTGCAATGGCGGAAGCCGTCGGGCATATGTCCGGCAGCGGCAAGTGATGCATGCGGAGATGTGGCCGAGAGGCTGAAGGCGGCGGTTTGCTAAACCGTTATAGGGTTGTAAAGCCCTATCGAGGGTTCGAATCCCTCCGTCTCCGCCATCCCCTTCTGTCCGGACGAGCGGAGCGTCAGGGGTTGCCGGGCCTTCTGCACCGTCAGGCTTAACCCGAAATTATCGCAGTTCTGGCAAGCTCGCGCGCATGTCGATCGCGCTTCCGCTCGCCTCCGATGCCGCCAAGGCGCGCGGCGCTGCCCGCCCCGTCGAGGCGACGCCGTTGCTGCTCGGGCTCGCCATGTTCGCGCTCGCCGCCTTTTCGCCAGCAGTGCTCAACGACGGCGACACCTGGTCGCATCTGGCGACCGGGGAATGGATTCTTCAGCACGGCGCGGTTCCCCGCGCCGACCCCTTCTCCTTCACTTTTCCTGGCGCGCCATGGACGGCGCACGAATGGTTCAGCGAAGTTCTCTTCGCGGTCGTTTTCCGCGCCATGGGCTGGAGCGGCGTCGTGCTGCTGACGGGCGCGGCGGCAGGCCTGGCGACTTTCATCATGGCGAACCGGGCGGCGCGGGATCTGACGGGCATCGCCCTCCTCGTCGTCGCGGCGCTCGGCGCCAGCCTCATCGCGCCGGGCCTGCTCGCCCGCCCGCATATCCTCGCTTTGCCCGTCCTCGCTGTGTGGACCTGCGGCTTGCTGGCGGCGCGCGAGCGGGCGCGGGCGCCTTCCCTTTGGCTCGCCGCTTTGATGACGCTGTGGGCCAATTTGCACGGCGGCTTCGCCTTCGGGCTTGCGCTGATCGCGCCGTTCGCGCTAGAGGCGTGGCTGGCCGCGCCGCGCGAGGGCCGGCTCGCCGTTGTCAGGGACTGGGACTCTTCGCCCTTCTGAGCCTCGGGGCGGCGTTGCTGACGCCGTTCGGCGTCGAGGGGTTGCTGTTTCCGCTCCGGCTCGTCGGCATCGCCCATCTCGCCGATATCGGGGAATGGCGGCCGGAGAACTTCGCCCATCCCGGGCCGATGGAGATCGCGTTGCTCGCGCTGCTCGCGTTGGCCCTTACGCGGCCCATAAAGGTCCCCCTGGCGCGCACGGCGATCCTGGTCGGGCTGATCCATATGTCGCTGCAGCATTCGCGCCACGAGACCCTGCTCGCGATCCTCGCGCCGATGCTGCTCGCTGAGCCGATCGCCTGCGCTCTCGGGGCCGCGGCGGCGGCGCCCGCGCGACGCCTCCCACGCGGGCCGCTGCTCGCCGCGGCCGCGATTGCGCTCACCCTCTCCGGCGTCCGCCTCGCTTTGCCGATTGCGCGCGCCGACGCGGCCACGGCCCCGATCGCGGCGGTTGGGGCCGTCCCCGGCCCCTTGCGCGACAGGCCGGCGCTCAACGCCTACGGCTTCGGCGGCTATCTCATTTGGGCCGGGGTCCGGCCGTTCATCGACGGCCGCGCCGACATGTATGGCGATGCCTTCCTCGAGCTCTACGGTCGCATCGCCGGCGGCGACGCGGACGCTCTAAACGCGACCCTGCAGCGCGACGCGATCGCCTGGACGATCTTCCCGCCCGGCGCGCCCGTCGTCGCGCTGATGGACCGGGAGCCAGGCTGGCGCCGGCTCTATGCCGATCGGTTCGCCGTAGTGCATGTGCGCGATGCGGACGCGCCGCCCGGGAATTGACGGTTGCGGCGCAATTTTCCGGTGCGAGTCAACGATTTCAATGCGCTACGGGGCGATTTTCCGCCGCGCCGCTCCATTTTGGCGATGCCCGCAGCCACTTGCCTCGCCGCTCGCCCGGCCTCTCCCCACGCGCGGGGAGAGGGAACAAACAGGGCTCGCCGCCACACCGGACCGAAGCAAGAAGCCTATCACGTCTTCTGCTTTTCGGAAAGCAAATGACCGCTACCTCGAAAATTTCTTGTACTTCAACCGGTGCGGGATGACGCTGTCGATCCCCAGGCGCCGCTTCTTGTCTTCTTCGTAGTCGGCGAAATTCCCCTCGAACCACTCGACATGGGAATCGCCCTCGAAGGCGAGCATGTGGGTGGCGATGCGGTCGAGGAAGAAGCGATCGTGGCTGATGATGACCGCACAGCCGGCGAAGTCGAGCAGCGCCTCTTCGAGTGCGCGAAGCGTGTCGACGTCGAGATCGTTTGTCGGCTCGTCGAGCAGCAGGAGGTTGGCGCCGCTCTTGAGCATTTTGGCCAAATGCACGCGATTGCGCTCGCCGCCCGAGAGCATGCCGACCTTCTTCTGCTGGTCGGCGCCCTTGAAGTTGAACGCGCCGCAATAGGCGCGTGAATTGATCTCGCGCTTGCCGAGATAGAGGATGTCGTAGCCGCCCGAGATTTCCTCCCAGACCGTCTTCTTGTCCTCGAGCGCGTCGCGCGATTGGTCGACATAGCCGAGGGCGACGGATTCGCCGATCTTGATCGAACCCGAATCAGGCTGCTCCTGGCCGGTGATCATGCGGAACAGCGTCGTCTTGCCGGCGCCGTTGGGCCCGATCACGCCGACGATGCCGCCGGGCGGCAGTTTGAAGGAGAGCTTGTCGATCAGGAGCGTGTCGCCGAAGCCCTTCGACAGATTGTCGAAGTCGATGACGTTGTTGCCCAGCCGTTCGGCGACCGGGATGACGATCTGCGCCGTGGTCGGCGCCTTGTCGTTCTGCTTTTTGACGAGTTCCTCGTAAGCGGCGATGCGGGCCTTGGATTTGGTCTGGCGGGCCTTGGGCGAAGCCGCGATCCACTCACTTTCCTCCGCCAGGGCGCGCATGCGCGCCACTTCCTCGCGGCTCTCCTGTTCCAGTCGCTTGTGCTTCTGCTTCAGCCAGGCGGAATAATTGCCCTCGTAGGGGATGCCGCGGCCGCGATCGAGTTCGAGGATCCAGCCGGTCACATTGTCGAGGAAATAACGGTCGTGGGTGACGATCAGAATCGCGCCGGGGTAGTTGCGCAGGTGCCCTTCGAGCCAGTTCACCGTCTCGGCGTCGAGATGGTTGGTCGGTTCGTCGAGCAGCAGCATGTCGGGCTTTTCCAGCAGCAGCCGGCACAGCGCGATGCGGCGGCGCTCGCCGCCCGACAGGGTGTCGACGTCGGCCTCGTCGGGCGGGCACCCGAGCGCCTCCATCGCCTGTTCGACCTGGCTGTCGAGATCCCACAGGCCCTGCGCCTCGATCTCGTCCTGCAGACGGGTCATCTCGTCCGCGGTCTCGTCGGAATAATTCATCGCGAGTTCGTTGTAGCGGTCGAGGATCGCCTGCTTCTCCTTGACGCCGAGCATCACGTTGCCGCGCACGCCGAGGTCGGGGTCGAGATGCGGCTCCTGCGGCAAATAGCCGACGCGCGCGCCCTCGGCGATGAAGCCCTCGCCGGTGAATTCAGTGTCGAGTCCCGCCATGATGCGCAGCAGCGTCGACTTACCCGAGCCGTTGACGCCGAGCACGCCGATCTTGGCGTCGGGGTAAAACGACAAGTGGATGTTTTCCAGCACCTTCTTGCCGCCCGGCCACGTCTTGTTCAGGCCTTGCATGTGGTAGATGAATTGGCGCGCGGCCATGGCGAAACGTCCTCGGGAAGGCGGGGGAAAATAGGGTTGCGCGGGGGATAGCAGGGGCGGCCGGACGAGACAAGCGCGGCGGCCGTGATGTCGGCGGACAACTCCCCTTCCCGTCGCGCGTCGCGATCGTTGGAAGCCCAATAGTTCCGGGCGCGTCGGCGCCGGCGGACGACTGAAGCTGCACAAAATCAAATAGTCATTTCGCTCTTTTCGCGAGCGTCCTTGTATTCGGAGCGAAACTCTGCTGTCTGCTGCGGGGTGGGACTTACGATCCCCGGCGATGACGGGAGGACAACATGCGTATGATGTTGCGCGTCGGAACGAATACCGCCAAAGGCAACGAGGCCGTCAGGAACGGAACTCTACCCGCGGTGATCGGCGCTTTCATGGAGCAAGCGAAACCGGAGGCGGCCTATTTCACCGTCGACAACGGCGAGCGGACCGCATTTTTTGTTTTTGACATGAAAAACTCCAGCCAAATGCCGCCGCTGGCGGAGAGGTGGTTCACGGAATTGGGGGCCGATCTGCACTTCACCCCAGTCATGAACGCCGAAGAGGTCAGGGTCGGGCTCGACGCCGTCATGGCGCAGAAGTGATCTGAGTTGCGGCCGCCCTGGGGTCCTCCTCGTGTTCCGGCGGCGGCCCGCTTCGTGCAGACGGCCGGGCCACGCGATGGATCTGGGGGCTGCGGCTCATTGGACGGCAACCAGGAAACACGGCCCGCGATCCGATCAGGCCGCCCGAATCCCGCCCGCCGACATGGGCGCTTCCGCGCCCGAGACGGCGGGATCGCTTGGGCCGATCGCCTTGGGTTTGCCGAACAAATAACCCTGAATTGTGGTGACCCCGATCGCGCGCAGCGCCTCGTACTGGCCGTAGGTCTCGACGCCCTCGGCAGTCGTTTGGATGCCGAGGCCGCGCGCCAGCGCGACAATCGCGGCGACGATCGCGATCGACGCTCTGTCCAGGCAGATGCCGTCGACGAAGGACTTGTCGATCTTGACCTTGTCGACCGGGAAGTTCTTGAGATAGGCGAGCGAGGCGCAGCCCGTGCCGAAATCGTCGAGCGCGATGGTGACGCCGAAGGCGCGTAGCCGCTCCAAGGCGCGGTTCGTCGCCTCGTTGTTGCGCAGCAGGATCGATTCGGTGATTTCGATCTGCAGCCGGTGCGGCGCGAGCTGGATGCTCTCGACGGCGTCGACAATCGTTTCGACGAAGTCCGGCCGTTCGATCTGCAGCGACGAGACGTTCACCGCCACGACGATGCCCGGTTGCCAGGTGGCGGCGTCGGCGCAGGCGCGGCGGAGGACCCAGTTTCCGAGCGCGACGATCAACCCGGTCTCCTCGGCGATCCGGATGAAAGTCGCCGGGGAAATCATGCCGTGGATCGGATGGCGCCAGCGCGCCAGCGCTTCCAAACAGACGACGCGGCGATCGGCGGCGTGTACGATTGGTTGATAGTGGACCTCCAATTGGCCCTGCTCCATCGCCTCGCGAAGATCTTGCGCCAGCAGGGCGCGCTCGCTGAACCGACGTTCCATATCCTCGTCGAAGCGCTTGGCGCGATTGCGGCCGCCACTCTTGGCGGCGTCGAGCGCGAGATCGGCCCGTCGCATGACGCGCGTGAAGTCGCCCTCGCCTGCCTCGACCAAGTTGACGCCGATGCCGAGGCCCAGCGATATGAGCCGGCCGCCGATGGCGATCGGTTGTTGAACCGCCGCGATCAAGCGCTCCGCCAGACCGGTCGCGCCGTCCCCGTCGAGGCGCTCGCCCGCCGCCACCGCTACGAATTCGTCGCCGCCGAGGCGGGCGACGAAACACCCCTCGGCTTCCCCGGAAAGGCGTCTGGCGACCTCGATGAGCACGTCGTCGCCGACTTCGTGTCCATACATCTCGTTCACTTCCTTGAAGCCGTCGATGTCGACCAGGAGAATGGCGAAGCGCTTGCCGTCGGCGCGCTCGAGGCGAGCCGTGAGATGCGCCTTGAACGCCTGGCGGTTGGGAAGCTGGGTCAAACTATCGTACCGCGCCGTATGCGCCAGCGCCTTCGCGGCGCGCGTGCGGTCGGTGACGTCCTCGTGGACGGCCACCCAGCCGCCGTCATCGGTCTCGTTCTCGCGAACGAGGATGATGCGCCCGTTCTGCAGGTGGTCCAGGCGCTCGGCGCTGTACGGCTCGCTCAGAATATCGAGATAATCCTCAGGGGTTTCCCGACAATAGGCGCCATTGGCGATGCGCAGCGCAAATATTTCACGTATGTCCATGCCGGCGCGCAGTTGCTCCGGCCGCAATCCGTAAAGCTCGGCGTAGCAATGGTTCGCGACGACGAGTTTCTCGTTCGCATCGAAAATCGCCATGCCTTGCGAGATATAGTCGAGCGTCAGGCCGAACCGTTTGCGCGTGTTCGAAAGCTCCTTCGACTTCGCAGCCAGCCGGTTGCCCCGCCGCCAAGAGCGGATGTGGGAGCGCGACAAGCGTCCGGCGAGCCTGAGTTGCGCGACGAGCAGCGCGACGACCAGCGCGAGGGCGATGGCGCCGCCGCTGATGATCGTGATCATGCGCGTTCGCCACTTGGCGAGCGCGGCCTCGTCGGAGATCGCGACGTTGACGAAAAGCGGGTAACCGACGACGGGCCGCACCGCGACGTATTTCGGGTAGGAATTGAGAACGCCGGCGGAGTGATACAATCCGCCGCCTCGCGCGGCGACGGCTCGCCACTGGCCGCCGGAGGGTATCGGCTTGCCGACGACATTGCCGGGGTCCGGCTCCCGCATCGCGACCGTGGCGTCCTTGTAGAACAGAGAAAAGGCGGTCGTGCCGACCCCCGTCATTTCCGGATGGCTTCGAAACAGCTTGGCGGGCTCGACGCCGACGAAGGCGACGCCGAGAAAGCGACCGCCCGGCGCCTCGATCCGACGAGCGAAGAAAATCGTCCAGGCTCCGGTCGATTTGCTGATGAGCGGTCTGCTGACGAATAGGCCTTGGACGCGATCGTCCCGCAGCGCCGTGAAATAGTCGCGATCGCTGATATTGTTGGTCGCAACGCCCAACTCGCGCGCCGCAGCAAGGATGTCGCCCGCCGCGTCGGTCACCGCGATCACGCCCGCGCGCGCTGTCGCGCCACGCAGAGAGACGAGGCCACGGCGAATGACTGCGGCCTCGGCCTCGGTTATCGCCTCTCCGTGAACGGTCGTCTCCGTAAAGTCCGCGGCGGTGCGTAAGGCGAGATCTACTTGCGCCGACGCGCTCGCGACGTCCTCGGCAAGAATCGTCGCCAGTTCGGCGGCGTGAACCTTCGCGATGTCGATCGCGTCCGCGCGCATCTCGCGGAGCGCGAAGGCGATCACGGCGGAGGCGAGGGCGGCGATTATGAGGGCGATGGCGGCAATTACCGCGAATTGCGACGCCCGCACCAACCTTCGAATTGCCGTCATCGCGCATTATCCCGCACTACGCCCCGTGGAGTATTAATTCGCGACTGTTAATTATGTGTGGGTGTGCCGCGCGGGGCGGCCGGCGGCTCGCGGCTTGGGATGCCCGCCGGAAAGGGCGGCCGTTCGCGGCCCGGCTCCGAACTTCCGGCGACGCGCCTGAGAGCGGGGTGGTCTTTGGTCGATTGACCGCAGCCGGGACGTTCCCGCGAGAACGGGAATCCAGGGGAAAATGCGCGCCGGCCGCCAAGTCTGGATTCCCGTTTGCACGGGAACGACAGGATGGATGATTTCAAGCCAACGGCGGCTGGCCCTAAGCGAGCCGGGTCGCCACCGCATCCCGAGCCAAGCGCGCGGCCGCCCCGAAACCGCCAAAAATCTGTTGCAGCAAGGTCTTGCGTTCCTCGGTCGTGACCTCGAACAGCCGCGCCTCGCTGCGGGCGCGAAAGAGCATCTCGTCACCGGTCGACAAGACGTCGACGAGACCGAGATCCAGCCCCTCCCTCGCCAGCCACACGTCGCCATTGGCCACTTTGGCCATGTCGAGGCCCGGACGGCATTGCTGGACGAAGGATTTGAACGCGTCGTGCGTGGTGACGAGCTTGCCGCGAAAATGCTCGCGCCCGGCCGGGGTGATTTCGCCGAATATGGAAACGCTGCGCTTGAATTCTCCCGCGGTCATTTCCTCGAAGTCGATGTCGTTCTTCTTGAGAAGGCGATTGAGGTTGGGCACCTGCGCGACGACGCCGATGCTGCCGACGAGGGCGAAGGGGGCGGCGACGATCCGATCGGCGGCGCAGGCCATGAGATAGCCGCCGCTCGCCGCCACCTGATCGACCGACGCGGTGACGGTGATCTTGCGCTCGCGCAGACGCGTCACCTGCGCGGCGGCGAGCCCGTAGCCGGTCACCGTGCCGCCGGGGCTCTCGATGCGCAGCACCACCTCGTCGAGTTCGCCCCGAGCGACAGTCAGAACCGCGTCGATCTCCTTCGCGAGCCGCTTGACCGCGCTGGCGCGGACGTCACCCTTGAACGCGAGAACATAAATGCGCTTGCCCGACGACCGCGCTTTCGCGGCGGCCTTCGCTTCCTTCTTGTGCGCCTTTGCCAGCGCCCGGCGTTCCTTTTTATCGAGGATGTGCGCGTTCAATGTCTCGCGCATCGAGTCGTAGCGCTCATTGAGCGAACGAACCTTGATGCCCGGGACCTTCGCTGGGTCCGTGCGGGTCAGGCGCGCCAGGATCGCGGCCAGCCCGCCCAGCGCACCGACGATCAGGAGCGCTTTCAGCGCAAAGGCGGCGATGTCCAACCAGAACCCCATGGCGGGACTGTCTTCAGATGAGGCGAGACTGTCAACCTCGGGCGACTCGCGGCGCCTGGCGCAATCTTGTTTCGATGACGCCGATCAGGCCCGGGAGATCGAGCCCCGACGGCCGCGAGAGACGATGTCCCGCAACGAGCGAAGCGCTTCGTCGCCGAGTTCGAGCGTCCGCCGCAACTCGTCGGAGGCGAATTTGACGCGCTCCGCCTGCCCGGCCTCGCTCGACAAGCCAAGCAATTCGCCCTGCAGGGCCTCCGCCGAAGCATAGAAGCTCGCCGCCAATCGCGTGAGATGAGCGCCGAGCAGGGTTATCCAAGCCGCGTCGGCTCGGTAGCTGAGCGTCGGCAGCGCGGGTAGGCTCGGCGCGGGGCGACCGTCGGAGCCGAAATGCGCCAGGCGCTGCTCGACCTCGTGCGTCTCGAGAAGGTTCAAGGTTTCCGAGATTTCGCCGATGAGAGCCGCCGCGACGGCGCGGCGTCGCGCTCTGATCGCGACGGCGGCCGCGATCGCGAAGCCGACAACAACGAGCAACGCCAGGATCGCGTTCATCCCGACCTCCTCTCGCGGAATTCGGGGCGCCTCATTGAACGACAGTCAGACCCGCGACGCAAGGCGAATTGACTTTGGCGGCCGATGGCCTACCCTCGCCGTCATCCTCAAGGGGATGGGGTCCCCCAAAACCGCCTGTCCGGGCTGATGACTCCTGCCGCGTCGCATGCGTGGCGGGAGCCGCTCGGCCCTCTTTCCAGCCGTGTGGCTCGTCGTCGCGCCTCGAGCAGGAGGTCGCGATGGGACAGGTTTGGCTTGAGTTCGGCTCTATGGATCGGCTTGGCGCTGATCGCGTCGATCATTTCCATTCGCGTCGCGATTTCGGTGGCGCTCGTCGAGATCATGGTCGGCGCGCTGGCCGGAAACGCGGTCGGCCTCGTGCTGACGGAATGGGTCAATTTTCTCGCCGGTTTCGGCGCCATTCTCCTCACCTTTCTCGCCGGCACGGAAATCGACCCGACCGTCGTGCGCAAGCATTTCCGCTCGAGCCTGACAATCGGCGTCGTCGGCTTTTTCGCTCCGTATCTCGGCGTCCTCGCCTACGCCCATTTCGTGATCCACTGGCCTTGGAGCCAGGCGCAGATCGCTGGGATTTCGCTGTCGACGACGTCCGTCGCCGTCGTCTACGCGGTGATGGTCGAGACCGGCTTCAATCGCAGCGAGATGGGCAAGATCATCCTCGCCGCCTGCTTCGTCAACGACCTCGGCACGGTGCTCGCCCTCGGCGTCGTATTCGCGCATTACGATTTGCGGCTGGCCTTCTTCGGCGCGGCGACGGCCGCTGTCCTATGGCTGCTGCCGCGCTTCGCGCCGTGGTTCTTCGCGCAGGTCGGGCACCGCGTGAGCGAACCCGAAACGAAGTTCATCGCGCTGATCCTGCTCGCTCTCGGGGGTCTCGCCGCCGTCGCCGGCAGCGAGGCGGTGCTGCCCGCCTACCTCGTCGGCATGGCGCTCGCGCCAGCCTTCCTCACCGACCCCGAGCTGCCGCATCGCATGCGGATCATCGCCTTCACGATCCTGACGCCGTTCTATTTCCTGAAGGCCGGCTCGCTCGTCGAGTTTGGCGAAATCCTCGGCGCGGCCGGGCTCGTCGTCGTCTTTCTCGCCATCAAGATGGCGACGAAGTTCGTCGGCGTCCTGCCGCTGACGCGCGCCTTCCGCTTCGATCCGCGCGAGGGCATGTACACCACTCTCCTGATGTCCACCGGCCTGACGTTCGGCACGATTTCCGCCCTGTTCGGCTTGACGAACCACATCATCGATCGCGGCCAGTACACGGTGCTCGTCACCGCCGTGATCGGCAGCGCCATCGTGCCGACGCTGATCGCGCAACGCTGGTTTCAACCCTCGTTTCGATCCGCCGAAGACGCGCCGAGCGGCGTCCCCGCGCCTGCCGAGGAGGGATGAATGTTTCGCAAAATGCTTGTCGCCGACGACGGGTCGAGGGGCGGAGAAGCGGCGCTGGTCGCCGCGCTCGCCCTCGCCAAGCGGCTCGAAATCGGCCTCACCATGATCTGCGTCGAAGAGACGCCGCGCTTTCCCGCCAGCATCGATGAAGTCGCCGAGGCGCAGGCGGACGCGGCGGGCCTGTTCGACAAGGTCGTCGCCGCCGCGACCAAGCTGGCCGAGGCGCAAGGCGTCGCCTTCGAATCGCGCGTCGTCGTCGGACATCCCGTTTCGTGCATCGTCGAATTCGTTCAGCGCGGCGGCTACGATCTGCTCGTCGTCGGCTACATGGGTCACTCGGCGCTGTACAATCGAATCATCGGCAGCACGACGGATCGGCTGGTCGAGCTTGCGCCTTGCAAGGTGCTGGTTGTGAAATGAAGGCGAGGGCCGCATGGCGGGTGAGGCGGAGATCGGAGCGATGATGTATGTTTGGGTCATGCTGGGCAGCGCATTGGGGGGCGGAGCGCGCTACCTCTTTTCCGGTCTCGTGGCGCACCAATTTGGCGGAACCTTTCCCTGGGGCACGCTGATCGTCAACGTGACGGGGTCGTTCATCATCGGCTTCTTCGCGACCTTGACGGGGCCGGACGGTCGCGTCTTCGTCGGCTCGGCAGGGCGCCAGTTCGTGATGACCGGAGTCTGCGGCGGCTACACCACCTTTTCCTCCTTCAGCCTGCAAACCCTCAACCTCATCCGCGACGGCGAAATGGCGCTCGCCGGCGCCAATGTCGGCATGTCCTTCGTTTTCTGCCTCGTCGGCGTATGGTGCGGCCACATCGCAGCCGCAAGCCTGAACCAGCTCAAGGGAGCATGATCGATGACCCTACCGCGCGACGCCATGCTGCTGCGCATCTTCTTCGGCGAAGACGATAAGTTTCACGGTCGCCCGCTTTACGAGGCGATCGTCCTCAAGGCGCGCGAGGCGCAACTCGCCGGCGCCACCGTGCTGCGCGGCGCGATGGGATTCGGCCATTCCAGCCGGCTCCACACGTCAAAAATTCTGCGCCTTTCCCAGGATCTGCCGCTGGTCATCGAAATCGTCGACACCGAGGATAAGATCAAGGCGTTCCTGCCGACGCTCGATTCGATGATGCAGAGCGGGCTCGTCACCCTCGAAAAGATGCAGGTGCTTCAGTACGGCGAACACATCAAGCATCCACCGGCGTGAGGCAGCGCGACGAAGCGCCGCCGGCATGTCGATAGCTTTTGAAGATGTCCGGTTTAGGTAGCTTTCTAAATGTCCGTTTTTGGGCTTGCGGCTTTTTCAGCTGCCCTCCTGTGGGCGGGGTGGTCAGGTTCGGGGCCGTTTGGCCCCGGAGCTGTCCAGGCCGTCCACAGGCGTCGTCGCGAAACGGACTTACGCGACGGATTTGCGTGGGTTTGGATCGGCTTCGTCGAGGGTTCCGTCGCGATGATAGCGCGCGATCTGGCGCGGCCCGTGGAACAAGGCGATGGCGCCGTCCCAATATTCGAGCACGCGGATTTTGCTCTTGGCGAAGTGATGTCGATGCCGGCTTGGCGGAATCTGCAAGACATGACCGTCATAGCGGACCGTATTGTCCAGCCCGGCGACGCGCTCCTGCTCGATGCAAAGGATGTTGTCGAGATCGCCGACGAAGGGGATGAAGGCCGAACCTTCCTCGGCCGCGGCGACGGCGAAGCGAGCGTTGTGGTCTTGTTTATAGACCTCGGCCAGCCAGCGGTTGGCCGCCTCGACCGTGGCGATCCCGTTCACCCGCAGCAAGGGCGGCAGGCGCTTTTGCAGCGTATCCCAGAGCCGCTCCATCCGGCCCCGCGCTTGCGGGCTATAGGAGGGAATGTATTCGATGTTCAGCTGCCGCAGCGCCCGGCCCACCTGCGTCAAATGCGCCTTGTCGACCTTCTCGCCCGCTTTCGGCGTGGTGAAATAATGGCTGCCACGATCGGTGTAGAACGACGAAAACAAGCCGTGCGCGCGGATCGTCTCCGAAAGGCCGCGAAAGCTCGAAGCCGTGCCTTCTTCCTCGCACAGGAAAATCGATGTGATCGCGCTGGTGGCGTCGTCCATCGTCACGATCAGGTCGAGATCGCCACCGGAGGGCAACCAGGCGTGCTTCGAGCCGTCCTGAAACAGCATCATGCCCGGCAGCGGCCGCCGCTCGCGCTTGCGCCGGTGGACGCCGCGCCGAGGCGCCTTCGTCGTCAGCCCGCGCAACTGCAACACGCTCTTCGTCCAGCTGTAGGAACGCATGAACGGCTGGCCGTCGCCCATCGTCTGGCCCCACGCCTGCTCATGGAAGTGCTTGATCGTGAAGTCAAAATACCGCGTCCGAAACGTATCGACCGTCCACGCGATCTCATCCTCGAGAACCCCGCGACCGCTGCGACGGCCGCGCCGGCGGTCCACCAGCCCGTCTTCGCCGCGCTCCTCATAGGCGTCCCGCAAGCGACGAAAATGACGCTCGCTCAGACCAAGAAGCTCCCCGGCCTCAACGCAACTCAACCGCTTCAAACGATGCGACCTGATCGCATCCAATACACGCGCCATCCGAACCTCCGGCAACATGCGATCTCCCGGTCCAAAAAACCGGACAAATCACTTGCTACCTAATCCGGACAGATCGGTTGCTCGCGACACGAAGCGCCGCCGGCATTGACAAAGCGCCCGAGAGGCCCAAAGTTGTTTAGCGTACAGGCGATGGAGTTCGCCTTTAACCGCCCATAGGGCTGATGACTCCTTTTCGCGTCGGCAGACGAGGAAAGGGAGTTCGCGTGCAAGTCGATCGAGACCGGAATTGTGCGTCTCCCCTGCTTGAGCCCAATCGATGCGACGTCGCGTCGACGGTAACGGTCGCCGCACGAGAAATCTCCGCTCGGATCGTGCAAAGCCCCGCAATGCAGGCCCCCTCGCGCTGGACTTCCGCCGAGAATTTGATTCTCGCTGTCCAAGGCGCCCGGGCAGAGCGAATGGCGGGCTTCCCATGACCTTCCACAGCATATTGTTCGAAAGCCCAGAATTTGGCCCGCCAGGCGACGCGGTCGCCCGGCCCGACTTTTTCAGCGACTTGAACCTTGACCAGATCGTCGCGGCGATCACCGCCGGCAGAGAGGAATACAATCTCACTCCTTTTTTCCATTGGCCGCTGCGCGATGTCGATGAGGTCCTTTATCGCCATGAAATCATGCGCGACCTCGAGAACGCCGGTCTCCTGGCCGACATCAATGCCTTTGCGCAAACGATGCGCGCCATGCGCGATACCTTGAAACAGGCCGAAAAGCGTTACTATCGGCGTCAGAAAGAGGCCTTGTTTGTCGACGCCGTCGACGCTTACTGCGACGCCATCGCCTCCTTGCAGCGCGATCTGGCGGCCGCGGATCTACGCTCGCACGGCCTCTTGTCCTTCCGTGACTATCTGACCGACTACGCGAATTCGGATCGTTTCGCGTCGCTTCTGGCGGAAGCCAAGAAGCTCAGGGCCGATTTGTCGACGGTGAAGTACACCCTCCAAATCAAGGGCGGCAGCATCACGGTTCGCAAATACGATTCGGAAATCGACTACGCCGCCGATGTCGAGGGAACGTTCCGCCGCTTCCAGCAGGGCGCCGTCAAGGATTACAGCGCTGCTTTTGTCGAATTGCCGCAAATGAACCATGTCGAGGCGGCGATCATGGAATATGTCGCCAGATTACATTCCGATCTATTCATTCGCGTAAACGAATTCTGTCGACGGAGCGCCACCTATCTCGATGAGACCGTTGGCCGCTTTGACCGGGAGATTCAATTTTATATAGCCTATCTCGATCATCTTCGGCCCCTCCGGCGCGCGGGGCTGAGCTTTTGCTATCCAACGCTGTCCGGCGAGAACAAGGAGCTTCGCGTTCACGACGCCTTCGATTTGGCCCTGGCTAATACGCTTCTGGCCAACCGGGCGACCATCGTCCGCAATGACTTCTACCTCAAAGGTCAAGAGCGGATATTTGTCGTGTCCGGTCCAAACAATGGCGGCAAGACCACTTTCGCCCGCATGTTTGGACAACTCCATTATTTGGCGAGTCTTGGTTGCCTCGTTCCTGGACGGCGCGCGCAGCTATTTCTGTTCGATCAAATACTTACGCATTTTGAACGAGAAGAGGACATCAGCAATCTCCGCGGCAAGCTGCAGGACGATTTGGTCAGAATATACGAAACGCTAAACCGGGCCACCGCTCGAAGCATCATCATCATGAATGAGATATTCAATTCTGGAACGCTGCAGGACGCAATATTTTTGGCGACAACGGTGCTCAAGCGCGTTGTGCAAATCGATGCTTTGTGTGTGTGCGTGAGCTTCATCGACGAATTGACCTTGATCAGCGATAGCACCGTGAGTGTGGCGAGCACGATCGTGCCCGAACAACCGGCGGCGCGAACCTACAAGATCGTCCGCAAGCCCGCCGACGGGCTCGCCTACGCGATGTCCATCGCCGAGAAGTACGCCCTTACCCGCCGGCAAATCAGAGAAAGGATAGGGTCTTGAAGGCCTTTCTCATGCACCGGGATCGCGACTTCGATCTCGCGGCCGCCCTGCCGCAAAACAGCGAAGCGCTGATCCAGGATCTGGAGTTGAACGTGCTGTTCAACGCCATGGCGCAGGGTGACAAATATTTGCATGAGGTCGCGAGCAAGGCGGTGTTGCAGATTCTGCGGGATGAAGACGAAGTCCGATATCGCCAGGACGTCCTTCGCGACGTCCTCGCCAACCCGTTACTGGCGAGACAACTCTACGATTTGACCATCGAGGCGCAGGAGAAAGAGAAAAAGGCGCATTCCTGGGTGTACGGCAAATCGCCGAGCTCGATATTGGGGCGATCGGTCGAGGTGCTGCAAATGTTTGTCGCGCTGCTTAAGCAATTGAGGGGGGTGGGAACCTATAACGCCCAGCGTTTTTCCTCCGAGGGCTTCAAGGCATTTTTCGCGATGCTGGAGAGTGAACTCAAGGACGATTACTTCATAAGCATCGAGGATCACCTCAAGCGATTGAAGTTCCACGACGGGGTGTGGGTCAGCGCGCGACTGGGAAAAGGCGCCAAGGGCTCGGACTACACGCTTCGCAAGCCCAACGACCAACCTGGAAGTTGGTTCGCCCGACTTGTGACGCGAAGACCGCCGGCCTACACGTGGCGCCTCCCGGCGCGCGACGAAGCGGGCGCGAACGCGCTGAGCGAATTGAGGGACAGGGGGCTCAACCTCGTCGCGAACGCGCTCGCCCGATCCGACGATCATATCCTCAGCTTTTTCGGCATGCTTCGCACCGAACTAGCGTTCTACATCGGCTGCCTGAACCTGCAGGAACAACTGGCCAAGAAGGGACAGCCGCTCTGCTTCCCGGCGCCAGCGGCTCTTAGCGAACGCAGACTGAGCTTCCACGGACTATACGATGCGTGCCTGACTTTCAAAGCCGGCCACCGCGTCATCGGCAACGATTTGAATGCTGACGGCAAGGATTTTGTGATGATCACCGGGGCCAATACGGGGGGAAAGACCACGTTCTTGCGCAGCCTCGGGCTGGCGCAATTGATGATGCAGTGCGGGATGTTCGTCTCCGCCGAGTCGTTCTCGGCCAACATGTGCAGTCACATCTTCACGCACTACGTGCGCGAAGAGGACACCACGATGAAAAGCGGGAAACTCGACGAAGAGCTCGGCCGGTTCAGCGGGATTGTCGACCAGATTGCGCCCGACGCCATCGTGCTCTTCAACGAATTGTTCTCAGCGACGAACGAAAGAGAGGGATCGGAGATTGCGAGGCAGATCACTTCGGCATTGCTGGAGAAGCGCATCAAGATCGCCTTCGTCACCCATCTCTATGATTTTGCCCGTAGCGTTTACGATAGACATGACGAGACGTCGGTCTTCCTGCGCGCCGAACGGCAAGCTGATGGAGGGCGCACCTTCAAGCTGATCGAAGCCGAGCCCCTGCAAACCGGTTACGGCGAGGATTTGTATAACGAGATATTTGGCGCGACGGAACGCCAGGTGGAAGAGGAACCGGCGGCGAGCGCCGGTCGGCGCTACAGCGCCCACCCCTCTCCCCGTTAGACGTTCGGAAGAACGCCCATGTTTCGACGGGCCATCCGGGCAAGGAGCTAAGAGGCGCGGTCCGAAGGGCCGGATGAGGGCACATGTTCAGATTCCATCACGTCGTAGCGCACTCGAGCGGCGACGGGTCGGGCCGCGCGAGCGCCGGCGAGCGCGAGCCCGTTGCGACGACGAGCCCTTCCGCGTCCCGCAACGCGCCGGCGACGAGTTCCAGGCCGAGGAAGCGCGCACGGTTCACCGGGCCCGGCAGATCGAGGCGCGCCGTCGGCGAGGCGGAGAAGCCGAAGCGCTCGTAATAGGGCGCGTCGCCGACCAGCAGGACAGCCCGGTGGCCGCGCATCGCGGCGCGCGCGATCGCCTCGCGCATGAGGCGCGCGCCAACGCCCCGTCCGCGATGCGGCTCGGCGACCGCGAGCGGGCCGAGCAGCAACGCATCGACGCGGCCCCCGCGCACCGACCACAGCCGGACCGTGCCGACGAGCGCGCCGTCGGCCTTGGCGACCAGCGCGAGGCCATCGGCTGGCAAGCGTCCAACGCGCAGGCGCTCGCTCGTCTTCTCGAAGCGCGCGGCGCCGAAGGCGGCTTGCAGCAGCGCCTCGCGCTCAGGCGCGTCCGCACGCTTTTCGGCGCGAATCGCAACTGTTCCGGCAATGGCAACGGCCGCCTCGATCGCGGCGAAGTCGAACGGCAAGGTCATCGGTCCCCCCGGGGATGCCGCGCCAGACCCTCCCGTCTCGCGGCGCGAGGCGCCGGAGGGGACGGGAGGAGGCGAAGTCAGTTGGAAGCAGCGAACCGACGCGTCAGATCACGTAGGACTTCAGCGGCGGGAAGCCGTTGAAGCCAACCGCTGAATAAGTCGTGGTGTAGGCGCCCGTCCCTTCGATCAGCACCTTCGCGCCGATCTCCAGGCTGACAGGCAACAGATACGGCTCCCGCTCGTACAGCACGTCGACCGAGTCGCAAGTCGGCCCGGCGATCACGCAAGGCGACATGGCTTCGTGATCGCGGTCGGTGCGGATGGGATAGCGGATCATTTCGTCCATCGTCTCCGCGAGGCCGTTGAACTTGCCGATGTCGAGATAGACCCAACGCTGCGGGTCCCCCTCCGACTTCCTGGAAATGAGCACCACCTCGGCTTCGATGATCCCGGCGTTGCCGACCATGCCGCGCCCCGGCTCGATGATGGTCTCCGGAATGCGGTTGCCGAAGTGTTTGCGCAACGCCCGGAAAATCGTCTGGCCATAGGTCCGCACGCCCGGAACGGGCTTGAGATAGCGGGTCGGAAATCCGCCGCCGAGATTGATCATCGCGAGTTGGATGCCGCGCTCCGCCAATTCGCGGAACACCGCCGCCGAGGCCTTAAGCGCGCCGTCCCACATGCGCGGGTTGGGCTGCTGCGATCCGACATGGAACGACAGGCCGTGCGCAACGAGCCCGAGGCTATGGGCGCGCTCGAGCACTTTGGCGGCCATTTCGGGGGCGCAGCCGAACTTGCGCGACAACGGCCATTCAGCGCCGACGCCGCCGCACAGAATGCGGCAGAACACCTTCGAGCCCGGCGCGACGCGCGCGATCTTCTCGACCTCGGCTTCGCAGTCGACCGCAAAGAGGCGAACGCCCAGCGCATAGGCGCGCGCGATGTCCTTCTCCTTCTTGATCGTATTGCCGTAGCTGATGCGATCGGGCGTGGCGCCAGCCGCCATCGCCTGCTCGATCTCGGTGACCGAGGCGGTGTCGAAGCACGAGCCGAGGCGCGCCAGGAGATCGAGGATCTCCGGCGCCGGGTTGGCCTTCACGGCATAGAAGACGCGCGTATCCGGCAACGCCTTGGCGAAGCCGAGATAGTTTTCGCGCACCACTTCGAGATCGACGACGAGACGCGGGCCGTCTTCTTGAGTTCGGGCGAGGAATTCCCTGATACGATCGGTCATAGCGGCATCCTCCGTCGCGCGGTTGCTTTCCGCACTAGGCATGACAAGGGATCGGAGGCGATGCGTCGGCCGGCCGCGCGTTGGAGACGCGAACCGTCGACGTTGACCCGCCACCGCGACCGCCCGCGATTCGACCAAACGGCGGGAGCCGCTCAGCCGACCCCGCGAGGGTCAGATGCTGCGCCGTAGCCATGTCCTCGCCGCGGGTAAGCCCCGTCAGCGCAAGTCACAGCCATCGTTTGGAGGGGAAAGACCCTTCCGCACACCCGGCAAGATAGACAAGCCTCTTCGGTAAGCCGACCTTTGGAGGGTCGACAGAGACGAAAAAGCCCGGTCCGTCGTTGCTTCAAGTCGCGTCCCCCGTTTGGCGGGGTGCGCCGGTTTGCCTCCGGCTGCCGGTCTTTCGAAGGACGGTTAACTGGCCTCTTGTCCAGATCCCCGCCGACCGACACACGACCACAGGCACGTGCGTATTGGGCAGAACCTTATTTGGGCGAATCGTCTTAAAACGCAAGCGATATTTTGTCCGCTCGGCGCTTTTTTCGTCCCGTCACAAAAGTTTCACATGCAATTGGTGAACGGCGGCGACGATCAGCCCTTGGGCGGGCCGGAAGGCCGAGGCCGCCCGGCCGACGCGAGCACGGACCGGGTCATGATCGCCTCGGCCGAGACCGTTCCGACAGATCAAGAGCGCGAAGTTCATCGGATCTACCTGGCAGGTATATTGGCGCGCTATTACGCTGGCTTGCGCGTTAATATGCGTAATACTCGGCCGCGTCGCCAGGAATGACAATGACAGGCCATAGTTATTTATGTGTATCTCGCTTTTTAGAAGCGATCTAACGTGTTCACGTGGCATTTTAGAAAACATCTAAAACTGCCAATCTTTGTTGCGCGCGTTATTTTTCTTGGGTAATGACCATCCAGCGACAGCGGGCCTTAACCCCGCCGGTCAGCGAGGGGATCATGGCAAGCAATCTTGCCGCGCGTCGGTTCGCGCGGATTTGTGGATCGACGTTGGTTCTCGGCGCGTGGATCGCGGCCTTCCCCACCGGGGCCTTGGCGGACGAGGCCGCCGCCAAAAGCGAACAATCGGGCGAATTCGTCGAGACGCCCATGGGCGGGAGCGCCGCCGCGGCTCCGATCGCTGCTCCCACGCCGGCGCCGGCCGATTCCGGCGAACTGGTCGAGCAGCCCGTCGGCGCCGCCACGTCCGCTTCGGCAACGCCTGCGTCCGCTCCCGTCGACGGGGGGCCGTTCGGGTTCCTGAGCACCGCCTCGCGCAGTTCCAATCTGTTCGGCGACATGTGGGGCTTGCGGCCCGCTCTGAGCCGATACGGCGTGACGCTCAGCGTGATCGAGAACAGCGAGGTGTTCGGCAACGTCAGCGGCGGGGTCCGTCAGGGCTTCGAATACAATGGTCTCACCACCGGGACGCTGCAGATGGACACGCAACGCGCGTTCGGTCTGAACGGCGGCTTGTTCAACGTCAGCGCGGAGGAGATTCACGGCGGCAACCTGAGCGCCTCGAATCTCTACACCTTGCAGACGGCGAGCGGCATCGAAGCCGATCGCGGCATCCGGCTGTGGGAGCTCTGGTATCAGCAGAAGTTCGGCGACACGTTCGACATCAAGATCGGCCAGCAGAGCCTCGACCAGGAATTCATGGTCAGCCAGAACGCGAGCTACTTCATCAACACGATGTTCGGCTGGCCGATGCTGCCGTCGGCGGATCTGCCCGGCGGCGGTCCGGCCTATCCGCTCTCCGCGTTGGGCATCCGCGCGCGGGCTCACGTGACGGATTCGATCACGGTTCTCGCCGGCGTCTTCAACGGCAACCCGGCCCCGAACACGATCGGCGATCCACAATTGAGCAATCCCTTTGGTGTGAGCTTCCCGCTCAACGGCGGCGTGCTGGCGATCGCCGAACTGCAATTCGCCTATCCCGGGTCGGGCACGGTGGTGAAGGCGGACGAAGACGATCCGCTTGCGCGCACCTACAAGATCGGCGTCTGGTACGACAGCGAGGACTTCGCCGACTTGCGCTATGACTCTGCTGGCCTTCCGCTGGGCAATCCCGCCAACAACCAGACCCCCGAGACCCGTCGCGGCGATTACGCGTTCTACGGGGTCGTGGACCAGATGATCTGGCGTTCCGAGGATCCCGATCGCAACATCAACGTCTTCCTCCGCCCGATGTTCACGCCGCTTCAGGATCGCAACCTCATCAGCTTCAGCCTCAACGCCGGCCTGACGATGCACGAGCCGTTCTTCGGACGCGACGACGACACGGCGGGCGTCGGCGTGAATTTCGCCCAGGTCAGCAACGGCGCCTCGGGACTCGACCAGGACACCGCCCTCTACAACCCCGGCGTCTACAACCCG
>CAWEYC010000039.1:0-117191 GCA_963813195.1 uncultured Alphaproteobacteria bacterium | reverse complement strand
CGAAGTCAGCTCGGCGAGAGCCGCGGTGAGATCGGTGGTCGTCAGGCCATTGAGCTGCGTGGCCGACAGCGCGTCGACCTGTGCCGTATCGAAGGCGGAGAATTGCGCCGACGACAGCGCGAGAAGCGCGCTGATCGACAGGCTCGGCATCGCCTGCGTCGAAAAGCCCGTGATCTGATTCGTCGTCCGCAGCGCCTGCAAATCGGCGGTGGACAGATTGCTGATCTGGGCTCCGCTGAGTGCGGCGATCTGGGTCGCCGCCAGGGCGCCGACGTCGGTTGTCGTCAAATTCGACATCGTCGTCGTCGACAGCGTGGCAATTTGTTGCGGGCTCAGCGAGCCAATGATTGAAGACATTCGAGTATCTCCCGATCGGACGCGGCGCGAATTTCGCTCGACTGAATGCTGGCCGCTGGTAAGTCTGAATTAAAAAATCTGCGTTGGCGGGCTGATCAGCCCGGTAGAGCGGATAGGCTCGCGACGGAGAACGACGCCCGGCATTCGCCGCGGCGACGGAATGTCTCGGTTGTTGGACGCGATAGCGCATTCGATCCCGCCATCCGCGCGAGAAGGCTCGCTGCAATAAAATCCTGGTAGCGGTCCGGGCTTGCGCAAGACTGACGGCTTCGCCTCGAGCCTTTTTCATGCAACCGGCTCTTCCGACGCTGGGAGATTGTGGGCGGGCGTCTTTGATCCAGCGTCGGCGAATTCAACATGTGCGATGGCCTCACGTTTCCCGCGCAATCGGCGCAGAACTCCCGCCGCAGATCGGGGTCCTGCGGGCAAGATTCACTGATGATGGTGTGAATCCGGATCGAAACCGGGATGAACGTACGGCATCATGCCCTCGATCCAACGGCTACGCCTGATTGGATCGACACGTCATTCGAAGACAGGACGGTCATGTCTGACTTTTCCGCTTAACTTACGCAGCGCTTGAACCAAGCAGCTTCGCAGGTGAACGGAACGACCGTCTTTATGGGTGGCAGGCTATGGGCCAAGTGTGAAGAAACGATTAATTTCGGGCCACATGGCGCTGCGGGATGCGCTCCGGCGCCATATTTCGGCGGCGCATCCGGACAACCCGACTTTCACAGGCTGGCCGTGTTCTGGTTTAAGGCGGACGCAATGAAGGCGCGCGGGTCCCGGCCAGGGGCGACCCGAATCGGAGGCGCTCACCTCCGTCGAAAGGACTTAGATATCCACGAACTGATGCGTCTGCGGCATCAAGAACATGGCGATCCGTTCCCGTCGCTGGATGCCCATGGTGAGTCGGACCTTCAAACCGCTGGGAACATTGTCGAGTAGATCGATCTCGCCGTCATGGCGTCTGACGATATCTCGAGCGATCGACAGCCCAAGACCGAAGCCGCGCCCCGAAGACGATCGCGCACTATCGCCCTTGAAGAAGGGTTCGAAGACCTTGCGCCGCAGCGGCTCCGGAATCCCGGGTCCGTCGTCGGAGATTTCGATTCGCACCTTCATATCCTCGGCGACCCGCAACGCCACCGTCGCAGCGGTTCCGTGCTTCGTGGCGTTGTCGACGATATTCGTCACGGCGCGGGTCAGCGCGTCGGGGCGACAGACGAACACCAGCCGGTCGGGACCCTCATATGACACATCGAAGCCGACGTCCGTGAACTCGGCGCAGATCGTCTGCAGCATGCTGGGAAGATCGACCAGCTGGACGGGTTCCGACCTCCCGCCCTCGCGCAGATAGGCCAGCGTCTCGCCGAGCATGTCGTTAATGGTGGCGATGTCGCGCAACATGCTCTCGCTCAAGTTGGCATCGCTCAGACGCTCGGTGCGAAGTCGCAGCCGAGTGAGGGGCGTACGCAGATCGTGACTGATGGCGGCGAGCATTTGCGTTCGCTCGTTGACGAGAGTGCGGACGCGCTTGCGCATGTCGTTCAGAGCTTCGGCGACCTGGGCGATCTCCCGCGGCCCGTTCGTGTCCAGGGCGTCCTCCTCGGCCGAGGAATGTCCGAAAGAACGGGCCGCCGACGCGATCGAGGACAACGGCGAGGTTATCCAACGCACCGCGTATAGTGAAAGAAACAAAATGATGAACGTTATGATGGCGAGCGCGCAGGTGCTCTGAATAAGGACGATACTGTGCAGCGGCGCATGAGGGGACGCATCGAATATCAGGACGGTGTCTTTATTGACCTTCACCGCGACCTGATCGTTCATGTCGGAAGAGGGCATGTTGGCAAGCGGCACGATTCCCCACGCTTCCTCCAGCATGGACTTGATCGATTGCAGATACGCTGGATTGCGGGGCTCGCGATTCGGTTTCGCATCGAGGCCTTGGAGAGGCATTTCCTCGACGTCCATGCTGGGCCACCGATGGCCGCTAACGATCTTGGCCAACTCCTCTTGCGATTGGGCCGCCTCCGCGTTTCTGACGATCGCCGCGATCCGGGCGGCTCTGGTGGCGGCCACGAGCTCCATGTTTGCGCCCGTTTGCCAGTCGTAGAACAAATATAAGAGAACCGCTGAAGCGAGCCCGACGCCCACCACGACCGCGGCGACCATGATGCCGGTGATTTGCGCGGTGATCGACCGGGGCGCAAGCCGGCTCATGATGCTCATCAGGACAATTCCACATTGGGTGTAAAGACGTAGCCGCCGAGTCGCACGGTCTTGATTAAAGTCGGGTCCCGCGAGTCGGGCTCGATCTTCTGCCGGATGCGGCTGACATGCACGTCGATGCTCCGCTCGATGGGACCGGCGAGCCCGCTATGAGTCAAATCGAGCAGGTGTTCGCGGGACAGCACCCGACCTGGATTTTGGCAGAAGGCCAGCAACAGATCGAATTCCGCGCTCGTGGTCGAGACCCGCGCTCCCTCCGGGTTATAGAGCTGTCGCTCCGCCGGATAGAGGCGCCATCCGGCGAAGCGGAAGGGGCGCAGCCGGTTGCGATTGACGGCCTCCGCGTCGACCGCGCCCGCGCCGGTGCGGCGGAGAAGCGCGCGGATGCGGGCGACGAGCTCGCGAGAATTGAACGGTTTCGTGATGTAGTCATCTGCTCCGATCTCAAGCCCGACGATGCGATCGACATCTTCGTCGAGCGCCGTGACCATGATGATCGGTACGCTGGAAATTGCCCTCAGCCGTCGACAGATGCTGAAACCGTCCTCATTCGGCAACATGACGTCGAGTAGAATCAAATTGATGGCGCCGCGCTCCAGCTCGAGGTCCATATCCTGCGCCGAGGCGGCGACGCTCGTCGCGAATCCGTTTTCCACCAGAAGCTCCTCAAGCATTCTGGAGATCACCGGGTCATCTTCCACGAGCAGAATGTGGACGGGACCCTCCGCCAGAGGAAGTCGGGACAATGGGACTTGGGCGTCAAGCATGGGTCGAACCTCAACTCTACTAGTTAGTCCCAAGTTGCCAGGCGCGTCAGCCGCCGAAATGTGTTTTTTTGTTTCGGCCCAGCCGAACATCCAGCTTGTCCCGCGAGTTTAATTCAGGGCTGCGGACACCGCGGCCTTTTGTCGCGCGTCGCATGGCCTGTCCAGCGCGGTCGCTTGAGACGACATAGGAAGTAGGGGCGCGCCTCCAAGATAGAGGCAGTCCAGTGTGACGGTTTCTCGGCGCTCTTGTTCAGCTGCGGAGAGGTTAGATGAACGCCGGCGCCGCCACACCGCTGCCTCATTGCGAAACTCAGAAACATCTCTCTTAACGCCGCTTAATATGACATCCGAGGGATCGCAGATATTCTGAAGTTACGTTTGAGGCTGGCCTCAACTTGGTTCGTTGCGTCCGCCGGTGCGCGACTTTGACAGTCCCGAGGACACAGGAGATCATGGACGAACGGGTAGGAGTGAAAGAGGCCGAGACCGAGGCCGACATGCCGTCCCGCGAGATCGCGCGCCGGAGAAGCCGGCTCAGGTGGGCGCTTCCTCTCTTCGGCCTCGCCCTGTTGGGCTTCGTCGCCTGGCGACTCTTCGCGCCCCCCGCCCCTAGCGGCAAACGTCAGCAAGAAACGGTGCAGGACGTCGGCGCCGCGAAGATCGGCACAGGCGACATCAGGGAGACCATGTCCGGTCTGGGAACGGTGACCCCGCTGGCGACAGTAACCGTGCAGACCCAGATCAACGGCCAGCTCGTCTCCGTCGGGTTCAAGGAAGGCCAGCTCGTCCACAAGGGCGATTTTCTAGCTCAGATCGACCCCCGGCCCTATCAGGCTGCCCTGGATCAGGCCGAGGGGGCACTCACCCACGATCAGGGCCTTCTCGAGCAAGCGCAATCCGACCTCGTTCGATACCAGAAGCTCGGCAAGGAAGACTTTATCGCGCTGCAGCAGGTCGCCGATCAGGAGTTCCTGGTGAAGCAAGACCAAGGGACGGTGGCGACGGATAAGGCGACGATCGAGACCGACAAGCTCAACCTGACCTATTGCCATATCGTCGCGCCCGTGACTGGCCGCGTCGGCTTGCGGCTGGTTGACCCCGGCAATTACGTGCAGACGACGAGCTCGACCGGGCTGGTGGTGCTGACGCAGATACAGCCGATCTCGGTGATCTTCGAGCTGCCGGAAGCCGACGTTCAACCCATCTGGCAGCAGGTGCGAGCGGGCAAGACGCTGTCGGTGAGCGCTTACAACAGCTCCGACGCCACGCTGATCGCGACCGGCACGCTGGAAAGCGTCGACAACGAGATCGACACCACCACCGGCACGATCAAGCTGCGCGCCACGTTCCCCAATACCGACGAAACGCTGTTTCCCAATCAGTTCGTGAATGCTCGGCTGCTCGTGCGGACACTGAGCGGAGTGACGGTCGCGCCGGTGGCGGCGATCCAGCACGGCGCGCCGGGAGCGTTCGTCTATCTGGTCAAGCCGGACGGCTCCGTCGCGGTGCAGGTCGTCAAGACCGGGATGACGGACGACGAGCGAGTACAGATCCTGTCGGGGCTGAAGCCGGGCGACATTGTTGTGGTCGACGGCGCCGATCGGCTTCGCGAAGGCTCGAAGGTGCGGATAACGGCGGACGCGACCGATCCGGCGGCCAACGTCGACGGCGGGTCGCAGGCTCCTCCGGACGGCCAGACCGGCAAGGCTTCGTCGGGCGAGAGTTTGAAGGGGCATGGGCGCAAGCAGCCGTCGCAGCCGGCCGGCGCACCACCCAACGCGCAGTAGGCGTGAGCCATGAACCCGTCGCGCATCTTTATTCTGCGGCCAGTGGCGACGACGCTACTGATGGTCGCCATGCTCCTGGTCGGGATCGTGGCATACCGGTTCCTGCCGGTTTCCGCATTGCCGGAGGTGGACTATCCCACCATTCAGGTCTCCACCTTCTATCCCGGCGCAAGTCCGGAGGTGATGACGACCGCGGTGACGGCGCCTCTCGAGCGTCAGTTTGGCGAGATGCCGGGGCTGGACCAGATGAGCTCGATCAGCTCGGCCGGCGCCGCTGTGACGACGCTGCAGTTCGACCTCAACTTGTCGCTGGACGTCGCCGAGCAAGAGGTGCAGGCGGCCATCAACGCCGCAAGCAGCCTGCTGCCCTCGGGGCTTCCGGCGCCGCCCGTCTACGCGAAGGTCAATCCCGCCAATACCCCGGTGATCACCTTCGCCCTGACCTCGAAAACGCTGCCGCTGACCCAGGTGGAGGATGTCGCGGACATTCGTCTGGCGCAGAAGCTCTCGCAAGTCTCGGGCGTGGGGCTGGTGTCGATCGAAGGCGGCCAGCGGCCCGCGCTAAGGGTTCAGCTGAACCCGCGCGCGCTGGCCGCCTATGGCCTCGCCATCGACGACATCCGGACGGATATCACCAACGAAAACACCGACCTGCCGAAGGGGAATTTCGATGGACCTTCTCAAGACAGCACGATCAACGACAACGATCAGTTGCAGACCGTGGAGGCCTTTCGCAAAGTGATCGTCGCCTACAAGAACGGCGGCGCGGTCCGGCTCTCGGACGTCGCGACCGTTGTTGACGGCCCCGAGAACTCCGAGCTTGCGGGCTGGGCCAATCGCACGCCGGCGATCATTCTCAACGTCCAGCGGCAACCGGGGTCCAACGTGATCGGCGTCGTCGCCGCGGTGAAGGCGTTGCTGCCGAAGCTGGAACAGTCGCTCCCGGCCGGCATCGACGTCGCCATACTTTCGGACCAGACCGCGACGATACGCGCCTCGGTCAGCGACGTCGAGTTTGAACTCGGCCTTGCTGTCGTGCTGGTGGTGCTGGTGATCTTCGTTTTCCTGCGCAATCTGCCGGCGACCCTGATTCCCAGCCTATCCGTGCCGCTCTCCATCGTGGGGACGCTCGCAGGCATGTATCTCCTGGGTTTCTCGCTCGACAACCTGTCGCTGATGTCCCTGACCATCGCCACCGGGTTCGTGGTGGACGACGCGATCGTCATGATCGAGAACATCGCCCGATATGTCGAGCAGGGAATGGCGCCGCTGGAAGCGGCGCTGCGCGGCTCGGGCGAGATCGGGTTCACCATCGTTTCGTTGACCGTGTCGTTGATCGCGGTGCTGATACCACTCCTGTTCATGGGGGACGAGGTGGGACGGCTGTTCCACGAGTTCGCGCTCACGCTCGCGATGACGATCGTGCTGTCGGCGGTCGTGTCGTTGAGCCTGGTTCCGATGCTGTGCGCTCTAATCGTGCGGCATCGGCCGGAGCACACACGCAATCGCTTCGATCTCGCCGCCGAACGAGGGTTCGAATGGATCATCGGCGAATACGATCGTGCGTTGACTTGGGTTCTCGACCATCAGGGCGCCACCTTGATCGTCGCCGTGCTCACCCTCGCGGTGACCTGCTTCCAATATGCCGAAATCCCTAAAGGCTTCTTCCCGGTGCAGGACACCGGCGCGATCCAGGGCATCACGATCGCCGCCCAGGACATCTCGTTCTCGGCGATGGCGCAAAGGCAGCAGGCGCTCGTGGATGCGGTGCTGCAGGACCGCGATGTCGCCAACGTCGCCTCTTTCATCGGGGTCGACGGGACGAACATGGCCTTGAACAACGGAAGGCTTCTCATCTCGCTGAAGCCCCGCGACGAGCGAAGCGACGACGCCAGCGAGATCATCCGCAGGCTCGAGGAAGAAACGAAGCACGTGATTGGCATCTCGCTTGCGATGCAGCCGGTGCAGGACCTCACGATCGACAGCACGGTTGGGCGCGCTCAATATATGTTCTTCCTCGAAAACCCGGATCAGTCAAAATTCGCGACTTGGGCGCCGAAGCTGGTTCAGCGCCTGCAGCAAATGCCAGAGTTCCAGGACGTTTCGACCGATCTCGCGCTGCAGGGCCGCCAGCTCAGGATGATCATCGACCGGCGGACAGCGGCACGCTTCGGCATCACGCCCGCCACGGTGGACAACGCGCTCTACGACACCTTCGGGCAGCGTATCGCCTCGACGTTCTATACGCAATCCAATCAGTATCGCGTGATCATGAACGCGGATATGCACGACCTGCACAGTCTCGACGACGCGATTTCGGCAATCTATCTACCTTCGTCCACGTCGAGCACCGGACAGGTGCCGCTGTCCGCTGTCGTGACTCTCTCCGAGACCAACGCGCCGCTCCAGATCGCGCATCTCGGCCAATTTCCCTCGACTTCCATCTCGTTCAACCTGGCCAAAGGGGCGTCCTTGGGCAGCGCGGTCGACGAGATCAGCCAGGCGGAGGCCGACATCGGGCTACCGGCCAGCTTCACAACGTCCTACCAGGGAGCGCTGTCCGCGTTCCAGAAGTCGCTCTCCAACGAACTGGTGCTGATCGTCGCCGCTGTGGTCGCCGTCTACATCGTGCTCGGGGTCCTCTACGAGAGCTTCCTGCACCCGATCACGATTCTCTCCACCCTGCCCTCCGCCGGGGTCGGCGCGCTGCTCGCGTTGCGCCTGGTCCGCGCCGACCTCGACATCATCGGCATCATCGGCATCATCCTCCTCATCGGCATCGTGAAGAAGAATGCGATCATGATGATCGACTTCGCGCTCGAGGCGCAGCGGGAGGAGGGCAAGAGCCCGCGCGAGTCGATCCATCAGGCGTGCCTGCTGCGCTTCCGGCCGATTCTGATGACGACCATGGCGGCCCTGCTCGGCGCGCTGCCGTTGATGCTCGGAACCGGAACCGGATCGGAGCTGCGCCGGCCGCTCGGCATCTGCATCGTCGGCGGTCTCCTGGTCAGCCAGTTGCTCACCCTGTTCACCACGCCCGTCGTCTACCTCGCGATCGATCGGCTCGCGCAACGCTTCTTCCCCGAGCGATCCGATCGGCGGATCAGTCCGGCGTCGGCCGAGTGACGCGGGGGCTCGGAGAGGCTCTGCCGGCATGAACATATCGGCGCCATTCATATCGAGACCGGTCGCCACGACGCTGTTGACGATCGCGATCGCGTTAGCAGGCGTCCTCGGCTACGCGCAGCTTCCTGTTTCGCCATTGCCGCAGGTCGATTTTCCCACGATTCTGGTCCAGGCGCAGTTGCCGGGCGCCAGCCCGGACGTCGTGGCGACCAGTCTCGCGGAGCCGCTCGAGCGACACCTCGGGCAAATCGCCGACGTGACTGAAATGACGTCGCAAAGCCAGACCGGCCAGGCCCGCATCATCCTGCAATTCGGACTGGATCGGGACATCAACGGCGCGGCGGAGGACGTGCAGGCGGCGATCAACGCGGCGCAGGCGGATTTGCCGACCAACCTGCTGTCGCGACCGACCTACCGCAAGGTCAATCCGGCGGACGCGCCGGTGCTGATTCTCTCGCTGACGTCCCCGACGCTGACCCGCGGACAGATGTACGACGCGGCGAGCGTCGTCCTGCAGCAGGAACTGTCGCAGATATCCGGCGTCGGGGAGGTGATCATCGGCGGCGCGGCCTTGCCCGCCGTGCGGGTCGAGTTGGACCCCACGAAGCTGTCGCATTACGGCATCGGGTTGGAGGACGTCCGCTCGGCGCTGTCGAGCGCGAACGCCAACAGTCCGAAGGGCGATATCGATATCGGCGGACGTCGTTGGCAGATTTACACCAACGATCAGGCCAATCGCGCGGCGGACTATCGATCGTCGGTCGTCGCCTACCGCAATGGGGACGCGGTCCGCCTGGAGGACGTGGCGGACGTACGGGATTCGGTGCAGGACCTGCGGAACCTCGGTCTCGCCGACGGAAAGCCGGCCGTGCTGGTCATCGTTTTTCGCCAACCCGGCGCGAACATCATCACGACGGTCGACGCAGTGCGAGCGGCGATACCCCACCTCAAGGCGGCGATGCCGGCGAACCTCGACATCGCGTTCGCTTCGGACCGCTCGACGACGATCCGGGCCTCGCTCAGCGAGACGCAGCGAACGCTCATCATCGCCGGCATCCTGGTCGTCGCCGTGGTGTACGCGTTCCTGCGCAACGGGCGCGCCGCGATCATTCCGGCCGTCGTGGTGCCGGTCTCCATCATCGGCACGTTCGGGACGATGTACCTGCTGGGTTATTCTCTCGACAACCTGTCGCTCATGGCGCTGACGATCGCGACGGGCTTCGTGGTGGACGACGCCATCGTCGTGCTGGAGAATATCTCGCGGCATCTCGAGGACGGCATGTCGCGAAGGCAGGCGGCGCTTCGCGGCGCGCGCGACGTCGGATTCACCGTCGTCTCCATTTCCCTGTCGCTGATCGCCGTTTTTCTGCCGATTCTTCTGATGAGCGGCATCATCGGGCGCCTCTTCCGCGAGTTCGCCGTCACGCTTTCGCTGGCCATCCTGGTGTCGATGTTCATCTCCCTGACGACGACGCCAATGATGTGCGCGCTGGTCCTTCGCGCGGATACCGGGCGGAGCCTCGAGTCCATCCGCCGAAGAAGCCTGTTCCAACGTCTCCAGGACGGCTATGCGCGCAGCCTGGCCGTCGCGCTGAGACATAGTTTCATCGTGTTGCTGTTGCTGGTCGCGACCGTGGCGCTGAACGTTTGGTTGATCAGGATCATCCCGAAAGGCTTCTTTCCCGAGCAGGACACCGGGCGCGTGACCGCCAGTCTCGTTGCCGATCAAGACAGCTCGTTCCAATTGTTGAGCAAGAAGCTTACGCAGATGATGGCGATCGTCCAGCACGACCCGGCGGTGCAGGATGTGGTCGGCTTCACCGGCTCAGGCAGCGGCGGCGCTTCCGCGCAGACCAATATAGGATCCGCCTACATCTCACTGAAGCCGCTCAGCGAACGGGACGGGATCGACCAGGTCATGGCGCGGCTGCGGCGCAAGCTCGCCGCCGTTCCCGGAGGGCGGCTGTACCTGCAACCGGTGCAGGATATTCGTGTGGGCGGCCGATCGAGTAACGCGCTCTATCAATACACGATACTCGGCGACAGCACCTCGGAAGTCTACGAATGGGGGCCGAAACTCTTAGCGGCGCTCGAGAAGGACAAATCTCTCGTCGACGTGAGCTCCGACCAGCAACAGACAGGCCTCGAGACGAATATCGTAGTGAATCGCGACACGGCGTCGCGGCTGGGTCTGACGATGTACCAGATCGACAACACGTTGTACGACGCATTCGGACAGCGTTCCGTCTCGACGATCTACAACGCGCTGAACCAGTACCACGTCGTGATGGAAGTCGCGCCGAAATACTGGCAGCGTCCGTCCACGCTCGCGGACATTTGGGTCAGCACGTCCGGTGGGCAACCGAGCGGATCGGCAACCACCCAACTCAGCGCGGTGAGCGCGGGGACCCCGACCGGCGTCACGATCGCAACGGCGGCCGCGACGCCGCCGGTCAATCCCACGCTGTCCTCCGCCGTCGCCTCGGCGACCAACAACGGTGCGGCCATCACCAACAATGCCGTCGCGCCCACCAGCCATGTCGTGTCGCTCGCCCCGACGACGACCAGCGCGAGCAGCGCGACCAGCGCCAGCAGCGAAGCCGCCGCCGTGCGCACGGCAGCCCAGGCGACAATCGCATCGACCGGGAACATGAGCGCATCGACCGGCGCCGCGGTGTCGACGTCGTCGGAGACGATGACGCCGCTGTCGACCTTCGCCAGCTTCGGCCCCTCGAGCACGCCGCTCGCGGTCAACCATCAGAGCCAGTACGTGGCGACGACGATCTCGTTCAACCTGCCCGAAGGCAAGTCGCTGAGCGACGCGGCGAGCTCGATCCAACGCGCGGTGCAAGCGATCCGTATGCCGAGCGACCTGATCGGCGGGTTCGCCGGCACGGCGCTGGTTTACGAACAGTCCCTCGGCAGCGAGCTGCTTCTGGTGATCGCAGCGGTGGTGGCGATCTATATCGTGCTGGGCATTCTCTACGAGAGCTTCGTCCATCCGATCACGATTCTGTCGACCCTCCCCTCAGCCGGTGTCGGGGCGGTGCTGGCGCTGCTCCTGTTCCATACCCAGTTCACGATCATCGCCCTGATTGGGGTCATCCTCCTCATCGGCATCGTCAAAAAGAACGCGATCCTGATGATTGACTTCGCCTTGCAGGCGGAGCGCGACGAAATGATGGAGAGCCGGGAGGCGATCTTCCATGCCGCGGTGATGCGATTCCGCCCGATCATGATGACGACGACAGCCGCCATGCTCGGCGCCCTCCCGCTGTGCTTCAGCTTTGGCGAAGGCAGCGAGTTGCGCCAGCCGCTCGGCATTTCCATCGTCGGCGGCCTGATCGTGAGCCAGGCGCTGACCCTCTATACGACGCCGGTCGTCTATCTCTACCTTGACCGACTCAGCTGGTGGCTGCGCCGCCGATGGCGCCGGATTTTGCCTGGCGGGCGCGTCAGGCGCGCCCGCCGTTGGGCGCGAGGCGGACATGACTCGGCCTGATCATCGCTCCCCGCGGTCGGCGGTGGTCGCGCTCCCGCCGGCGCCGCCGGGGTCGCCCGGCAATATGTTGTAACAACGCTTAACGTGACTTCCCGTCCCGCCGCCTTAAATTCCCTCATCGACGATCTGGGTGCGATGCCTCACACGGGGTGCAAATCCGTATCGTCGGAAACCCTTGCACGACTGTTCAACGACAGCCCAACGCAACTCATCAGGTGGTGGCCTATGAAGAAAATGATCCTTGCCGGCGCTGCGATCGCTCTGCTAGCCAGCAGCCCGCTCGTCTCCGCCGCTTTTGCCGATGCGAACGACATGCCGGCGCAGGGAGAGCACCATCATTGGATGGCGCAGCGCGCCGCGCTCCTCGATGCGTGGCTCGGCGGGCTCAAGAGCGGCCTCAAACTCACGGCCGATCAGGAAAGGAACTGGCCGCTTTTTGAGAATGCCGTCCGCGGCGTCGCCAAGGATCGAGCCGATCGCTTCCGCGCGATGCGCGAACATGAAGACGATGGCGACCGTCCGTCTCTAATCGACCGATTGCGCCTGCGCTCAGACCGGCTGGCGCAACGCTCGACCGAATTGAAGGTTGTCGCCGACGCCGCGGCGCCCCTCTACGCCAGCCTCGACGACGGCCAGAAGCGCACCTTCACCATCCTGTTCCACGTCCTCGCTCGCGGGTTCCATCATGGCGGCCGGCACGGCGACGAGAATAGGGATAGGGGATGAGGTGAGCGAGGTGGCGGAAAGCCCCCATGAAAACAACGACGTCGGCGCCTCTGCCGACGTCGCCCCGCGACCATGCGGCGAATCGGAGATAGGATTTGAAAATCGGTCGGCATATCGAGGAGCCAGACCTTTCGCCCGCGGCAATTCGTGCGATGGCGCGCCGGCAGTTCAAGGTTTCGCTAGTCGTCGGCGTCGCGTTTCTCGTTCTGGCTGGAGTCAGGGCAGCGAGCTTTCTTCATGAGACTTCTCCTGAAATGTCTGCGCGGCATAATGCGGTTCAGATCGAGACGGCGGGCCGCCCGATTGCGGGGTCTCCGCTCAAGGCGATGAGCAGGGATCGAACCCACGAACGCCTCGCCGTCGCCCAACCGTAGCCGAGCAAAGTCCGCTTACAGGCCGAGCTTCGCCGCCAAGCCGATACGCTGAAGCTTGCCCGTGGAGCCCTTCGGAATTTCGTCGAGGAACACGATTCGGCGCGGCACCTTGAAGGGGGCCAACCGCTCGCTGACGAAATCTCGCAGTTCCTTCTCGGTGGGCTGCAATCCCTCTCGCAAGACCACCGCCGCCGCGACGTCCTCGCCGAGCTTGTCGTGCGGCATGGCGAAGGTGACGACCTGCCGGACGGCCGTGTGCTCCATCAAAATGTCGTCGACCTCGCGCGGCGAGACTTTCTCGCCGCCACGGTTGATGATCTCCTTGAGGCGCCCCGTGAGAGTGATGTAGCCGTCCTCGTCGATGACGCCCTGATCGCCGGTGCGGAACCAGCCGCCGGTGAACGCTTCGTCGTTTGCTTTGGGATTGTTCTCGTATCCTGCCGTGACGTTGGCGCCGCGGATGACGACTTCGCCGATCTCACCCGCCCCCCTGACTCTGCCGCTCTCGTCAATGATCGCGATCTCGGGCCCCGCGGCGACGCCGACGGAGCCAGGCTTGCGGACGCCATTTAGCGGATTGGAGGCCATTTGATGCGCCGCCTCGGTCATGCCGTAAGCCTCGATCAGCGGCGCGCCGAAGGTTGCCTCCAACTCGGCGATGACTCGCGGCGGCATCGAGGACGAGGACGAGCGCAGGAAGCGCAGCGGGTTGGCGGCGATGGCGTGCTTGTGCTGGCCCGCGCGGGTGAGGATCGCCTGATGCATGGTCGGCACGGCGGTGTACCAGGTCGGCCTGGCCTCCTGCAGCCAAGGAAAAAATCTCAGCGCATTGAAGCCTGGCGTGCAGAATACGCTGCCGCCGCGTGAGAGTGGCGCAAGCAACCCCGCCATCAGTCCATGGATATGAAACAGCGGCATGATGTTCAGGCCGCGATCGGACGGCGCAAATGCCAGATGGGCTGCGATATTTTGCGCGGACACGCTGACATTCCGGTGCGTGAGCGGCACGATCTTCGGTCTCGACGTCGTGCCGGAGGTATGCAGGATCAGCGCGATCTCGTCCGGATGCGCGAAGCCTGGCGAGAGCCCCGCTTTGCGGGGCGCCGCGGACGTCAAGACGAATGCGCCTACTCCCGATTCCGCCTGTGGCTGCAGTTCGAGGACCAGGACGCCCAGCTTGCGCGCGACCATTACGGCCGGGCTGGCGCTGCCGGCCTCGACGACCAAGGCCTTGGCGCTTAGATCCGACATGTAAAACTCGAACTCATCGGCGCGATACGCCGGATTCAGCGGCGCCGCAGTCGCTGCCGCGGCGACCGCGATGAAGGCGGTCGCCATTTCGGGACCGTTGGGAAGAACGATCGCGATCCGGTCGCCGCGACCGAAGCCATAGCGGTTGAGCGAGGCGACCGTCTCGCGAATCAGCTCTCGAAGCCGGCCGAAGGAAAGCGGTCGGGCGCCCGGCGCCAAGATCGAGGGACGAGCGTCTTGGCCAGAAATCATCAAATCCTGAAGCGTCGATACGCTCGACATGGCGTTCTCCGTCCGAGAGATGTAAGTCTGGGTCGCTCACAAAGGTTCAATCGCGAGCCTGCCGTTCTGCTCAAGCAGCATCTTAGCAGTGAGTTTGACCAGCGCGTAGACGATTTCCAGGCTCGGCGCAGCCACGCCGGTAAGGCGGCTGAGTTCGAGCACCGAGCCGAGCAACGCGTCGGCCTCGATCGCGCGCCCAGCCTCGATGTCTTGCAACATCGAAGTCTTGTGTCGGCCGACCGCCTCCGTCCCTGCGATGCGCTTGTCGATCGAGAGGCGAAACCGCACGCCCAACGCCTCGCCGATCGCTTGCGCCTCTTTCATCATCCGCGCAATGAGTTCGCGCGTCGGCGGATAATGGCAAATATCTTCGAGAGTGGCGTGGGTCAGCGCGCTGACCGGATTGAAGCAGAGGTTGCCCCACAGTTTCATCCAGATCTCATTGCGAATGTCCGTGACGACCGGCGCCTTGAAGCCGGCCCGCATCAGCGCCTCGGACAGAGCCGCCACTCGCGGCGTGCTCGAATCATCGATCTCACCCAGGGAAAACCGATTGCCTTCTGAGTGTTTGATCACCCCAGGCGCGACGATCTCGGCCGCCGCGTAGACGACGCTGCCGATGACGCGCTCGACCGGCAGATGGGCCGCGATCACCCCGCCGGGATCGACGGTCTCGAGCCGCCGGCCCTCGTGTTCGCCGCCGTGCTTGAAGAAATACCACCACGGAATGCCGTTCTGCGCGGTGACGATCGTCGCGTCGCGGCCGAGAAGCGCGGGAATATCGGCGGCGACGGCCGCCACCTGATGCGCCTTCACGGCCAGAATCACACAGTCCTGTGCGCCGACCTCTCTGATCTTGTCGGTTGTCGCAACCTCAACCGCGAACCCTCCGCCATGCTCGTCGGTGAGACGAAGCCCATCCTTCCGGATCGCTTCGAGATGGGCGCCGCGCGCCACCACCGAGACCACCTCGCCGGCCCGCGCCAATCGGGCGGCGAGCAGACCTCCGATCGCCCCGGCGCCGACCACACAGATCCTCATCGCAAGCCTCTCCTGAACCGCCTGTCGCCAATGGATAGCACGAAGGCCAGCGGACACGACATCTGTGCAAGCCGCAAGGCGCGGCTGTCCAGCGGGACCGGGATGATGCTAACAAGCGCCTTCGGCGCGGCCCCTTATCCGTCGGCCTTCGGCCCCCACCTCTCGGCGAACGAAACGTTCGCCTGACACCCGCGAGGGGGGAAGGAACGGCGGCGCCGCCTCACAAGCGCACGACTTCTCCGGTGCGCACGCTCTCGTCGGCGGCGAATACGATGCGCAGGGAATTGAGCGCGTCCTCGAGATGCTCGGTCAAATCGACTTCGCCGCGAATGGCGCGAAGGAAAAGGCGCTGCTCGCGCTCGCAGAGCTCCTGGTGCCCCGGCTCCTCCTCGGTGGAGAGGACCTCGTCGGGGTGCGCGAAAGCGCCGGCGGCGTCAAGCGCGGCATGATGGATGCGCAAGGCGTTGGTGCGGGTGTGCGTATCATGATCGGCCGAATGCGTCGCGTCGCCCGCCGCCGGCTCCTTGGCGACGATCGAGACGCAGCCCTTCGGTCCGATCATATCCTTTACGAAAAAGGCGGTCTCGCTCATCATCGGGCCCCACCCTGCTTCGTACCAGCCGACCGAGCCGTCCTCGAAAGCGATGTGCAGATGGCCATAATTGTACATCGTGGGCGCGATCTCGTCGGTCAGCCGCGCGCCGACTGCGTGCACCGCGACCGGCCGCGACCGGGTGACCTGACACATGATATCGACGTAATGCACCCCGCAATCGATGATCGGCGAGGTGGAGCGCATGAGGGCCTTGTGCACGTTCCAGAACGAGCCGGACGATTGCTGGTTGAGGTTCATGCGCATGGCAAGCGGTTTGCCCAGCGTGCGGCCGATCTCCACGAAGCGCGTCCACGAGGGGTGAACGCGCAGGATATAGCCGACCAGCAGCGCGCGCTTGGCGGCGCGCGCCGCAGCGACGATCTTCTCGGCCGCCTTCAGCGTGTCGGCGAGCGGCTTCTCGCAAAATACGTGCGCGCCGGCCTCGATCGCCTGCAGCGCCATCGACGCATGAAATTCGGTATATGACGCGATCGCAACCGCGTCGGGCTTCAGCGCGGCGAGCGCGGTCGCGAGGTCGTCGAACCGAGGCACGCCAGCGAATTCTGCATCGAGGTCGCCGCGCGCCGCGGCGTTGCGGGTGCACAGGCCGGCGAGATCGAAGCCCTCAATGGCGCGATAAGCGCGCGCATGACTCATTCCCATCGTTCCCAGGCCGACCACCAGCACGCGCGACTTGCGCCCGCGCGTCGACAATTCCGGTGTTTCGCTCATCCCATCCCTCTCCTCGTCAAACCGTGCGGGTGACTTTCATCAGATTCGGCGGCGTGTCGGGATCACGTCCGCGGCGGCGCGCCGTCGCCTCGGCGAGGCGGTAGAACGTATGCAGCGCCAGGATCGGCGTCAGCAGCGTGTGTCCTGAAGCGGGCGCGATCAAGGTCGGCCAGAACGGATGCGGCTCGACGTCGACGAGGAGCGGCGCGGCGCCAAACGAGGCTAGACGCTCGATCGTCTCCAGCATGCCGGCGCGCGCCGCGTCCGCGGGCACGAAGGCGATCACGGGAAAGCCCGGCGTGATCACACCGGCCGGCCCGTGCAGAACTTCGGCGGAAGAGAACGCTTCGGCGTGGATCGCGCTCGTCTCCTTGAGCTTGAGCGCGGCCTCCGCCGCGATCGCCAGCGTGGCGCCCCGCCCGAGCACATAGAGCGAGCGCGTCGCGGCGATCTTGGACACGAGCTCTTCGGGCGCGGGAGCCGAATTGGCGTCGAGAAGGGCCGGCAAATCGTCGAGCGCGGCGCGCAAATCGGCGTCGCCGGACCAATGCGCGACGAGCGAGGCGCCGTCGACGAGCGAGGCGATCATCGTCTTCGTCGCCGCCACCGAACGCTCTTCGCCCGCGTGCAGGGGCAGCAGCGCGTCGGCCTCGAGCGCCGCGGGCGAGCCCGCGTCATTGACAAGCGCGACCGTGAAGGCCCCCGCCTCGCGCGCGGCGCTCTGCATCGCAAGGATGTCGGGACTGCGGCCGGATTGGGAAATCGTAACTGCGACAGCGTCCCGGAGGCGCAGCGGCGCGCGATAGAGCGAGGCGACCGACGGACCAAGCGAAGCGCAGACGAGACCGAGCCGCAACTCGACGAGATGCTTCAAGTAGAGCGCGGCGTGATCGGAACTGCCGCGCGCGATCGTCACGACCACCTGCGGATCCCGGGCGCGCAAGGCCGCGGCGACGGCGGCCGTCGGCGTGGCGTTGGCCACGAGTTGGCGCGCCACGGCTTTGCCGGCGTCGTTGATCTCGGCCGCCATAAAAGTCTGGCTCATTACGCTGTCCCCTCGCTGTGTCCGGCGAGCGCGCTTGGCGAGAGCGTCAACTCGGCGACGAAATCGTAAGTGTCCGACCGATAGAACGATCGCGTATATTCGACGCAACGCCCGTCCGCGAGGTAAGCGATACGATGGATGTCGAGCGCAGCCGAGCCTTCGGGAACGTCGAGCAATGCCGCGTCGACCGCGCCGAGCACCACCGCCCGCAGCCGCTGCAGCGCCCTGACCGGCCGCCAGCCCTCGCCGTCGAGCGCGGCGTAAAGGGAGTCGCCGACATGCGCCGCGTCGCTGATGAAGCGGGCCGGCACCACCGCCCGTTCGATCGCCATCGGAACGCCGTCGGCGAGGCGCAGACGGGCGAGACGAAATACGCTGTCGCGCGGACTGACGCCGAGCATCATCGCCTCCTCGGGCGTCGGCAGAAACAGGCCGCGCTCGATCTCGCGCGAGGACGCGGCAAACCCGCGCGAGCGCATATCCTCGGTGAAACTCGTCAATCGGGAAAGCGGCTGCTCGACATGCGGAGCGTTGCGCCGCACGAAGGTGCCGGCGCCGTGGCGATGGAACAGCACGCCCTCTTCGACCAGGCTGGCGATGGCGCGCCGAAGAGTCGTGCGCGAGACGCGCAAGATCTCAGACAATTCCCGCTCGCCCGGCAGGACGTCGGCGCCGGCGAAGCGTCCGGAGGCGATTTCCCGCTTCAGCGTCGCTCCGACCGCCTCGAAAAGCGGTCCCCGCTCAGGTCGCGCCTGGCGAAGCTCATTCATGCTCATCCTCCGGCCCCGACGCGCCGCCCTGCAGCAAAACGGCAGCGGGCGCGTCTCGCCCCTAGACAAGAGGTATACATTTAGTTAATGATCGAAAACAAGAGGTATCTAGTGGTATGCCGTTGCCGAACGCGCACAGGCCGAGGGGGGAGCATTGAACGCGACGCTTGACCGCGCCCCGCGCGACGACCACTCACTGCTCAAGGCCCTTGTCGACGACCAGGTTCGCGCCGTTCAGCGCGTTGCGGAAGTCGCCGATAGGCTGCACGCCGCCGCCGCCGAGGCGGCCGCGGCGCTGCGCGCGGGCGGTCGACTGATTTATCTCGGCGCCGGCGCTTCAGGCTGCCTCGCGATGCAGGACGGCGCGGAACTGCCAGGCACCTTCGGCCTCGACGCCGCGCGCCTCGCCTTCGTTGCGCCCAGCGGCGCCGCCCCCGGATCGCTCGTCGACAGCGCGGGCGAAGACGACGAAGCCGCCGCGCGGCGCGCGATCGAAGCGCTCGAACCCTGCGCCAACGATCTCGTCATCGCGGTTTCCGCAAGCGGCTCGACTCCCTTCACCGTCGCCGGAGCGCGCGCCGCCAAGGCCCGCGGCGCCCGCGTCGTCGCCATCGCCTGCCGAGCCGGCGCGCCGCTGCTCGATGGCGCCGACGTCGGCGTGTTGCTCGAAACTGGCCCGGAGGCGATCGACGGTTCGACGCGGCTCGGCGCGGGAACCGCGCAAAAGGCCGCGCTCGGCGTGATTTCGACGCTGGCCTGCGCCAAGCTCGGCCACGTGCACCGCGGCTTGATGGTCAATCTGCGACCCGAGAACGCCAAGCTGCGCGCCCGCGCGCGCGGCATCGTGGAGTGCTTGAGCGAGGTGGACGGCGGGACGGCGGCGGCGGCGCTCGACGCGACCAACTACGACGTCAAAGCGGCGGTGGTTGTCGCGGCCAGCCGGCTCGACGCGCCAGCAGCCAAAGCGCTCGTCGCCGCCTGCGAGGGCGATCTGGAGACGGCGCTCGCGCGCGCGACGGGCGACCGAGGCGGAGAATTTCAAACCCGGGCATGACGCCCGGCATCGGAGGAGTGAGCGATGAACTATGCGACTTCCATTGTGCGAAGCGGGGTGGCGCTCGCTGCGCTGCTGACCGGCCTCGCGGCGGCCCAAGCGGGAACGCTGAAAATCGAGAGTTGGCGCAACGACGACGCCGACATCTGGAACAACACGATCATTCCTGCCTTCAACAAGCATTACCCCGACATCAAGGTCGAATTCGCGCCCTTGGCGCCGGCCGATTACAACGCCGCGCTGAACGCCCGCCTCGACGGCGGCACTGCGGGCGACCTCATCACCTGCCGGCCGTTTGACGCGTCCCTCCAGCTGTACCAGAAGCACCAGCTCGACGCCCTCAACGACCTCAAAGGCATGGATGGCTTCTCCAACGTGGCCAAGGCCGCCTGGTCGACCGACGACGGCAAGGTCACCTTCTGCGTGCCGATGGCGTCCGTGATCCACGGATTCATCTACAACAAGGACGCCTTCAAGAAGATCGGCGCCCAAGAGCCCAAAACGATGGCCGAGTTCCACGCCATTCTCGACAAGCTGAAGAAGGACGGCACCTACACGCCGATCGACCTCGGCACGGCCGACCAGTGGGAGGCCGCGACAATGGGCTTCCAGAACATTGGCCCCGACTACTGGAACGGAGAGACCGGCCGCCTCGCCCTGATCGCCGGAAAAGAGAAATACTCCGACCCGAGCTATGTCGCCGTGTTCAAGGAGCTCGCTTCGTGGGCGCCCTACATGGGCTCCGGCTTCCAGGCTCAGAAATACCCCGACAGCCAGAACCTGTTCTCGCTCGGCAAGGCGGCAATCTATCCCGCGGGATCGTGGGACATTTCGACCTTCCGCAGTCAGGCGCAATTCCCGATGGGCGCGTTCCCGCCGCCCCTGCCGGCCGGTCAGAGCCAGTGCTACATCTCCGACCACGTGGATATCGGCATGGGGGTCAACTCGGCCTCGAAGAACAAGGAAGACGCAAAGAAGTTCTTGGAATGGCTGACGACGCCGGAATTCGCGACCCTCTACGCCAACGCTCTGCCGGGGTTCTTCCCGCTCAGCAATGCGCCGGTGACGATCAAGGACCCTCTCGCGGCGGAGATGGTCGGGTGGCGGAAGGACTGCAAGTCGACCATCCGCAACTCCTATCAGATCCTGAACCGCGGAACGCCGAATCTCGAGAACGAACTCTGGAACGTCTCGGCGCAGGTCATCAACGGCACGCTGAAGCCCGACGCCGCCGGCAAGCAGCTGCAGGACGGCCTGGACAAATGGTACCACCCCGCCAAGTGACGCTCTGAACGAATGCGCCCTCCGCCCGAGCGGAGGGCGTACTCTCTTGCCGAACAGGACCGCTTGACGGCGGCCGGCGAATACGGCGACGCTCGCTCTTCTCTTATCCGACGAAACGAACGATGGCCGAACCCTTATCCCAAGTCGTCGCCTCGATGCCGCGCGGGCGGTTCTTCGCGCTCATGGCGCTGTTTCTCGGGCCCGCCCTCGCCGTGTACACGCTGTTTTCGATCTACCCGCTGCTCGCGACCATGGGACTGTCGACCTATTCGACCGACAGTTCCGGCGCTTACCACTTCGTCGGTCTCACCAATTTCGTGACGCTCCTGACGGACGCAGTCTGGTCGACGCCATTCTGGAACGCGGCGAAGAACAACCTGCTCTTCTTCGCAGTTCATATGCTGGTGCAAAATCCGATCGGCATCGCGCTGGCGGGTTTGCTGAGCCTGCCCGGCCTAAAGCTGAAGGGGCTCTATCGCACCGTTATTTTCCTGCCGACCATGCTGTCGGTGGTCATCGTCGGCTTCGCCTGGAACCTCATCCTTTCGCCGCTCTGGGGGGTGGCCGAAGGCGCGCTCAAGAGCGTCGGGCTCGGCGCCTGGTTTGCGCCCTGGCTCGGCCTGCCTTCGACGGCGCTCGTCACCCTGGCGCTGATCTCCGTCTGGCAATTCGTCGGCATTCCCATGATGCTGATCTACGCGGCGCTGCTCAACATCCCCGACGAGCTCGTCGACGCCGCGCGCGTCGACGGGCTTGGGCACTTCCGCATCTTCCTCCACATCAAGCTGCCATTGGTGGCGCCGACCATCGGCCTCGTCTCGATCCTCACCTTCGTCGGCAACTTCAACGCGTTCGATCTCATCTACTCCGTCAAGGGCGCGCTCGCCGGGCCGAATTTCGCCTCCGACATTCTCGGCACGTTCTTCTACCGCACGTTCTTCGGCTTTCAGTTGCAGCTCGGCAATCCGACGATGGGGGCGGCGGTGGCGACGGTGATGTTCTTCATCATTCTCGTCGGCGTCTGCCTCTATCTCTTCGTCGTGCAGCGCCGCCTGCAGCGCTATGCATTCTAGGAAAAACGATGCTCAAACATCGCGCGCAGAGCCTCGGCGTTCACGTCATCCTCATCGCCTACAGCGCGCTCGCGGTCGGGCCGATCCTGCTTGTCGTGATGAACTCCTTCAAGGCGCGCAGGGCCATCTTCGGGGCGCCGCTCGCGCCGCCGGACCCGACCACATTTTCCCTCATCGGCTACCTGAAGGTGTTCCACGCCTCGCATGTCGGGACCTATTTCGCCAATTCGCTGATCGTCACCCTCGTCAGCATGGGGCTCGTGCTGCTGTTCGGCGCGATGGCCGGCTGGGCCCTGACTGAATACAAGTTTCGCGGCTCGACGGCGCTGGCGCTCTTTCTCTCGATCGGCATCATGGTGCCGATCCGTCTCGGCTCGGTCGCGATCCTCACCATGATGCGCAAGGCCGGCCTCAACGACACGCTGACGGCGCTGATCCTCGTCTATGTCGCGCAAGGACTGCCGATGTCGATCTTCATCCTCAGCGAGTTCATCCAGCAGATTCCAAAGGACCTGCGCGACGCGGCCCGCTGCGACGGTGTGCCGGAGACGCGCATCTTCTTCGAGGTGATCGCGCCGCTGCTGCGTCCCGCCATCGCCACCGTCGCGGTGTTCACCATCGTGCCGATCTGGAACGATCTGTGGTTTCCGCTGATCCTCACCTCGTCCGACTCGACCCATACGATCACGCTCGGCGTGCAGCAGTTCCTCGGTGAGTACATCACCGACTGGAATTCCGTGCTCGCGGCCCTGTCGATGGCGATCCTGCCGGTCATCGCCATTTACGTCATCTTCTCCCGGCAGCTCATCAGCGGGCTCACCGCCGGCGCGGTGAAATAGGGTTCCTCTCCATGGCCAACCTGCGCATTGAAAAGCTCGCCAAGGCCTACGGCGACACGCGCGTTCTCAGCGATATCGATCTCGGCGTCGACAACGGTGAATTCCTCGTGCTGGTCGGGCCGTCCGGCTGCGGAAAATCGACCCTGCTGCGCATGATCGCCGGGCTCGACGCGCCGACCTCGGGCGACATCTACATCGGCGACCGGCTCGTCAATGCGCTCGCCCCCGCCGAGCGCAAGATCGCCATGGTGTTCCAGTCCTACGCGCTCTACCCCCATATGAACGTCCGCAAGAACATGACATTCGGTCTCAAGTTCACCGGCGTCGAGCGCACGGAAATGGATCGCCGCGTCGCCGAGGCCGCGCGCATGTTGAAACTCGAGCCGCTGCTCCAGCGCCAGCCGCGCGATCTCTCCGGCGGCCAGCGCCAACGCGTCGCCATAGGTCGCGCCATCGTGCGCGAACCCGACGTCTTCCTGTTCGACGAGCCGCTGTCCAATCTCGACGCCGCGCTGCGCGTATCGACGCGCGTCGAGATCGCTCGGCTGCACCGGCTGCTCGGGGCGACGATGGTCTACGTCACGCACGACCAGATCGAGGCGATGACGCTAGCCGACCGGATCGTCGTGATGAACCACGGGATCATCGAGCAGGTCGGCAAACCGCTCGACCTCTACTATACGCCGGCCAATCTCTTCGTCGCCGGATTCATCGGCTCGCCGGCGATGAATTTCTTCAAGGCCAAGGTCGACCGCGTCGCCGACGGCCAGGCTTATATTTCCGGCCCCGCGGTCGACGCCTTCGTCGCGCCGGCCGGCGCGCTCCGCGAGGACGCGGCGCTGACCGTCGGCGTCAGGCCCGAACACCTCGGCGCGCCCGCCGCCTTCGCGACGCGGGGGACGGTCGAACTCGTGGAACGCCTCGGCGAATCCTCCTTCGCCCACGTTCGCCGCCCCGACGACGCGATGCTCGTCGCGGAAATCCGCGGCCGCGAGACGCCGAGGGCCGGCGACACGATCACGCTCGGCGCGGATCTGCGCGACGTGCATGTGTTCGATGACGGGGGACGAAGGGTGGAGATGGCGGCGGGCTAATGAGCCGTGCCAGCTAACGTTACCACCGCTCCGACAATCGCGGCGAAGGCCGCATTGTTAGTAAGCCTTGCCCATAGAGACTTCGCCTCTTCCTTTTGCTCCGGTGAGGCAGTCGATCGATCAATCGCTTCCATCACCTTCGAAATGTCGACATTTTGAATTGAGTTGGCGTTTCCAATCTGAACGTTCGTAGATCCCGACACCGTAATGCTATGATCGTGAAGGGTCACGGTGATGGGGGATGAAACGTCACCGTCAACAACGTCAACGCCTCGTGCCGTAATCCGGCCAATCCCTCCGATGACGCCGGCTAACGACTTGAGCGGGTTCCATTCGATCAATCCGTACTCTGCTAATTGGTCACAGACATTTGTAAGCTGGACTAAGTCGTTGGGAGCGACGGAAACGATCTGCGCTAGTTGAACGGGATCACCGCTATTCCGGAGCGCATAAAACCTCTCAAGAACGAGGCCTCGCAATTCTTTGTCTTTCACAAGTCCCCTCCGAAAAAAATTAATTCACCGGCGGCAGTACATATGAGGGTGAGAGAAAATCAGCGCAACGGGCAATTGCTTTCGCAACAGCATCTCCTCAAAGCGACCCGGCCGGCTCGATCCTTGGCAACTGTCTCCGCTACCCGAGCGAGAAAGGAAGAAAACAAGCCCTACCCAACGTAATTCGTGCCTCAGTAATTATCAATCTCAGCGTTAAAGCGCTGGGTCGCGAGAAGCGGCGCACTTGGCTATTCCGAAGGCTCATCTAGTCGGGGTACCGTGACAGGATACGAATGCGCAATTCCACGGTCCGACAGGCGACTCCCGACATTTTCACCTCGGGCCGACCCTCCCGTCACACACCAAGCCGTCGACCTCATGGAAGCATGAACTTCCGAAGTTTTGAGGCTGTCAATGGTCTTCGACCGCCGGAGGCGGCGCGCGAAAGGCGCGCCATTGACAGCCTCAAAACTTCGGAAAGAAGAGGCTTCCATGAGGTCGACGGCGCTCCCTGCCGATCTCGCGCTGGCCACTCGACCACCGCCAGCCAGCCTCCCCCGTCATCGCGAGCAAAGCGAAGCGATCCAGACTAAGCCGGCGCCCCAGACCCTAAGTCTGGATCGCTTCGCTTTGCTCGCGATGACGGCTGGAATGAAGCGCAACACGAGCTATGTATGCCTGACCGACACCGTTCCAGGACGAGCCCTATGACAACGCATCAGCGCAACCTCTCCGCATCGATTGACCCCGTGAAACTCGACAGGCTGGCCGAGGTGGCCGTCAAGGTCGGGGTGTGCCTCCAGCCGGGGCAGGATCTGTTCCTGACCGCGCCGGTCGCGGCGCTGCCGTTGGTGCGGCGGATCGTCGAACATGCCTATAAGGCGGGCGCGGGCCTCGTCACCCCGATCCTCTCCGACGAAGAGATCACCCTTTCGCGTTTTCGCTTCGCGCGGGACGAGAGCTTCGATCGCGCCCCGGGCTGGCTCTATGACGGCGTCGCCAAGGCCTTCGCCGGCGGCGCGGCGCGGCTGGGGGTCGTCGGGGACAATCCGATGCTGCTTTCCGCCGAGGACCCCGCGAAGGTCGCGCGCGCCAACCGGGCCAATTCGATCGCCTATCAGCCGGCGTTGGAAAAAATCGCCGGCTTCGACATCAACTGGAACCTCGTCGCCTATCCCAACGCTTCATGGGCCAGGCAGGTCTTTCCCGGCGACGAGGAGCCCGTCGCGGTCGCCAAGCTCGCCGATGCGATCTTCGCCGCCTCGCGCGTCGACAACGACGATCCGGTCGCGGCTTGGACGGCGCATAACGCCGTGCTGCGCAGCCGGACCGAAATGCTAAATCGGCACAGGTTCCGCGCGCTGCATTATTCCGGCCCCGGCACGGACCTGACGATCGGTCTTGCCGATGGGCACGAATGGCAGGGCGGCGCTTCGGTCGCCAAGAACGGCGTCATCTGCAACCCGAATATCCCGACCGAGGAGGTCTTCACCACACCGCACGCGCTACGCGTCGAAGGCCGTGTCGTCAGCACTAAGCCGCTCTCCTACCAGGGCACCCTGATCGACGAAATCGCGGTGCGATTCGAGGGAGGACGCATCGTCGAAGCGAAAGCCGCGCGCGGCGAGGAGGTGCTGAACAAAGTGCTGGATACCGACGAGGGCGCCCGCCGCCTGGGCGAGGTGGCCCTGGTGCCGCATTCCTCGCCGATTTCGAAGAGCGGATTGCTGTTCTTCAATACGCTGTTCGACGAGAACGCCGCTTGCCACATCGCGCTCGGCCAATGCTATTCGAAATGCTTCCTCGAAGGCGCGAAGCTGACGCCCGATGAGATCGCCGCGCAAGGCGGCAACAAGAGCCTCATCCACATCGACTGGATGATCGGTTCGGACAAGATCGACATCGACGGCGTTCACGCCGACGGCAGCCGCGCGCCGGTCTTCCGCAAGGGCGAGTGGGCGTGAGGATTTCTGCTCGCTAGCGGCTCATCGCCGCGCCCTCACCCCAACCCTTCTCCCGCTTGCGGGTGTCAGGCGAACGTCTCGTTCGCCGAGAGGTGGCGCGAAGCGCCGGATGAGGGCAACCGCGCGACGCAGCTTACGCCTTCGTCTCACCAATCAGCCGCGCCATATGCTGCAACGCCAGCGCATAGCCCTGGACGCCGAAGCCGGCGATCACGCCCGACGCTACGCCTGAGACGTAGGAATGATGGCGGAACGGCTCGCGTTTGTGGATGTTCGAGATATGGACCTCGATGATCGGTCCCTCGAAGGCATTGAGCGCGTCGAGGATGGCGACCGAGGTGTGGGTGAAAGCGGCGGGATTGATGACGATCCCGACAGCCCTCTCGCGCGCCTCGTGAATCCAGTCGATGATCTCATATTCGCGGTTGCTCTGGCGGAACTCGATTTCGAGCTGCAATTCGGCCCCGGCGCTCCGGCACGAGGCCTCGACGTCGGCCAGCGTCTCATGCCCGTAGATCGCGGGCTGGCGCTTGCCGAGCAGGTTGAGGTTCGGCCCGTTCAGGACATAGACGATGTGGCTCACGACATATGTCCTCCCCAACGCCGGGCCGGCGCGCAGCCGCCGACGAAAAATCCAGGCGACACGCGTCGCCGAGTTGCAGCATATACGGGAACGCGCTAAGAAGCGCGAGAACGCCGTCCGGCCCGTGGCGAATCGCGGGTAAAGCCGGCGAAGCAACAGTCCCTCGCACAGCGCCGGGGGTCTCCGGGGGGATCGAATGCAAGTCCAGCTCAACGCCCAGGCCCAGAAATATGCCGAAGTCGCCGCGCGGCTCGACCGGCTGCCGACGACGCGCGCCGTCTGGCGCCTCGTTCTGCTCATCTCGCTGGGCGGGTTTTTCGAATATTACGATTTGTTCTTCACCGGCTATGTCGCGCCCGGCATGGTCGCGTCCGGGCTGTTCAAACCGGATTCGCTCGGCATATTCGCCTCGCTGGCCGTCTTGAAGGTCGCGGGCTTCGGCGTCTTCGTGTTCGCGACCTTCGCCGGGCTTTGGGTGGGAACGCTGGCGTTTGGCCAAGTCGCCGACCGGTTCGGGCGCCGCGCCGTGTTCACGGGATCGCTGATCTGGTACTCCGTCACCACCGCCATCATGGCGTTTCAGACCAACGGCTTCGATCTCGTCCTCTGGCGCTTCATCGCCGGGATCGGCATCGGCGTCGAACTCGTGACGATCGACGCCTACATTTCCGAACTGGTCCCCCGCGAGGCGCGCGGACGCGCCTTTTGCTTCAATCAGGTCATCACGTTTCTCGCTGTGCCCGCCTGCGCGCTGCTCGCCTGGGGCCTGAAGGGGAGTTCGCCCATCGGCCTCGACTATTGGCGCGCGATCATTCTCATTGGCTCGGCCGGCGCGCTGATCGTCTGGTTCCTCCGTCGCGGCTTGCCGGAGAGCCCGCGCTGGCTCGCGCGTCACGGCAAAGGGGACGAAGCGCTGGCGATCGTCGCCGACCTCGAACGCCAAGTCGCGACAGAGAGCGGCGCGGCGCTCGCGCCCCCGAAGCCGGCCGCCCCCGAAGACTTTTCGGGCGCGGGATCGCTCGCCGAAGCCTTCGCCCCGCCCTATCTCAATCGCACCATCATCCTGTCGATCTTCAACGCCGCGCAGGTCATCGGCTTCTACGGTTTCGCCGCCTGGGTTCCGACCCTCCTGATGCATCGCGGCGTGAACATCACGACGAGCCTCGAATATTCCTTCATCATCGCCATCGCCAGCCCGTTCGGGCCGCTCGTCGGCGCGCTGTTCGCCGACCGCATCGAACGCAAGACGCAGATCATTGCCGCGCTCGTCACGATGGGCGTCGCGATGACGCTGTTCGCTCAAGCGAGCGACGGCGCGGCGCTCATCGCGCTCGGCATCGTCTTCACGCTCGCCTCGAACATCATGTCCTTCGCGTTTCACGGGTATCAGGCGGAGGTCTACCCCACCCGCATTCGCGCCCGCGCGATCGGCTTCGTCTATTCCTGGAGCCGCCTGGTCGGCGCTTTCGCCGGCCTGGTGATCGCCCTGCTGCTGGAAGCCGGCGGCGTTCCCTTCGTCGCGATCTTCATCGGCGCCGCAATGGCGGTCGGCGTCGCCGCCATCGCCCTCGGTCCGAGCACGCGTGGGCTGGCGCTGGAGGCGATCAATCGGTGAGGGCTTGGGCGCAATCGCGCTAGTGGTGAGAATCCGACGTTTGGTTCCCGCCCATGGTCTGCAGTACTGCGGTGGAAGCCATTGACATCTTAGGGAATAACGCAACCAAAGTGGGGAGGTAGTGTATGAAAGCTGGCCCGGTCGAAATCGGAACGCTCCTGCAGAACCGCAACCGCTATTGCGTACCGATCTATCAGCGCCGCTACGTCTGGACGAAGGTCAAGCAATGGGAACCGTTCTGGCAGGACGTACGGACCAAGGCGATTGAGCGTTTGGATAAACGTCCTCAGCGCTTCTCACATTTTATGGGGGCTGTTGTGCTGGAAAGCCGCGCCAAGCCCAGCGTAAGGCAGGTGCCGTCCTTCCAAGTCGTTGATGGACAGCAGCGGCTGACGACCTTCCAGTTGTTCCTGACGGCGGCCCGCCACTACGCACAGAGGATCAACCATGAGGCCGCTGCGTCGAATATCCAGCGATTCGTGTCGAACAGCGATCCGCAACTCATGGAACAACCAGAGGTTGAAATCTTCAAGGTCTGGCCGACGCAGGGCGATCGCGAAATGTTCATAGATATTATATTATCCGAGGAACGCGCGACGCTTCGGAAAAAGCACGGTGAATATTGGTATAAGAACTGGGAGCGAGACCAGATCGCAGAATACAGTTATGTGCCGAACGTCCTCGGCGCCTATGGCTATTTCTACGACCGGATTCGGCATTCAGTTGAAACCGACGACCTTCATTCCGAGCTTGAGGAAGTCCCTGATGAAGTGGAAGCAAGCGCCGGTTCCGAGAACGGGATTCCTCGGGAGCTGAAACTCGACGCGATCTGGCAGTCGCTACTTGAGGAATTCAAAGTTGTTGAAATCGTTTTGGACGAGGGCGACGATGCACAGGTCATCTTTGAGACCCTCAACGACCGCGGTGAGCCGCTTTTGGCGGCGGACCTCATCAGGAACAACATATTCCAGAGGGCGGACTCCAGCATTGGCCCGGCTAAAGCCGAGAAATTGTTTTCCGCGCACTGGAAGCCATTCGACGACCCGTTCTGGTCGATGTTCGAAAAACAAGGGCGCTACAAGAAACAGCGCATCGAGTTTTTCCTCGCCAATTTCATCGCAGGCAAAATCGCGGGCGAGATCACGATCTCAAAGCTCTTTTCAGAATACAAGGCGTTTCTGAAGCCGCCCAGAAATAGCACGAAGCCGCGTTATCCGACCGTCGAAGCCGAAATTAACGATCTGGAAGCCTACGGGGCTATCTATCGCGAATTCATCGAGAGAGAGACAAATTCAGCCCTGTCCGATTTTTCCCGCCGCCTGCAACTCTGGGATGTGACAACTGCGAACCCGCTAATCCTTCGCCTTTGGGCGACAGAAAACCTGACCAACACTGAAAAGAAGGATGCGCTCGATTTTTTGCTATCCTTTATCGTGCGGCGTGCGGTGTGTGGGCTAACAAACAAGAATTACAACAATCTATTCCTTTCGGCGATCGCGCATGTCGACCGTGCAGGTTGGACCCAAAGTGGATTTCAAAGTTTTTTCTTGGATCAAAAGTCAGAAAGCGGTCGCTTCCCGAAAGACGACGAATTTTTTCGTTTGCTAGTCAGCATGCCGGTTTACACAACGCTCGGACCGGCGAAGACAAGGGCGCTATTATCTACGATCGAACAACGAAAGCGCGGCAGGTTTCAGGAAACGCAGAGTTTGCCAGACGACCTTACTGTCGAACACATCATGCCATCGGCATGGCGCGCTCACTGGCCAATGATGGGTAGCTTGGTCCCGTCTGACTGGGATTTCAGCCAGGCACAGTACTCAAAGATAGAAGACAACAGTCCCTCAGGCCGAATTGTAATGCGCAATCGCCTCAAGGACACGATTGGTAACCTCACGCTTGTAACTCAATCATTCAACAGCCGAGTTAGTAACAAATCGTTCGATATTAAGCGAAAAGAATTCGAAGACCAGTCCGTTCTCATGATGACCCGAGACTTCGCGAAAAAGCCGATGTGGGACGAAAACGAAATCGAGGCGCGCGGCAGAGGGATGGCTCTAGCGGCTTGCGAAATCTGGCGTTTGCCAGGGCTGGGCGGCGATCAGATCGAAGCTGAGCCCTCGTGACCACGCGCAACGTGCCGCAGGCGGAAAATCGGGCCGGCAGTGACACATTGATCTCCCGCAATGCGGGCGTCGCGATGACGCTCTTTGCTCAGGCGAGCGACGCGGCGGCGCTCATCGCGCTCGGCATCGTTTTCACGCTCGCCTCGAACATCATGTCCTACGCGTTTCACGGCTACCAGGCGGAGGTCTACCCCACCCGCATCCGCGCCCGCGCGGTCGGCTTCGTCTATTCCTGGAGCCGGCTCGTCGGCGCGTTCGCCGGCCTGGTGATCGCCCTGCTGCTGGAAGCCGGCGGCGTCCCCTTCGTCGCCATCTTCATCGGCGCCGCAATGGCGGTCGGCGTCGTCGCCATCGCCCTCGGCCCGAGCACGCGGGGACTGGCGCTGGAAGCGATCAATCGGTGAGGACGGCAACCTTTTCGCGCCGGGGCGAAGCGGCGGCCGGCTTGAGCACGAAGTCGTAGTGCGCCCGCCAGAACGGCGCTTCCATGCCGAATCGGGCGGCCTCCTCAGGCGAATTCGTCTTATCGAAGTCGACGATCAGCAATTCCTTCACGCCGAAAACCGCGTCGGAATCGAGGTAGCGATCGCCGCGCACGAAAAGATGGGTCACCAACGTATCGAAGCCCGGGGCGGCGAGCATGGTGTGGAGGTGCCCCGGCCGCATCGGGTGACGCCCCGCCGATTTGAGCAGCCGGCCGGTCGGGCCGTCGGTCGGCACGGGATAGCTCGTCGGGCGCACGCATTTGAGCCAGAACTCGCCGTCGGGGCCGGTGCGAAAGCGTCCGCGCAGGTTCACGCCATCCGTCTTCTGCACGTCATAGAAGCCGTCGCCGTCGCCTTCCCAGACATCGAGGAGCGCCCCTGCTATCGGTCGCCCGTCAAGATCGCGAACGCTGCCGGTGACCACACAAGGCTCGCCGGACGTGCCGGGCTTGGCGATGTTGGCGCCCAGCGGGAGTTCCGGCGCGTCCTCGACGAAGAACGGGCCGAGCACCGTCGAACTCGGTGCACCCCTCGATGCGGCCGTAGTTGAGGAAGTCGACCAACATCGACACGCCGAGCGTGTCCGACATCAGGATGAACTCGTTGCGCTCGCCGTCGCACCATTGTCCGGTCTCGATCAACAACTTGACGCCCGCCATCCACTCCTCCGGCGTCGGCCGGACCTCGCGGACAAAGCCGTGGAGATGTCGGACGAGGCTCGACAGGACCTCCTTGGCGCGAGGATTTTCGGCGCCTTCCAGCCGCCGCAGCACTTCCGCCGTCAGCGTCTCCGCATCGAAGTTCTTGATCGCCATCGTGACCCCTCCCTTTTCGCGCGCCTGCGTCGTGGCGCTTTCACTTCCCTCACGTAGCTCCGAGCGAAGCGCTCAATCTCACTGAATTCGATGAGGCCTGCAACGGAAAAGGCGCCCCACAGGGAAACACCGCGGCAGCTTGCTTGATCCCGATTTCGAGCATTCTCTTCCTGAAAATCAGAATTTGCTGTAGTCTGAAATCGCACCTCAGCGAAGGCTTCCGCCGCAGTGCCGAGCCCAACCCCAGGGTCGTCCTCGCGAGCAGAGCGAAGCGATCTAGGCTTGGAGTTGGCGGCGGCTTAGTCTGGATCGCTTCGCTGTCGTTCGCGATGACGAGGTGGAGTTCACGGAAGGGCGTAAAACGGCGGGCTCAACAATGTAATTGCTCACGCCTGGGGGCTTGACTTTTGGGTTTGATGGTTAGGCGAGGATGGCCTGTCGAATGGCTTGGAGGGGTCCGATGGATTGCCGGCGAGCGGTTTCGATGACGGATCGAATATTGGCGTATTGATAGGCCGCCCATTGGGAGCGGAAGCCGTTGGTGATTTTTCGGAAGGTGACGCAGGGCCGCAGGGCGCGTTCGGAACCGTTGTTGGTTGGCGGAATGGCGCGGTTGGCCATGAAGACGAAGAGATGGGGGCGGAGCTTTTGGATTGTGGCCTGCCATTTGACGCCGGCGGCATGGCTTGGGGCCAGGTGGAGCAGATCGTCGAGATCGGCGTCGAGTTTGGCGCGATAGATTTTGAGCGAGGCGTCGGCGAGCCTTTCGCGGCGACGCCCGAGGCGGCAGGCGCGGCCGATGAGATGGCGCAAGCCCGGCGCGAAGACGTCGTCGCCCTCGTCGATGACGAATTGGGTGTCGCGAAGCAGATGGGCGAGGCAGATTTGATGATCGTTTTTCGCCCAGCCTTTTTGGGCGCCGAAGCGGTCGGAAACCCAGGCGTCGGGTCGAAAGGGGCCGAGGAATTCCTCCACGGCCACTTTGCCGCGTCGCGGGTGGCTCATGAAATAGGCGTCGTCGCCGTGATGGAACACCCACAGCCACCAGCTTCTCTTGCCGACGCGAAAGCCGGTTTCGTCCGAGCAGATCACGGTTCCCGACAAGAGACGGGCGCGGATGGCCTCGCTCGCCGTCCGAAAGCCGCGCCGCGCCGCCTTGAGGACATTGACGATCGCGCCTTCGCTGATGTCGACGCCGAGGAGATCGCGCATCAGCGCCGACAGGCGCTCGAACCCGACGCCTTGCGTGAATCGGAGGTAGACGATGAAGGCGCGCAGGTTGGGGCCGAACGGCGATCCCGGCTCCAACCCTTCGGGCGCCTGCGCCTTGAAGCGCCCGGCGCAACAGGGGCAGACGCCGCCGTGCAAGGTTACCCGCGTCACATCCGGCTTGATGTCGGGGATCTCGATCCGGTCATAGGTTTCGCGCGGCTTTTGCGGACTTCGCGAGACGTCGGCGCCGCAGTGCTGACAGGCCGTCGCCAGAACCTCGCGCCGCTGCGTGGGATTGGGGTGCAAGGGCCGGTGCGCGCCCGCATGCGGCGCGCGCTTGGGACGATCCTTGGCCCAGATCGAGGGTTTCTGTCCCCGGCTCGGCGGGAGGCTCGAATTATCCGGTGTCTTGGCAGGCTGGTCCAGCTTGCCGCGAAGTTCGGCGTTTGCGGCCCGAAGTTCGGCGTTCTCGGCTCGCAACGCCGCCACCTCGGCCGTCAACCGCTCAATCGCCTCGAACTGCATCGCGATGATGCCGATCAGGCTTTCCCGGTCAAGCGAATCAAGCGCCTTGCGATCCATCGCAAGCTTGAATCAGTCGCCGTTTCGCCTGTCAAACACCGCGCCGATCTCGTCAAAACCGCCATCTTCCCAGGGGGAGTGAGCAATTACATTTGGAAAAGTTTGGAAATTCCTTGGGAACGTTTGGAAAACCCTTGGAAAAGTTTGGCGCCCATCGATGTTCGCGAATGGGCGCTGGTTTTCCGATCGCCGTGCTTTAGCGTAAGAGCCGCGTCCTTTTCGCCCCCGGGGAAACCGTTGACCGATCTCGAAACCGCTGTGCAGGACATCGCCGCCGAAATGAGGGCGCGGACGGATCGCGGCGCGGTCGCGAGCTACATTCCGGAACTCGCGCGGGTCGACCCCGCCGCGTTCGGCCTTGCGGTCGCCGATGTCGACGGACGGGTGATCGTCGCGGGCGACGCGGATGCGCCCTTCTCTGATCCAGAGCGTCTCGAAGGTCTTCACGCTGACGCTCGCCCTGGGCCTGGTCGGCGACCTCTTATGGAAACGCGTCGGCCGCGAGCCCTCCGGCAATCCGTTCAATTCGATCGTCCAGCTCGAATACGAGAAAGGCATCCCGCGCAACCCGTTCGTCAACGCCGGCGCCATCACCGTGACCGACGTGATCCTGTCGGGCCATGAGCCGCGCGAGGCGCTCGGCGAAATCCTGCGCTTCGTGCGCTTCCTCGCCGAGGACAATTCCATCGTCATCGACCAGGCCGTCGCGCAATCGGAAAAGCGCACCGGCTATCGTAACGCGGCGCTCGCCAATTACATGAAGTCGTTCGCTCGGCTCGAAAATCCGGTCGACTTCATCCTCGGCGTCTATTTCCACCATTGCGCGATCGCCATGTCGTGTCGGCAACTCGCGCTGGCCGGGCGATATCTGGCCGCCTCGGGACGCAATCCGGCTACGGGCATGTCGATCGTGTCGCCGGAGAGGGCGCGGCGCATCAACGCGCTGATGTTGACCTGCGGTCACTACGACGGCTCCGGCGATTTCGCCTTTCGCGTCGGACTGCCGGGCAAGAGCGGCGTCGGCGGCGGCATACTCGCCGTCGCGCCCGGCAAGGCCTCGATCGCCGTGTGGTCGCCCGGCCTCGACGCCAACGGCAATTCGTATCTCGGCGCCATCGCGCTGGAGAAGCTCGCCAAGCGGATGCGCTGGTCGATTTTTTAGAGCGCTTTGTATTTAGGTCGAACCGGAGCCCGCCGTCTTCGCGAGCGAAGCGTGGCGATCCAGACTGAGCCGCCGCCGCGATCCCGACGTCTGGATGGCGCCGCTTTGCTCGCCAAGACGGCGGAGGCTTGATTCCATCTCAGAACAACGAGCAATCGCGATCGACCCGCGGCTACCCCTTCTTGCGCGCGATCGCCGCGATCTCGCGCATGATCGCCAGCGTTCCCTCGAGCCGCTGCGGCAGCTCGTCGAAGTCGCCGGTCACGACGATGCGCATGTCCGGGCGGACGCGGGCGAGCGAGCCCTGGCCCGTCACCCATTTCACGAGGCCGGCTGGATTGGCGAAGGAATTGTCGCGGAAGGCGAGCGTCAGCCCTTTCGCGCCAGCGTCGAGCTTTTCGACATGCGCGCGCCGGCAGAGCGCCTTGATCGTCACCAGCTTCAGCAGCAGCGCCACCTCCTGCGGCGGCGGCCCGAAGCGGTCGACGATCTCGGCGCCCATCGCATCGATGTCGGCGTCCTCTTCGAGCGCCGAGAGCCGCCGATAGAGCGCGAGGCGCGTCGGCAGGTCGGGGATATAGGCCTCCGGGATCGTCACCGGCGCGCCGAGCGAAATCGTCGGCGACCACATCTCCTGCGCGGGCTCGTCGACCCCCGCCTTGAGACGCTCGATCGCGTCCTGCACCATCTGCTGATAGAGTTCGTAGCCGACTTCCTTGATGTGGCCCGATTGTTCCTCGCCGAGCAGATTGCCTGCCCCGCGCAGATCGAGATCGTGGCTCGCGAGCTGGAAACCAGCGCCGAGCGTATCCAGCGATTGCAAGACCTCGAGCCGCTTCTGCGCCTGCGTCGTCACCGGCCTGTTGGGCGGCGTAGTGAAGATCGCGTAGGCGCGCGTCTTCGCGCGACCGACCCGGCCGCGCAATTGATAGAGCTGCGCGAGGCCGAACATGTCGGCGCGATGGACGATCAGCGTGTTGGCGCGGGGGATGTCGAGCCCGGATTCGACGATCGAGGTCGACAACAGAATGTCGTATTTGCCGTCGTAGAACGCGCCGATCTTGTCCTCGAGTTCGCGCGCCGCCATCTGGCCGTGAGCGACGACGAACTTGGCCTCAGGGACGTTTTGTCGCAGGAACGCCGCGGCCTCGTCGAGGTCCTCGATGCGCGGGCAGACATAGAACGACTGTCCGCCGCGATAGCGCTCGCGCAGCAGCGCCTCGCGCACAATCAGCGCGTCGAAGGGCGAGACGAACGAGCGCACGGCAAGCCGATCGATCGGCGGCGTCGCGATGATCGACAATTCGCGCACGCCGGTCATGGCGAGTTGCAGCGTGCGGGGTATCGGCGTCGCCGACAGCGTGAGCACGTGCACCTCCGAGCGCAGCTCCTTCAGGCGCTCCTTGTGTCCGACGCCGAAGTGCTGCTCCTCGTCGATGACGACGAGGCCGAGATCCTTGAAGGCGACCGTTTTGCCGAGCAGCGCGTGCGTGCCGACCGCGATGTCGATCGCGCCTTCGGCGAGACCCTTCTTCACTTCGCGCTGCTCGGCGGCGCCGATCATGCGAGACAATTGCCCGATCCGGATCGGCAGGCCGGCGAAGCGCTGCACGAAGTTCTTCGCGTGCTGGCGAGCAAGCAAGGTCGTGGGAACGACGATCGCGGTCTGCTTGCCGTTGATCGCGGCGGCGAAGGCGGCGCGCAGTGCGACCTCCGTCTTGCCGAAGCCGACGTCACCGCAGACGAGCCGGTCCATCGGCCGTCCCGCCGCGAGATCGTCGAGCGTCGCCTCGATGGCGCTCGCCTGGTCCTGAGTCTCGTCGTAGGGAAAGCGCGCGCAAAATTCGTCATAGAGCCCTTCGGGCGGGAGGAGCCGCGGCGCGGCCCGCGTCATGCGTTGCGCAGCGATCCGGATCAGTTCACCTGCCATTTCGCGTACGCGCTTCTTCAGCCGCGCCTTGCGCGTCTGCCAGCCCGTGGACCCCAGGCGGTCGAGTTCGCCCTGCTCGGAGCCGTAGCGCGACAGCAGTTCGAGATTCTCGACCGGCAGGAACAGTCGATCGCCGCCCGCATAGTGGATTTCCAGGCAGTCGTGCGGCGCGCCTGCAGCCTCGATCGTGCTGAGGCCGACGAAGCGGCCGATGCCGTGATCGACATGCACGACGAGGTCGCCCGCCGTCAGCGCGGCGGCTTCGGCCAGCACGTCCTGCGCCCGGCGCTTGCGCTTTTGCTGGCGGACTAGGCGATCGCCGAGGATGTCCTGCTCGCCGACGATGGCGAGATCGTCCGCCTCGAAGCCGCGCTCCAATGCGATCGCCGCGAGCGGCAACGTGCCGGCGCGGGCGGTCTTCACCTGCGCGTAGGAGGACACCAGCTCTTGCGATTTCAGCCCATGCTCGGCGAGCACGTGACTGAGGCGCTCGCGCGAGCCGTCGCTCCAGCCTGCGACCACGACGCGAAGGCCATTGTCGCGCAAGGTCCGGATATGTCCGACCGCGGCGTCGAAGACATTGACGTTTTCGTCCAGGCGCTCCGGCGCGAAATCGCGACCGACCCGACCGCCGCAGTCGACGACGTTCGCGGCGCCCGGCGAGGCCTCGAACGGCGTCAGACGCGCGAGGGGCCCGCTCGTCAGCCGGCGACGAAACTCCTCTTCGCCGAGGTAGAGGCGATCGGGCTTGAGCGGCCGATAGTCGGCCTTCGCCGGGTCTTCCTCGTAAGCCGCCCGGCGCGCGCCGTAATAATCGGCGATCTGCGCGAAACGCTCGTGGGCGGCGTCTTCGACACGCGCGTCGAGCACGAACGGCGCGCCCGCCGCGTAATCGAACACGCTGTCCATCGTCTCGTAGAGCAGCGGCAGCCAGTGTTCCAGGCCGATCGCGCGACGCCCTTCGCTGACAGCCTCGTAGAGCGCGTCGCCGCGCCTCGGCGCACCGAACTCCGCCGTATAGGCCTGACGAAATCGGCGGATCGATTCGCTCGTCAGTCGCGCCTCGCTCATCGGCACCAGATCGAGCGCGCGCAATTGACCGACGCTGCGCTGGGTCTCTGGATCGAACGAGCGAATGGATTCGAGAGTGTCGCCGAAGAAATCGAGGCGGATCGGCGCCGGCGCGCCTGGCGGATAAAGATCGAGAATGCCGCCGCGCGTGGCGTAGTCGCCGACGTCGCGCACCGAGCTTGCGCGGCCGTAGCCGTTGGCCTCGAGCCAGAGCGCGAGGTCCTCCATCCGCACGCTGTTACCCGGTGCGGCGGAGAAGGCCGATCCCGAGACGAATTTCAGCGGGGGAACGCGTTGCACGAGGCCATTGACTGTGACGACGAGCGCGCGCGGCCGCTCCAGCGCGCCGCGCGTCCGCGCCAACCGCGCCAGAGCCGTCATGCGCTGAGCCGAGACAGCCGCGTTCGGCGAAACGCGGTCGTAAGGCTGGCAATCCCACGACGGCAGGTAGAGCGCTTCGATCTCGGGAGCGGCGAAGGCCAGCGCGTCGATGAAGCTCTGCGCCCGGACCCCGTCGCGTGCGACGAAAACCAGCGCGGCGGCCCGCTCTTCCCCGGCGCGCGCAAAGCTGCGCGCGAGTTCGGCAACAACGAAGGCGTCGAATCCTTCGGGCGCGCGAGAGAGCGTGACGTCGCCGCTTTGCGCGAGACGCTCGACGGCGGAGGCGAGTGATTTCACTTTCCGGCGGCTTCCCTAATCAAGGCTTCTCGCGGCGCGGCGCGCAGGCGCGCGAACAGCGGCGTATCGAAGGTCGGCGGCGTCGGCGCCTCGCCGGTGATCCAGGCGAGAACCTGCGGGTCGGGAACGTCGAGGAGGCGCTCGAATTCGCTCAAATCGGCTTCACCCATCTCACGCAGGTTCCTATCGGCGAACCGGCCCATGACCAGGTCCATCTCGCGCAGACCGCGCCGCCAGGCGCGAAACAATACGCGCCGCCGCCGCGCGTCGAGCCCGGCGCTCGAGAGATCGGAACCAGACATGAGCATCCTCAGGGGGAGGCGCGGCCTCAGCGCGCGCCCAACGTCGCGCGGCTTATAGCGGGGGCGGGCGAGAAAGTCAGCCTTCCTCGAGTCTCACGCGTGCCCGGCGCGAGAAGCGATCGACGCATCGCGCCTAGTAGTCGGCGTTGAGCTTGAGCAGCGAGGCGATGAGGCCAAACAGCGCGACGCCGATGACGAGGTATCGCAGTGCGTTGCCCTCGTCAGGCGAGAAGACGCTCGACCTCGCCATCTCGTAGATCTGCCAAGCGATGATCGCCGCGCATGCGGCCGCTTTGATGCCCCAATTCGCTCCTGAACGTCGGACCATAGCGTCACCTCTTCCAGCTCGAGCCCGACGCCGCCACGTCCCGGGTTGAGGGAGAGTGGGACGGAGGCGCGACCGCATGGCGTGCGACAGCCGATACAATGCTGCAAAATGTTTGAGGCTTTTTATGAAAACTTCTTCGAATTGTCGCAATCGCAGCAATTCGGCGATGAATGGGGTGAGCGGCGATACGCCGGCCCGGCCGTCGGCATGGGCCGACCGTGGTTTATTCGCCGCCGCCGCGCAGGCGCTCCAGTACGCGCTCGCCGCCGGCCATTTGCGGGTTCGAGGGATCATAGCCCTCGGCGTGTTCGCGAGCCGCGATGCGGCTGCGCGCAAGCGCGAAGGCGTCTGGCAGCGTCTTGGTCTGCGCGAGCGCATAGCGGAAGAACGCCTCGCCGAAAGTCGTCCATTTCGCGCCGTCGCGGCAGCCGAAAGAGGGATGGCCCGCGTCCGCGGCCGTGATGACGAGTGTGTCAGGCTCGGCGAGCGCATCGGCGAATACTCCGGAATAGCAGGCGGAAACGACGACCACGCTGAGCCGCACGCCGCTCTCGCGCACCATGTTGCGCAATTCGATCGGCGTGATGAATGACTTTCCGCTTGGCGTGGCGACCCCGACGCCTTCTTGGTCGCCGTGCGAAGTGAGAATGAGGAACAGAATGTCGCGCTCCGGGTCCATCGTCGCGCCGAGCGAGGCAAGGGCCGAGCGGAGATTTCCTTCCGTGGCGTCGCCGCGCCGCTTAGTGTTGGCCCGCACGATCACCGTGCCGCCGTGGCCGTATCGACGAGCGACGATGCGCGCCGCTCCCGCGGCTTCGCTGGCGAAAACGCTCTGATCGCCCCAGAGGCCAAAGGCGACGACGTCAACTTTTGGCGGCGGCGCTGCATTGGCGACCGAAGCCCCGGCCGTTGCGAACGCTATTGCGGCGCTCAGGCGCGCCGCGCGCATCCAGCTCGACAGCCCCATCCGACTTCGCCCGCCCATGGCCCTTTCCGGCTTCACCGTAAGGCGAAACGGCGGCGAGGAAAACCTCGCAGAAGCGAACCGCGGCGGCAAATTGGCGAGTTACCTCATTTGGAGTCGGCTGGCCCCAACGGCACAATTCCCGTGGGATTTATGAAGATAAGGCTGCCGTAATAGTGCTGCTTGATATGGAAGAGATCGATGGTTTCGCTGATCCCTGGCCAGGCGCGTAGCTCGCCGAAATACCGCGTGAGATGGGGGTAATCGGCGATGCGCCGGATGTTGCACTTGAACAACCCGACGTAGACCGGGTCGAAACGTACGAGGGTCGTGAATAGACGCCAATCCGCCTCGGTCAGGCGATCGCCCAACAGAAACCGCTTGTCGGCGAGCCGCGGTTCCAGCGCGTCGAGGGTTTCGAACAACGCAATCACCGCCTCTTCGTAAGCGGGCTGTTTGGCGGCAAATCCAGAACGGTAGACGCCGTTGTTCACGGTTGCGTAGATGCGCGCATTGAGGGCATCGATCTCGCCGCGCAAGTCCGCGGGGTAAAAGTCCCCCGGCGCCGCGCCGAGGCCGTCGAACGCGGAATTGAACATCCGGATGATATCGGCCAACTCGTTGTTGACAATCCGGCCGCGCTTCTTGTCGAAAAGAACGGGCACGCTGACGCGGCCCGTATAGTCGGGCCGCGAGGCCGTATAGAGTTCATAGAGACAACGAGCGCCGCGGACCGGATCGGGGATGACGCCGCGGCCCTCTGCGAACGTCCAGCCGTCGTCACCCATATGCCAATTGACGACCGACAGGCCGACCATCTCATCGAGGCCTTTGAGCTTGCGAAAAATGAGAGTTCGGTGCGCCCACGGACAGGCGAGCGAGACATAGAGGTGGTAGCGACCCGCTTCGGCCGCGAACCCGCCCTCCCCCGTCGGCCCCACCGACCCGTCCGGGGTCACCCAATCGCGGAACGCGGTATCGGGCCGCACGAATCGCCCCGACGGGTCCTTTGGGAACTCGCCGTCGACCCGCCATTCGCCGTTCACCAGGATGCCCATGCCATCTCCTCACAATTTCGCGGCGCGCGCAGGCCGATCGAGCAGTGGCGCCAGACTTCGCGGAAGTCAGGGCAAAGCGTCAGGCTCTGGCGATCTGCTTCGCGGCGGCCAACCACTGCGTTTGGCTGCGGCGCACGTGCGCCGGGGCGCGGCCCAGCGTTCGCGCGACATCCTCCGCGATTTCGCGCGCTTCGGCGACCCGTCCGAGGCGCTGAAGCAACTGGGCCTGACGGACCCGCGGCTCCGCGCCAGGGAAATAGCGGCTCACGTCGGCGTAATTGGCGAGCGCTTCATCGTCGCGCCCAACCTTCTCCAGGGCCATCGCATAAAGCAGATGACCGTCCCCCGACTGGTAATCGGGCCAGCGTCGCTTGAGCTCTTCGAGAGTCGCGGTCGCCGCGCGCGCGTTCCCGGCGCCGTATTCGGCGCGCGCCTTGCCGAGCGCGAAGCCCGGCTCCTCGCCGAGCGGCTTGGCGAGGACCGCGTTGTATTGGATCAGGGCTTCGTCGTATTTGCCAAGCGTCAGGCACTCGTCGGCCAAAGCGGCGCGGTTGGCGATCGTGTCGACGATTTCGAGTTCGTCGCGCAATTGTCGGTAGCGGCGGGTCGGATTGATCGCGCCCGCGAACTGCTGGCGCGCCCGCCGGACCTTGTGGGAGCCGAACCATTCAGGCAGAAGCTCCACCACGACGTAAGCGAGAGCGCCGACGCCCGGCAGAAAGAGGATGATAAAGCCCCAGGGCGAGAAGCGCCCGGTCTTGGCCGCGTGCACGATCAATGCGACGTCGATGATAGTGATGATGATCCCAATGGGCAAAGTCGGCTCCAGCTATAGCGGGACGCGGCGGCGGGGGAATGCATGGGTATAGGGTTTCCCGGGCGGCGGGAGGATTAAGCACTTCGAGCCGCTTTTGTCCAACAATTCAGGCCGCCGTCACCCCGCCTCCAGCAGGCGCACCGCCTCGTCCCGCTCGAACAAGTAGAGTAACAGTCGCAGGCCGCGGTTCTCTTCGCCGCGCAGCCGGTCGCCCTTGGCCAGCGCCGCTTGAGCCTGCGCGCGGGCGACCGCCAGCAGCGCGCCGTGAATTTCTAACCTCGCGAGCCGGAAGCCGGGAGCGCCGGCTTGCCGCGCGCCGAGCACGTCGCCTTCGCCGCGCAGACGCAAATCCTCCTCGGCGATGCGGAAACCGTCCTCCGTCTCGCGCAAGATTTCAAGACGCGCGCGAGCGGCCTCGCCGAGCGGCCCCTTGTAAAGCAAGAGACAGGAGGAGCGGCCCCTGCCGCGCCCGACGCGCCCGCGCAACTGGTGCAATTGTGCGAGGCCGAAGCGCTCGGCGTGCTCGATCACCATGATCGTCGCCTCCGGTATGTCGACCCCGACCTCGACGACCGTGGTGGCGACGAGCGCTTTCGTTTCGCCGCGCTGGAACCGCTCCATCGCCGCATCCTTTTCCGGCCCCTTCATACGGCCGTGGACCAGCCCAACCGCGTCGCCGAAAAACTGACGAAGGACGTCCGCACGCTCTTCGGCCGCTGCGACGTCGAGCGCCTCGCTCTCCTCGACCAAGGGACAGATCCAATAGGCGCGGGCCCCGCTCGCGATCGCTCGGCCGATCCCGGCGACGACCTCGTCGAGCCGCTCGAGTGGGATCGCGCGCGTGTCGATCGGCAGGCGGCCAGGCGGTTTCTCGATCAAAGCGGAAATGTCCATATCACCGAAATAGGCGAGCACCAGGGTCCGCGGAATCGGCGTCGCGGTCATCACGAGGAGATCGACCGCATCCCCCTTCCCTGCAAGCGCAAGGCGCTGATGCACGCCGAAGCGATGCTGCTCGTCGACGACCGCGAGGCCAAGATCGCGGAACGCCACGCTCTCCTGGAATAACGCATGTGTGCCGACGACGATGTCGATTTCGCCCGCCGCAAGCGCGGCGAGTCCCTGTCGCCGCTCATGCGCCTTGTCGCGTCCGGTCATCAGCGCGATGCGCAGGCCGGCGGCGGCGGCGAGCGGGCGCATGCGCTCGAAATGCTGGCGAGCCAGAATTTCCGTCGGCGCCATCAACGCCGCCTGTCGTCCTGCCTCCACAACGTCGGCCATCGCGACGAGCGCGATGATCGTTTTGCCCGAGCCGACATCGCCCTGCAGCAGGCGGATCATGCGTTTGGGCGCACCAAGATCATCGCGGATTTCAACGACCGCTTTCGCCTGCGATCCCGTAAGCGAGAACGGCAGGGCGTCGAGTATTGTTTGCCCGAGCCGGCCGGCGCTGACATGCGCGCGACCTGCGATGTTGCGCATGCGCGCGCGCACCATCAGCAGTGCGAGCTGGTTGGCGAGCAATTCATCATAAGCAAGGCGAGTCGCGGCGGGCCCGGCTAGGTCGATGTCGCCGGGCGCGCTCGGGTTGTGGAGCGCGCCGAGCGCCCCCTCGAAGCTAGGCGCCTTTAGACGGGCGGCGGTGGCGTCGTCGATCCATTCGGGCAGGCGCGGCAACCGCATCAGCGCGCCCTGCGCAGCCTTGGCGACCGTGCGTGGATAAAGGCCTTCGGTGAGGCCGTAGACCGGCTCGACCGCCGGCATTTTCGCCAGTTCCTCGGCGTCCATCACGCGATCGGGGTGGACCATCTGAAAATGGCCGTCCCACATTTCGAGCTTTCCGGACACCCACCGCGTGGCGCCGACCGGAAGGCGCTTCTTGATCCATTCGGTATTGGCGAGAAAGAACACCAGCTCGACATCGCCCGTATCGTCCTCGACCAGAACTTTGAAGGGCGCCTTTGAGCGCGGGCTCGGCGGCGGCCGATGCTCGACGACGCGCACTTCGAGCGTCGCGATCGCATCCGGCTGCGCGTCGCGAATCTTGGGCCGAGCGCGCCGGTCGAGCGCGGCGTAGGGCAAATGGAACAGCACGTCGAGCACGCGCGCGCCGTGCGGGCGACCGAGCAGCTTGTCGAAGAGTTTGGCATTCTTCGGTCCAACGCCGGGCAAGGCGCCGGCTGGGGCGAACAGGGGATCGAGCAAGGCGGGGCGCATGACGCGTTATACCCGCCGATTAGGCCGGCGCGAAAGCCGGGGAATAGACGGAGAGGGTCGGCGCTGTTTTAGCCGCCACGTCACATTGGCGGCGTCAGCCCGTCCCTGCCGACCTGGATGAGGCTCGTCTCATAGACCCCGTCCGCCGCCCTGACGCCTCGCGCGACGATCGCCGCGCCGGCCTTTAGATCGCCGGGCGCGCCCGGAGCGAAAGTAACAATCGGCGTGGATCTGTCGACGAGGATGGTCTGGGAGCCTCCCTTGTATGTCACCGTGAGTTTGGGCCCGTCGACGCCCTCGATCCTCGCGTTGACCGCGCCGTTGGTCATCGTGCTGCCCGGCGCGAGATCGAAGGGGCGGAAGCCCTCGCCGACGCCCCGCATCGTCTCGGGAAAAATATGAACCTCCATCGCCCTCAACGCGCCGTCGGCCCCGGGCAACGCCGCGACGCCGATGAACAAGGCGGGCTTGATGTCGGCGAGCTTGGCGGGAATGACTGCGATGACCCTGCGCGGCGCCTTCAATCGCAATTCGGTGCGTTCGCCGGCTCGAGAGCGAACGTCGAGCGTCGCGCCGTCGCCCGAGATGGATTCGATCGTTCCGCGAATTGCGACACGTGGCGCATCTTGGGCCAGCGCTCCACCGGCCAAGAGGAGCGCCATCACGGCGACGCCGAAACGGATCAAAGACATGGCGATCTCCACGAAAAAGGCTGCGGTCGATGCACACGGCGCTGGGCGCGACCGCACATCGCTTCCGTGGCGGCGCCTTTGAGATTGTAGCTCCGACTGAGTGCGCGGTCAGTTCCCCGACGCGTTCTTGCCGATGACAAGTGCGTGACAATGGACTTGCTTCGCTCGGTTGCGCGCCCCACTCCCGCCAATCGTCTAGGGGACCTGCCGGTCGGCCAGAAAGCCGAGCGGGAAGCGCGGCGAGGCGCCGCAGATCTTCGAGAGCGCCGACGGACCGGCCGTCGACTGGCGCGGCGGCAGAGAGAATGCTCGCTGCTAGGCCGTGAACTCCTACATCTCCTTGCCGGGGCGGCCCGCTGTGTGGCATGCCGACACGATGACCGACCAAACCCCCGCCCCTGCCAAACCGGCGCCCCGCATTTCCTTCGTTTCGCTCGGCTGCCCCAAAGCGCTTGTCGACAGCGAGCGCATTCTCACGCAGCTGCGCGCCGAGGGCTATGAATTATCGAAAAGTCACTCCGGCGCCGACGCCGTCATCGTCAATACCTGCGGCTTTCTCGACAGCGCCAAGAAGGAATCCCTGGACGCCATCGGCGCCGCAATGGCGCAGAACGGCCGGGTGATCGTCACGGGGTGCATGGGCGCCGAACCCGAGGCCATCCGCGACGCCTTCCCCAATGTCAGCGCGATCACAGGGCCGCAGGCCTATGAGAGCGTTATGGCCGCAGTGCGCGCGGCCGCGCCGGCGCCACATGATCCGTTCGTCGATCTCATCCCCGGCGAGGGTGTCAAGCTAACGCCGCGCCACTACGCCTACCTCAAGATTTCCGAGGGTTGCGACAACCGCTGCACGTTCTGCATCATCCCGAAGCTGCGCGGCGATCTTGTTTCGCGCCCCGCCGGGGAGGTGCTGCGCGAGGCGGAAAGGCTGGTGAAGGCCGGAGTCAAAGAGCTGCTCGTCATCTCGCAGGACACCAGCGCCTACGGCCTTGACCTGCGCTATGCCGAGAGCGCGTGGCGCGACAAGACGGTCGTGACGCGCTTCCTCGATCTGACGCGCGAACTTGCCAGTCTCGGCGCCTGGGTGCGGCTGCATTACGTCTATCCCTACCCGCACGTCGACGAGGTGATCGCGTTGATGAACGAAGGTAATTTGCTGCCCTATATCGATGTGCCCTTCCAACACGCGGCGCCCAACGTGCTCAAGGCGATGCGCCGCCCAGGCAACCAGGAGAAGACGCTGGAGCGCATCTGCGCCTGGCGGGCGATCTGCCCGGACCTCACGATCCGCTCGACCTTCATCGTTGGCTTCCCCGGTGAAACGGAGGAGGATTTCAGCTTCCTTCTCGATTGGCTCGGCGAAGCTAAGCTCGATCGCGTCGGGGCCTTCCAATACGAGCCGGTCGCCGGAGCGCGCGCCAACGATCTCGGTCTCCGACCCGTGCCGCCGGATGTCAAACAGAACCGCTGGAAGCGCTTCATGGAGCGCAGCCAGGCGATCAGCGCCAAGCGGCTCGCCGCCAAGATCGGCAAGCGTATCGAAGTGATCGTCGACGAGGGCGGGGCGACCCACGCCAAGGGCCGCTCCAAGGGTGATGCGCCGCAGATCGACGGCGCCGTCCACATCGCGACGCGGCGGCCCCTGCGCGCCGGCGACATCGCGACGGTGAAAATCGAGCGCGCCGACGCTTATGACCTATGGGGGAACGCGGTTTAGCGGACACCCGCGATCGTCACAGCCTGACGACGCGCCGCGTGGGTCTGTCGAAGGAAAACCGGCCGGTTCGATCCGAGTTGGGACCGCCGACAGATTTTCCTGCATCGCAAAAACTTTTCTCGCCGAATCGATCCCGATCGGATACATGTCGAATCCCATGGCGCGCTATATCTTCATTACGGGCGGCGTGGTTTCCTCGCTTGGCAAGGGTCTGGCTTCAGCGGCGCTAGGCGCGCTGTTGCAGGCGCGCGGCTATTCCGTGCGGCTGCGTAAGCTCGACCCCTATCTCAACGTCGATCCCGGTACGATGAGCCCGACCCAGCACGGCGAGGTGTTCGTCACCGACGACGGCGCGGAGACCGACCTCGACCTCGGACATTACGAGCGTTTCACTGGCCGAAACGCCAACCGGCACGACAATATCACCACCGGGCGCATCTATCAGGAGTTGATCGCCAAGGAACGGCGCGGCGATTTCCTCGGGGCCACCGTGCAAGTGATTCCTCATGTCACAAACGCGATCAAGCAATTCGTTCTGGAGGGCAATGAGGGTGTCGATTTTGTGCTCGTCGAGATCGGCGGCACGGTCGGAGACATTGAGGGGTTGCCGTTCTTCGAGGCGATCCGTCAGCTCGGCAACGACGTGGCGCGCGGCCACGCCGTTTACATCCACTTGACCCTACTGCCCTATATTCCGACCGCCGGCGAACTGAAGACCAAACCGACCCAGCACTCAGTGAAAGAACTGCGTTCGATCGGCATCCAGCCCGATATCCTGCTTTGCCGCACCGATCGCGAGATTCCGCGCGAGGAGAGGCGCAAGCTCGGGTTATTCTGCAACGTGCGCGAGAGCGCCGTGGTCGAGGCGCGCGACGTGTCATCGATCTATGACGTGCCCGCCGCCTATCACGCCGCCGGACTCGACCGCGAAGTGCTTGCCGCTTTTGGCATCGAACCCGCGCCCAAGCCCAATATGCGCCGGTGGGAGGCGGTCACGCGCGCCTATCACAGCCCCGAAGGCGACGTGACGATCGCCGTGGTCGGCAAGTACACCGGTCTCAAGGACGCCTATAAATCGCTCATCGAGGCGCTGACCCACGGCGGCATGGCCAATCGGGTGCGGGTCAAGCTGGAGTGGATCGAGAGCGAGATTTTCGAAGGCGCCGATGCGGCCCCGCATCTGGAAGGCGTTCACGGAATTCTCGTACCCGGGGGGTTCGGACCCCGCGGCGCCGAGGGCAAGATCTTGGCGGCGCGTTTTGCGCGTCAGCGCAAGGTGCCTTATTTCGGCATCTGCTTTGGCATGCAGATGGCGGTGATCGAGGCCTGTCGTTCGCTCGCTGAGTTGCCTGACGCCAATTCGACCGAATTCGGGCCGACCGATGAGCCCGTCGTCGGCCTCATGACGGAGTGGCTGCACGGCAACGAACTGGAGCGTCGTCAAGCTGCCGGCGATCTCGGCGGCACCATGCGTTTGGGCGCGTATAAGGCCGAGCTCAAGCCGGGATCGAGGATCGCCGAGATCTACGGCGCAACCGAAATCTCCGAGCGGCATCGCCACCGCTACGAGGTCAATACCGCATACCGCAGGCGCCTCGAGGACAAGGGCATGATCTTCGCCGGCATGTCGCCCGACGGGCTCTTGCCGGAAACCATCGAATTCGCCGATCACCCCTGGTTCCTCGGCGTGCAATATCATCCCGAACTCAAGTCGCGCCCGTTCGAGCCGCATCCCCTGTTCGCGAGCTTCATCGCCGCGGCCAAGGCGCAAAGCCGACTGGTGTAGCCTCGCGGATTGGGCTATGCGAAAGCGCCGGAGCGGTGGCCGAGTGGTTTAAGGCAGCGGTCTTGAAAACCGCCGTGGGCGCAAGTCCACCGTGAGTTCGAATCTCACCCGCTCCGCCAGCGCGTCATGCAACGCATTGAAATAACACAATACTAGCGGGCCGCCCTACAAACAGCATTAAGCACAGGGGCCAGCCGCATTCCTCTTTATGTCGCCGAAGGTCGCACATTTGCGGATCCCTCCCAGAATATAGCGCTGCCATCGATGCCCCCTCCCCGGGAAAAACGGCCGCGGGAGCGCTTACCCAGCCAGGCGCCGCGCTCGTCTTGGACTTCGTTGGCCATTCACTTCGACGGTGCTAGGATTTGGATGCTGGGGCAATACGGAGGAGGCGACGTGATGTCCCTTCGAGGCCTATCAACTCGTTCGGCCGCCGCCCTAACTGACGGCGCGGTGATTTGTCTCTCATTGAGCCCAGCATCGGCCCTGACCCTTTCTGAGCCGTCATTGCAAAAGCCAGTCGTATCTTCGTACATCGATCGGGTCTTCTGGCGCGGCGGCGGCTATGGCTGGCGCGGTGGTTATGGCTGGCGCGGTCCTGGATGGGGTTGGGGTGGTTACGGATGGGGCCCGGCCGCAGTACTTGGAGGACTGGCGGCCGGCGCTGTCATTGGCTCCGGTTATTACGGCTATTACGGACCTGGCTACGGCTACGGGCCCGGCTACTACGGCTACGGTTACGGACCTGGCTACTATGGTCCAGGATGGGGTTACGGCCCTGGCGATTGCGGGCGCGACTACTGCTAATCGCCCCCCGTCATTGAAGCCGCTTTAACTGAAGCCACCGCAAACGCGAAAGCGAACCGGGCGCCGCGTCTCCCCGGCGGCCGGTCTCCTGGCGCCCGCGGCGGGGTTCGAGACGCGCAAGGTCCCGAGGGGTTCGAATATCCGCACGCCCCAACCGGGCCGTCAGCCATCCAAACTTTGCGGGGGCGCGGAAGACTAAACTGAAATGCGAAGGTCGGGCCTATTTCCCGCGCCGAGCGCTCGAAAAAGCGCGCAAGGCGGACGCTACGAAAGAAACGCCCCGCCGCCGTTCATCCGGGCTGGCGGGGCGTTCACGATACGCCACTCGCACGAGATGCGACCAAGAAGGCGTGAGTTGCGAGGCAATTCTGTGACGAAAGTTCGGCGGCAAAGGGTCATGTCACGGTGTGTCTCACTCGGCCTCAATCGCGCCGGTATACAAACAAATCGGACATCCGCCAGGGCTCCGAACTCGGGTTAACGCCGATTATGGGTTGAGGTGGGCTTTTGCTGATTGTGCGGCGGTGATTCTCTCGGATCGGTTTGATTCGGGAGGGCCTCATGGACGATTGGAATCTGCCCAAGCCGCGTCTGGCGCTGCTTTTGGAGCATTTCGCGGCGATCGAGGATGTGCGCGAGCCGTGGCGCGTCGCCTACCCGCTGCGGGAGGTGCTGTTCTTGACGGTCTGCGCCACGATCGCCAACTGCGACGACATCGTCGACTGGGGCGAGGCGAACCTGAAGTTCCTACGCGGCGTTTCCGATTACCACTTCGGCATTCCCTGCGCCGACTGGCTGCGCTCGCTGATGAACCGGATCGATCCTCAGGTCTTTTCGGGCGCTTTCCGGGCCTGGGTCGCCGATTGCTGGCCGGGCCGTCCGGAGTTGGTGGCGATTGACGGCAAGACCTCCCGGCGCAGCCATAACAAGAAGATCGGCAAGGGACCGCTTCATCTTGTCTCGGCCTACGCCACCAATGCCCGCCTGGTTCTGGCCCAGGAGGCGGTGGACGAGAAGGAGAACGAGATCGTCGTCATCCCCGAGCTGCTCGATCAATTGGAGCTTGACGGCGCGCTCGTCTCGATCGACGCCATCGCCTGCAATCCCGCCATCGCCGAAGCGATCGTCGCGGCGGGCGCCGACTATCTCCTGCCGGTCAAGGAGAACCAGCCGACGCTGAGGGCCGAGGCCGAAAGCTATTTCGCCGACGCGCCCGAGCAGGAATTGCCCAGAGCCTCGACAAAGCCCATGGCCGCCTGGAGATTTGCACGCACAAGGTCTCAAGATCGGTCGACTGGCTGGGTTCGGACCGCGCCTTTCCCGGCGCAAGGCGCTTTCCGAAGCTGGCCGTCATCGGCATGATCGAAACCCAGATCGAGAAAAGAGACAATGTCAGCCTCCAGCGGCGCTACTACATCTCCTCGCGCCCTCTCTCGGCCGAGGCTTTCGCCGATGCGGCGCGGAGCCATTGGGGCATCGAGAACCGCGTTCATTGGGTGCTCGACGTCACCTTCAAAGAGGACCTCTCGCGTCTCAGGATCGGCCACGGCGCTCACAACATGGCCGTCGTGCGCCACTTCGCTTTCAATCTCGTCCGACAGGCCAAGGACAAGCGCGCCATCAAGCGACGCCGCAAAGTCGCTTCCTGGAGCCCGGACTACCTCACCGAAATGCTACAGATCACGCCCCGTTAACCTGGACTCGTTGCCCTGGACGTCCGGGCCCGACGATCCTCGACGCTCCAAAGGCGCCGGGTCCAGAGCGCGCGTCGAGGGTCGGACCGACGAGATCTTTCGGGAGCTAGCGCAACGTAGGGCCGCGCAGGCGATTCGGACGGACCCGCCCGGATCGTATTTGTAAAACCTGCGCGGCCCCCACGCGAAGGGTTTACTCCGCCGGGGCGGAGGCGGCCGCCGCCGTCGGCTCATGGGCCAAACGGACGAGGCTCGTATGGAGGACGGCGGCGACGATGGCGCCCACGATGGGGGCTGCCATGTACAGCCAGACATTGGTGAAGTTTCCGGTCGCGACCATCGGGCCAAGCGCCCGCGCCGGGTTGAACGCCGCGCCCGTGAGCGCGCCGCCCATGATGATGTTGAGGGTCAGCGTCATTCCGATCGCCAATGGCGCGAGGTTACCGGCGCGTCCCGCGACGGCGGTGCTGAGGACGACTGTGACGAGAAAAAAGGCCAGTACGGCCTCAATAAGAAATCCGATGCTAGGCGCGATCGTGAGTGTGGAGGCGCCCAGAGCGAGGTTGTGCGCGAGAGCAGGAGTGCCGAGGCCGGTATGGGCGCCGCCGAGCATGGCGGACAGGAAGAACGCCCCGACGACACCGCCAAGGAGCTGGCTAATGATATAGCCGGCAGCCTCATCGGCGCGCATCGCGCCAGCGGCGAGGACGCCGACAGTAACCGCAGGGTTCATATGGCCCCCCGACACAGCGCCATAGGCGAAGGCAAATACCATGATGGTCAAGCCATGGGCGAAGGCGATCGCGGTGATGCCGGGCAAGCCGACGCTGTCGCCGACTACGGCCGCGGCGCCGGCGCCGATGAAAACGAAGGCGAAGGTGCCGATGAACTCCGCGAGGAGCTTGGGTGCGATCTGATTGGACATCGTTGACTCCGGAAATGAGGCTGATCGGGCAGCGCGATCAGGTTTGCGCGAAGGAGCAATACGTTGGTTTGGAGTGGCCGACGGCTGGGGAAGGGCGGCCGCCGGCCGGCAAAGCGGGCGCCCGCTACTCAGCGGCGATCGACGGTTGTTTGAAACTGACGCCCAGCGCCTTCGCGACGCCGGCGCCGTAGTCGGGATCGGCCTTCGCGCAGTTCGCAATGTGACGCTTCTGGATAGGTAGGGCGGCCCCGCCAACCGCGCGAGCCGTATTGTCGAACAGCGCCTGCCGCTGGGCCGAATTCATCTTTCGGAACAGATCGCCCGGCTGCTGATAGTGATCGTCATCGACACGGTGATCCCAATGCGCGGCCGAGCCCTCGATCTCCAGCGGCGGCTCCTCGAGTTCCGGCTGATCCGTCCACTCGCCTAAGCTGTTCGGGAAGTAGGTCGGCGTGCGGCCCAGATTTCCATCCGTACGCATAGCCCCGTCACGGTGGTAGCTTTGGAACGGGCACTTCGGCGCGTTGACGGGAATGTGGTTGAAGTTGACGCCCAGTCGGTAGCGTTGCGCGTCTCCGTAGGAGAAAAGGCGCCCATGCAACACTTTGTCGGGCGAGAAGCTGATTCCCGGCACGATGTTAGCAGGCGAGAATGCGACCTGTTCAATCTCCGCGAAAAAGTTCTCCGAGTTCCGGTTCAGCTCGAAGTATCCGACCTCGATGAGTGGGAAATCGCCTTTCGGCCAGACCTTGGTCAGATCGAATGGGTTGAACGGGAACGCCTTTGCCTGTGCATCGGTCATCACTTGTATGAAGAGGGTCCAGCGTGGAAAATCGCCGCGCTCGATGCTCTCGTAGAGGTCGCGCTGGTGCGTCTCGCGATCCTTTCCGACCAGGGCTTCCGCCTCAGCGTCCGTCAGGTTCTGGATGCCCTGCTGGGTCCGGAAGTGGAATTTCACCCAGGTCCGCTCGTTGGCGGCGTTGATGAAGCTGTAAGTATGGCTGCCGAAGCCGTGCATGTGACGAAAGCTGCGCGGGATGCCCCGATCGCTCATGATGATCGTGACTTGGTGCAAAGCCTCCGGCAACAGGGTCCAGAAGTCCCAGTTGTTGTCGGCGCTGCGCATGCCGGTGCGCGGGTCGCGCTTGATCGCATGGTTCAGGTCCGGAAAGCGCAGCGGGTCGCGGAAGAAGAACACCGGCGTATTGTTGCCGACGACGTCCCAGTTGCCCTCCTCGGTGTAGAACTTCAGCGCGAAGCCGCGAATGTCGCGCTCCGCGTCCGCGGCGCCGCGCTCGCCGGCCACCGTCGAGAAGCGGGCGATCATTGGGGTCTGTTTCCCGATCTCGGAAAAGATCTTGGCCTTTGTGTAGCGAGAAATGTCGTGCGTGACGGTGAAGGTCCCGTGAGCGCCGGCGCCCTTGGCGTGCATGCGACGCTCCGGGATGACCTCGCGGTCGAAGTGGGCCAGCTTCTCGATCAGCCAGATGTCCTGGAGCAGCGCGGGGCCCCGCCGGCCGGCCGTCTGGATGTTCAGATTGTCGATGACGGGCGCTCCCGTCGCATGGGTCAGGTACTGACGTTTGTCGGTCATAGGACAGTCCTTGAATGGGCGCCGCTGAGTGGACGCAGACAGGCCGAACGCGGCTACCGAAAGGGCGCCGTGCCGGCCTCAGCCACTCTGAACCCGAGTGAGCTGACCGGCATGCGAAACGTTGCAAGGTTCTGTAAGAGTGCACGTTTCTGTAAGACTCTGTGTGAACGCCCTTGCAAGCCGGGGGTGGCCACACGATTTCCCGGCGACGGCGCCAGTGAGTTCGCCGACGTCTCCGGATTCAGCCGAGCGCCTTGAGGAGTTTGCCCGCTGCGCGGAGGTCAACCGTCTCTTTGCCTTGGGCAAACCTTCCAAATACCGAGGCAAGCTCTTCGCGGGCTTCCGCACGGCGGCCCTGGCTAGCCCGAAGCCGGGCCATCGAGGTGGCGCTGCGTACCTCCCAACCCAAAGCGCCTTGCCGGCGCGCGAGTTCGAGCGATCGACGAAAACAGTTCTCCGCCTCAACTGCCTTCGCGGACTCCCCTTTGAGCAAGAGATCGCCTTTGAGACGCAACATTTCCGGCAGAGCGAATGAGCCACCCCTGCCTTCAACTTCAGACACTGCCGCGTCCATTGTCACCAACGCCTCGTCGAGCCTTCCGGTCATCGCCATGGCCTCAGCCAGGTCGCTTGTGAATACTGCCGTCAGGACTTCGTGTCGCTCGGAACGCAAGGCTTGCAGGCAGCCCAGCAACAACGGAATCGCCGCTGCCGCGTCGCCTCGCCGCACGGCGAGTTCGCCTCTGAGACCCAGGGCCACCGCGTGGTATGGGTGGAGCGAGTGTCTCTCCGTTTCCGAGATCAATCGCTCAACGTTCGCTTCAGCCTCTGACCAGTCACCTCTCCAGAGAAACACGAACATCGTGTAGATCAACGAGATGCACAAGGTTACTTGATGTGCGTGAGCCTCGGCCTCGCGAACGGTATAGCGCGCCGTGTCCGCTGCTTCGTCTGCATGACCGCGCAACCACTGCGCCCGGGTCAAGGCGCAAAGCGCACGTACACGATGATCGAATCCAAAACGCATGACATCGGGATGCATGGAGATGGCGGGGCGTGCGATCGCACTCCAACAATGGATGAGGGCGTTCGATTGATCTCCAGCCAAGTGATGAGACACGCCCAACATCCATTCGGCTACAGCCAACCCGGTTGGATCCCCCATCTTGACCGCGACATCACGGGCGCGTTCAGCTAGCCCGACTGAGCCGCGGAAGTCGGCGATGCGGGTGTGGAAGAGATGAAGTGAGCCGATCAGCCGCAGTTGCGAGCTCAGTTCGCCGAGCCTCTCGGCTAACTCCATCGCCCGCTTCAACGTGTGGAGGGCGGCGGCGCTGTTACCTTCGGTGAACATCAGCGACATCCCGAGCGAGGCTTGCAACTCCATTTCTCTGCGTATGTTCCCCGAGGCTGCATGCGCTGCGAGAGCCCTTTCGGTCCAGTATCGGCATTCCGTCAACTGCGACATTTCCAGGAACAACGGCGCCGCAGCCGCCGCCAAGGCAACTCCAAGAACGACGTCGCCGCGCTCTGAGAAAGCCCCATTCCAGCGCTGAGCGGACATTGCCGAGGTGCTCGCTGCAGTGCACTTAATCCTGGGGCTTCCGAAAGGGCTGGGGCCTGCGCGCTGATCCGCTCGAGGAGCTTGCAGAAGAATTCCGCATGACGCCGAGCCACAGCGTCTGCCTCGCCAGCGTCGGCCATTTTCGCGCGCAAATAAGTGCGAGTGGTGTCTAGCAAACGGTAGCGCACGCCCCTACCGCCCCCGGCGTCGGACTCGATCAGCGACTTGGCGACGAGATTCGCTACAACCTCGGCGATTTCTCCCGCCTCGGCGCCGCCGTCTCGAGCGAGCGCCTGAACAGCCTCGAGGCTGAACGAACCTGCAAATACGGCGAGACGCCGCAGGATGGCTCGCTCGTTTTCGACGAGCAGGTCGTAGCTCCAGTCGAGCGCGGCGTTCAGCGTTTGGTGGCGCGGTGAGGCGGTGCGCCTGCCTTGCCACAGGAGGCTCAGCGTGCTGTCGAGCATTGCATCGACCCCTTCGATTCCGTGAGCGTTTACTCGGGCCGCCGCCAACTCGATGGCGAGAGGAATTCCGTCGAGTTTTCGGCAGATGCGCGCCACGACCGCCGCGTCATAATCCCGAATCGCAAGACCGTCGGAGTTTGCGCTGAGCCGATCTGAAAAGAGCTGCGCCGCGGGGAATGCGAGTGACTCAGCTGCAGCAAGCATGTCGCCCATCGGTGGACATTCCAGCGAGGACAGACGATGTACGTGCTCGCCCTCGATCCGTAGCGCCTCACGACTTGTCGTGAGAATATGGATGCCCTCTGCCTGCTCGTAGATCGCCTCTGCGAAGGCAGCCACCGTCTCGATCACGTGCTCGCAGCCATCCAGGATCAGAAGCATCCGCTTGTCCCGCAGGAATCCGATCAGGCTGGCGATCAGGTTGTTGGACTGGACGACGAACCCGAGCGCTGTTGCGACCAGACTTGGCACGAGGCGGGGTTCAGCGAGCGGCCCCAAATCGACAAAGCAGACCCCGCGATAGTCGGCCGCGACAGCGTGGCCTATCGAAACGGCGACGGTTGTCTTGCCGATGCCGCCAGGGCCTACGATGGTTACAAAACGCTGGCTCGCCAGTTGCGCCGCGATGGCCTGAACCGCAGCGTCGCGTCCCACCATCCGTTTGCGGAGCGAGGGAAGGCCATGGATAGCGCCTTCTAGGCTTAGCGGCGACGCGCCAGTTGTGGAACGTGTCGTGGGGCTGACGAGACTATAGCCACGCCCGGGGACGTTAATCACGTAGCGCGCGCCATCCTGACCGTCGCCAAGAGTTTTGCGTAGCGCGGCGATTTGGAACCGCAGGTTGGCTTCCTCCACTATGAGGTTCGGCCACGCCCGGTCGATTAGTTCGCGGTGACTGACCACATCGCCAGCACGCTCGGCCAGGGCGATGAGGATATCCATGGCACGGCCCCCGAGCCGCACCGGCGCCCCAGATCGTTCGATCTGCCGTTCGGCGGAGCGCAGTCGGAATGGACCGAATTCGATTGTGCCTCGCACATTCTGACTAAGGTCGCTGGGCATCTAACTCTCTCCAACCGCCGCCGGCAGCGTAAACATGGAAGACGGTGTAGTTTGGACAATTCGGCGACGCCGACTGTCGATCCTGGGGCACCACTCCTCGACTGCGCACAACACGGCTCAACTTATGAGATTCCTTCTGAAGTCAACGGCCGCACCATGGAGGTCGGCGCGCCAGGGCCGAGTGGATGCCCGCGATCAGTTCCGCATCGGTGAAAGGCTTGTTCAGGAAGCATACTGCGCCCGCGCGCGCGGATTTCATCATTGGGAAAGGCGGTTTTGAAGATGAATGGACTCGGGGAGAATAGGCCATTGGGCGGAAAAAACATGTCGACACTTTAGCGAGTAGATAGGATCATACTTTGGTTTAGCGGACGACGCGGATACACCAAGTTTCGCGGTCAGCGTTATCGGGCCGAACACGACTGCTGGCGAGCTATCCCGCGAGTTGCAAACGTCGGAAGTGGCCGCGGGGCGCCGTTTGCCATCGCGCGATCGGTAGACGTGGCGTGCGGGAATAGCGAAGTCGGCGCGCTTGGAAACGAGAACGAAAGAGCGCGGCGCCATTTCAACAAGGCCAATCATCGGTCGTCCGGTCGCGCCCGTATTGGAAAGACCACCGAGCCCGGTTCCACCCCCTACCTCGCGAGCCAGCACAAAACGATCTGAAGGTCAGTCGTCCAAAACCGCGCCGATATCCAGGATGGCTTTGGCATCGTCCCGGCGCTTTGTTTCAAGTGGGAACCGCACACGTGTGATATAACCTTCGTCTCGCAAGACGTCGATTCTTCCTGACAGCTTTTGCGCGAGAGCGTTCGCAATGCGCGGCTCGCGCATCACTCGGTTGTCCAATGACACTTTGCGGCTGTCGCTGACCGTCAACTCGACTTCGTGCTCCCTTACGCGCCTCATATCGGTCCAGATCGTTCCACCTTGCTTCTCCGGGAAACTGTGTTTCAAAGCGTTGGTCACAAGCTCAGCGACAAGGAGAGACGTCCAGAACGCTTGAATCGCACTAAGGTCGACGTCGTCCATATGGACGTGGGGTGTGACATCTTCGCGGCCGAACATACGAACAAGGTTGAAGCAAAGCGCGAGGCAGTGAAGCTCCAACTGTTCCGGGCGCGGCGCGACGGAGAGAAGCTTATTCAAGGAAGCGTGCGCGAAGACGCGCTCTTCGAGATCGACGAGCCTCGCACGTATCCGAGTCAGCGTCGGTTCGCGACCACAGCCAGCCATCGCGCTTGCAATCGATTGAAGGCCGTTGGAATGCCGGTGCTTCAGTTCACTCAGGAGGACGAATTCCTCTCGGCGCCAGGCAAACGGAGGCGTTTGCATGCATGTCTCCCATTTCGTGAATTCGGCACGCTGCCCGCACGCCCGCATTAAGGAGCGTGCGGCTCACAATAACGTTATCCCGCCTCTCGGATCGCCGTCCATGGTACTTAGGCAGCGAGGGCCTATCCCTCAGTATAATCGCGCAAGGTCATACGCTGCGCGCCTTCGATCGGCCAGCGCGACCTCGATATCCGACATCTCTCCGATATGCCCGTTCCTTCGCCCACTAACCGCTAACCACGCAGGGCGAGATCTTCAACTTCTCCGCCATCCGCGCCAAATCGATAGCCGACGTGGCGCCCAGTTTGCGAATCACCTGCCCACGATGAACCCCTACGGTGATCTCGCTGGGGCCGATCGGTCCGCATCATGGGCGACATCTGCTATCTCCCATCCTCCCCCGAGCGTGCGATAAAGATTGACCAGATCCGTCGCGATTTGAGTCTCGCTGTCGGCGAGATCATTTTCGCTCTGCAGCAACTGGCCTTGTGTCGTGATGACATTTAGGAAGTCGATCGCGCCCTCCGAGTAACGTTGCCTCGCGGCTTGCAGAGCGGCCTGATTTTCAGTGACGGCCCGGGCGACTTCGGTTCGTCGGCGTTGCGCTTCGCGATAAGCGGTCAAGGCGTCGTCGACCTCCTTCCAGGCCTGCAAGACCGTTTTCTGAAAGTAGATGGCCGCTTCCCGCTGTTGTGATTCGCGCAGCGCCACCGCGCCTCGCAACTGTCCTCCTTCGAAGATCGGAATCGAAATTGACGGCCCCAGAGCGAATGCAGCCGAAGTCGGGGAAAACAGATTGGTCAGCCGCAGACTTTCCACGCTGGCGGCGCCGTTCAATGTCAGGTCAGGGTAGAAGTTCGCCACCGCAACGCCCGTCTGCGCAGTGGCTTCATGGAGTTGTGCCTCAGCTTCGCGTACGTCCGGACGGCGGCGGATGAGCGTTCCGGGCAGCCCCACCGGAACCTTGCGCGGCACGCGCGGCAGTAACTGAGAGCGGTGCAACTCGGCCTCGAGCGCGCCGGGAGCGTCGCCCAACAGCAGCCCGATGGAGTTGATGAGCTCCGCCTCCCGGATGCGCAGCGGCGGCAGCGTGGCGGCAATGGTGGCTTGTTGCGCCCTGGCTTGCGCCAAGTCGAGCGTCGTGGCGACTCCGCCACCGAAACGCGCGTTCACAAGCTCCACGTTCTCCTCGGCGAGGCGCAGATTGCGTTTCGCGACTCCCAGACGGTCCTGCGTTCCGCGCAATTGCATGTAGCTTTGCGCCAATTCGGCGACCGCCGCGAGTGCGACGCCGTGCCGATTCTCCACGGCCGCCAAGGTGTTGGCGTCGGCCGCTTCCACCGCCCGACGAACACGACCGAACAGGTCTAACTGCCACGATGACGTCAAGCCGTCTTGAAAGAGGCCGTATTCCAAAGGCGCGCCGGGCGCCGGTGTGAGCAGAGAGAGCGTGCCGTTCGGGCTCTGCCGATTATAAGTCGTTGATGATAGCCCTTCGATATGCGGCAGCCCCTGTGACGTTGCGATCTGGCGTTGCGCCACACTCTGGACTACGCGTTCCGCCGCTGTCTTGAGGTCCAAGTTTTGGGCCACCAGCCTTTCGACGAGCGAAGACAACTGAACGTCACGGAAAGTCTGCCACCAAGCCGCGTCGACGGCGCCCTCGACGGTCCGGCTAGGCACGCTGCTATCAAGCGGCGCCGCCCATCGGGGCGCCTCTTTTATCTCCGGGATATGGTAGTCTGGCCCAACGATGCAGCCGGTCAGCCAGGCGCCTAACATCGGACCGGACAGGCGCGCCATAAGAGGCGAGGCGCGCATCAATCAGCGCCCGGTCACGCGATCGCTTGATCTGCGCTGTTCGTCCACGACATCCTCCAGTCCTGTATGGATGGTGGTCTCGACTGACAAACCCACGCGCAGGAGCTTAGCCAAAGGTTGCCCGGGCGTCACCACAATCTTGACCGGTAGTCGTTGCACGATCTTCGTGAAATTGCCAGTGGCGTTGTTGGGCGCGATGGGAGCAAATGTGGCGCCGGAGGCCGGCGGCACGCCATCCACTATCCCTTTGAGGTCGATGTCATAGGCGTCTACATGGATGGTCGCGGGCTGGCCGCCGCGGATGTGCAGCAGATCCACTTCGCGATAGTTCGCTTCGATATAGACTTGGTCGAGCGGCACGACAGTCATCAAAGTCGTGCCGGGGCCGACGTAGTTGCCGACTTGTACCGACCGTTCGCCCACGACGCCGTCGATCGGCGCGCGAATCTGTGTGTAGGAAAGATTGAGCTTGGCCTGTTCAAGTTGAGCCTCATCGCCCTTGACCGCCGCCTCCGCCGCGGATCTCTGGGCCTTGAGCGCGTCAAGTTGCCGACGCGCCGCATCGAGGGAAGCCACAGCGCTATCCAACGAATCTTGACCCTGTCGAAGCGCGGCGTCGGCGTGCTGGTGTTCCTGCACCGTGGCGGCTCCCGTGGCAGCGAGATTGCTGTATCGACGCGCGTCGGCCTCAACGAAAGCGAGCTTGGCGCGTGCCGACGCAACGGCCGCGTTCTGCTCTTCAATGAGCGAGGGTTGGCGCGACACGGTCGCAGAGATCTCATCGAGTTGCGATCTGTCGCGCGCGACCGCCGCCTCGGCGGATGCCAAGGCGGTTTCGTTGTCGCGCGGGTCCAGCGTTGCGAGAACTTGTCCTGTCTTGACGACGTCGTTGTCGTCGACAGGCGCTGTAGCGATTTGGCCGGCGATGCGCGGCGCGATCGTCGCGTAATGGACCATCACATAAGCATCGTCGGTCTCTACGTCTGGGCGTGGTCGGAAAATGATGTACAAGACCACTGCGACGAAGATCGCCACGACGAGTCCGACCAGAACAAAGGGCCACCCCGGCAAAGCCGGGGGAAGCTTATCGGCTTCCGGCGGCTCGACCTTACTCGACTCTCCATCCTTCTGGTGGGCCTGATCGTCGTTCTTGCGCGCCGGCGTCGGGTCTGGCTCCGGCTTCCGCGTCGGCTCGTCGGGTCTCGTCTCGAGTTCCGCTACATCCTCCGCCATTGGGCTCCTAGAGCTTTGCAAAGTGGATGCGCGGTGGGACCGTGCGGAAAGGCAACGTCATCACCACGACCATCAGGAAAAGAGTCAGGGCTCCGAGGATCAGGAATGTGTCGCTCGTCGATAAAATCGTTGCCTGCTGCGCCAAGGCGTGGCTGAAGGCTTCCAGGCTGTTCGGCGCTCGGGGCTGACCGGCGGGCGTCAGCGGCGGTGGGTGCCGGGGCAGCACCCCATTGCTTTGGATCACCCGCCAGCGATCCTGACCGACTTGATCGATGAGGCGGTCGGAATGCAGCGCGTTGCGCCAACGGTCGATCAGGTCTAGGACCCAGGCGCCCGCCGCCTCTGCGATGGCGCGCGACGTGTTGACCAGCGCGGACGCGAAAGGACCTTCCGCCGGGGCGGCAACGGTGTTGGTCGCCATCAATAGCAGCGGCATAATCACCATCGGCTGACCGACCGCCTGAAGCGCCTGCCATAAATAGAATTGATTCCGGTTCCAATAGACCGTGAGAGAAGCCGAGCCGATGCAGGATGCGAAGATCAATCCGAGCCCAACCAAGCTGACGATGCGCGAATCGACCCACCTGTAATCCAGCAGCAACGCCATTGCGGGCAGCATCACGAGTTGCGCCGCCGCGATCTCCAGGGTGATCAGGTTAGACTGCAGCGGTCTGTACCCCTGGATTTCCTGCAGGTATCGCAGGGGCACAGTCGAACCGGATTGACTGATGACCAGAAAGCAGCACAAACCTATCACACCATAGGCGAGGTTGCGCCGGCCAAGCATCTGCAGTTTCAGAAGCGGCAAAGGGTGGAACCACTCGTTGACTAGCAGCAGTGGGATGGCGACGGCGCTTACCAGAGCCAGGACGCAGATCAACCTTGAGTTGAACCAGTCGAGTTGATCACCCTGATACAGCAGGGTGCTTAAGGCGCCGGTCCCAATCATCAGAAGCAGCGTGCCGCGCCAGTCCAGTATTCGAAACCGTTCATATCTCGGCCGATCCTGGTGCAGACAGTACCAGACGAGAACGCCAGCCAGAGAGCAAAGAGGGATCGTCTGCAAGAACACGAAACGCCAATTCACCATATCCGTCCAAAATGCAGCGACCGTCGCAGCGAGCGCTGGCGTGAATGTCGCGGTCAAAGCGTAGACGGCCAAGCCGTAGAGTCGAATATTTGGCGTAAGAACACGAAAGGCCGTAGTCATCAGGATAGGGATGATCAGGCCCCCCGCGAGCCCCTGGAGCAGCCGCAGCGCGTAGAGCGCTTCAATGTTCGGGCTGAACGGGATCAACACGCTCGAGGCTCCGCACAGCGCTATCGCGAAAAGAGTCCAGCGCCTTAATGTCAGGGTCATCAACAGCCACGGCGAAATCGCCATCCCGATGATTTCGGCAGACACATACAGGCTTTCGATCCATGTCCCGGAATCGTGGCTGATCGCGAGTGCGCCGCGGATGTCGGCGAGTGCGGTGGACGTCACTTGGTCATTGAATTCGGCAGTCATAGCGGCGACGAGAACACCGCCTAGACCGAACAGGGGTTTGATATCCATCCGCTCTGCCACTCATTTCAATAAACTGTGATTGCAAAGATATTGCGGACCCTATGGAGTTCTATTTGCCGCTAGCAGGCATGTGCGCCAAGCCTATTTCGCGCTTTGGCAGATGACAAAGGCCCTTTGGACAGCTCCTGTGGAGATTCCTTCTTACCGATGCTATTGCGCCGACTTGGCAACGGACCAGGATTGGTTGACGAGCTGTTCAACTCTGTCTTCCCTCGTCGACCTCACGTGGGGTGTACCGGGCATCTCCTATTTGCCGTCCCATCTCACAGCCGCGGACTTGCGATTTCGGGACGTGGTTTGTTGAGCCTCGCCCCGCATTGGGCCGCCGCGCGCGAAGTTTAGTCTCCTGCGCCGCCGTAAAGGCGAAGGAGCGGACTCCTTCGCCGTTCAACCGCGATTTGCAGGCCGGTCATCCCGACCGTTGGGATTGTTGCGATTGCCCCGCGCTCAGATCACTGCCACTTTAAAACGCCCGAGACTGATCGCTCAATCGCACGTAGGTGGGTATCCAGTATTCGAAGCGATCGGAGAACTATACCGAAGTTTGTGGTATTTGCCTTTAAGTCGGGGGCGCCAACTTCCGTTGGACGCGGTTTCGCAAGACGCGGCTGGTCGACGAGATGGTGCTGCTGCTTGAACGCGGAACGCCCGGCGTTGCACGATCAACGGCTTGACGGCGGCGAGGCGCTCGTGCGCCGCTGCGCTGGGCCGCTTCCGGTGGACGACCGGAGGGGCGCCAATTTTGCTCTTGCATTTCCCGGGATTGTTAATTCTATTGAGACATCTGACGTCTGTCCTTAGACCCTAATTGGCCGTCAGCCTGCGGAGAAAATGCGTGCAAGCGGACGTCCACCGGTTTCCTCTTCCCGATCCAGGCGACGTTTCAAGTTTGCGGCGGGCTATTGCGGCGGGCGGGGCGGATCGGCAAAACATACGTCAATGGCCAAACGCGCGGGGTTTTGACCCAAGTCGTTCGCGCATCGACCAGCAGCGGCATATTCGCGCGGCGGTCGGCGCGATTGCCGCGAGCGTCATCAACGACACGGCGATCTTCGTCTCCGGCGGGGCTGAGCACCAGGGGCCTGACGGCGGCGGCTTGATCGCGATCGTCGCCGAACGAGCCAAATGATCGCGCGCGGCCGCCAGCAGACGCCGTCGGTTGTTCTCAGTTTGTGAGAGTTGCGGTTGCATGAAGCGGAAAACACGACCGCGCATCGTCGTCTGCGGCGCCGGAATCGCGGGAAGCCTGATCACCTCAGGTCTGATCCGCCGCGACGACATCGATCTCATTTGCTTCGAACGCGTCGGCGCCGACGAGCATATGGACGCCGGCACGGGCCTCAATGTCGGGCCGAACGCCCTCAAGGCCTTGCGCCAGATCATGCCCGAGCGCGCCGAAACGATCATTGCGAACAGCCTGCCTTGGGAGAGTTGGTCGATCTCGCTGACCGACGGCCAAGTTCTGATGGACCTGGCTTTGAAAGAGGTCTCCGACAACCCCGGAATTCGCATTCGCTGGGCGGAGCTTTACGCGCTTCTGCGGGCGCCGCTCGCCGAGAAAATCATCTATGGCGCGGAAATGCGGGAATGCGGGCGCGATGAGAACGGCTTGTTCGTCCGCTACGTCGATAGATCGGACGGCTGTCGGAAGCGCATCGGCGGGATTGATCTGCTTGTCGGCGGCGACGGCCGCTACTCGCAGGTGCGCGATCGTTTTCTCGGCGCCGAGGCGCCGAATTTCCTTGGCGTCTGCCTTTACCGGTTGCTGTTCCCGGCAGGCGAGGATTGTCCGATCGACGACTACGGCCAGTGGTTCAACGGGCCCAACCGGCTGCTTTCTTTTCGCGTGCCTGGCGACTTCATCTATTGCGCGGGATCGTTCCCCATTCCAGCCGACGGCAATGTCCCCGACGCCATGAAGCAACCCGCGGCTCTGCGCGCGGCCTACACGCCCGCCAACGGCCGGCCGTCCTCCCAAGCCGAGTATCTCATCGCCTCCATTGAAAGCCATGCCGACCAGATTCATTGGGCGCGGTTGCAGGACGGAACGGTTCGCTACTCCGGCGCGCGCGGCGTGATGCTCGTCGGCGATGCCGCCCATCCGATGGTTCCGACGCTCGGGCAAGGGGCGACCCAAGCGGTGGAAGACGCTTGCGTGGTGGCGGATGAAGTCGGCCGCGCGCTGGACGCCGGCGACGGCCTCGACGCCGTCCCCGACCGCGTCGAGAAGCGGCGTCTCGATCGCGTGCGATTCGTCATGGACTTCTCGCGCGACGCCACCGATACGATGCTCGCCGGCGCCGATCCTGTCGCCGGCACACTGAAGAAACTCGAGCCTGATTTTCGCGATCGTCTCGTCAGGCTTTATCGCGATGCGCCGGCGCCGCAGGCATGAGCGGCATCGCGCGTCAGAGCCTCGCACGATGCGGCCCGGTTCGCCGCCGCGTCTCGCTCTTCCCAAGTCCCCGGCCATCAGGGCGCCGCGCCCGGCGAGGCATTCCCAAAGGAACCAACCGACATGATGAATTTTAAAGGCAAAGTGGTGATTGTGACCGGTGCCGGCGACGGCATCGGCCGGGCGACGGCGAAAGGATTTGCCGGTTACGGCGCGACAGTCGTGCTGGTCGACGTCAAAGGGGTCGCTCAGGTCGCCGCGGACATTTCCGCGGCCGGCGGCGCCGCCGTTGCGACGACAATGGATGTTCGCGACGTCGCCGCATGGGACAAGCTGGTCGCCGATACGTTGAGCCGCTTCGGCGCCATCGACGCGCTCGTCAACAACGCTGGCGTCGCCGTTGCCGGCGACACAGCCGTCGACGTTTCCGAGGATGTCTGGGATCGCATCATGGATATCAACGCCAAGGGCGTCTGGCTCGGCATGAAAGCGGTGCTGCCGAGCATGATCGAGAACAAGCGCGGCAAGATCTGCAACGTCGCGTCCACGGCCGCGCATATCGGCCTGAAGAACGCCGCGGCGTATTGCGCCTCCAAAGGCGCGGTGCTGGCCCTCACCCGCCAAGCGGGCGTGCAATATGCGCCGCTCAACATCCAGATCAATTCGGTGTCGCCCGGCACCACAATGACCGGCATTCAAAGGGACGTCACCGAGGAGCAGCGCGCGGCGTTCCTCCCCCTCACGCCGATCGGGCGCTTCGCCTCCCCGGAGGAAGTTGGCGCGGTGATCATCTTCCTGTGCTCGGAAGGTTCATCCTTCATGACGGGGGCCGACGTCAGCGTCGATGGCGGGATGGTCGCGTTGTGACCGGCCGAGCCCGCCTCCACCGCAATTCATTGGGAGTTTTCACATGAATGTCCTCGTCACTGGCGGCGCCGGCCTCATTGGCATGGCGTTGCGAAGCGCACTGACCGCCCGCGGCCACTCGGTCACGGCAATCGACGTCACGGATTTCAACCGTGGCGACGCCGCGCTGCAGATTGTCAGCCTTAAGGACCGAGCCAAGCTCGAAGCCTTGATTGCCGCAAACGGCATCGAAGCGATCATTCATTGCGGCGCGATCTCCGGCCCGATGATGGCCAAGGGGCAGCCGCTGTCCATTGTGGAGATCAACATCGATGGCTCGGCAACGCTGCTTGATCTCGCCCGCGTCCACGGAATGCGTCGCTTCGTCTTCTGCTCGTCGATCAGCGTCTACGGCGACGTCGGAGCGGCGAACATCACCGAGGACACCCCACTCCGACCGACCTCCGTTTACGGCGCCAGCAAGGTCAGCTGCGAACAATTGATCCAGGGCTTCGCATCTGAATATGGGCTGGAAGGGGTGAGCCTGCGCATCGGACGCGTCTACGGCCCCTACCGTCGCGCCAATTGCCATCTCGGCTCGATAATCCGCGACGCCATTGCCGGGGGTGTCACCGAAATCCCGTGCGATCCGCAATTCATGTATCACTACGTGTATGTCGACGATGTCGCCGAAGCACTCGTCGTCGCGGTTGAAGCGAAGGCGTTGCCGGCCAGGGAATACAATGTCGGTTCGGGCGAAGCACTGATCATGCCCGAGATCGCGGCGGTTGCCCGAGAGGCGATCGCCGGCGCACGAATCAAGCTTGTGCCCGGGGCGGACGACGTTCCCGATGTGCAGACAGCTTTCGACGTTACGCGCATCGCGCGTGATCTGGGCTGGCGGCCGCGGCTTGACCTTGCCAAAGGCCTGCGATCCTACCGTCAGGCGATCGAGACTGGCCTCGCTGCTTCATAATGGCTGACGGCGAATTGTCAGCTTATATTAGTGGCCATGGGCGCGACTTTGCTGCAAATCCGCGGTGGCGCCGAAGCCGCCCATATAGCGGCCGACTTCGTCGACATCTGTGGCCTCGGCCCGCAAATCGGCAACAATCCTTCCGCGGTAGATGACGAGAATGCGATCGGAGATCGAGAATATTTCGTCGAGGTCCGCCGAGATCACAAACACCGCTTTGCCTGCGTCGCGCATCTGCACCAACTTGCGATGGATGGCTTCGATGGCGCCGATATCAACTCCCTGCGAAGGCTGTTCGGCGATGATCAATCGAGCGTCGCGCGTCAGTTCGCGCGCGATCTGCACCTTCTGCTGGTTGCCTCCCGACAGCGACCGCGCCGGCAGATCGAGTTCTCCGCCTCGCACATCGAACTGACGAATGAGATCCAAAGCCCGCTGCCGAGCTTTCCGAATATTGAGGAAAGGGCCAGAACGGAACTCATCGAGATGACCTATCGTCATGTTCTCCCAAATCGCGCTCTCCCGCGACAGGCCGAGGCCGCCGCGATCGGCCGGAATGTACGCGAGTCCTGCGTCGCGATTGGCTCGCGGCGTCGCGCTGGCCGGCGCGCCGCAGATTTCTACAGCGCCCGAAACGGGCCGGCGAAACCCTGCAATGCACTCGACCAGTTCGTCCTGACCATTGCCTTGGACGCCAGCGAGACCGACTATTTCGCCGGCTTGTACGCTGAGCGACAGATCATCGACGGCGGTTTCGCCCCGCTCGCCTCGGGCGGTGAGCCCGACGACATTCAGAAGCGTCTCGCCCGTGGGCTTCGCCTCGCCCTTGGCGACGCGCAACAGCACGGGCCGTCCTACCATCAACCTCGCGATCTCCGGCGCGGTCACACCCTTGTTTTCCATCGTGGCGACGATCCGTCCGTGCCTCATCACCGAAATGCGATCGGCAGCTGCCAGCACCTCGCGCAGCTTGTGAGTGATGAAAATGATGGAATGGCCATTGTCGGTCAACGACCGCATGGTGACGAAAAATTCGCGCGTTTCCTGCGGCGTCAGCACGGCGGTCGGCTCGTCGAGAATGAGGACCTGCGCATCGCGATAGAGCGCCTTGAGAATCTCGACGCGCTGGCGCAGCCCGACGGCAAGCGAGCCGACAATTGCGCGAGGGTCCAGATTGAGCCCGAACTTCTCGCTCAATTCGCCTGTTTCGCGTTCGGCCCGCCACCTATCGATTCTGCCGAAGCTCTTGAGTGGTTCGGAACCAAGGATGATGTTTTCCGCGACCGTGAAGGATGGCGCAAGTTTGAAATGCTGATGCACCATGCCGATTCCCGATGCGATGGCGTCCTTGGGATTGCTGAACGAAACGGGCTTGCCTTCGAACTCGATCTCGCCACGATCGCGAGCGATCAGCCCGTACAGAATATTCATCAAAGTGGATTTGCCTGCGCCATTTTCACCGACGAGCGCATGAATCTCTCCACGCGCGATATCGATCGTGGCGTCGTGGATGGCGACCAGGGGACCAAAGCTCTTGGCTACACTTCGCAGACTGACAACTGGAATCGCGTCGCCCGTCATCGGATCAGCCTTTCTCACCGGCTAAAGGAGGCCGCGGCGGACACCGCCGCGGCTTCCAATTTGCTGCGCCATTTTGGGTTGGCGACGGACGGCGGTGTCGCCATCGGAGGCTTGCCCATCTCCTTCTGGCCGGGCTTGAGGTCGAAGTAGTTCGGAACCACGATCTCCCCCGACACAAGCTTGGCCTTCAGTCCATCGACATCCTTGAGCACCGAGTCCGCGATCAGCCCCTTGTAAGCCCGCGTAGAAGCGACCGCAGGCGCCATTGAAACCACACCGAGGATAGAGAGCGCCGAAAGAGCACCTTTAAAGCCACATTTTAGCATCGTTTCTTCCGCTTACACTGACCTGTGGGCGTTCCTTTCAACGACGGTTGGCGCCCATTCTCCACTCAGCTGCCTTGCCCGCTCCCGCGGACAGCCGCCATGAATGCAGTGACCTTCTCCGGCACGAAGCACCCGACCGCGCTTCCCGATTCCTTCATCGACGTGCTGACGATCGCCCCGTCGGCGGCCCGGGTTATCTCGCTGAAGTTTTGCGCAGTGACGCCGCCCCCTATGAGGATCGGCACATCGGGATATTTGGCTCGCGCGGCGTCCGCCAGTTCCAGCGTCTGCCGATACGATTTCCCAGTCAACACCAGTCCGTCGGCGCCCCCGAGCCTCACAGCGAATTCGACGTCTTCCTGGAATCCGCCGCTTGCAATCGGCGTGCCGGTGCGATCGTGGACATCGGCGAAGATCGCGACGTTGTCAGCCCGCCAGCTATTACGCGCCTTGATCGCCGCATGGGCCTGAGCGGTCTCGATCCCGAACGGCGTCATCATGGCGCCGACGTAGATCTTGATGCGCACGAAATCGGCCTGCGCCGCTGAAGCGATCGCGAACATCGCCTCGGCGTCATTCTCGAGAAGGTTGATCCCGACGGGCCGGCCGAACTTCTGTCGGACTTCCGCCACCACGCGGGTCATCCAGGCAACCTGGACCGGCGCCGCGTGAGTCGCCACTGGGATGTCGCCGAGGTTCTGGACCATCAGGACATCGACGCCGTTGTCGCTCAGTATTCCCGCCTCGGACAGCGCCGCGTCGACCACATCCTGGATGGGGGCGCCGCGGTAGCCGGAGCCCCCAGCGAGCGGAAGCAACTGCACCATGCCGATAACGGGCTTGCGACCGGCTCGAATGAGAGAAAGCGTCTCACTCATCAGGCGGTCCGGTTCGCTGCTGTCTTGGATTCAGCGGAGCTGAATATTTGACGGAAATTGATTTCCTGGCGGCGCTTGTTGTCGAAGCCGAGGAAGGCGATGTTCTGCTTGCGGGAAATCTCGCATGAAAGATACTCAAACGGCAGCTTGTAGACGAAGGGCGTCAGCGGCTCGGGTAGGCCCGCGGGCATGGCGAAGTAGACATCCGAAGCGGCAGTCGCACTTGCATCGCCAGCCTCGCCGATGATGATGACTCGCGATCCCATTTCGCGGGCCGCCCGCGCCTGCTCGAGTCCCCGGTCATGGCCAGCGCCCGGAGGCAGGACGATGATCGTGTCGGTCTTTTCGTCGGTGATGAAATAATGTTCGTGCGCCCATTCTTCGAGCTGCGAAAGATGGGCAGGCCGAGTCAGGCCTTCGAACCATTTGGCCATGCCGAAATAAGCTGTCGCATAGTTCGGTCCGCCACCTAAGATCACGGTGCGACGATCCGCAGTGAAGGAGCCGGCGATCTCTTGAGCCAGCGCATGAACGGGGCGATCAGCCGCCGCCATCGCCGCCGCCGTGGCGCGAAGATCGGCGACCAACTGCTTGGACTTGGCGGCGTCGACGTTGCCAAGCCGCTCGCCGAATGCAATCCCCGCGACAAAGAGGCCGAGCATGCTTGCGGTATAGGTAACGCTGCCAGGCGTGACGACCCGGGAGCCGTTGGGAAGCTCCTTGATATTCGGCGTCGCATTGACGCGAATCAAAGTCTCGGCGGTCTGCGCGAGTTTGTTGTCGGCGCTGACCGTCACGGCAAAGGTCCAAGCGCCCTTTTCGCGCGCCAGCCGTACGCCCTCGATCGTGCGCGAAACCGTGCCGGAATTGGAAACGCCGAAGACAGATGAGTTGGCGGGGAGATTCTCGACGAGATAGCGCGAAAACTCGAGCGCTTCCACCGCCTCCGCAAATCTCCCTGTCGTCTGCATCATGAATTGACGCGCGGCGAGCGCCGCACAATAGCTGTCGCCGCAGCCGATCATGAAGCAGTGCTCAAGAGTGCCCGGATCGCGCGACGCGATGGCCTTACGCATTTCCGTCAGCATGCCGTCGATACTGGCGCTCACGAATTCGGATTGCAGCGCGATTTCGCGCAACATCACGGTCTTTTCATCTTCCACGAATTTGCTCCTTGTCAAATATTGATGTCGGTCGATCGATACCCGGTCACAGTGCGTGGACATTCACCCTGGCCCGGAGCCGCTCCACGCGAGACTTGCATTCATCGAAATCGGCTGCGACCAAACCCGCGGGCCCCATCGCAGAAACAGCGAACGACGCCGAAACGGACCCCCACAAAATGGCTTCGATCGCTGATTTTGTCCGCGCGTAGCCGACGAGCGCGCCGCCACAAAATGCGTCCCCAGCCCCCGTCGCATCGACGACAATTTCAGCCGTGGTCGGGACTTCGACATAGTCTTTGGAGCCTGCTGAATGCATCAGCACGCCGTGTTCGCCGCGCTTTATGGCAATGATCGGCAGTTCAGGCGCGACATCGCGCAAGGCTCGTATCGCCTCGAGCGGCGTCTTGCCCGGCATGAGGGCGTCTATGTCTTGCCGGCTGGGCAAGAACAGATCGACAGCCCTCAGCAGCCGTAACATCGTCGCGCGATCAAGCTCGGCCAAATACCGGTCGTCGGGATCTACCGAGACGATCTGCGCCCCGTCTCGGCGCAGGCGTTCGAGGAGTTCGATCTGCAGCTCCCAGCGGAGCGGGGCCAGATGAGCGAAGTTGCAGGAAAAGTCGGCGAGGTCGGCCAGGGTCGGGCTAAAATCGAGCCAGTTTTTGGTTTTTGAGCGAAATGTGAAAATGCGGCTGCCGTCTTCTTCATAAAGGCCCCAATTTCGCAGGGTCCGCTCCAACCGCCGACAACAGGAAAGATCGACCCGATCGCCGATGGCTTCGGTGGGATATTCCGGACCAATCGGCGCGACTACTACGGGTCGCTCCTGCCAAAGAGCAGCGCCCAGCGCAGCATAGATCGAGTTGCCGCCCGGCACGCGCCACATGGTGGAGCCGTCCTCAAAAACGAGATCGTCGATACTGATATTGCCGAGGACACAGAACCGGGCGTGGCTCATACGGCCATTCCCGACCGCATGGACGTGAACTCGATCACTTCGGCGTTGTGATAGTTGATCGTCAGGAGCGCTGGCTGGCCATCGAAACTGAAATGCAGTTCACGCATCAGAAGCAAGGGCGCGCGCTTGGTAAGACCGAGCGCCTGAGCGATGGTGGCCTCAGCGGCCACTGCGGACATGCGCAGTTTGCTGTGCGAAATCGGCAGCCCAAAATTCTGTCGCAGAAACGCGTAGAGCGATCCGCCGGTAAACGTCTTGAGTGCGTCAAAGGTTCTCTGACGCCCGTCTAACACGACATATTCCCTGGAGACAGCGAACGGCCGCTCGTCCATTAGGCGGACACGACGAATTCGGCCTATCTTTGCGCCGGCGGCGAGTTCCAATTCCTCCGCAATGTCGGCGGACGGATCGACCTGATCGATCGAGAGATCGCGACACGCCGGTTCGCCTCCCGAGGCTCTAATCACGTCAGTCATCGAGCGCATCAGTTCGAGCGAACCAAGGATGGGTTTGGCCTCGTTCGTGACGAAGATCCCCACCCCATGCTTGACGATGATGAGCCCTTCACGCGCCAGGATGCGGATGGCCTCCCGCAAGCTCGGCCGGCTGATGCCGAGATTTTGTGCAAGTTCGGCTTCAGGCGTGAGCCTAGCCCCAGCAGCGAGTTGTCCGGAAAGCAATTGCTCCCTGAGCGCGTTCGCCACGCGCTGGACGACATCTTCGCGGCGCGAATTGGGCGCCCAGATCTTTTCGCTCAAATTGGCGTAATCTGTGCTGTCCAAGGCGGCCGTTTCGCTCCCAGAATCAGTTCGGGTTAGCAAGCATCGCACTACGACGACGCGTCGTCAAGAGAACAGACGTCAAAAGTCTGACCTCTGTCGTCGCCCTCTACACTCAGCACTTGGCAGCAGTGCAACTTCACATCGGGCAAGTGTCGCGCGAAACGCTGCAATCGACCCTCGGCGGAGGATGCCGACGATCCGGCGCGGTGGACGTGGTGCGCTCGGCTCGCGGGCGCATTCGTATCGCCCCGCGCGGAGTGATGAACCCGAGGAATCGGATTATGGTCGTCGTTGTTGACATCGGCAACGTTTTGTTGCGTTGGAATCCCCGCAATCTGTTTCGGAAGGTGTTTGCCGACGACGGCGCGATGGAAATGTTTCTCGCGACGGCATGCGCGATGGATTGGATCGTCGAGACCGACCGCGCACCCACCTTCCAACCTGCACTCGATGCGCGTATTGCCGCGTATCCCCAGTACGCGCGCGAGCTGCGCCTCTTTGATGAGCGCTGGATCGACACACTCGGCGGCGCCATCCATGAAAATGTGGCGCTGCTCGGCCGCCTCCGCGCCAAGGGCGACAAGCTCTATTCAATTACGAATTTCTGCCCCGAAAAATTCGAGATCGCGCGCGAACAGCACGAATTCCTCGACTGCTTTGGCCGAAGCTCCACAACGAAACGGCCGTCGGTGGTTCCCGGCGGCCGAGAAATCAATCGGTCACGCGCGCCATCGTCGCCGGCGCGCTGGACCCGGAGTTGAACCGGGCGCGATAGATGCCGAGATTTTCGCTCACGCGCTCGACATAGTCGCGCGTCTCGTCGAACGGGATGCGCTCGACCCAGTCGACGGGATCGATCTTGCCAGTGCGCGGATCGCCGTATGCTGCAATCCATTGCGCGACGCGTCCGCCGCCCGCGTTGTAGGCGGCCAGGGCAAGTTCCAGCGAGCCGCCTTCGTCATCGAGCAACTGGCCGAGAAACGCGGCGCCCAACTGCGTGTTGAACGCGGGGTCTGAGCTCAGCCGATTGGAATCGAAAGCGACGCCGGCGCGACGCGCGGTCGAAAGCGCGGTAGAGGGCAGGATCTGCATCAGGCCCTTGGCGCCGGCGCCGGAAACGGCGCGCCATGCGAATTCGCTCTCTTGGCGGGCCACGGCGTAGACGCTCGCAAGATCGGCCGAATGAGCGAGCGGGGTGAAATTCGGGACGCCGAACGTCGGGAACGCGGTGGCGTCGAGCGGAAATCCGCGCTCGGTTACGATCTTGCCGAATTCGACATTGGTCGTCGCGTCGCCATGGGCGGCCACGACTTGGGCGAGCGCGGCGACCTGCGCTTCGTCGCGCCAACGCTCGGCTGCGGCTTCCGCAAGCGACGTCGCGAGATCGTCGAGGCCCGCCGCGTACAGGAGTTCGACGACCCGCGTCGCCTCGTCGCGCGAGTCGCCGGCGGCGACCGTCGTCGGCTTGCGCAGGGCGAGTTGGGTGTAGCCGAGGCGCTTGGCGGCGAGTTGGCCGTAATAGGCAATCGGCCAGTGCGCGGCGCGTTCGTAGAAGCGCCGGGCCTCGTCGCCCTTCGCCAGCGCCTCGGCGGCCCGCCCCTGCCAATAGGCGGCGCGAGCGATCGACAGCGGCGTCTCGGCGATCGCGCTCGCGGCGGCGAAGCGCTTCGCCGCCTCCGACGCATTGTTCAGGAAACGCAGCGCGATCCAGCCGGTGTGGAAGGCCGCGTCGATTCGCGCCGGGACCGAGGTGGGCGCCGCTGCAACGCAGATTTCGTAGGCCTTCTGGAACTGTCCGAGGTCGAGCAATTCGCGCGCGACCATGCGCTGTTCGCTCCACCATTTGTCCCCGTCGATCAGCGCGCTCGCCTCCTTCGGCGCACGCGCCAGCCAAGCGGCGGCCTCGAGCGCGCGGTTGCCGCGGCGCGCGTCCTGGACGTGCGCGAACAGGAACCCGGGATCGTTCTGCAGCGCCGCGGGCACGGCGGCGATCGCCCGCGCGGTCAGCGGGCCGGTCATCGCCGCGATGCGCGCCTGGGCGAGCGCGACTTCATCAGCGCCGGCGAGCGCCGCCGCGCGCAGCGCCGCCCCGGTCTTTTCCGCGTAGAGCAGCCGGTCGGCGCGATATTTGTGGTCGGCGCGCGTCAGCTCCGAGCCGAACTCTTTCAGCACCGCGCCTTCCGTCCAGGGATCGAGGTCGCTGTCGCGCCACAGCGCGCGAACGATCGCGCTGGCGTCGTTCGGCCGCCCGCTTTCGAGCGCGGCTCGCGCCGCCGCAAGCTTGCCGGCGGTCGTGCGCGGCGGATCGTCCGCGAACAAAGCCGCGACGACCTTGGCCCCCGCGTGTTGCGTGTAGACATGGGCCTCCTGCTCGGCGCGGACCCATTCGGCGCCGGGCCATTGCGGATGAGCCGCGATGAAGGCCGCGAGGCGCCGGTCGTCGAGGCGCGGGGTCAAGCGCAGCGCCGCCCAATCGGCGGCGACCCGCTGGATGGGATCGGCGATCTCCCGGGCGATCGCGTCGCCGCCCGCTTGGTCGCCTTTGCGATAGAGCGCCGCGGCGGCGACGAGACGGCTCACGTCGGGCCGGGCGGTGGGCTTGAAATCGAGCGACGGCGGGGCGGCGCTCGGCGTGGGCGCGGTCCCCAATTCGATGCTGCCGGTCGGCGTGGGATCGATCCTGGCGACCACCGCCGGCGCAGGGGTGGGCTTGGCGGCTGGCGGCGTTTCGGCGATTTTCGGCGGTCTCAGCGGCGCAGCCTCGACGAGCCGCACCGGCGCCTCGATGGGCGCGACGACGGTTTCGCGCACGACCTGCGACGGTCGCGTCAGATCGATCCGCGCGCCAAGTCCCGACAAGAAGAGCGCGCCCAAGCCGGCCGCGGCTGCGGCGAAACGGAAGACGATCATGGCAATGGCCTCGGCCGCCATTTTGCTCCGTCTTTGCTGCGGAATCGTTAACCACGATCCAATCGGCCGCTCCCCCTTTCGCAGGTCGAGCCGAGGCGTTATGTGTCGGGTTGGGCTCGCGACCGGCGAGGCCAGGATCGGATGAGCTGGAAGCGCGAGATGGACAAGCGGGCGAAGTTTCATGGATCGATTGCGGCCCTGGTCACACCATTCAAGGATGGGAAAATCGACGAGCTGGCGTTCCGGGCGCTGATCGACCTGCAGATCACCTCGGGCTCGCACGGCCTGGTGCCCGTCGGAACGACCGGCGAGAGCCCGACGCTGACCCATGAGGAGCATCGCCGCACCGTCGGCATCTGCATCGACGAGGCGCGCGGGCGCGTGCCGGTCATTGCCGGCGCCGGCTCCAATAACACGCATGAAGCGGTGGAGTACGCCCGTCACGCCGAGAAGGCTGGCGCCGACGCGGTGCTGGTAGTGACCCCCTATTACAATAAGCCGACACAAGAGGGACTGTATCAGCATTTTCGCGCGATCAATGACGCGATCGGCATTCCAATCATCATCTACAACATTCCGCCGCGTAGCGTGGTCGATATGTCGGTCGATACGATGAAGCGGCTATATGAACTTACAAATATCGTCGGAGTCAAGGATGCCACCGGTGACGTGGGTCGCATCTCGCGTCAGCGCCATGCGATGGGGCCGGAGTTTATCCAACTTTCTGGCGAAGACATGACGGCGCTCGCCTGCATGGCCGCGGGCGCCGACGGCTGCATTTCGGTGGTCGCCAATGTCGCCCCGGCGCTGTGCGCGGAATTGATGGAATATGCGTTGAAGGGCGATTTCAGCCATGCGTTGCGTCTCCAGGACAGACTGACCCCGCTGCACGCCGCGATCTTCGCCGAGCCCGGCGTCTGCGGGGCGAAATATGCTCTGAGCCTGCTCGGTCACGCCCACAACGACGTGCGTCTGCCGCTCGTTCCCGTCGGCCTCGCGACCGAGGGGCTCATCCGTCGCGCGATGGTCCACGCCGGCGTGCTCAACGCGTAACGGAAAGCATTGGAATTCGTGGTCGCCGAGAAAGAGAAGCCCAACTACAAGATTGTCGCCGACAACCGGCGCGCCCGCTACGATTACGAAATCGGCGAAGTGTTCGAGGCCGGGATCATGCTGACCGGCCCCGAGGTGAAGTCGCTGCGCACCGGCAAGGCGACGGTGGCGGAGAGCTACGCCGCCGTCGATCGCAACGGCGAGATGATCCTCTACAACGCCAACATCCCGGAATACCTGCAGGCCAACCGCTTCAACCACGAGCCGCGCCGGCCGCGCAAACTCCTGCTGCACGCCAAGGAAATCGCCAAGCTCGCCAAGGGCGTCGAGCGCGAGGGCATGACGATCGTCCCCTTGCGCGTCTATTTCAACGCCAAGGGCCGCGCCAAGATCGCCATCGCCCTCGGCCGCGGCAAAAAACTGCACGACAAGCGCGAAACCGAAAAAGCGCGCGACTGGAGCCGCGACAAGACGCGGCTCATGCGGGAGAAGGGCTGACGTGCGGCGGCGTCAAGCCGCGCGTCAAGTTTTGTCAAGTTCTGTCAAGCCTTGTCAAGGAAACCCCTTGACGTCAAGAGTGAATACCCTTTGATATCAACGCGTTAGTCGCCGTCAAGGCGGGAACGAGCTCCCGTTGATTTTGCGTCGCCCCTGTGGGGGCCGAAAGCCGACGATGAAGCCGCGCGGCGTCCCTTCTCCCCGTTTGCGCGGAGAAGATTAGGATGAGGGCGAGGCGACAAGCCGCAACCGCGCGGCCAATCCCCTCGCCCCTCACCCCTGCCCTCTCCCCGTGAACGGGGAGAGGGGGACGCGCACACCTAAAGGCAGGCCGCGAAAATAATATAGCAGGAATTCTGATTATCGGAAAGCGATTGTCGCGCGGCAATTATTGTCGGATCAAGAGCCGCGGTTGCAGTGACAACGCCGTAGAGAATTTCAACGGTCGCCCAAGCGGCGGACGAACGCCTCGCATTGCGACCCCTTGGCCGCGTGAAACGAAGCAACCCCTGCCCCTCGAATCCCGCGCACGGCCCCGCATTCGGCGCCGATCCAGGCCCTCGCATCCCGCGTGATGGCGATCCATATGTAGCGTGGGGGCCAGGCGCGGCGACAGGCGCGGGCTCCGGGGGCGTGAAATCGGAGAGAAACCATGGATCCGAAATCAACCGCGGTCGTTCTCATCGAATACCAGAACGACTTCACTTCCGACGGCGGCGCTCTGCATCAGGCCGTAAAACCCGTCATGGACAAAACCAACATGCTGGCGAACACGGTGGAAACGGTTAGGCGCGCACGCGAACTCGGCGCCGCCATCGTCTACGCGCCCATCACCTTCACCGCCGACTATCATGAATTGAGCTCGAGCCCATACGGCATTCTGAAGGGAGTGGTCGACAGCAAATCGTTCCGCCAGGGAACCTGGGGCGCCGAGATCGTCGACGTCTTGAAGCCGGCGCCGGGCGATATCGTCGTCGAGGGCAAGCGCGGCCTTTGTGGATTCGCGACGACGAACCTCGATTTCATCCTGAGGAGCCGAGGCATCTCGACCATCGCGCTCGGCGGTTTTCTGACCAATTGCTGCGTCGAGTCGACGATGCGCACCGGCTACGAAAAAGGCTATGACGTCATCACGCTCAAGGACTGCACGGCGGCCCTCAGCGAGGAAGAACAGCGCGCGGCCATCGAGAAAAACTATCCGATGTTCTCCAGGCCGATGACGCATGAGGAGTTTCTGTCGAGCCTGAAAGGACAAAAGGCTGTCGAAACAAAATCTCGCGGCTACCAGGCTGGTTGATACCCTCGCGGATCGAAGCCGTGCTTTTCCTCCGCGGCCGACCGGTCCTGAAATTGAAACCGCACACTCGGGGGCATTCGGCGAGAGCCAGACCGCCATGAGAGCGATCGGCCATGGCTCACGCCAAAATTCGACTCTTCGTATGAACAGGGCGACGCCAAGATCATGGTCAGACTGAACGAAATCCGGCGGAACGAAGTCGCGGTCGAGGCGCCGGCGCCGGTCGACGCCGGCCTCGTGTTCATCGGCGCCATCCGGACGCCGTGGACGTCGCGGCTCGAGTGTCCGCGCCAGGGACGCGGCGATGGACCGATCTGTCGTATCGAGGTGCATGAGCCGTGGGTTGGAGCGCTTGACGGCATCGATCAATTCGAACGGATCGAGGTTCTCTATTGGCTGCATGAATCTCGCCGCGATCTCGTTCGCCAGAGCCCGGCCAATGACGGCAATACGCGTGGGACCTTCTCTCTCCGGTCGCCGGCGCGGCCTAATCCAATCGGCACGTCGCTCGTCACGCTCGTCGGCCGCCAGGGAGGAACGCTCAACGTCAGAGGTCTCGACTGCCTCGATCGGACGCCCCTGCTCGACTTGAAGCCTGACCGTTGCCTGTTCACGCCGATCGCCCCGCCCCAGCGCGGCGATTTCGAGACGGGATAGGGTCGAACTTCCCGCCGCCGCAAATCGGTGCGGGGTCCCGATGCCGAGCGGCGCGCCACCCCCCTTCCTGCCGAAGCAGTGCCGTCCACTGCGCAGGACTCATATGAAGGTATGAGTGGTCAAAACGACAATTTGGCCCGCCACACCTAATGTAGGATAGGCAAATTGCATGGTTACTGCCAATTAGCCGGCAACGTACCGCAATTATCGCAAGGTATTTTTCTGACTAGATTTCTGCGCTCGTCCGACAATCAATTGATTACGCTACGCTGCAAGCCGTATTCTTATCTTTACGCTAATTATATGTATTACAAAATACAATGTCAGTTGATTTGCACTCCCGGAGACAGGCGGGAGTGCGCCGTGGCGGGGGCTCCATCGAGATCACGCAAAGGAAAGGTCAATCATGCTGCGTAATCGAGACGAGTTGGATAGCCTGCGGTCGACAACCAAACCTGCTCATCTGAAGTTGGTTTACGCGCGCGATGAATCAAAAATCTCGCATCGCTGGCGAGAAACGGCCGACGCCTATGTCGTCGCGTTCCGTGAACTCGTCGACGACTTCCTGTCTTTCGAGAAGATCGACGGCTATCAGATCGAAAGCTCGTTCGCCGTCGCCTGCGGCCGGCCCTGCTTGGACATCACCGTGCGCCAAGCGAGCGAAGACCTGATCGCCAGCACGAAGATCTTCGGGGCGGTCAATGCGACGAAGACTTACCTGCGACTCAAGATGGGCTCGATCAAACTCGGCGCCGAGGATACCTGGGCCGACGTGCTCGTCAGAGTCGATTTTGCCGAACCGGAATTGCGGGATCTACGGTGATCGGTGGTCACGATTATCCGATCGAGGCTCCCGTCATCCCATGACCTCCGAATCACCGTGATCGAGGGATTGAGAGGGTTAGTCGCCGCCTGCCGGCAAACGAGCCGCGCCGGGATCGGACAACGCATCCAAGTCCATCGCCGTGATCGGCTGGTCGACGATGAAGAGGTACGATGCAGCCGATGCGACGCCGATCAGCGCGCCGACCACCAGCGCCGGAACGAACGATCCCGTGGACTGCACGATCAGCCCGGTGACCGTGGGCGCGAGCGCGCCGCCGAGATAGCCGCCGAAGTTTTGCGTCGCGCCGATCGAAGCCGTGCAATTGGTCGGCACGGCGACCGAACTCAGCGCCCACGCGCAAGTGCTGGTGACGTAGACGAGGAACAGCGACGCTGAGATGAACACGATCGCGAGCGTATTGCTGCTGACGTAGGCAGCCGCGACCGTGCAGGCCGCCGTCCCGAGCAAGGCGATCGCAGCGGGATATCGGCGGCTCTTCAAGGGCTCGACGCCGCGCCGCACCAGGATGTCGGCGATGTAGCCGCCCAAAACGCCGCCGACCACGCCCCACGCAAACGGAATGGCCGCGGCCAATCCCGTGAACTTTACGCTCATATGGCGCTCGATCTCCAGATAGCCCGGCAGCCAGGCCGTGTAGATCCAGGTCAGATAGATGCAGCCGAAATAGCCGAGAATCATTCCCCACGTCGTGCGGAAGCGGAACAGCAGCTTCCACTCGCGAAAGGTGACCTTCGTTCGCTGGCCGGGCGGGTCGCCTTCCGTCCGGTAGGCATTCTCCTCTCGCGTGAGCGCGACCTCGGTGGGATTGCGATAGACGAAGTACCAGACTGCCGCGACGACGAGACCCGCGACGCCCATGACCATGAACATGGCGCGCCAGCCGAACGCCAGCATCAAGTACGTCAGCAGGGGAACCGCGATCGCGGTGCCCAGAGACGAGGCGCAGTTGAAGACGCCCGTGGCCAGGCCGCGATCCCGCTGATTGAACCAGTCCCGCGCCACGCGCGCGCCGGTCGGAAATTGCGGCGCCTCGCCGATGCCGAGCAACACGCGGGCGCCGAAGAACTCGCCGAATCCTCGCACCAGCCCGCCCAGGAGCTGCGCCAGGGACCAGAGGCTCAGTCCCAGGGTCAGCAGGATGCGCGGCCCCAGCTTGTCGACCATGGCCCCGGTCGGCAATTGCGCGAAGGCGTAGGACCAGAGGAACGCCGAGAGCAGATAGCCCATGTCGGCGATGGACAGGCCGAGATCCTGCCGGATGAGCGGATTGGCGACCGCAAGCGTCGCCCGGTCGATGTAATTGACCACCCCCGCCGCCACGAGCATGGCCAACGCTGCATATTGGATCGATTTCAGGCGCGGTGTGGCCTTCAGCATCGTGAGGACTCCATCCCTAGCCATCGCTATTTCTAGAAAATGCCGCCCCACACGGAAAACCGAGACTGCCGACACTTCCGGTCTTTCGTCGAGGCTAACATGGTTCGCGCCGTGAAAACGCTCCGAACGCCTCCTCGCGCTGATTTGAATGGGAATGATTGTGTCGAGCGGCACGACACGGACTGCCGCCGAAACTCATCGGGCTTTCGACGCCTGCGCGTTTGCCTCACAGCACCGCGTCGAGGAACCTCCGGCTCGTCTCGCCGAGCGAGGCCGCCGCGTGCGGCGGGACGGTGCGCGCCAGGGCGCTCAGTCTTTCGTCGGCGTCCAATATGACGCGCAACACGGGCGCGAATTGCAGCAAGGCATCCGGGGGCGACGAGCGGTGGTAGTTCTCGAAGGCGACTTCGTTCTCGATCGCGGGAAGCTGCGCGGCGATCGATTGGCGATGCCGTGCGTCGACGCCGAGGCGTTCGGTGTCGATCACGAGATCGGCGATGGCGAGCCCTTCCAGGAGATAGGCCAGCCAAAACGTCGCCACGAGAAGCGTGATCTGGGTTTGGTTCAATCGGGACGAGACGGGCCGGGCGACAGTCGGATCGTCGCGGAGCCGGCCGCGGATCGAAGCGTCGTCGAAGGGTCCCAGCACCTGCAGCAACTGCAGCAGGATGCCGCAGAATGGGCGATCGGCGTAGCGGATGGCGAGATAGGCGACGGCCGCGGTGAAATAGCTCGCCGGCCCGAATGACCGGAAGGACTTTTCGATTTCCGCCAGCGGACGGTTCAGGTAGACCTGCGTCCCGCCGATCGCGCGGCGGATCTGGCGCGCGCGCAAGCCGCCGCGAACAAACTTGAAAAAGGCCTGCTGCCCGTGCCGCTCGGCATGTTCGACGAGCGAGCGCAGATAGGCCGCGAGCGTCGAATCGTCCTCCGCATCGGTCGGCATGAAATTGTCGAAGGCGCCGGCAGGTTTGAACAGCGCGACGCCGCCTTCCGGGCGAAGCGGGAACTCGGTGAAATAGTGACTTTGGACTTTCGGGTGCCTCAGCGATCGGACCCCGCCGCAGGTGAAGTCGAGCGCCCATTGTCGATCGGTCCGCGCCGCCAGACCCTCGTGCAAGGGCTCGTTATAGGCGCGAATGGCCGGGTTCTTGCGAAAGAGGGACCAGAAATAGGTTCCTCGCGTTCGCCACAGCGTCTGCATTACGATCGGCGATTGCATCACTGGCCTTCTCCTTGATCGTCACACGAAGCTGTCGACGGCTTGCGTGAAGCTTTCCGGAGGCGGGTTGGTGGGGACACAGAGACGTGAGCAAGCCAGGCGAAAGTTTCGCTGGCTTAAATGACGTGTCGGGTGGATCGCGCGACAGAAGCGGAATCGGAAGGTTTCCGACTGGGCTCACCGAGGATATCGCCATGCGTCAGCGGCCCCCGATTCGCAGCAACGCGCCCAGCGCGTCTCCGCTGCTGCAACGCGCGCTGCAACTGCAGCAGCTCGGCAAGCTCAACGAGGCGGAGCGCCTTTACGCGCAAATCCTCGCAACCCAGCCGCTGAATTTCGAAGCGCTGCGCCGCCGCGGCGTCCTGCTCTTCCAACAGGGCCGGAACGAGGAAGCCGTGCGCTCATTGAGCGCGGCGGTGGGCGTTGCCCCGACGCACGCCGCGACATGGTCCGATTGCGGCGTCGTGCAGGCGTCGTTGGGTCGGCTCGAGGACGCCGTCGCCTGTTACGACAAGGCGATCGCGCTCGACCCGGGGAACGCCGACGCTCTCAGCAACAGAGGCAACGCGCTCGTCGGCCTCAAGCGGCCCCATGACGCGCTGGCGAGCTATGAGCGCGCACTCGCGGTCAAGCCTCGGTTTCTGGCGGCCCTCAACAATCGCGGCGGCTTGCTGTGCGAGCTGGGGCGTCCGGCCGAGGCGTTGGCGACGTTGGAGAAGGCGCTCGCGATCAAGCCCGACTATGCCGATGCGCTCAGCAATCGCGGCAACGCGCTCGTCGATCTCGGGCGCGCCGAAGAGGCGGTCGCGAGCTATGGCAAGGCGCTGGCGATCAACCCCGCTTGCGCCAACGCGCACAACAACCGCGGCAACGCGCTGGTCAAACTCGGCCGTCCTGGGGAAGCGCTGGCCAGTTACCAGCAGGCGCTCGCCCTCAATCCCGCGAATGCCGAGGCGTGGTGCAACGGCAGCCAGGCGCTCAGAGAGCTCAAGCGCTACGACGAAGCGCTGGCCTATGCGAACAAGGCGCTGTCGCTGGCGCCGAATTATGGGAAGGCGTTCAACAGTCTCGCCAATACTTTCTTGGACCTGAAGCGTCCGGCGGAGGCGCTGGCCGCCTACGAAAAGGCGATCGCCGGCAAGCCGGATTTCGTCGAGGCGCTCACCAATCGCGCCAAGGCGCTGATCGACCTCAGCCGATCCGAAGAGGCGGTGGCGAGCTGCGACGCGGCGATCGCCCTCAAGCCGGACTTTGCCGAGGCGCACAACAATCGTGGCGCCGCGCTCGCCAACCTCGGCCGCGAAGAGGAGGCGATCGCGAGCTACGACCTGGCGATCGCCCTCAAGCCGGACTACGCGGCGGCGCACGACAACAAGGGGGTCGCGCTGCTGCAACTCGGCCGCTTCGAAGAGGCGGGCGCAGCGCACGAGGCCGCGATCAAGCTCGCGCCGACGCGAGGCCGGTCGCATCATCATCTCGCGTTGTCCAAGCGGTTCGAGCGCGGCGACCAGCGCTTCGAGGCGATGGAGGACCTGGCGCGCGAGACTTCGCCGCTCGACGCGAGCGAACGGGTCTATGTGCATTTCGCCTTGGGCAAGGCCTATTCCGACGTCGGCGATCACGAGCGCTCCTTTCGCCATTTCTCGCAAGGCGGCGCGCTGAAGCGCCAGCAGATCGGCTACGACGAGGCGCAGGTTCTCGGCGAGTTCGGGCGCACGCGGGCGACCTGCACGCGCGAATTCATGGCTCGCGGCTACGGCTGCGGCGAGCCCTCGCCGGTTCCCGTTTTTATTGTCGGCATGCCGCGGTCCGGCACCACGCTTATCGAGCAGGTCCTGGCGAGCCATCCGGACGTGCATGGCGCGGGAGAGATCCATGATCTCGAAAATGCGGTGACTGATCTCGGCGGCGTCGCGAGCCAGGCGATGCGCCGCCCCGACATCGCCGGGCAATTGTCAGGCGAGGAGTTTCGCCGCATCGGGGCGAATTACCTCGCCCGCATCAGCGCCGCGGCGCCGGCGGCGCGCCGCATCGTCAACAAGATGCCGGAGAATTTCCGCTTCGCCGGTCTGATCGCGCTCGCGCTGCCCAACGCCCGCATCATTCACGTGCGCCGCGATCCCGTCGACACCTGCGTCTCCTGCTTCTCGACCCTTTTTGCGGAAAATCTGCCCTACACCTACGATCTCGCCGAGCTCGGGCGCTATTACCGCGGCTATGAGGGGTTGATGGATTACTGGCGCGGCGCGCTGCCGCCGGGGTTGATGATCGACGTGCAATACGAGGACGTGGTCGCCGATCTCGAGGGGCAAGGCCGGCGCATTCTCGCCCATTGCGGCCTTGGATGGGACGCGCGTTGCCTCGACTTCCACCGCAACGAGCGAAGCGTGCGAACGGCGAGCGTCGCGCAGGTGCGCCGTCCCCTCTACCAGAGCTCGGTCGGCCGGTGGCGCCGCTACGAAGCGTTTCTCGGCCCCCTCCTGGCGGCGCTCGACCAGCCTTCGCCGTCCGCCGTCGCGGCGTAGCGCCGCTTTATTGCCGAGCGCCGGTCCTCGACCGGCCCCGCCCTGCCCCGCCTTTATGGGCCGCTTATGCGCGCGGGGCGCCTTCCGGATAGACCCTTTACGCCGTTCGAGCGCAGTCTCCCTGTCGCCGCGAGACGGTCCCGCGGCGTTTGGAAAGGCGATCATGCCGAGGGCGGCCCCGGTCGGGACACGCTCGCGAAACGCGGTTCCTCAAGCGTCGACCGGCGGGTCGGCGCGTCGAGCCGCCCGTGATCGCCGATGGGGCGCGGGTTCGTGGCGATCGCATCCCGATCGCATCGATTCCGCCGGAGAACCCGACGCCCATAGCCGATGGAGATTTGCTTGTTAGACGTCAACGCGCACGACGACGAAGTCCCTCCCGAACCTTTATCGTTCGTGCTGGGCCGCGATCACGGCGGCCACTGGATCGTTCAGGAAGCCCATGGCCTTTGCGGAGGCCTGTTCGCCACGGAAAGCGCCGCGATTCGCTACGCCAAATTCGAGGGCGCCGGCCGCGGAAGCATCATCCGCCTGGTCCCCTATCCCTTCGAATTGAACTACTCGCCCTGACCCCCGCCGCGCCGGGCGCGGGCATCGTGAGCCGCGCTGGCGCTCGGGCCGACCATCGAACATCTGCTGATGCTCGGCGGCAAGACGTTCTGAGGGCGGTGGCCGGCTAGACTTCGTCGAACGCCGCGGCGATCCGGGCTCGGCGGCTGTAGGTCACCGCCCAAGCCGCCATCGCCCATCCCGCGCCCGCGAGCAGCGGCGCCCGCAGGCCCCATTCGTCGGCGACGGCGCCCGTTGCGACGACGCCGACGGCGCCGGCTCCTCGAAGCAACAGGAACCAAGCGCTCATGCACGGCCGCGCACGGCGTCCGGGATCGATGTCTGCAACAAAGTGACGCTTCCCGTGCGACAGAGTTCGTATGAGGCGCCGACGGCGACCATGGCGATGACGCCGGTCAGCAGGGTCCACGCCAGCGCCAGACAGGCGATGCTCGCGATGAGCCCGAGGAACGCCAGCCATCGCGTCGAATGCGTCAGGCTCCAGGTCGTCCAGGAGACCGCGACGGCCTGCGCGAAATAGCTGATCCACGAAAGCACCGAGCCGAGCGAATAGCGGCGGAAATTGCTATCTTCGAACGCTTCGCCGATGCCGCCCAGCAAGGGTCTCACGCGATCCTCCGGGATGAGAGGCGCGCGACCCCGGCGCCTTCTCGCGCTCCGACGCGATCGACGCGCAAAGCGAAAAGTGTCAGTTACGGCTTCGCCTATTCGAGGGGTCAGTCCTTACTCTTTGCCATTTTTCGGTTGGCAGATCGGGCGGTCGGACGCGGCGCGGATGAATTCGACGATTTGCGTGACCTGCTGCTGGTCGCTGTAGTGGCTGGCGGTTTCCTCGACGCGCTCGGCCAGCGTGCCTTCAGGCGCAAACAGCATGCGGTAGGCGCTACGTAGCGCGCGTATATCCTCACGCCCGAAGCCGCGCCGCTCCAGACCTACCATATTGAGCCCCGAAAGCCAGGCGCGCTCGCCTTTGACCAGCCCGAACGGAATTACATCCTTTTCTACGCCTGACATGCCGCCAATGATGGCGAACGACCCGATGCGCACAAACTGATGCACGGCGCACAGTCCGCCGACAATGACATAGTCGCCCAAGGTCACATGCCCGGCCAGAGTGGCGTTGTTGGCCAGCACGACATTGTCGCCGACCCTGCAATCATGCGCGACATGGGCGCCGACCATGAACAGCCCGTTATCGCCGATGCGGGTGACCATGCCGCCACCCTCGGTGCCAGGATTCATCGTCACTTGCTCGCGGATTTGGTTGTTGGCGCCGATCTCCAGCGTCGAGGGTTCACCTTTGAATTTCAAGTCCTGCGGCCTGAGGCCGAGCGACGCGAATGGATAAATGGCGGTGCCAGCGCCGATGGTGGTGCGGCCGCAGACTACGACATGCGAAATGAGCTGCACTCTGTCGCCCAGCACAACATCGGGGCCGACGGTGCAGAACGGCCCGATGGACACCTCTGCGCCAAGCCGAGCGGCGGGATCGACGATCGCGGAAGGATGGATGGAAACCGACATCTGGCGCTAAGCTTTCATCAAAGGCACGCGCCAGAACCCTCCACGAAAAAAGGGGCGGGCCAAATCAAGCTTGATGACGCAATGTTACGCATGGCGCCAGTGTCAGCCGTCAGCGCTCGGCGAGAGAAGCAAGCGCCCGCGCGAAGCGAGGCGCATCTTCTTCCGCGCGCAGAAGCGCGATCAGCGCCGACGCGTCGACGATCAACGCGGCAGGCCCTTCTCATCATAGAGGAGCGCGCCGTGGTCGGCGTCGCGCCAGGGCTCCTTGAGGCGCGCGGCGCAGTCGCGGCCAAGGGCGAGCAGATCCTCGACCAGCGCGTCCGGCTGCTCGATCCGCGCCAAACGCTCACGGAGCGCGGTCGTCACCGCTTGCGTCAGGCTTTCACCTGTCACCTTCGCGAGCCGGGACGCCAAGGCGTAAGTCTCGTCGTTCTTGATGTTCAGGGACACGTTTCCACCATTCCGCCTATGGTCTTCCACCACAAGGGTAGGCCGATCACCAATGCGGTGGCGTTTCCGCTACACCTGCTCCAGTTCGATCAACGTCCCGTTGAAATCCTTCGGGTGCAGGAACAGCACCGGTTTGCCATGCGCGCCGATCTTGGGGGCGCCGTCGCCGAGCACCCGCGCGCCCGAGGATTTCAACTGATCGCGCGCCGCGAGGATGTCGTCGACCTCGAAGCAGATGTGGTGCATGCCGCCGTCGGCATTCTTGGCCAGGAATTTGCCGATCGGCGAATCGTCGCCGAGCGGCGCGAGAAGTTCGATCTTGGTGTTCGGCAATTCGACGAAGACGACGGTGACGCCGTGCTCGGGCAGCGAGGTGGGACCGGTGACGCGCGCGCCGAGGCTGTCGCGATAGTGCGCCGTGGCGGCCTGCAGATCGGCGACCGCGATGGCGACGTGGTTCAGTCTTCCGATCATGGATGTCCTTTCGGAGCGAACCTTTCGGCCGTCATTGCGAGCAAAGCGAAGCGATCCAGACTTAGGGTCTGGGTCTGCGGCTTAGTCTGGATTGTTTCGCCATCGCTCGCAATGACGACGAGGCACGGTTCAACATAACGGCCGCATGCTCTGGCGCCTCATGTCGCCACACACCCCTTAGATCTCGACGATCAGAACGTGCACCGTCGGCTTTTTGCCCCAGGCGGCGTTGATCGCATTGCGCACGGCGCGTTCGAGCGCGCCGCAAACGAAGTCGGCGTCGCGCCGCTTGCCGCGCGGCAGGTTCTCGAAGGTCTCGAATATCGCGGCATCGACGATTTCGTCGAGACCGGCGCCCTGCCGCGTGGACCTCGGCAGACCGGCGATCATGACGTCCGGGTCGCCCGCCATTTCGCCCTTGGCGGTCAGCGCGATCGCGATCGAGACGACCCCGGCGAAGGCGAGCTTGCGGCGCTGGCCGACGCAATCGTCGTCAGGCGCCAGGAGGATCTCGCCATCCTTGTAGAGTCGGCCATGATCGAGCCGCGCGACCACCCCCGCGTCGCCGTCGACAAGGCGCACGACGTCGCCGTTGAAGGCCCGCACCACCTGGCCGACGCCCTGCGCCTTGGCGAAGTCGGCGTGCTCGGAAAGGTGCAGCGGCTCGCCGTGAGCGGGAACCGCGATCCTCGGTTTCAGCCAGGCGTACATCTTGGCGAGCTCGGCGCGGCGCGGATGGCCGGAGACATGCACGAGTTCGGTGCGATCGGTGATGACCTCGACGCCCTGCGACACCAGACCGTTGATGATCTTGCCGACCGCCTTCTCATTGCCGGGAATGGTGCGCGAGGAAAAAATGACGAGATCGCCGCTCGCCAGACTCGCGCTCGGATGTTCGTCCTCGGCGATGCGCGCCAGCGCGGCGCGCGGTTCGCCCTGGCTGCCGGTCGCCAGCGCGAGCACCTTGTCGCGCGGGATCCGCTCGAAGGAATCCTGTCCCAGCAGCGGCGGCAGGCCATCGAGATAGCCGCATTCGCGCGCCACTGCGACGACGCGCTCCATGGCACGGCCAATGATCATCACCTGCCGCCCATTGGCGAACCCCGCTTCCGCCGCCGCCTTGAGACGGGCGACATTGGAGGCGAAGGTGGTGACGACGACGCGCCCGTTCGCCTTGCCGATCAGGGCGGAAAGGTTCTTCGCCACGTCGACTTCCGACGGGCTCTCGCCCTCGCGCAGAACGTTGGTCGAGTTGCAGATCAGCGCGAGAACGCCCTCTTCGCCGAGTTCCCTCAGGCGGCGCTCGTCAGTGGGCAAGCCGAGGCCTGGCGTCGCGTCGATCTTCCAGTCGCCGGAATGGACGATCATGCCGGCCGGCGTGCGGATCGCCAGGGCGCAGCTCTCGGGAATCGAATGGGCAACGGGCACGAATTCGACGTTGAACGGGCCGATGTCGAGCCGCGCGCCCTGGGCGACGACCTTGATCGGCACCTTCGGCGCGCCGGGTTCCGCAAGTCGGCGCGTTTCGGCGAGGCCGGCGGCGAAGCGGGTCGCATAGACCTGAACGCCGAGTCGCGGCCAAAGATCGGCGAGCGCGCCGATATGGTCCTCATGCGCGTGGGTGATGACCAGGCCGACGAGATCCTTCTTCACCTTCTCGACGAAGGCGAGGTTCGGCAGGATCAGATCGACGCCGGGCAGATCGTCGCCGGCGAAGGCGACGCCGAGATCGACCATCAGCCACTTGCGTCCTCGCGCCGGCCCGAAGCCATAGAGCGCGCAGTTCATGCCGATCTCGCCGAGACCTCCCAATGGCGCGAACACGATTTCGTTGTCATCGCTCATGGGTCTAGGCTTTCGTCGAGGATTTCGGTGCGCGCGCCGGCGGCCACGGGCATCAGGAAGAGGTCGGCTGCCTCGATCGTCTCGATCGCGCCGGCTGTCCGCATCAACAGGCGGCCGCTCGCATCGATGCCTTCGAAGATTCCCTCGCGCGATCCGCGCGGGCTCGCGACGCGGATAGGGCCGCCGAGGCCGGCGCCGGCGGCAAGCCAGCGCGCGCGAATTTCGGCGAATCCGGCGCCGCGCGACCAGTGCCCGATCGCCTCGTCGAAGCGAACGGCGAGCCGGCGAAACAGCGCCTCCGCCGACACCGGGCGGTCGAGCGCGGAGCTGAGATCCGCGGTGGGATAGGCGAGCCCCTGCGGCGAGGAAACGCAATTGACGCCGACGCCGACGGCGCAAATGAGCCCCCGGCCCGGCGCCGCGATCCCCTCGACCAGCAGTCCCGCGACCTTGGCGCTGCTCCACAGGAGATCGTTCGGCCATTTGAGCGCGACGCCGGCGACGCCGAGGTCTTCGACGGCCTTGACGAGGGCGACGCCGGCGACGAAGCCGATCTGCGCGGCGATCGCCGCCTCGCACGGGTCGATGAGAAGAGCGCTGGCGTAGAGATTGCCCGGCGGGGAGCTCCAGGCGCGCCCGTGGCGGCCGCGTCCCTGCGTCTGCTCCCCCGCGACGATCCACAAGCGCCCGGGATCGCCGGCGAGCGCGCGGCGGCGCGCTTCGTCGCTGGTCGATCCCAGGCGGGCGTAGCGCACCACCCGCCAGCCTGCGAACAATGGCTCCGGCTCGCTGGATAGACGATCAAATCCGCTCAAAACAGCGACTTGGCGGCGGCCATCGCCGCGTCGGTCAAGGGAGCCGGCGCCAACGCGTAGAAGATCACGACCGCGGTCGACAGCGCCAACACAATGCGCGCCGCCGCTCCAGGCGGGTCGAACGCTTTGGCGGGTTCGTCGAAATACATGATCTTGACGATGCGCAGATAGTAATAGGCGCCGACCACACTCAGCAGCACGCCGATGATCGAGAGGCCGAAGAGACCGGCTTTCATTGCGGCGGCGAAGACATAGAACTTGGCGAAGAAGCCGGCGAGCGGCGGAATGCCGGCGAGCGAGAACATCATCGTGCCGAGGAAGAAGGCCATCGGCGCGTTGGTGCGCGCGAGGCCGGCGAGGTCCTGGATGTTCTCGACATAGGCGCCGTCTCGCCGCATGGAGAGAATCGCGGCGAAGGTCCCGAGCGTCATAGCGAGATAGATCGCCATATAGACGACGACGCCATGCGCGCCCTCGACCGTGCCGGCGGCAAGGCCCACCAGCGCGAAGCCCATGTGGCCGATCGAGGAATAAGCCATCAGCCGCTTGAAGTTGGTCTGTCCGATCGCGGCGAACGAGCCGAGCGCCATCGAGGCGATGGAGATGAACGTCACGATCTGCCGCCAATCGTGCGCGACTCCGGGAAAGGCGGTCATGGCGACCCGCAGCAGGATCGCCATCGCGGCGATCTTCGGCCCGGTGGCGAAGAAGATCGTCACCGGCGTCGGGGCGCCCTGGTAGACGTCGGGCGTCCACATATGGAAGGGAACGGCCGAGATCTTGAAGGCGAGCCCGGCGAGGATGAAGACGAGGCCGAAGACGACGCCGAGGTTCCCCCCAGCGTGCAGCGCAGTCGCGACGCCGGCGAAGGACACCGTGCCGGAATAGCCGTAGATCAGCGAAGCGCCGTAGAGCAGCATGCCGGAGGACAGCGCGCCGAGGACGAAATACTTCAATCCCGCTTCCGAGGCGCGAAGATTGTCCCGGCGATAGGCGGCGATGACATAGAGCGACAGGCTCATCAGTTCGAGGCCGAGATAGAGCGCGATGAAGTCGCTCGCCGAGATCAGCATCATCATGCCGAGCGTCGACAGCAGGATGAGGATCGGGAATTCGAAGCCGCCGATCTTCTCGTTGCGCATGAAGTCGACCGACAGCAAAAGCGTCGCCAGCGAGCCGATCAGCGCCAAAACCTTCATGAAGCGGCTGAAGGCGTCGTCGGTGAAGGCGCCGTAGAAGGTCACGCCCTTGTCGCGGTGATTGGCGAACACCACCACGAGCGCGACGCCCAGCAAGCCGACGGCGATCTCCGTCACCAGCCAGGCCGACCGTTCGCCCCGCAGCGCGCCCAGCAGCACGAGCGCGAGCGCGCCCGCGGCGATGATGGCCTCGGGCAGGACGATCGGAAGCGAGAGAGCCGTCACGTTCATTTGCTGATCAATCCCATTGGTTCTTTGCGCCGCCCGTCCTAGAGCCCTGCCGTCCTGGTCAGGGCGAGCGCCTGATCGAAACCCTTGACGAGCGCGTCGATCGAGACGGCGCTCGCGTCGATGACCGGCTGCGGATGCACGCCGTAATAGACCGTCAGGACGAGCAACGGCGCCAGACAGGCGATCTCGCGCCCCGACAGATCCATGATGCCCACCAGGCTCGGTTTCTCGATCACGCCGAAGATCACCCGCCGGTAGAGATACAGCGCATAGGCCGCCGACAGGATGATGCCGGTCGTCGCGAACAGCGCCACCCAGCTATTGACCTGGAACGTGCCGATCAGCGTGAGGAACTCGCCGATGAACCCTGAGGTGCCCGGCAGGCCGATATTGGCGAGGGTAAACACCATCAACGCCACGGCGTAACGCGGCATGCGCTGCACCAGCCCGCCATACGCGGCGATTTCGCGCGTGTGCATGCGATCGTAGACGACGCCGACACAGAGGAACAGCGCGCTCGAGACGAGGCCGTGGCTGATCATCTGGTAGACCGCGCCCTGGACGCCCTGCGTATTGGCGGCGAACAGGCCCATGGTGACGAAGCCCATATGCGCGACGGAGGAATAGGCGATGAGCTTCTTCATATCCTCCTGCACCAGCGCGACCAGCGAGGTGTAGATGATCGCGATGATCGACAGGGCGAAGATCAGCGGCGCGAAATAATGGCTCGCGTCGGGGAACATCGGCAGCGAGAAGCGGATGAAGCCGTAGCCGCCCATCTTCAGGAGGATGCCGGCCAGGATCACCGACCCGGCCGTCGGCGCCTCGACATGCGCGTCGGGCAGCCACGTGTGCACCGGCCACATCGGCATCTTCACCGCGAAGGAGGCGAAGAACGCCAGCCACAGCCATTTCTGCATCGCCGGCGCGAACGCGGTCTTCAGCAGAACGGTAATGTCGGTGGTGCCCGCGGTCCAATACATCGCCATGATCGCCAGCAGCATCAGCAGCGAGCCGGTGAGCGTGTAGAGGAAGAACTTGAAGGCCGCATAGACGCGCCGTTTGCCGCCCCAGACGCCGATGATGAGGAACATCGGGATCAGGACGCCCTCGAAGAAGAGGTAGAACAGCACCAGGTCGAGCGCGACGAACACGCCGATCATCAGCGTCTCGAGGATCAGAAACGCGATCATGTATTCCTTGACGCGGTTCTGGATCGACATCCACGAGGCGGCGATGCAGATCGGCATCAGAAGGGTCGTCAGCAGCACGAACGGCATGGAAATGCCGTCGACGCCGAGCTTGTAGAGGATGACGTGCGAAAACCAGTCGTGCTGTTCGACGAGTTGGAACCCCGCCGAAGCCGGGTTGAAACGCGCCCAGGCGACGAGGCTGAGGCCAAAGGTTATCAGGGTCGTCCACAGCGCGATCCAGCGCGCGTTGTTCTTGCTCGCTTCGTCCTCGCCGCGCAGGATGAGGATGCACGCCGCGCCGATCAGCGGCAGAACGAGCAGTCCGGAGAGAATCCAGGAGCCGGACATCAGTGGATTCCCCCGAATAGATACCAGGTGACGAAGAGGGCGACGCCGACCAGCATCGCGAAGGCGTAGTGGTAGATGTAACCCGACTGCAGGCGCACCACGTTGCGGGTGACGTCGAGCACGCGGGCCGAAACGCCGTCAGGTCCGAGGCCGTCGATGAGGAAGCCGTCGCCGCCCTTCCAGAACAGCCTGCCGATCCAGAAAGCCGGACGGACGAACAGGAAGTCGTAGAGTTCGTCGAAGTACCACTTGTTGAGCAGGAAGCGGTAGAGGAGCGGATTGGCGTTGGCGAGCGCCCTCGGCGCGGCGGGATTCACGATGTACATGTAGTAGGCGATGAGGAACCCGCCCACCATCATCACCGTCGGCAGGAAGGAGACGAGCCACGGCACGGTCTCCATCTCCTCGATGATCTTGTTGCCGGGAGCCAAATAGATCGCGTGCTTCCAGAAACCCTCGAAGCCGCCGCCGATGAACCAGTGGCGGAAGGCGACGCCGGCGAACGTTGCGCCGAGCGCGAGGGCGGCGAGCGGGATCAGCATGACCATCGGCGATTCGTGCGGGGCGTGCTCGTGCCCGTGCCCATGATCGTCGTGCGCGTGCGCGCCGTGGGCGTCCGCCCATTGGCCGCGCTTGCCGAAGAAGGTCATGAACACCAGACGCCAGGAATAGAACGAGGTCAGGGCCACGCCGACCGTGACGCAGGCGAAGGCGTAGGAGGCGCCGATGCCGTGCGAGGCGTAGGAGGCCTCGATGATGGCGTCTTTCGAGACGAAGCCGGCGAAGCCGATCGAGGTAAAGGGAATGCCGACGCCGGTCAGGGCCAGCGTGCCGATCGTCATCATCCAGAACGTGAAGGGAAGATCTTTGCGCAGGCCGCCCATCGCGCGCATGTCCTGCTCGTGATGCATCGCGGTGATGACCGACCCGGCACAGAGGAACAGCAGCGCCTTGAAGAAGGCGTGCGTGAAGAGATGGAAAATGCCGAGGCTGTAGCCGCCGACGCCAAGACCGACGAACATGTAGCCGAGTTGCGAGCAGGTGGAATAGGCGATGACGCGCTTGATGTCGTTCTGCACCAGACCGACGGTCGCGGCGAAGAAGGCGGTCGTCGCCCCGACGATGGTGACGACGCCGAGCGCAACCGGCGCGAGATCGAACAGCGGCGACATCCGCGCGACCATGAACACCCCGGCGGTGACCATGGTCGCGGCGTGGATGAGCGCCGAGACCGGCGTCGGGCCTTCCATCGCATCCGGCAACCAGGTGTGCAGCAGGAACTGCGCCGATTTGCCCATCGCGCCCATGAACAGCAGCAGGCAGGTCAGCGTCAGCGCGTCCCAATTGAGGCCGAAGACGTGGATCGTCTTGCCGGCGAGGCCCGGAGCGGCGGCGAAGATCTGTTCGAAGCTCACCGACCCCGTGAGCTGGAAGATCAGGAACATGCCGAGCTCGAAGCCGAAGTCGCCGATCCGATTGACGACGAAGGCCTTGATCGCCGCGGCGTTCGGCGCCGGGCGCTCGTACCAGAAGCCGATCAGGAGATAGGAGGCGAGACCGACGCCTTCCCAGCCGAAGAACATCTGCACCAGATTGTCCGCCGTCACCAGCATCAGCATCGCGAAGGTGAATAGCGAGAGATAGGCGAAGAAGCGCGGACGGCTCGGGTCGTCGGCCATGTAGCCGATGGAGTAGAGATGCACGAGAAACGAAACGGTGCCGACGACGACGAGCATCACCGCCGTCAGCGTGTCGATGCGCAGCGCCCAGGCGACCGCGAGCTTGCCCGACGTCAGCCAATTGGCGACAGGGATGACGAGCGCTTGCTCCTGGTGACCGGCGCCCACGGAAAAGAAGGCGATCCAGGCGAGGAAAGCGCTCACCCCAAGCAGGCTCGTCGTGACGAGCTCAGACGCGCGCGGACCGATCTGCCGGCCGAACAGGCCGGCGATCAGGAAGCCGAGAAGCGGAAGGAAGACGATCAGGTCGTACATGCGTCCTCAGCCCTTCAGCGCGTTGATGTCTTCGACCGCGATCGAGCCGCGATTGCGATAATAGGCGACGAGAACGGCGAGCCCGATCGCCGATTCCGCCGCGGCGACGGTCAGAATGAACAGCGCAAACACCTGCCCGGTGAGATCGCCGGTATGGGTCGAAAACGCGACGAGATTGATGTTGACCGACAGCAGGATCAACTCGATCGACATCAGGATGATGATGATGTTCTTGTGATTGAGGATGATGCCCGCCACGCCGATCGTGAAGAGAATCGCCGCGAGCGTGACGTAATGGGCGAGGCCGATGACCATGGGAGGGATCCTTCAGATGCCGGCGCGCGAGGAGACTTTGCGCAATTCGACCGCCGTGGCGGGAGTGCGCGCGACCTGCTCGGCGATATTCTGCCGTTTGACGCCTTCCTTGTGGCGCAAGGTCAGCACGATCGCGCCGACCATCGCGGTCAGCAGGATCATTCCCGCCGCCTGGAAGAAGTAGAAATAGTGGGTGTAGAGCACGCGGCCGAGCGCCGCGGTGTTTGTCAGCGTGCCCGAGGGCGTCGCGGCCGCGGCCACGTCGGGCGAGCGCGTCCAACCGACCGCGACATAGCCGAGCTCGAAGGCGACGACCAGCGCGATCAACGCCGCGATCGGCAGATATTGCACGAATCCCTGCTTCAATTCGGCGAAGTCGACGTCGAGCAGCATGACGACGAAGAGAAACAACACCGCCACGGCGCCGACATAGACGACGATGAGGATCATGCCGAGGAATTCGGCGCCCATCAGCAGGAACAGGCCGGCGGCGTTGACGAAGGCGAGAATCAGGAACAGCACGGAATGCACTGGGTTGCGCGCTGTGATCACGGCGAGCGCCGAAACGATCAGCACGCCCGAGAACAGCCAGAAGAGAATCGCGTCGGCCTGCATCGCTCTTTTCCTTGCCTCACCCCAAACCACCCCCGCCAAGCGAGAGCGGACCCAATCCCTTCTCCCGCTGGCGGGAGAAGGTGGCCGCGCGGCGGCCGGATGAGGGGTCTCGCCCAAGAGCCCTCACCCGCGCCCTCTCCCGCGAGCGGAAGAGGGAAATCCAGACGCCCTACTTATACGGCGCGTCGATCGCGATGTTGCGCGCGATCTCGCGCTCCCAGCGCGAGCCGTTATCGAGCAACCGATCCTTGTCGTAGAACAATTCCTCGCGCGTCTCGACCGCAAATTCGAAATTCGGGCCCTCGACGATCGCGTCGACCGGGCAGGCCTCCTGGCACATGCCGCAGTAAATGCACTTGGTCATGTCGATGTCGTAGCGCGTCGTGCGGCGCGTGCCGTCGTTGCGGCGCGGGCCGGCTTCGATGGTGATGGCCTGCGCCGGGCAGATCGCCTCGCACAACTTGCACGCGATGCAGCGCTCCTCGCCGTTGGGGTAGCGGCGCAGCGCATGTTCGCCGCGAAAGCGGGGCGACAGCGGCGACTTCTCGTTGGGATAGTTCAGCGTCGCCTTCGGCTTGAACATGTAACGCACGCTCAGCGCAAACGCGGCGAGGAACTCGGTCAAAAAAATCGATCGCGCCGCCGCTTCGAGTCTCATGGCCATCGGACTGTCCTCAAAATTAGCCCCCGCATGTCAGTGATGCGCTCCCCAGCCCGTCAGCTCGAGCACGCCGGCGACCGCCACCACCATGAACAGCGAAATCGGCAGAAACACTTTCCAGCCGAGCCGCATCAGCTGATCGTAGCGATAACGCGGCACGAACGCCTTCACGAAGCTGAACATGAAGACGATGCTCCACGCCTTGATCAGGAACCAGATGACGCCGGGAATCCAGGTGAAGGGCGGGAAAGGAAGCGGCGACAGCCAGCCGCCGAGGAACATGACCGTCGCCATCGACGACATCGACAGGATCGCGACGAGTTCGGTGAGGAACTGCAACAGGAACATCGAGGCCGAATATTCGACCATATAGCCCGCCACCAGCTCCGACTCCGCCTCCGCCAGATCGAACGGCGGCCGGTTGGTTTCCGCCAGCGCCGAGACGAAGAAGATCACGAACATCGGCAGCAGCGGCAGCCAGTACCAGCCGAGCAGGCCGAAGCGCGTATCCTGCGCGTGCACGATGTCGCTGAGATTGAGCGAGCCTGCGCATAGGAGAACCGTGACGATGACGAAGCCGATCGAGACCTCGTAGGAAACCATTTGCGCGGCGACGCGCAGCGCCGACAGGAACGGATATTTCGAATTCGACGCCCAGCCCGCCATGATGACGCCGTAAACGCCGAGCGAGGAGATCGCGAAGAGGTAGAGGACGCCGACATTGATGTTGGCGACCACCCAGCCGTCGGCGACGGGCAAGACCGCCCAGGCGGCGAACGCAAGCGTCACCGAGACCAGGGGCGCGATGACGAACACGCCCTTGTTGGCGGCCGCCGGAATGATCGGCTCCTTGAGGCTGAACTTGAGAAAATCGGCGAAGGGCTGCAGCACGCCCCAGGGGCCGACGACGTTCGGGCCGCGACGGAGCTGAACGGCGCCCCAGATCTTTCGCTCGGCGTAGATCAGCGCCGCGGTCGAGAGCAGAATGCAGACCAGCAGCAGCAGGCTTTCCAGGAGGTAGCGCACGAAGACGCCGACCGAGGTGTCGTGCATCCACGCGCCGAACGCCGCGGCGGTCCCGCTGGCGACGAACGCATAGATCGCCCCGCCGATGATCGCGATGACCGCGAGCACGACCACGGCCGCGATCAGGACCCAGTTGGACTGCTCGGAACGGGAGGGAGAGGCGCTGCTCATCGGTCGTCCTATTCCGCCGCCTGAAGCAGCTTGCCCTTTTTCAGCGCCGAGCATTCGGCCATGACGCGGGAAGCGCGCGCGATCGGGTTGGTGAAATAAAAGTCGTCGACGTTCGAGACGAACGGAACGCGATCGAGCGCGCCGCCGAGGCCGGCCAGCGCCGCGAACGCGCCCTCGTCGGCCGGCGGCGCCTCATCGTACTTGACGAGACCGGGGTGAGCGCCGGCGAGCGCGGCGCGCAAGGCGCTGAGCGAATCGTACGGCAACCGGGCGCCGACCACGTCGGAGAGGGCGCGCAGGATCGCCCAATCCTCGCGCGCGTCGCCCGGCGGGAAGACGGCCCGTTCGGCGAATTGCGAGCGCCCTTCCGTGTTGACGTAGATTCCCGTCTTTTCCGTGTAGGCGCCGCCCGGCAGGATGACGTCGGCGCGGTGCGCGCCCCGGTCGCCATGGGTGCCGACATAGACGACGAAGGCGCCGGGCGCGATGTCGATTTCGTCGGCGCCGAGGTTGAAGAGCACGTCCAACGCCCCGGGCTTCACCATTGCCAGCGCGTCGAGGCCGCCCCCGCCCGGCACGAGGCCGAGATCGAGGCCGCCGACGCGCGACGCCGCGATATGCAGCACGTTGAAGCCGTTCCAGCTGTCCTTGACGACGCCGAGCGACAAGGCCGCTTTGGCCGCCAGCGAGAGCACCGCGGCGCCGTCGGGCCGCGCCAAGGCGCCGGCGCCGAGAATGAACATCGGCTTCGTCTTGTTGGCGGGCGGGTGATCGGCGAAAGCGGCGAGCGATTCGGGGCCGGCGCCGAGGTAATTGTAGTTGTAGGTGAGATCGGCCTTGGGGCCGACGACGCCGATGAGGCAATCGCCCTTCAGCCAACGCTTGCGAATGCGCGCGTTGAGCACCGGGGCCTCGAGGCGCGGATTGGAGCCGATGATCATGATCGCGTCGGCCTCGTCGATGCCGCCGATCATCGAATTGAAGATATAGGAGGCGCGGCCGAACTTCGGATCGAGTTTCGAACCGTCCTGGCGGCAGTCGACGTTGGCGACGCCGAGCTTGTCCATCAGGCCCTTCAACGCGAACATCTCTTCGACGCTGGCGAGATCGCCGACGATCGCGCCGATGCGCGCGGCTTTCGTCCCCTTGACCTGGCCGGCGATCGCGGCGAACGCCTGCGGCCAGGTCGCCGCCCGCAGCTTGCCGTCGATGCGGACATAGGGGCGATCGAGCCGCTGCGTCTTCAACCCATCGACGATGTGGCGCGTCTTGTCGGAGATCCACTCTTCGTTGATCGCCTCGTTGATGCGCGGCAGGATGCGCACGACTTCGCGTCCGCGCGAATCGATGCGGATCGCGCACCCGAGCGCGTCCATCACATCGACCGTTTCCGTCTTCAGATATTCCCACGACCGGGCATGAAATTCAGTCGGCTTGGAGGTCAGCGCGCCGACGGGACAGAGATCGACGACGTTGCCCTGCAATTCGGAGGTCAGCGCGCGTTCGAGGTAGGACGTGATCTCCATGTCCTCGCCGCGCCCGATCGCGCCGAGTTCGGAAACGCCTGCAACTTCCGTGGCGAAGCGGACGCACCGCGTGCACTGGATGCAGCGGTTCATCGACGTCTTGACCAGCGGGCCCATATATTTGTCTTCGACCGCGCGCTTGTTCTCGGCGTAGCGCGACGAATCGACGCCATAGGCCATCGCCTGGTCCTGCAGATCGCACTCGCCGCCCTGGTCGCAAATCGGGCAGTCGAGCGGATGGTTGATGAGCAAGAATTCCATCACGCCCTGACGCCCTTTGCGCGCCATCGGCGAATTGGTCTCGACGACCGGCGGTTCGCCCTTCGGGCCAGGGCGCAGATCCTTGACCGACATCGCGCAGGACGCCGTCGGCTTGGGCGGCCCGCCCTTCACTTCGACGAGGCACATGCGGCAATTGCCGGCGATCGACAGGCGCTCGTGGAAGCAGAAACGCGGCACCTCGGCGCCGGCCGCCTCGCAGGCCTGCAGGAGCGTGTACTCCGCGGGAACGTCGAGTTCTTTGCCGTCGATAATGATCTTCGTCATCGTCCCTACTCCGCCGCCACGCGCACGGGATCGCTATGCGGATTGGCCGCGTACTGGTCAATGCGCTTTTCGATCTCGGGGCGGAAGTGGGCGATCAGGCCCTGGATCGGCCAGGCCGCCGCGTCGCCGAGAGCGCAAATGGTGTGGCCCTCGACCTGCTTGGTCACGTCGAGCAGCATGTCGATCTCTCGCTTCTGCGCCCTGCCCTCCGCCATGCGCGTCAGCACCCGCCACATCCAGCCGGTGCCTTCGCGGCACGGCGTGCACTGGCCGCAGCTCTCGTGCTTGTAGAAGTAGGAGAGCCGCGCGACCGCACGGATGATGTCGGTCGACTTGTCCATGACGATGACCGCCGCCGTGCCGAGGCCGGAGCGCAGCTTGCCCAGCGAATCGAAATCCATCGGCGTGTCGATGATCTCAGCGGCGGGAACCATGCGCACCGACGATCCCCCGGGAATGACCGCGAGCAGATTGTCCCAACCGCCCCGCACGCCGCCGCAATGGGTCTCGATCAACTCGCGGAACGGGATCGACATCGCCTCTTCGACGTTGCACGGCTTGTTGACGTGCCCGGAAACACAGAAGAGCTTGGTGCCGACGTTGTTCGGCGCGCCGAAGCTGGAGAACCACGCGGCGCCGCGGCGCAGAATGGTCGGCGCGACCGCAATCGATTCGACGTTGTTGACCGTCGTCGGGCAGCCGTACAGCCCCATATTCGCAGGGAACGGCGGCTTCAGGCGCGGCATCCCCTTCTTGCCCTCGAGGGATTCGAGCATCGCCGTCTCTTCGCCGCAGATATAGGCGCCGGCGCCATGGTGGACATAGAGGTCGAACGGCCAGCCGTTGACATTGTCCTTGCCGATCAGATTGGCCTCATAGGCCTCGTCGATGGCGGCCTGGAGATGCTCGCGCTCGAGGATATATTCGCCGCGCACGTAGATATAAGCGGCGTGAGCGCCCATCGCGAAGGAGGCGAGAAGGCAGCCCTCGACCAAAGTGTGCGGGTCGTTGCGCAGGATCTCGCGATCCTTGCAGGTGCCCGGCTCCAATTCGTCGGCATTGACGACGAGGTAATGCGGCCGCTTCGGGTCGACCGTCTTGGGCATGAACGACCATTTCAGGCCGGTCGGGAAGCCGGCGCCGCCGCGACCGCGCAGGCCCGAGGATTTCATCTCGGCGACGATCCAATCGCGGCCCTTGTCGATGAGCGCCTTCGTGCCGTCCCAATTGCCGCGCGCCCGCGCTCCCTTGAGGCCGCGATCGCCGAGGCCGTAGAGATTGGTGAAGATGCGGTCCTTGTCTTCAAGCATCGCTATCGTTTCCCGTCTTCACTCTTTGGCCGGCGCGTGCGCGGCGACGCCCACCGTCCCGCCGCCCCGTCCCCCTGAGAGGGCCGCGCCGCTCTTGCCATCGACGCCGTAGAGCGTTGTCAGCGCGGTGAGACCGCCTACGGGTTCGGACGACACGCGGCCCGTCTGCGAGCCGACCCTTACCGGCCGGCCGGCCGCCAAATCGTCGAGCAGCTTGGCGAAATTCTCCGGCGTCAGGTCTTCGTAATAATCGTCGTTGATCTGCACCGCCGGCGCGTTGCAACAGGCGCCGAGGCACTCGGTCTCGATCCACGAAAGCTTGCCGTCGGCGGTCGGATGGCGTTCCGCGCCGATGCGGGTCCGGCAGACCTCCTTGATTTGCTCGGCGCCGCGCAACATGCACGGCGTCGTGCCGCAAAGTTGCACGTGGTGGCGCCCGACAGGCTCGAGATTGAACATCGTGTAGAAGGTCGCGACCTCGAGCGCGCGGATATAGGGCATGCCGAGCATGTCGGCGACCTTTTCGATCGCGGGCCTCGGCAGCCAATAGCTGTTCTGCTTCTGGGCGCGCCAGAGCAGCGCAATGATCGCGGACGCCTGCCGGCTCGGCGGATATTTGGCGATCTCCTTCTCCGCCCACGCCTTGTTTTCGGGCGTGAACTCGAAGCTCTCGGGCTGAACCTCGGCAAGACGACGAACGGACATTTAGCGCAATCCCAATTTCTTGATCGTCGCACGAGCGCGCGCCAGCGGCGGCGCCGTCATGGATGCGAGGCGAGCGGCCATCCTTGCGCCCTGCCCCCGCGCCGACCGTGCACGGGTCATCGGTCGACCTCGCCGAATACGATGTCGAGCGAACCGAGGATCGCGGCGACGTCCGCCAGCATGTGCTTGCGGCAGAGGAAATCCATCGCCTGCAGATGCGCGAAGCCCGGCGCGCGCAACTTGACGCGATAGGGCTTGTTGGAGCCGTCGGAGACGAGAAAGACGCCGAACTCGCCCTTGGGCGCTTCGACCGCGGCATAAACCTCGCCAGCGGGAACCTTATACCCCTCGGTGTAAAGCTTGAAGTGATGGATTAGCGCTTCCATCGAGCGCTTCATGGTTTCGCGCCTGGGCGGCGCGATCTTGCCGTCGTCGGTGACGACCGGCCCCTCGCCGCCCGCCGCGCTCAGCTTTTCGCAGCACTGCTTCATGATCTTGGCGGACTGGCGCATCTCCTCCATGCGGATGAGATAGCGGTCGTAGCAGTCGCCGTTCTTGCCGACGGGAATGTCGAATTCCATTTCCTCGTAGCACTCATAGGGCTGCGACTTGCGCAAGTCCCACGGGGCGCCCGAGCCGCGCACCATGACGCCGGAGAAACCCCAGGCCCAGGCGTCGGCGAGGCTGACGACGCCGATGTCGACGTTGCGCTGCTTGAAGATGCGATTGCCGGTGAGCAGGGTCTCCAGATCGTCGCAGACCTTGAGGAACGGATCGCAGAAGGCGTTGATATCGTCGATGAGCTTGGGCGGAAGATCCTGGTGCACGCCGCCCGGACGGAAGTAGGCCGCGTGCATGCGCGACCCGCTCGCGCGCTCGTAGAACACCATCAACTTTTCGCGTTCCTCGAAGCCCCATAGAGGCGGCGTCAGCGCGCCGACGTCCATCGCCTGGGTGGTGACGTTCAGGAGATGCGAGAGCAGCCGGCCGATCTCGCTGTAGAGCACGCGGATGAGCTGGCCGCGGCGCGGAACCGTGATGCCGAACAGGCGCTCGACCGCCAGCGCATAGGCGTGCTCCTGGTTCATCGGCGCGACGTAGTCGAGGCGGTCGAGGTAGGGCACGTTCTGCAGATAGGTGCGCGCCTCCATCAGCTTCTCGGTGCCGCGATGGAGCAAGCCGATATGCGGATCGACACGCTCGACGACTTCGCCGTCGAGTTCCAGCACCAGACGCAGCACGCCATGCGCGGCCGGATGCTGGGGGCCGAAGTTGATCGAGAAGTTGCGAAGGTGGGCTTCGGTCATCAGGATTTCGCCTTCTCGTCGCCGGGCAGCGGCGCGCCCTCCCACGGGCTCAGGAAATCGAAGCGTCGGAATTCCTGGCTGAGCTGCACCGGCGCGTAGCGGACGCGCTTCTCTTCGTCGTCATAGCGAACCTCGACGAAGCCGGTCATCGGGAAGTCCTTGCGCAAGGGGTGCCCGTCGAAACCGTAGTCGGTCAGGATGCGGCGAAGATCTGGATGGCCTTCGAACAGGACGCCGAAAAAGTCGTAGACCTCGCGTTCGTACCAATCGGCGGCGGGAAAGACCGAAACCGTCGAGGGCACAGGCGTCGCCTCGTCGGTGTCGATCTTGACGCGGATACGCTGATTGAGCTTGGGCGAGAGCAGTTGATAGACGATTTCGAAACGCTTCTCGCGCTCGGGGTAGTCGACGCCGCTGAGATCGGTGAAGCAAATGAACTGACAGGCCGGGTCGTCGCGCAGGAACGTCAGAACGTCGACGATTCGCGCCGCCTCGGCGATCAGCGTCAGTTCGTCAAAGGACTCGCGCGCGCTCAGAACGGCGCCGGGCAACGCCGCGAGCGCCTTCTCGCGTATGGATTTCAACACGTCGTCCATGGACCCTCAACAACCATCCGTCGCGCGCGGACCCCTTCCCCCGTTTGCGGGAGAGGGCTGGGGTGAGGGCCTTCGCGACAAGAAACCCTCGTCCAGCGCCAACGACCGTCCATAAACGGCCGTCACCTTCTCTAGGCGCATGCCTAGCCTTCGTCCGCTTCCGCCCCGGACGAACGCTTCGCGTTCGCCCTGGGGAGGCTCTTACCTCTCTATCGTGCCGGTGCGACGGATTTTCTTCTGCAGCATGAGCACGCCGTAGAGCAGCGCCTCGGCAGTCGGCGGACAGCCGGGCACATAGATGTCGACCGGGACGATGCGATCGCAGCCGCGCACCACCGAGTAGGAATAGTGGTAGTAGCCGCCCCCGTTGGCGCAGGACCCCATGGAGATCACATAGCGCGGCTCGGGCATCTGGTCGTAGACCTTGCGCAGCGCCGGCGCCATTTTATTGGTCAGCGTGCCCGCGACGATCATCACGTCCGACTGGCGCGGGCTGCCGCGCGGCGCGAAGCCGAAGCGCTCGACGTCGTAGCGCGGCATCGACAATTGCATCATCTCGACCGCGCAGCACGCGAGGCCGAAGGTCATCCACATCAGCGATCCCGTGCGCGCCCATTGGATGAGTTCGTCGGCCGACGCGACAAGGAAGCCCTTGTCCGCGAGCCGATCGCTCATCGCGCCGAAGAACGGATCGTCGGCGCCGATCGGCTTGCCGGTCGAAGGATCGAGAATGCCGCGCGGCGACGGGGCGACGACGGGGCCAGAGTTCAATCCCATTCCAGCGCTCCCTTGTTCCACTCGTAGACGAAGCCGATGGTCAACACCGCGAGGAACAGAATCATCGACCAGAAACCGAACGCGCCGATTTCATGGAAGGACACCGCCCACGGAAACAAAAAGGCGACTTCGAGATCGAAAATGATGAACAGCAACGAAACGAGATAAAACCGCACGTCGAACTTCATGCGCGCATCGTCGAACGGGTTGAAGCCGCATTCGTAGGCCGAGAGTTTCTCCGGGTCGGGGTTCTTGTAGGCCGTGATGAACGGCGCAACGAGCAGAGCGCATCCGATGAGCGCCGAGAGGGCGACGAAGACGACGAGCGGCAGATAATCGGAGATCAGACTCGGCACGGAGCCTCCGCTGGATTTGCAGATCGGCGGCGAACCGCCGGACCTCGCATAGCGCGCCGAGCGGTGTTCTCGGGACGCGAAGCGAACTGGCGCAGGCCTATCGCAGCGCAGCGAACCACGCAAGACGAAACGCGCATCCAGCGGCTAATCCTCTGGCGCAAAATGCCATCGCCGGGGATGAACGGGTCCATTGCCGGAAATCGTCTGGGAAAATCGATTGAGGAAAAAATGGCGAGAGAGACGGGACTTGAACCCGCGACCTCCGGCGTGACAGGCCGGCGCTCTAACCAACTGAGCTACTCCCCCTGGGGGCGTTGAGCGGATAAGACACGGCGCCGCGCAAGTCAAGCGCGATGAGAGCGCAACGCACGGGCCGCGCCAGCCGGGCTTTCACATTCGCGGCGAGCCAAGACGCCAGCGCGCGATTTCGCGCTCGGTGAGGATTAGCAGCACGCCCGGAGAAAGCGATTCGGCGCGCCAGACGATGGCTGGGTCGACGCCCATGCGCGCCGCATAGCGAGCCAGCAGGGCGACAAGGTGGGGGTCGGCCAGGCGCGCGACATCAGGCGAGTCGGGCTCGGCGATCGACATGCGATGCAGGCCGACGCGGCTGACGCTGGGCACAACGCGCCGAGCCGCGCCCATGAGCGCATAGACGCAGGCGGACAGGCATTGCCCGGAGACCGGACCGGAGCGGTTGCCCTCGGAGGCGAAGCCGGCAACGATGGCGGCGGAGCGCAGTCGACGGAACTCGGCGCCCAGCTCCATGGACGCCACGACATTGCCGCCGGGCGAGTTGATGAAGATGACGCTTCGGAGCCTTTGCGAAAGCGACGCTTCCCTGGCGAAGTCGAGGAACGCCTGCGGCGTCTCCTCCTCGATTACGCCTTCGGCGACGATCACCTCGGGACATTTCGAGGCGCAACCCGGCGACTCGAGACTGACCGCGCGGAACGTCATCGGCGGCTGCCCGGCCGGCGCCGCGGCGGCGCCGGCGGCGACGAAAACGAGCGCCGACACAAGGCGCAGCATCGCGCGCGCGGAGGTCGCCAGGGCCCCCTCGTTTCGAAGCGATCTGGTGGGCGGTGACGGGCTCGAACCGCCGACCCTCTCGGTGTAAACGAGATGCTCTACCAACTGAGCTAACCGCCCTTGATCGCGCGGCGCGGCGCGGCGCGGCGATCAGCCTACACAGTCGCGCCGCGTAGGCCAAGTCTGATCCAACATCGCCCGCGGGCCCGTTCGTTCGGAACCCGGCGCCACGAAAAAGGGCGGCCATGAGCCGCCCTCCGCCACTTCTGCGGCGTCGTCTTTTTCTGCCGCGCCAATTCGTCTTTATTATTTCTTGACCGGCTTCTTGTTCAGGCTCGCCTTGAGTGCGGCGCCGGCCTTGAAACGGGCGTTTTTCGAAGCCTAAATCTTAATTTCCTTGCCGGTCGCCGGGTTGCGGCCCTTGCCGGCGGCGCGCTCGCGCACGGAGAAGGTGCCGAAGCCGACGAGGCGCACTTCGTCGCCCTTCTTGAGCGCCTTGGCGACGCCGTCGAGCGTGGCCTCCAACGCTGCGGCGGCGCTGACCTTGGTCAATTCCGCTTCCTTCGCAATATGCTCGACGAGCTCGAGTTTGTTCATTTGGCCTCTCCTTTGCCTGTTCCGACGTTCCCGCGACGTCGTGCGCTTGCTCCCGTAGACCGCCTTGAAGTCGGAGCCGTCGCCCGCTTCTTCGGCGAATCGACGCCCGAAGTCGTCTCATTGCTCGCCAATTGCCCGCGCAAATGCAAGGCTCTGCGGAGGTTCGGCCAAAAAAATATAGGACTTCCGGGCGATTCAGAGCGCCCAAATGCGAAAGGGCCGCGAATCCGGCTGGATTCGCGGCCCTTAGGCAATCGGTCTGGGCGCTATGCGCGCCGCGCTAGTGCGCGACGACGCCGGGGCTCTCGTCGTCGGGAGCGGCCAGGGGGGCCGCCGTCGCGACGACGCTTTCTTCCCATTCTATCGCCACCGGCTGGCGGACCAGCGCGTGGGCCAGCACTTCATCCATCCGCGACACCGGAACGATCTCGAGGCCGTTCTTCACCGAACTCGGGATGTCCACGAGATCCTTGGCGTTGTCCTCGGGGATCAACACCTTCTTGATGCCGCCGCGCAGCGCCGCCAACAGCTTCTCCTTCAAGCCGCCGATCGGCAGCACACGGCCGCGCAAGGTGATCTCGCCCGTCATGGCGATGTCGCGCCGGACGGGAATGCCGGTGAGCATCGAGACGATGACCGTGGCCATCGCCACGCCCGCCGACGGCCCGTCCTTCGGGGTCGCCCCTTCGGGAACGTGGACGTGGATGTCGCGCCGATCGAACAGCGGCGGCTCGATGCCGAAATCGACCGCGCGGGAGCGCACGTACGACGCCGCCGCCGAGATCAACTCCTTCATCACATCCTTCAAGTTGCCGGTGACGGTCATGCGACCCCGACCCGGCATCATCACGCCCTCGATCGTCAGCAGTTCGCCGCCGACCTCGGTCCAGGCGAGACCCGTCACCAAGCCGACCTGATCGTCCGCCTCGATCTCGCCGTAGCGATACTTCGGCGGACCGAGATATTCTGCGACGCTGGCCGCTGCGACGACGATCTTCTTCTTCTTGTTGGTGAGGATGTCCTTCACCGCCTTCCGCGCGAGATTGGAGATCTCGCGTTCGAGATTGCGCACTCCCGCCTCGCGCGTGTAGCGGCGCACGAGTTCCATGAGAGCGCTGTCCTCGACAACCCATTCCTTTGCATCGAGACCGTGCTTGGCCATCGAATTGGGCAGGAGGTGCCGTTTGGCGATTTCGACCTTCTCGTCCTCCGTGTAGCCGGCGATGCGGATGATCTCCATGCGATCCATCAAAGCCGGCGGAATGTTGAGCGTATTGGCCGTCGTGACGAACATCACGCCCGAGAGATCGTAGTCGACCTCCAGATAATGGTCGTTGAACGCGGCGTTCTGCTCGGGGTCGAGCACCTCGAGCAACGCCGACGACGGATCGCCGCGGAAATCCATTCCCATCTTATCGATCTCATCGAGCAAGAAGAGCGGATTCGATGTCTTCGCCTTGCGCATCGACTGGATGACCTTGCCGGGCATCGAGCCAATGTACGTGCGCCGATGACCGCGGATCTCCGCCTCGTCGCGCACGCCGCCGAGCGACATTCGCACGAACTCGCGCCCTGTCGCCTTGGCGATCGACTTGCCGAGCGAGGTCTTGCCGACGCCGGGCGGGCCGACGAGGCAAAGGATCGGGCCCGTCAGTTTGTTGGCGCGCTGCTGCACGGCCAGATACTCGACGATGCGATCCTTGACCTTGTCGAGACCGAAATGGTCAGCGTCGAGAATCGCCTGCGCGGCCGGCAGGTCCTTCTTGATTTTCGACTTCTTCTGCCACGGAATCGACAGCAGCCAATCGAGATAGTTGCGCACCACCGTCGCCTCAGCCGACATCGGCGACATCTGGCGCAGCTTCTTGACTTCGCCGAGCGCCTTGTCGCGCGCTTCCTTGGTGAGCTTGGTCTTCTTGATGCGATCCTCGAGCTCGGACATTTCGTCCTTGCCGTCCTCGTCGCCGAGTTCCTTCTGGATCGCCTTCATCTGCTCGTTGAGATAATATTCGCGCTGCGTCTTCTCCATCTGGCGCTTGACGCGCGTGCGGATGCGCTTCTCGACCTGCAGAACCGAGATCTCGCTCTCCATCAGGCCCAGGCACTTCTCGAAGCGCTTGGCGATCGAATGAATTTCGAGGATGGCCTGCTTGTCGGCCAGCTTGACCGCGAGATGCGAAGCGATCGTGTCGGCGAGCTTGCCGTAATCCTCGATCTGAGTGACCGCCGAGACGACCTCGGGTGAAATCTTCTTGTTGAGCTTGACGTAATTCTCGAACTCCGCGACGACCGAGCGCGACAGCGCCTCCGCCTCGATCGGATCGATCGGGTCGTCCGCCACCGCTTCGGCCTCGGCCTCGTAATAGCCCTCGGTCGGCAAATAGGTTTTGATGCGTGCGCGCGAGTCGCCTTCGACGAGAACCTTCACGGTGCCGTCAGGCAGCTTCAGCAATTGCAAGACCTTCGCCAACGTGCCAGTCGCAAAAATCGCGTCGGTTGCCGGATCGTCGTCGGCGGCGTTCATCTGCGTCGCCAACAGAATCGGCTTGTCCGCCTTCATCACTTCTTCGAGAGCGCGAATCGACTTCTCGCGCCCCACGAAAAGCGGCACGATCATATGCGGGAACACGACAATGTCGCGAAGCGGCAGAACCGGATACGTTCCGAGCGAACCGGGAGCGACTGTCTTGCGGGTGGTGGTCATTTGGCGATCCTGTTTCATTGTGACCCGGGCGCGGAGTAGCGCCGCCCCGAGCTTGAAACGTCATCGGCCGACGAGTCCCGACCCAGATCAAAAAGGCGCCGGATTTCGTCGCCATAGGCTGGCCGGAATAAAATTCCGCACCTGCGCCTTCGACGCTTAACAGAGTTTACATCGAGTACCGACGCAAAAACCATCATCGACGAAGATGGCCGCTCACCGCGCGAGTTTCAAGCGTCAAAGACGCGCAATCCCCCGCGCAGCGGACTTCAGCCGGCCTTCTCGACACGCTCGGAATAGATGTAGAGCGGCCTCGCCTTGCCGTCGACGACCTCGGGCCCGATCACCACCTGCTCGACGCCGTCGAGACCGGGAAGATCGTACATCGTATCGAGCAGAATCCCTTCCATGATGGAGCGCAATCCGCGCGCGCCGGTGCGCCGTTCGATCGCCTTCTTGGCGACGACGCTGAGCGCTTCCTCTTGGAAGGTGAGGTCTGTGTTCTCCATCTCGAACAGGCGCTGATATTGCTTGACCAGCGCATTCTTCGGCTCGGTCAGAATCTTCTTCAGCGCATCCTCGTCGAGATCTTCGAGCGTCGCGATGACCGGCAAGCGGCCGACGAATTCGGGGATCAGGCCGAATTTCAAGAGATCCTCGGGCTCGACTTCGCGGAACACTTCGCCGGTGCGCCGATCGTCGGGCGACTGGACCTTGGCGGAAAAGCCGATCGACGTGCCCTTGCCGCGCGCCGAGATGATGCGCTCCAGACCGGAAAACGCGCCGCCGCAAATGAACAGAATGTTGGTCGTGTCGACTTGCAGGAATTCCTGCTGCGGATGCTTGCGTCCACCTTGCGGCGGCACGCTGGCGATCGTGCCTTCCATGATCTTCAACAGCGCTTGCTGCACGCCCTCGCCCGACACGTCGCGGGTGATCGACGGGTTGTCCGACTTGCGGCTGATCTTGTCGATTTCGTCGATGTAGACGATGCCGCGCTGCGCGCGCTCGACGTTGTAGTCGGAGGCCTGCAGCAATTTCAGGATGATGTTCTCGACGTCCTCGCCGACATAGCCGGCTTCGGTCAGCGTCGTCGCGTCGGCCATGGTGAAGGGCACGTCGAGGATGCGCGCGAGCGTCTGCGCGAGCAACGTCTTGCCCGACCCCGTGGGTCCGATCAACAGGATGTTGGATTTGGCGAGTTCGACGTCGCTGTGCTTGGTCGCGTGATTGAGGCGCTTGTAGTGATTGTGCACTGCAACCGAGAGCACGCGCTTGGCCTGCGGCTGGCCGATCACGTAGTCGTCGAGCACCTTGCAGATCTCGCGCGGCGTCGGAATGCCGTCCTTGCTCTTGACGAGGGCGGTCTTGCTCTCCTCGCGGATGATGTCCATGCACAACTCGACGCATTCATCGCAAATGAACACGGTCGGACCGGCGATGAGCTTGCGCACCTCGTGCTGGCTCTTGCCGCAGAAAGAGCAGTATAGCGTGCTTTTGGCGTCGCCTTCGGCCTTGGCCATTGTCATTCTCCGTTCCGGCCGCTCTAGTCGATGCGATTCAGCGGACGCCCGACTGCACAGCGTAGATAAAGCATCCTAACAAACCGTAGCGTCGACACTGTCCGCTTCGTCAACGCCCGATGCGCAATGCGCGCATTTCCCTGACGCCCGCGATCCGGGCGTCCGGCCTTGGCGACTAGCAACCACCATTCGCCGGGCAAAATCAAGTCCACCGTTCCGCCTACACCCGCCGCCAACGGCGAAGTGAACGGACCGCGGCCGAATAAGAGCGCTCAATTGTTCGTCTAAGCCGCTCTAATCAAATCGGTTTCGCCTCTTCGGGCTCGACCGCGCGTTTGGTGGTGACTTCGTCGACGATGCCGAAGGCCTTGGCCTCTTCCGCCGACATGAAATGGTCGCGATCGAGCGTCCGCTCGATCGCCTCGTAGCTTTGTCCGGTATGCTGGACGTAAATCTCGTTGAGGCGTCGCTTCACCTTGAGGATGTCCTCGGCGTGGCGCTGGATGTCGGACGCCTGGCCCTGGAAGCCGCCGGAGGGCTGGTGGACCATGATGCGCGAATTGGGCAGCGCGTAGCGCATTCCCTTCGCTCCGGCGCACAGCAGCAGCGAACCCATCGAGGCGGCCTGACCGATGCACATCGTCGTCACTTTCGGCCGGATGAATTGCATCGTGTCGTAGATCGACAACCCGGCGGTAACCACGCCGCCGGGCGAGTTGATGTACATCGCGATCTCTTTCTTGGGATTGTCGGCCTCGAGAAAAAGCAACTGCGCGACCACCAGCGACGCCGAAATATCTTCGACCGCCCCGACCATGAAAATGATGCGCTCCCGCAGCAGGCGCGAGAAAATGTCGAACGACCGCTCTCCCCGCGCCGATTGCTCGATGACGATCGGAACGAGGTTGTTGTAATAGTAATCGACGGGATCGCGCATGGGTCTCGCTTTCAGGGAATCAGCCGGCCGCAAACCATAAGATAGGGGCGTCGGCGCGGTTGCGAAAGGGGCGTCGCGGCGCTCGCCTCGAAAGGGTGAACGCCGCGCCGGGCCGCGCTCAGGGCCGCTCGACGAAAGCGCGGGGCGCTTAGCTCGCCGGGACGTCGTCCTCGTCGGCTTGCAGAAGCTCCTTGGCCGTCACCTTGCGGTCCTCGACCTTGGCGAGGCCGAGGATGTGATCGACGACCTTTTCCTCGTAGATGGGCGCCCGCAATTCGGCCAGCGCCTGCTGATTGTTGCGGTAGAAATCCCAGACCTGCTTCTCCTGGCCCGGATAGGCGCGGGCGCGCGCGATCAGCGCCTGCGTCATCTCCTCGTCGCTGATCTTGACGTCCGCCTTGGCGCCGACTTCCGCGAGCAGCAGCCCCAGTCGGACGCGGCGCTCGGCAATGGCGCGATAATCGGCGCGGGCCGCCTCTTCGGTGGTGTTTTCGTCGGCGAAGCCGCGGCCCGAGGCCTGTTGCTCGCGCTCGACCTGCGCCCAGATCGAAGCGAACTCCTGCTCGACGAGGCCCTGCGGAACTTCGAACGAATAGCGCGCCGCCAGCGCGTCGAGCAGCTTGCGCTTGACCTTCTCGCGCGAAGCGCGGGCGTAATCGACGCCGATGCGTTCGCGCAGCGCCGACTTCATCTGATCGAGACCTTCGGCGCCGACGCTCTTGGCGAATTCGTCGTCGATCGCGAAAGGCTCCGGCGCCGCGACCGACTTCACGGTCACGTCGAAATCGGCTTTCTGGCCGGCGAGCTTGCGCACCGCATAGGCCTCGGGAAACGTCGCCTGGACCGCGCGCCGCTCGCCCGCCACCGCGCCGAGGAGCTGCTCCTCGAAGCCGGGGATGAACGTATTCGAGCCGATCACGACCTCGATGCCCTCGCTCGCGCCGCCCTCGAAGGGCTCGCCATTGATCGTGCCGACGAAATCGACCGTGACGCGGTCGAAAGTCTCGGCCTTGGCGCCCTCCGCCTTCTCGGCATAAACCCGCCGATCCTGCGCCAGACGCTGGAGCGCGGCCTCGATCTCGATCTCTTCGACATCGGCCACGGGCCGCTCGAGCGTCAGATCGGAAAACTCGCCGATCTCGAATTTCGGCAGCACCTCGATAGCCACCTTGAAGGCGAGATCGCCGCGCGCCTCGAGGGCCGCCTCGATCGCCGCCTGGTCGGTCGGCAGTTCGATCTTCGGCTCCTGGGCGAGGCGCAAGCCATTTTCGTCGACGATCTGCTTATTGGCGGCGTTGATCGCATCCTGGACAACATCGCCCATCACCGAGCGGCCGTAGACGCGCTTGAGATGCGCGACCGGCACCTTGCCCGGACGGAAGCCGTTGATCTTCACTTTCGTCTTGAGATCGGCGAGTTGGGCGTCAAGGCGCGAAGCGAGATCGCTCGCGGACAGAACGATGTTGTATTCGCGCTTCAGCCCTTGGCTAAGCGTCTCCGTGACCTGCATTTCAACCGCCCTATATAAAAGCCTAACACGCGGCCGCGCCGCTCACGCGCCGATCGAACTCAAAAACCCCCGAAGCGGAGGGCCGCGCGAGGCGACCGAGCGGAGATGGTGCGGGCGGAGGGGCTCGAACCCCCACGACTTTAGGTCACCGGAACCTAAATCCGGCGCGTCTACCAGTTCCGCCACGCCCGCATCCCACGCGCTCCGCAGGAGAGGCTGGTCTGCTTCGGGCGCGGTCTATAGCAGCTTGCGCCGCGCGCGCCACAGAAAAATGAACGCCCCGCGCCGCCGGCGCGCCCGTCAATCCTTAATGTAGGCGGCCAACGCGATTGTGAAAAGGCCGCCCGCGAGCGTCAGCGCGGTTGCGCCGCCGCTGCCGTGGTCTAAGAATCGCGACGAGACGAGCGTGAGCGCGACGAGCGCCACACCCAGGCCGAGACCGAGCAATGCAATGAGTTTACCCATGGAACGGCTCCCAACGCTTTCGTCCCGCGGGCGCAGCGGCCCCAGGGACAAGGCCTCGAGCCCGCAAATGCGGCGCCGGGGTCGCCGTCCCAAAATGGTGCAGGCGTCGGCCGACGGGCGCGCATGGGCGTGAACCGGCGCACGCTACTCGGCGGCGGCGTGGCGGCGAGCCTTTGGGCCTGGAAGCGCGCCGCTTTCTCCGGGGAACCGGCGGCGCCGGACGGCTATCGTTCCCTCGTGGCCGCGCCCGCGACCGCCGAGATCGCCGCTTCGCCCGCCGCCGCGACACGAATCCTAACTTATGGTGGCGCTGCGCCCGGACCGTTGCTGCGCCTGCGCAAGGGCGAAGAGCTGAGGCTTCGGCTCGTCAACCGGCTGGATCACGGCACGACGCTGAGTTTTCCCGGCCTGCGGGCGGCGAACGCGGCGGCCGGCATCGGCGGCCTGACGCAACCCCTGGTCGCGCCGGGCGGAAGTCTCGATATCCGCCTCACGCCGCCCGACGCCGGCTTCAATCTCTATTGTCCCGACGCCGGCGACGCGACCGGGAGACAGATCGGCAGCGGGCTCTTCGGCCCGATCGTCGTCGAGGAAGCGACGCCGCCGGCCGCGGACGTCGAGGCGATCGTCGTCCTCGCGGATTGGCGGCTCGACGAAAAGGGGCAGCTTAAGGACGATTTTTCCGATCCCGTGGTCACGCGGGGCGCTGGCCGTCTCGGCGCGCTGGTGACCGCCAATGCGGCGCTCGCGCCCTTGACCCTTACGCCGGCCCCCGGCGCGCGCGTCCGCCTCCGCCTCGCCAACGCAGCGGCCGCGCGCGTGATGTCGATCGGCGTCGTCGGAGTTAAGCCGCTGATCGTCGCGGTCGACGGCCAGCCGAGCGAATCGTTCGAACCCCTGCACAACCTCTTCCCGATCGGCCCCGGCGCGCGTTTCGAACTGATGTTCGACATGCCGCGCGAGGCCGGCGCTTCCGTCGCCTTCATCCTGCGCGGCGGCGAGGCGGCGGCTTTCCCCGGGGAAGTCGACCGGCCGGTGGTCGTCTTCGAAGCCAGGGGCGCCGCGCTCGCGGAGCGGCCCGCGACGACCGGCCTGCCCGCCAATCCGCTGTTGCCGACCGAGATCGACCTCGAGCGGGCGAGGCGCCTCGATCTGACGATTTCCGGCGGCGGCGCCCTGCCCTTCGCGCTGAACGGCGTGACCTTTTCCGATTGGGCGGTCAAACCGCTGTTCGCCGTTCCGCGCGGCGCGCCGGTCACGCTGGGGTTCGTCAACAAGACCGCGGTGACCCAGGCGATGCGCCTCGGCGGCCATGTCGCGCGCCTGCTGCACGCGCTCGATGACGGCTGGGAACCCTACTGGCGGGACACCATCCTCATCGCGCCGAGCCGGACCGTCCACGCCGCATTCGTCGCTGACAATCCCGGGAAATGGCCGATCGTATCGGCGATCCCCGAACATCGCGCCGCGGGGGTCGGGGCCTGGTTCCAGGTCGGGTGAGCGCGCCGGCAAGCGATCGAGGCGTCGCATGATTGCTGCCGCCCTGCTGGCATGAATTCATTGCCGGCGCCGATAGTAAGAGCGCTTGTTTTCATGTTGAAACAAGGGATTGGGGCGGCGGCTTAGTCTGGATCGCCACGCTTTGCTCGCGAAGATGGCGGGGTCCGGTTCGGCCTAAATTCAAAGCGCTCTAATGATCACCTCGGACTCGTAGCAATCGGCGATTTACATAATCAAATTGTACGGTATATCTCTGCGCTTGATCTTGTCACGAACGCCGAATCCAAGTAACGGTCACGACGGCGTTGTGTAGGCCCAGCACAGATTCGCGGCCGATCCTGTTGGACCGGGGGGAGGGCGACATGAAAAACCTTGGTGTTTTCGCGACGATGATGCTGAGCCTCGCGAGCGCTGCATGGGCGACGGATGCGTTGGCCGCCGACATCGCGGCGCCGACGGCTCCGCCGCCGGCGACCACAATTGCTCCGCCGCAGTTAGCTACATGTGGCAGCCTCCAGGACTTTGTCGTCACGGACTGCCCTTTGACCTGGAACGGCATAACGCTCTACGGCGCGATCGACGGCGGCGTGACGTGGGAGAGCCATGGGGCGCCCTTCAATGGGACATCGGCCGTCGGCGCAGCTTATATCATACAGAAGTACAGCAATCATGCGCAGTGGAGCCTCGCGCCGAACGGTTTGACCAATTCAAACATCGGGATCAAAGGAAACGAGCCGCTGGCTCCCGGATGGACCTTCGTGTTCGATCTGGAGGCCGGATTCGATCCTTATTCCCTGCAATTCTCCAATGGACCGCACTCGGTGGCTGAGAACGCGGGCGTGCCGCTCACCAATCAAAATTCGGGCGCTGACTCGAGCCGCGGCGGCCAATTTTACAATTCCGTGGGTTATTTCGGCGTCAGCTCGCTGACCTACGGGACCTTGACCGTATTCCGGCAAAACTCGCTGACATTGGACGCTGTTTTCGCCTACGATCCGCTGAACGCTTCGTACGCTTTCTCGCCGATCGGCTGGCAGGGGACAACCTGCGGCGTGGGCGACACCGAAACCTGCCGATTTAGCACGTCGGTGAAGTATCGCGTCGATATCGGCCAGTTCAGGGCCGCTGCGCTCTGGCAATTCGGCGGCTACGATCTGAACAACGCCTCAAAGGGCGCCTACCAGGTCCAACTCGGCGGCGACGTTCTCAATTTGGCTGGCGGCACGCTCTCGCTCGACGCAATTGCCAGTTACGTCCAGGACGCCGTGGCGGTGACGCTTGCCGGCAACACGCTGCCGGCGGTCCTGCCGCAGGTTCTCACCGCGACGCTCTCCGACGATACGAGCGTGTTGTTGGTCGGCAAATACACCAACGGGCCGGTTGCGCTGTTTGGCGGCTACGAAGGCATTCGATACGCGCCCCCGAGCAATCCATACGCCGCCGGCACGGGTTTTAACGATATCGCGGGAGA
>CAWEYC010000038.1:0-28043 GCA_963813195.1 uncultured Alphaproteobacteria bacterium | reverse complement strand
CGTTGGGGGCATGGGGGGAGTGGATCCTACAAATAGAGTCCAAGCGTCTGCCACCGTAATCGCGGGACCCGTTGCCGAGTTGAACATGGGCGCGAGGAAATCACCAAGGCGGTGGCGTTTCGCGTCAGACGAACTCACCGATATAATGCAGGTCGCCTTTTTTGCTGATAGTTGCGCGCAGAGTCCAGATTGCCGCTTCCAGCGCGCGGAAGGGGGAAATCCCATGATCAAGCATCGTCTTGGGCTGCTGCTGATACCGTTCTTGGCCCTGCTGGCGGTCCCACTCTACAATTTCCGCGATCCCGTCCTCTTCGGTTTTCCGTTTTTCTATTGGTACCAGTTCGCGTGGGTGCCGCTGACCGTGTTCTTGATTTGGCTCTCCTACCGGAGTTACTCCGATGAAGAGTGACATTCATCCAGTCGCGCTCGCGGTATTCCTTTTCTTCTTTCTCCTTGTGACAGTCATGGGCTTTATCGCCGCCAGATGGCGGCGGCCGAAGACGCTGGCGCATCTCGACGAGTGGGGGCTTGGCGGACGCCAGTTCGGGACCTGGATAACCTGGTTCCTAGTCGGCGGCGATTTCTACACGGCTTACACCGTCATTGCGGTGCCGGCGCTGGTCTACGCCGTCGGAGCCTACGGCTTCTTTGCGCTCCCTTACACGATCATTGTCTATCCGTTCGTGTTCGCCGTGATGCCGACGCTCTGGCGCGTCGCGGTTGACCGGGGGGCGGTTACCGCAGCCGACGTCGTGCGCGCGGAATTCGGCTCACGCCCGCTGGAGTCGGCGGTGGCGGTAACGGGCGTCATTGCGACAATGCCGTATATCGCGCTGCAGCTGATTGGCATGGCGGCGGCGATCAAGGCGCTTGGCATCACCGGCGAACTGCCGTTGATCGCGGCGTTCATTGTTCTGGCGCTCTATACGTATTCGTCTGGGCTGCGGGCGCCGGCGCTGATCGCTTTCGTCAAGGACGCCATGATCTACATCGCCGTGATTGCGGCGATAGTGCTGATTCCCGCCAAGCTCGGCGGCTATGGAACGATAATCGATGCCGCGCAGCAAGCCCTGGCGGCCAAGGGGGGCGGCGTCCTGCTGCGATCCAATCAGTATGTCGCCTACGCAACTGTTGCACTCGGCTCAGCGTTGGCGGCCTTCATGTATCCGCACACTTTGACCGGCGTCTTCGCGAGCCGTAGCGCGCACACGATACGCAAGAACGCGATGCTTTTGCCGCTCTACACGCTGATGTTGGGATTGCTTGCCCTTCTCGGCTACGCAGGTCTCGCGGCTCATCTCAAGCTTGCAAGCAACAATGACGTCGTGCCGGCATTGTTTCAGGCGCTCTTTCCCGATTGGTTCGCCGGCTTTGCCTTCGCCGCCATTGCGATCGGCGCCTTGGTCCCGGCAGCCGTGATGAGCATCGGCTCGGCCAATTTGTTCACCCGTAATTTCTGGAAGGCTTACGTCGATCCGGAAATCGACCCGGCGGGCGAGGCAAAGATCGCCAAGATCGCTTCACTGGTGGTCAAGCTGGGCGCGCTGCTCTTTATCCTTTACCTGCCAACGCAATTTGCCCTCAATCTCCAGCTTCTCGGCGGAATGTGGATTCTGCAAACCCTACCGGCCGTACTGGCCTCTCTTTTCTTCCGGTGGTTCGGGGCGCCCGCACTGTTTGTGGGATGGGCCGTGGGAATGGCTGGAGGCACTTACATGGCGTGGTCGGATGGCTTCAAACCGCTTCACACTTTGACGATCGGCGACACGTCGTTCACCGCCTATGTCGGCCTCATCGCAGTGATCGCCAACATCGTTGTGGCGGTCGTCGTCAATCCCGTGATGATCCCACGGCGATCGACGACGAAAAGCTAGGACGCGCCTGGGCCATATGAACGCCGCCGGCCCTACGGTCGTCGAGGTCCTTATCAAAGAGTAGATCAATAGCCTCCTGCCCGTTCGCCGTGGCGGCAAAGCCTCGCAATATCGGCTCTTTCTCCGCGACCGGGCGCCCTAGGCTTCACGCGGCGGGGGACCGCGATCGGCGCCCGGATTTCCCCCCGCGGCCGCCGTGGCCAGCCGGCCGAGGTAATGCGCCCAGCCCCAGTTGTGGGCGGCGCACTGGGTCTGGTTCGGAAGACCGCTGTGGGTCATGCGCAGCAAAGTGCCGCCATCGCGGTCGACGAGATCGAGTTCGATCAAGCTCGATCCCGGCGGGACCTCCTCGTTACCCTCCCAGCCGAAGCTGTAGGCGAGGCGGTGGATCGGCACGACCTCGCGGAACGCTCCACGCGCCGCACGGGCGGAGCCGCCGACGCCTTTGACGAGATAGAGTCCGCCTGGATGCGTCTCGGTCGTCGCCTCGGCGCCCATCCAACTCAGGATCTTCTCGGGATCGGTCAGGAAGGCGAAAACCGTGGCAGGCGGAGCTGCGATCTGGATTTCGCGTTGGACAACGAGCGGTTCAGTCATCGATGTCTCCTCGTGTTGAAAATCCCAGGCTCGGCCCCGGCGGCCGCAGCCCTTAACGTCAGCCTCCATCTCATTCCGTGGCCTGGTCCAATACTGCACCCCTTGGGGGTGCGAACCTCCCCCAATCGGTTACCGGGAAGGGCCTGAAGGTCAATGCCGTGAGGAAGGCGCCGATTCCGATGCCCCACGCGCCGATATAGAGCCAACCGTAGCTGGCGAACGTGTCGTAGATCAGGCCTCCCGCCAATGGGCCGGTCGCCATGCCCAAGCTGCCGGCCATCGCCGTTCCGCCGATGACGGTTCCCATCATCCGCAGCGGGAAATTCTCACGCGCGAGGACAGCGTAGAGGGGCATCACACCGGCATAGATAAAGCCGAATATCGCCGCCACGGCGTAAAAGGCGCTGAGCTCGCGGACGAAGAAATAGGCGAGCGCGCCGAATGCCTGGAGCAGCAGCCCCGAGACCAGAACGCGCTTCGCTCCGAACCGGTCGCCAAGGATACCGAAGGCGATGCGTCCGCCCATGCCCGCCAGCCCTTCCACACTGTAGATCGAAACGGCGGCAATCAGCGGGATGCCGCAGCTTACGGCGTAGCTCACCGTATGAAAAATCGGGCCGGAGTGGGTGGCGCAACAAAAGAAATTCGTCAGCAGCAGTATGATGAATTGCGGCGATCCAATCGCCTGCCGCAGGGACATGCCCGATTGCGGCTCTTCACCTGGCGAAGCGACAGAATTCCCGGCTTGCAGAGCCGGTGGACGGCGTACGAGCAGCGCCATGGGAATCATCACAACTGCGACGAGCGCGGCGATTATTAGGAGCGATGTCCTCCAATCATGGTTCGAGACGAGCCATGCGGCGAATGGAGACATGGTCATCGGCGCCATTCCCATGCCAGCGGACACGAGAGAAACAGCCAGGCTGCGATTTGTGTCGAACCAGCCTGTCACGCAGGCCATCATCGGCGCAAAGATTGCGGCGGTCGCCGCTCCGACAAGCACGCCGAAGATGATCTGAAATTCAAGAAGCGATGTCGCCTGGCTAGCCAGAGCCAGGCTTGCAGCCAAGATAATCGACCCGATCAGAACGATCGCGCGGGGCCCCAATCGGTCCGACAGAGTGCCCCAGGCTATGCTCGCCAATGCCATGGAAAGAAAGCCGATCGTCATAGCGCTGGATACGCCGGTGACAGACCATCCGGTGTCATGTGAGATGGGCCGAAGAAAAACAGGCAGTGAAAACATGGCTCCTATCGCCATGCAGCCTAATAGGCCGCCGGCGGCGACAATCACCCAGCGATAGTAGGAGTTGGTCATATTGCGTCTCCGTTCCAACTTCCGCGCCCTAGCCGCAGCGAACGCCACGACCCCTAGGCATCAGCATTTCGCAAATTCCTCAGGGCCGGCAGGCGCCGCTGCGTCGGCTGGAGATCAGCTTCAGCCACGGCGCCGAATGGAAGGCGCTCATCAGCAAGTACATCGGGACCATTCCGCTCAGCGGGGATCCATCTTGCGCGGCCATGCAGAGCATAATCGAGCCGCCGCCAAGAACAATTGTCAGCAGCGCCATGATCGCGAAGGTCGGCGCCGCCGCCAGGCCTAGCCATTCGGCCGCGCCGAGAGCGGCGGCGGCGCCGCTCTCATAACGGATCGCGCTGCGGGCGGATGCGCCGGTATCAGCCTCGCTCATGTCGTCTCTCCTGCAATCACGTCACTCAGCGTACTCGTCGTGGCGGCGCCACCAGACGCCCGTCTCGTTGCGCCCCTTGGGGGCGCGGTCGAGCCATTGGTACATGCCCCAGAGGCCGTCCAGTCCGCGCGCATAGGTGGAATAGGTGTGGTAGACGACGCCATCCTCGAGCGTGAACGCGCTCATGCCCGGCCTATCGCGCGAGTACGTGGGCACGTCGGTCCCGCATGTGGCCGCGAACTGGGCGACCGGCTCCGGGACCGGCGCCGCGTCCATCGCGTGGCCGCCGCGCTGGTAGTTGTAATCGACGGCGGCCTCGCGCTGTTGCTCCTCGGTGAACGAGACGTTGAAGTCGAAGTTGAAGTCGCCGCCGAGCGAGGACGCCCAGGGAAACGTCCACCCCATCCGCCGCTTGTACGCCTGCAGTTTCGCAAGCGGCGCCCGCGACACCGCGGCAAGCGTGACGTCGTGGTTGGCCAGGTGAACCACGGACCCGTTGAAGCCGTCCGCGATCATCGAGCAGGACGGACATCCCGCCTTGTAGTCGGGCCCGAACATGAAGTGGTAGACGAGAAGCTGCGATCGCCCTTGGAAGAGGTCCGCCAGCGAGGCGCTCCCCTCGTCGGTCTCGAATCGGTACGGCTTGTCGATCCGGACCCACGGCAGCTCCTGACGCCGCAGGGCCAGTTCGTCGCTGCGCCGCGTCAGCTCCTTCTCCTGCCTGAGCAGCCCGAGCCGGGCTGCAAGCCACTCTTCTCGTGTCGCGATCATGTGCCGTGTCATCGCTCTTCTCCCTTCGTGTCGTTACATTGGCGGCGTCAGCCCGTCAGGCCGGCAAACGCCGGTCGTATTCGTCCCGCAGTCGGCTCCAGCCGTCCCAGAACGGCTCCGGCTCCTCGCCCGTCGCGCGGGCGACCAGCACATCGAGGTGCATGTGCCAGCCGGCGCTGACCCTCAGCATGGTTGCGCGGTCGGGCAGGCGGCGATGGATCAGAGTGAGCAGCACCTCGGCGCCCTTGGGGGCCAGCTCGAACGAGACTTCGCCGTTGCCGCCAAAGGAGATGGCGAGCTTGTGGGGCGGGTCGAGTTCGATGACCCGGCTCTGCATCCGGTGCTCGTCGGAGAAGCCGGGCGGCCGCTGGCCGGGCGGATTGGTGAGTTCGTTATTGCGCCAGATGAGTTCGACGGGCGCGCCGACCTTCATCTCCATCTCGCCCGCCGCCAGCCACTGGCGACGCAGGTCGCTGTCCGTGAGATAGGCCCAGACGCGCTCGATCGGGCCGGGCAGAACCCGCTGGATGGTCAAGGTGGCAGGCTCCGTCAGCACGCCAAAGGCGCTCGGGCTTTTGAGTTCGGTCATGGGTCGTCTCCTCTAGGGGTGGGCAATTTGCGTGCGTCCTCCGCGCGGAGGAGCTGTTCGAGCACGTCCAGACGCTCGGTCCAGAAGCGCTCGTAGAAATCGAGCCACTGGTGGGCGCTGGCGAGCGGCCCGGGGTCGAGGCGGCAGAGATGCGTGCGCCCGCGCACCTCGCGCCGGATCAGCCCGGCGTTCTCCAGCGCCTTGATGTGCTTCGAGGCGGCCGCGAGCGAGATCGCGAAGGGCTCCGCCAGTTGGCCGACCGTTCGCTCGCCGTCGGCGAGTTCGCGCAGCATCCGCCGGCGCGTGGCGTCGCCGAGCGCGTGAAAGACAGAATCGAGCCGAGGCGTCTGTAATTCAACCATAAGGTTGAATATAAGCGCGCGTTTCCAGAAAGTCAACCGTTTGGTTGAATGACCGGCCCGGAACGGTCTGGCGCGGCGAGGGTTAGACAAGGGCGGCGTGTCCACCTCATAATCCCCCCATGCAGCTTTCCTCGACGCTCGCATGGCTCGTCGACGCGGCCGGAGAGACGCCGGGCGCCGACCGCCTGTTGGCGGAGCTCGGCGCCCACCTCATCGAGGATGGCCTGCCGCTCGCGGGCGGCGCCCTCACGCTTGCCGTTCCCCACCCGCTCATCGCCCGGCGCACCTGGCTGTGGCGCGCCGAGAGCGGCGAGGTCATCGAGGCCTTGGGGTTCGCGCCAGGAAGACTCTTCGCGGCGCGGGAGGCAAGCCCATCCAATGAGGCTGGCCGGCGCTGGCTCGTCGGAATTGCGGCCGGCCTCGTGCACGAGGACATTGTCGGGCCTCGGCCGGATGGGCCCTCGCTCAGCTGGATCGGGCCGGGTCCGTTCTCGGTCGACGAGACCGACGAACTGCGACAGGCGGCGCGCTTCGCCGCGGCGCCGCTCGCGGTCCTCGCGGCGCGCGCCACGTTGACGGCGACCCTGGAAGCCTATCTCGGCCGGCGCAGCGCGGCGCGCGTGCTGGCGGGCCCATTGCGCCGCGATCTCGGCGAGACCATCCAGGCGGCGCTGCTCTACGCCGATCTCAGGGGGTTCACGGCGCTATCCGAAAGCAACCCTCCGTCGGTGGTCATCTCGGCCCTCGACGCCTGGTTCGATCGCATCGCCGGCGCGGTTCATGCTTTCGGCGGCGAGGTGCTGAAATTCATCGGCGACGGCGTGCTGGCGATCTTCCCGGTCGTCGGAGAGCCGCGTAGCGCTTGCGAGGCTGCGCTGCGCGCGGTCACCGCCGCTCGCGTCGGGATGACGCATCTGGATCAGGAGCGACATCGGCGGGGATTGCCGCCCCTGCCCTTCGGCGCCGCCTTGCATCTCGGCGAGATGCTGTGGGGCAATATCGGCGCTGCCGATCGCCTGGATTTCACCGCGATCGGCCCCGCCGTCAATCTGGTCAGCCGGTTGGAAGGGTTATGCCGGCCGCTGCAGAAGACCGTGCTCGTGTCAGGCGCGCTCGCCGCCGAGACGGATGCGCCGCTGATCGCCCTCGGAACGCATGAACTGCGCGGGATCGCGTCTTCGTGCGCGGTTTTCACCCTGCCGGAGAATTGAGTCGATCGAACTTTGGGGCCATTCAGGCCGCCACGGATTCGGCTTCACGCAAAGCGGTGATTTGCAGGAACAGAGAGGATGGATCGACGTCCGGGTGGTTGTCCGGCAAGAGACCAAGTGCCATCGCGGATATTTTCGCCAGCAGCGCGTCGAGCGTCGGCGCGTCGGCGGCGGCCGGGATATCGTCGCAATGCCCGCTCCAGACCAAAGCCTCATCATCCCAGGCGGCGGAGATGGTGAAGATCACCGGCTTCGACTTGTTCGCTCTTCGGCGGCGACGCCGCCGTGCGCCGCAACCTTACCGCACCGCGCAGACCCCGGGGAGGCCACCGGCTCGAGCCGTATCCTCACGACTCCGGAGACTTCGCGCGCGACGATGTCTCGGCGGAATGATCCCAATAGGGTGGTTTTCCGATGCGCTGTTCGAGGAACGCGAGGAAGGCTCGAACCTTCGGCGAGACCACCTTCTTGGGGGGATAAACGCCCCAGATGGCGCGATCCGGCCCCGGCGCGATGAGCGCCTCCCATGCCGGGAGAATGGCGGTGAGCCGCCCCGCGCTAATGTGGTCGCCCGTCAGCCAGGTCGGCAACAGCCCGACGCCGAGCCCCGCGAGCGCGCCGTCGAGCAGGGCCTCGGAGTCATTAGCCCGCAAACGCCCGCGCACCGCAACCTCGATCAGCTCGTCCAACGGCGCATCGCGCCGGCGGAAATACCATGCGTCCTTGGGTTGGAGCGCAAAAGCCAGACACTCGTGGTCTTCCAGATCGCGCGGCTCGTTGATCGGCCGGCGTTCGGCGAGATAGGCGGGACTGGCGACGAGCGCGCGGCGATGCGGCGCCAGACGCTTGGCGACGAGCCCGGAATCCGCCAGCGCGCCGACGCGCACGGCGAGATCGGCGCCGCTCGCGATCAGATCGACCGTCGCATCGGTCAGCGTCGCATCGACCCGGATGTCCGGATATTCCGACAAGAAATCGCCGAGATGCGGGACAACGTGGCGCCGCCCGAACGCGCTGGGAATGTTGATCCGCAGCAGGCCTTGCGGGCGCGTGTTCAGCGAGGCCGCCACGAGCCGCGCGTCCTCGACCTCGGCGAGAATGCGCGCGGCATGTTCGTGGAAATTGGCCCCGACTTCGGTCAGATGCAAACGGCGGGTCGAACGGTTGAAGAGGGCGGCGCCCAGATCGGCCTCGAGCGCGCTCACGTAGCGCGAAACGGTCGAGACCTTGACGCCCTCCTCGGCCGCGGCCTTGGAGAAGCTGCCGAGATCGACAGCGCGGGCGAAGGCCCGCATCGCGGCGAAATAGTCCATAGCCGAGCCTCGCTATTGATCCCTTTTCCGCAAGAGTAATTTGCCATCGGAGTCATTCCCGGCGCAACCCTCCCGGCCCATGTAACCGCCAGATCAATTCGTTTCTCCGAGAGGTTGCAACATGAATTCCCGAGTCATCACTCCGAGCTCGCCGCGCAATCGAGCGCCCTGCGACAAGTCATCCCTCCCCTCGCCGCAAAAGTCGGCGCGGCATGCCGACATTTGCGTCGGCGTGGTCGGTCTGGGCCGCATGGGGCAGGCTTTCGCCGCCAATCTGCTGTCCGACGGCTATCAGATCGTCGCCTACGACCGCGACCCACAGCGAGCGCGGCCCCTGCAGCTCGAGGGCGCCGAATCGGCGGCGCGACTCGAGGCCCTCGCAACTTGCGACATTGTCGTCACCTCGCTGCCCGACGACGCGGCGCTGGCCGCAGTCGTACTCTCCCCCGACGGGCTGGCGAGCATCCTCGCGCCCGGCGCGGTCCATATCTCGATGAGCACGGTCAGTCCCGATTTGTCACGGCGTCTCGCCCGCGTCCATGCCTCTTGTCGGCAGGGGTTCGTGTCCGCGCCCGTTCTCGGAAATCCCGACCTCGCGGAGGCGCGGCGACTTTTCGTGCTGGCGAGCGGCGATCCGAAGGCGGTCGAACGCGTGCGGCCCGTGCTGGAACGGCTTGGCCAGCGCGTCTTCGCGATCGGCGACGACGCCGGGGCGGCCAACGTCATGAAGCTCGCCGGCAACGCGCTGACGGCCTCGACGCTGCAGAGCATGGGCGAGGTCCTCGCCCTGCTCCGCAAGGCGGGGATCGACCCCCATCTCGCCTTCGACGTTCTCACCGGTTCGCTGTTCGATGGCCGCGTGCACAAGACCTATGGCGGCAAGATCGTCGACCAGCGCTACGATCCGCCCGGCATGACGGCGCCGCTTGCGATGAAGGACCTGCGACTGGCTCTAGCCGAAGCGGAAGCACGGGCCGTGCCGATGCCGGTCGTCGGCCTCGTTCACGATCGTCTCGTCGCCATGGTGGCGCGCGGCTGGTCAGGGCTCGACTGGTCGGCGCTCGGCCTGCTCGCGGCGAGCGAAGCCGGCTTGGGCGACGCCGCGGGCGACGCCCCCCGCGAGCAACCCTGAGGAGGCGGCAATGCCGACAGCCTTGGCCATTCTAGTTGGCGCACAGCTCATCGGTGAAGTCCTCGCCCGGTCCTTGCACCTGCCCTTGCCGGGACCGGTGGTCGGAATGTTTCTGCTCGCGGTCGCGCTGGTGATCCGCGGCAGAGGCGGGAAGGCGATGAGAGAAGCCGTGCCGGCGCCGCTCGCCGAGACGGCGAACGCTTTGGTCAGGAATATGGGGTTGCTCTTCGTTCCCGCCGGCGTCGGCATCATCACCCAAATGGGCGCGCTGCGTAGCGAATGGCTTCCCATTCTCGCCGGCATGCTTGTCTCGACGGTGCTGGGCCTTGTCGTCACCGGGCTCGTGATGCAGCACATCCCGGACGCCGCTGAGACGACGGCGCAAAACCCGCTGCTCCCGACAGGTCAGCAGGAGGCCCGCTGATGCGAGACGCTCTGCTCGAGCTCTGGACGCCATTGGCGCTTTCGCCGTTGCTCTGGGTAGCGGCGACGCTCTTGGCCTACGTTGCCGGCCAAACGGTCCAGCGAGCCTGCCGGGGTTCGCCCTTCGCCAATCCCGTGCTGATCGCGATCGCGATCATGGCCCTGCTGCTCGAGAGCACAGGCACATCGTACGCGACCTATTTCGCCGGCGCGCAGTTCATCCACTTCCTGCTCGGGCCGGCGACGGTCGCCCTCGCCGTTCCGCTCGCGCTCAATCTCGGCCATCTGCGCCGCAGCGTGCACGGCGTGGGTCTTGCGCTCCTGCTGGGATCGCTGACCTCGACGCTGAGCGGCGTCGCCGTCGTCTGGCTGCTTGGCGGCGGCAGATCGGTCGCGCTCTCCATGGCGCCCAAGGCGGTGACGACGCCGATCGCCATGGCCATCGCGCAGGAAGTCGGCGGCGTGCCCGCGCTGACCGCGGCGCTGGCGATCGGCGGCGGGATCATCGCCGCGGTAATTGGCCAGACCGTGCTTCGCCGGTTGCGCATCAACGATTGGCGCGCCCACGGGCTCGCGGCCGGGGTCGCCGGCAGCGGCGTGGCGGCGGCGCAGGTCGCCCCGCTGAACGGCCTCGCCGCGGCCTTCGCGGCGCTCGGGATCGGCCTCAACGGCCTGCTGACCGCGCTCGTCGTCCCGCTCCTCGCCGGGTTTTGGCCGGTTGGGTGAGTGCACTGCGCTGGCGGAGCAGGCGGTCCCCCGGCTCACGCCGCCGGGGCGCCCCCTTGATCACGCTGGGTCTGCCGTAGCCCGGGCACGTGCTCGGCGCCGGTCTTGACGATCGCGCTCGACCCATCGAGCGCATCGCCGATCGGCTCCGCGCGTCCGCCGAGATAGGTCACGAGGAAATTCTCGGTGATGGCCCAGAACGCGATCGTGTTGGTCGGGCGCGCGAAGCCGTGCCCCTCGTCGGGATAGAGAACATAGGTCAGCGGCGTCTTGTTCGCCTCGAGCGCGGCGGCGATCTGGTCGGACTCCGCCTGTTTCACCCGAGGATCGTTGGCGCCCTGGCCGATCAGGAGCGGGCGCTCGATCGCGTCGGCCTGGTGCAGCGGCGAGCGGGCGCGGAGCAACGCCCTGCCCTCTGATGTCGACGGATCGCCCACCGCGCGGTGGAACAAGGCCTTCATCGGCTCCCAATAGGGCGGGATCGACGCCAGCAAGGTCTCCAGGTTGGACGGGCCGACGATGTCGACGCCGCAGGCGAAGCGCTTCGGCGTGAAGGCGAGGCCGGCGAGAGCGGCATAGCCGCCGTAGGAGCCGCCGAGGATCGCGATCCTTTCGGGATCGACCAGCTTTTGCGCGACGAGCGCATCGACGGCGTCGAAAAGGTCGTCCTGCATGCGGGCGCCCCATTCGCCGTCGCCAGCAGTGACGAAGGCTTTGCCGAAGCCGGTCGATGCGCGAAAATTGACCGAGAGGACGGCGTAGCCGCGATTGGCGAGCCATTGATGCAGGGCGTTGTAGCCGAACCCGTCTCTCGCCCACGGGCCGCCATGAACGCAGAGCGCCAGCGGCAGCGGTTGCGGCGGCTTGTGGTCCATGCTGAACCCGGTGGGAAGGGTGAGATAGGAGACCAGGGTCAAGCCGTCGCGGGCGCGAATTTCGAGCGGGGTCATCGGGACGAGCGGCATGTCCTCCAGGTCCGGGCGCATGGTGTAGAGCATTTTGAGCGTCTTGGTCTTGCGGGCGTAGAGGTGGACCGCGGCCGGCGCGGTCACCGGGTCATTGACGATCGTCCAGAGATCGTTGGCTTCGTTCTGCGAGACGATGCCCCAAGTTCCCCTGACACTGGCGTCGAGAAAATCGAAGTCCGGCTGCAGCGCGGGATCGAGCGCGACATAGCGCGGCCTCAGGTAGTTGACGCTATAGGCGAGCGGCGTGCCGGCGATCGGGTCGGTCAGGACGCCGCCGATGTCCGCCTGCTCGTCCGACCCGAGGAGCGTCATTTCGCCGCTCGCCAGATCCTGGGCGAGGAAGGCTGTCTTGTCGCGGCCGCGCGCGTCGGTCCAATAGAGCGTCTTGCCGTCGTCGCTGAAGCCGACTGGGCTCGTCGTGCGAGCGTCCTCGTAGGCGACCTGCTCGAAAGGAGCCGGCTCGACGACCCCTCCCACAACGCGAAAATAGTCGACGCCGCCATCCGCCCGCGGCTGCACGGCGATACGCAGATCGAGCGCGGAATCGGCGATAAAATCCGCAAAGCCGTCGTTCTGATAGACGAGGGTCAGATCGCCGCTGCCGAGATCGAGGGAATAAACGTCGAAGAAGCGCGGATCGCGTTTGTTCGTGCCGACCAGGACGCGATCCCGGCAGCGGTGACTCGTGCCGGCGACGACCGCCTTGGCGCCGGGAAACGGCGTCATGTCCCTGGCTTCGCCGCGATCGACGCTCACGCACACGATGTGGTGGTTTTCGTCGCCGCCGGTGTCTTTCGGATAAAGGATCATCGTCGAATTCGGGAGACCAGCCGAAGCCGGGAACCGGCCGTTCGCGCTCATGCGTGATCGGCCGCGCTTCGCCGATGTCCTCGATTGGCGCCACAAAGACGTTGAGGAGACCGTCGAGCGGCGCCGACCAGGCGAGCATCTTGCCGTCGGGGCTGATCTGGGCAGGCGTCCGATCCGGGTTGCCGAACAGAACTGTCCGGGGAATCAACCGCGGGGCCGCGATCGGGGTCGGCTCGGTCATGGAAAACTCCGTGAGGCTAGTTATTGATTTCGGCTGGGCCGTCCGCCAGGCGGCCGCTTCCTTCCCTTTGGGGAGATAGGTCCGCGTCGCGCGTTGTCCAATGGCGTCCGCTTCGCTACCCTATCGCTCGCAAGAGAGTCCGTCCCGCAGCTTGGCGCTCGCCGCAACATCGATCTCGACGCCCGCGCGATCCGCCGCCGCCAGCCATTGCCCAATTTCCTGGCCGCCGACAAGCAAATGCGCGGCGACTTCCGCCAGCGGCGCCAGCACGAAGGCGCGCTCGGTCAGCCGCGGATGCGGGATCTCGAGATCGGGTTCGCCGATCGTCGCCTCGCCATAAGTCAGGAGATCGAGATCGAGCGTGCGCGGCCCCCAGCGCTCGAGACGGCGGCGACCGAGGTCTCGTTCGATGTCGAGACAAAGGGCGAGCAGCGCCCGTGGCGGCAATGTCGTCTCGACCAGCGCCGCCATGTTGAGAAAATCCGGCTGATCGACCTTGCCCCATGGCGGCGTGCGATAAACCGAGGAAGCGCGCAGGCGTCCGACGCCCGGCGCATTGGCGAGGCGGCCGAGCGCCTGGAGAAAGGCGCCGGCGACGTCGCCGATATTGCCGCCGAGGCCGAGCGCGGCCGTGACCGCCGGATCACCCGCCACGCGTCACCTCGATCTCGACGCCGACCGCCTTCAGCGGCGCGGGGATTGGCGGCGCGACCTTGCCCACCCGCACGACGACCGACTGGAGACGAGCGAATTTCTCCAGCAAAACGCGCGCGATGTCCAACGCGGCGGCCTCCACGAGCTTGCGCGGCTCGCCGCAAAAGATCTGCCGCGTCGCCGCGACGACCTTGCCGTAATCGACGGTGGCCTTGAGATTGTCGTCCGCCGCGGCCTCGCCGATGTCGACCACGAGATCGAGATCGATCTCGAACATCTGGCCGTGCTTGCGTTCGTGCGCAAAACTGCCGTGAAAGGCGTGGAGCCGCAATCCTTCCACGAATATTTTACCCCGGCTGATCGCGCCGCGGGACTCCGAGCCGTTCATCTTCAGTTCTCCGTTATGGCGCGCCAGACCTGCAGTGCCTGGACGTGCGGCCCCACGTCGTGGACCCGCAGAATCGCCGCGCCATTCATCACGCCCATGAGCCCCGCCGCAATCGAGCCGACAACGCGCTCGGCGGGGTGTTTCTGGCCAGTCACAAAGCCGATGGTCGATTTGCGCGACACGCCGAGCAGCACCGGACAGCCGAGCGGCGCCAGCTCCCGCAAGCGCCGGATCAGTTCGAGGTTTTGCTGCGGCGTCTTGCCGAAGCCGAATCCCGGATCGACCAGCAGTTGGCCCTCGCGAACGCCGGCGGCGAGAGCCAGGTCGATCGAACGGGAGAGAAACCCCAGGATTTCCGCGATGACGTCCAGCGTCGGATCGATTGTGGCGCGATTGTGCATGAGGACCGCCGCGGCGCCGGTGTCGGCGACGACGCGCGCCATTTCGGCATCCCGCTGGAAGCCCCAGACGTCGTTGACGAGCGAAGCGCCGGCCGCGATGGCGGCGGCGGCGACGCGCGCCTTGCTGGTGTCGACGGAGATCGGCAGAGCGAGGCGGCGATGGAGGGCGGCGATGACCGGAACGACACGGGAGATTTCCTCGTCGGCCGCCACCGGGCTCGCGCCGGGCCGCGTCGACTCGCCGCCGACGTCCAGAACCGCGGCGCCCTCCGCGGCGAGGCGCTCGCCGTGGTCCGCCGCGGCGTTGGGCGTGGCGAAAGCGCCGCCGTCGGAAAACGAATCCGGCGTCGCGTTGACGATGCCCATAAGGGGGGTCGGAGAGCCGAGACTTAGCGAACGGCCATGCGGCAGAAGGAGCGTCAACAGCAAACCGGATAGCGAGGGATCAAAGCCAAAGTGGGATCAAGGCGTCTATTCGCCGCATCCTATAGGGCAGAACGGCCGGACGCGCCATCAGCGAAACACGTATGCGCGGCCGCCATGAACGGTCATGGCTAACGCGGCGCATGCCCACATTGCCGGCCCGCGCCGTTCGGGCGCGCCGCCTGTGGTTCGGTCCGAATAAAATCGACAACGCCACAAGACGGCCGGCGCGCCGCGCTTTTTCCGCGCGGTCGCGCCGGGCCGGCGCGGCATCACTCAGCCACGGCGACCGCGTCTGCGGCCTTCCCGCTAATTCCGCCCGTCTCGCCCCGTCGCCCTATTCCGTCGGCGCGAGCCCGCACTGCAAAGCCCCGCGTACTCGAAGACGCTTGCACAATTGCAGACCGCTCTCGCAACCCATCAGAACTTATAGTTCACGCCGGCGCGCACGATGTTGCCGGTCGTCTCAAATTTCTGCGCGACAAAGAAGGGCGGGTTTGCCGCGAGCGGCAGAGCCGCATATTTCTGGCTGCCGAGATCGTAGTAGAGATATTCACCCTTGATCGTCCAGTTGTTGGTGATGGCGTATTCGATGCCGCCGCCGACCGTCCAACCGACCTTCCATGGCGTTTCGGAGCCGGCATATTCAAACGGTGAAGCTGCTGCATACTGCGTGTAGTTCGAGTATCTAACCTCGCCATAGGCGAGACCGCCTGTTGCGTAAATCAACGTTCGATCGAAGGCGGCGTAGCCGATTCGCGCGCGAGCGGTCCCGATGGCTTCGACATCCTCGCGCGCCCTGGAGAACCAAGTCGGCTGGATAGTCCCGGTCGAATTCGGGAAGCCCGCTCAGGGTGCGGCTGCCGCTGATACCGGAGGCGTCGAGATCGGCCTCGACGCCGAGCACGAAGGCGCCGGTTTGCCAGTTATAGCCAATCTGACCGCCCCCGAGCACACCGCTCGGCTGATTGTTGATGCGGAAAGGATTGGCGCCGAAGGACAGCGCGTCCGGTCCCGGGACCTGCGTGTTATTGGCGCTCGCCCATCCGTAGCCGACGTTGCCGCCGAAATAGAACCCCGTCCACGTGAAGACCGGAGGGGCGACGAAAGGCGGCGGGCCTTTCATTGTCGGGAGATCCGCCGCGAAAGCGGCGCTAGTGATTGCCGTAAATGCCACCGCACCAAGGATAGACGTCTTAATCATAAGACACTCCCCCAATTGAGCTCGATAGATTCGTATCCAACGCCTTTTTACGGCCTCCCCTTGCGTTCGACAAGTATTAAGGTCGGCTCATATCGATTTTCCTCAACGAGTTGCCGATACGCAACACTTGGTGCAAATAATACGCGCCGTGGATCGGGAGAATTTTCACCTTTGCTAACTATTCACAGCAAAATCAGGCCGAAGTTTTCTTCTGATTAACCGATTTTTTTGCGTCAAATAGGCGATAACTGGAGTGCAGATTCTTTCGCATTTGCCGCAGCGACCTCGCGACAGGACGCACCGACCCGGCCGACGAAATCGCGGTAGACGACAAACCTTCGATCCAAGACGGCGAGCGACGGCATTGCCGACGGCATCTCGCGCGTCAGTGCGCAACACATGGCGTGATCAATCGATGCCGGGGAGCGGGAGACTTCGCGCCGCGCGACTTCACTATTTACAGCAATATCAGGCCTATCACTTCTTCCACGCTGCCGACTTGTCGTCTCCAATAGGCGCAGACGCGAGCGCGGAGACTTTTCACCTCGGCCGAGGCGGCCTCGAGATAGCGGGCAGCGAGCCGCCCGGCGAAGTCACGGGAAGGCGGCGAACTTCCGATTGACGAAGGCGAACCAGGACATTGCCAGGAGCTTGTCGCGCGTAGGCGCGCAACATCTGGCGTGATCAATCGACGCCGCGTCTCGCGAGACTTCGCGCCGCGCGACTAACCATTCACAGCAAGATTTAGCCGGTCTCTTCTTCCGTGCCCTCAAGTCGCCGCGTCCAATAGGCGCGAATGCGAGCGCGGAGACCTTTCACATAAGCGGCGACGACCTCGCGATACGGCGCGACGAGCCGCTCGGCGAAGTCATGGAAGGCGACGAACTTCTGGTAGACGAAGGCGAACCAGGGCATTGTCAGGAGCTTGTCGCGCGTCAGATCGAAGATCGGCACGACGAGGCCGAACCCCACGGTTTTCACGGCGACATAGCCGAGAGCGCCGGCGACGATGTGGCCCGTCGCGGTGAACACGACGCAGAAAAAGGCGCCGACTTCGCTGACGACGAACGGAATGCCGAACAGCAGAAGCGCGGCCCAAGCCGGCATGCGGTCGATCAGTCGAACGAGAAACGCCCTGATCTCGGCCCACGGGAGCAGCACGGCAAGGCAGCGCAACGCTGCGACGACGCGGTTCCAGATCCAGGTCTCGAAGAGAATGGCGAGCGCAAGCGCCACGACCACCGCTCGCGGGACTTTCCGACTTTGCATGCGTCGCGCCTCCGCTTTTTGCGCCTGCGGCGAGGGTGAACGTTATTCATGGCGACTTCAAGCCCGGCGCCACGGCCCTGGCCGCGCCGCTCCGAGGGCCAGTTCGCCGCCCCGCCCGTGCCTCCGACCCGCCGGTTGCAGGGGTGCGCCGACAGGCCGGCGTCGTCTTGAAACGCGCCGGCCCGCATTCTTGTTCGCCTCCACCTCGCTCCAGGCTCAAGGCCTTGGGGCGCAGATCAGGCGAGCGCGAAGCGATCGAGGTCCATCACCTTGGTCCACGCCGCCACGAAGTCCTGCGCGAATTTCTCCTTCGAGTCCGCGCATCCATAGACTTCCGCAAGGGCGCGCAGCTGCGAGTGCGAACCGAAGATCAGATCGACCCGGGTGCCCGTCCATTTGACTTCGTTGGTCTTGCGGTCGCGGCCCTCGTACACCCCTTCCGCGCCGTCGGACGGCTGCCATTGGGTGCCCATGTCGAGCAGGTTGACGAAGAAGTCGTTCGTCAGCGTCCCCGGCCGTTTGGTGAAGACGCCGTGGGCGGACTTCCCGGCATTGGCCCCGAGGACGCGCAGGCCGCCGACGAGAGCCATCAGTTCGGGCGCCGTCAGCGTCAGCAATTGCGCCCGATCGACCAGGAGCTCCTCCGGCGACAGGCGCTGCGCGCCGCGCAGATAGTTGCGGAACCCGTCGGCGGTCGGCTCGAGCGGCTCGAAGGACTCGACGTCGGTCTGCTCTTGCGACGCATCGGCGCGCCCCGGCGTGAACGGGACTTTCACGACCTGCCCGGCGTCCTTCGCGGCCTTCTCGATCGCGGCGCCGCCGCCGAGAACGATGAGGTCGGCGAGCGAGACTTTCTTGCCGCCAGACTGCGAAGCGTCGAACGTCTTCTTGATCCCTTCGAGCGTCTCCAGCACCTTCCCGAGCTGAGCCGGCTGATTGACCTCCCAGTCCTTCTGCGGGGCGAGACGAACGCGCGCGCCGTTCGCTCCACCGCGCTTATCGCCGCCGCGGAACGTCGACGCCGACGCCCAGGCCGTCGAGACGAGCTCGGAGACGGTGAGCCCGGACGCCAGGATCTTCGCCTTCAGCGCCGCAATGTCCTCTTCCCCGATCAGCGGATGATCGACGGCGGGGATCGGGTCCTGCCACGGCAGCGCTTCCTTGGGGACGAGCGGACCGAGGTAGCGCACGATCGGACCCATGTCGCGGTGCGTCAGCTTGAACCACGCCCGAGCGAACGCGTCGGCGAACTGATCCGGATTCTCGAAGAAGCGCCTCGAGATCTTTTCGTAGGCGGGGTCGACCCGCAAGGCGAGGTCCGTCGTCAGCATGGTTGGCGCGCGGCGTTTCGAGTGGTCCTGCGGATCGGGAATCGTACCGGCGCCGGCTCCGTTCTTGGCCGTCCACTGGTGCGCGCCGGCTGGGCTCTTGGTCAGTTCCCATTCGTAGCCGAACAGGTTCCAGAAGAAGTTGTTGCTCCACTTTGTCGGCGTGCTGGTCCAGATGACTTCCAGGCCGCTGCCGATCGCGTCGCGGCCGCGGCCGCTGCCGAAGCTGCTCTTCCACCCGAGACCCTGCTCCTCGATCGAGCCGCCTTCGGGCTCGGGGCCGACATATTCGTGCGGGTCGGCGGCGCCGTGCGTCTTGCCGAAGGTGTGCCCGCCGGCGATGAGCGCGACGGTCTCCTCGTCGTTCATCGCCATGCGCTTGAAGGTCTCGCGGATGTCACGCGCCGCGGCGACCGGATCAGGGTTGCCGTTCGGCCCTTCCGGATTGACGTAGATCAGGCCCATCTGCACGGCGGCGAGAGGGTTCTGCAGATCGCGGTCGCCGGTGTAGCGCTCATCCGCCAGCCACTTGCCTTCCGGACCCCAGTAGATGTCTTCTTCGGCCTCCCACACATCCTCGCGTCCGCCGCCAAAACCGAAGGTCTTGAAGCCCATCGAATCGAGGGCGACGTTGCCCGCGAGAATCATGAGGTCGGCCCAGGAGATTTTCCGGCCGTATTTCTGCTTGATCGGCCACAAGAGCCGGCGCGCCCTGTCGAGGAGGACGTTGTCCGGCCAACTGTTGAGCGGCGCGAAGCGCTGCTGGCCGGCGCCGGCGCCGCCGCGGCCGTCGCCGATGCGGTACGTACCGGCGCTGTGCCACGCCATCCGGATGAACAGCGGCCCGTAGTGGCCGAAATCCGCCGGCCACCAGTCCTGCGAGTCCGTCATCAAGGCGTGAAGGTCCTTGACCACGGCGTTCAGGTCGAGGCTCTGGAATTCCTTGGCGTAGTCAAACGCGTCGCCCATCGGATTGGATAGGCTGGAGTGCTGGTGGAGAACCCGAAGGTTCAACTGGTTCGGCCACCAGTCGCGGTTCGCCGGCGCGCGGCTGCCGCTCGTGAACGGGCACTTGCTTTCGTCTGTCATGTTCTCTCCGATCGTGTTCCGCTTTTTCCCGCTTCCTCGTCAATCCTCGAGGAGGGGTCCAGCTTCGCGGGGGAGGATAATCGAGTTCGGGATGTCGGCGATCGGCGAGCCGGCGGTCGTCGTCAGGCGATCGGTCACGAAATCCTCCCTCGTCAGCTCCCCGCGAGCGAGGCGCAAGCCGTTCCTAATCCGAAGCGCGCTATCGTTCCAATCGATTGTTCCATCCATTGTCATCGGCGCTAACTATCGTATAATCGCCGCATGAACCTGCGAGACCTGCAATATGTCGTCGCGGTCGCCGATCACGGCCACTTCGGCCGCGCGGCAGCGGCCTGCAACGTGAGCCAGCCGACGCTGAGCGGCCAGATTCTCAAGCTCGAGGAAGAACTGGGCGTACGCGTGTTCGAGCGCGAGGGCCGCGCCGTCAGGGTCGCCAGCCGCGCGGTCTCGATCGTCGACCATGCGCGGCGCGCGCTCGCCGCCGCCGCCGACATCGCGATCGCCGCCCGCGGCGCTCAGGATCCGCTCGCCGGCGCGCTCAAGGTCGGCATCATCCCGACGATCGCGCCCTATCTCCTGCCTTATGCGCTGCCGCTGGCCACGCGCGACCTGCCGCTGGCGCCGATCAAGATCGTCGAGGACCTGACCGAGCGCCTCCTGCCGATGCTGATGGGCGGCGGGATCGACGCCGCCGTGATCGCGACCGACGCGGCCAGCGACAAGCTCGCGCGCGTCACGCTTTATGAAGAGCCGTTCCTGCTCGTCGTCGCGCGCAACCATCCGCTGGCGCGACGCAAATCCGTCTCCGCGCGCGACATCGACCCGGACGCGCTCTTGCTGCTCGCCGATGGTCATTGCTTGCGCGATCAGACGCTCGATCTTTGCCAGCGCGGCGCCGCGAAGCGCGCGGCGGCGTCGGATTTCAGCGCGGCGAGCCTCGAGACGCTGCTGCATCTCACCGCGGCCGGTTACGGGGTGACGCTGGCGCCGAGCCTGGCGGTCGAAAACCGCGACGCCGGCGGCGCCCTCGCCGCCGTGCCGCTGAAGGGCGAGGGCATGACGCGGCGCGTCGAGCTCGTCTTCCGTCTCGATACGACGCGACGACCCGCGCTCGACAGGCTCGTCGAATCCATTCGCGCCGCGGCGCCGGCGTGTGTGCAAAAGCCCGACGCCGAGGCGGCCTGAGGTCTGTCGGCGCCTATCGCGGCCGCCAAAGGCGCTCGTCGAACGAAAACGGTCTTATCGATTGGACGGCGGCGTGTTTCGCCTCGGGATGCGCGACATTGATCAGAATGTTGGCGCTCTCGGGCACGATTGCCGAGGCGACCTTGAGAAGCGCGGACCTGCCGGAGGCGAGCCACGCATCGCCGGATGCGAGCGGGTCGGCGGGAACCCCGGCGAGTTCCTCGACGGGGATCGCGGCGAGATCGATCGCCATGAGAATGTAATCGTCCGGGAGAACGCTCCAATCGAGATCGAGGTGGACGCGGACTTCGAGGACAGCGAGGGCGGCGTTCTCGGCGGCGTAGACGAGCGGGCGCCCCGGCGAGTTCCACCGTCCGCCGTAGAGGCGCGCGCCCTCCCCGGAGAGATCGGCGAAAGGCCTGCGACAGATGCGCCAGCCGAGCATCAGGCCGCGAGGCCGTGATCGATCCTGGCGAGCAGATGTTCCACCTGCCGGCTTCCCTCGCCCGTATCGAGGAGGGAAATCGGCGCGTCGCCATCGAGGGCGGTTGTCGGCCGGCGCAGCCAGCGCGCGGCCTTTTCCTGCGAACCGAAGGTCTCCTCGGCCGCCGCGATGACGCGCACGAGGCGGATCAACCGATCGGACTGCTCCGGCGTCAGGACGCCGATCTTGCGGCGATGGCTGAGGGTCTTGCGCGGCAGAACGAGCCGATCGATTTCCGCGAGGTTCGCGCGTCCGGATTTGACGAGCTCGTCGATCTTTCCGGTATCGAGGCCGCGCCGCGTCGCTTCGATGGCGTCGCGGCTGCCCTTGGCCCCGATCTCGAGGATCGCGTCGGCGGTGAGACGGGCGGTCGACATGAGACTCCCAAACCTCCTGTATGGCGATATGCCCTCAATCTAGGGCGATTTCGCCATCGATGCAAGCATCGCGCGTCGTCGGGGCGGCGAATGATTTCGCAGACGCAAGTTCAGTTGTGGTTCGCGAGGCCGAACGCAAGTGAGAGAGCGCCCACCAAGACAAGGCTGACGGCCCAAGTCGCATCCAGATTGAACCAGCTCCGCGACACGAATTTGAGTCCGAGGTAGCGGTATGCCAGCCACGCCGCGAATCCGCCGGCCAGGATCATCGCCGCAGTGTGGACGATGGAGACCAGGACGGCCATGCCGAGATTGGCCTTGATGAGGGCGCCTGCCGCCTCATGGCCTCTGTCGAGGTCGGTGGCCCGGCAAAGCCCGAGATAGATCGGCACGAGCATCAATCCCGCTCCGTGAGCGATCGCCACGGCAAAGGACCAGAGCCCCAGTTGCGTCGGTCGTACCCGAGCCAGCGCCCGCGGATGGCGCCGGTTGGCGAGCCGGAAGATGCCGAACCCAACGACCAGGAGACTGGCGCCGGTTTGGATCTGCCGCTGCCATTCGACCAGCGTGATCAGCAGCGCGAAGGGAAGAATCACCAAAAGCATCGCCAGCAGATGGCCGATCGTGAGCGGCCACAGCGCGGCGACGAGGGCGCGCCAACTTCTTTCCATCAGCCCGGCGGCAACGGCGAGCGGCCATCCCATCCCCGGGTTCACCCCGTGGTAAAGGCCGCTCATGACGACAGCCAGCCAGAGCCCGACTGGCGCCCAATCAGCTCCGGCCAGATTCAAGCCGAGGGATAGCAGAACGAATCCGTCGAGCAATCGCCGCCCTCGAGCCGGATCTGATGCGCCCGGTATCCCTCGGGGAAGCTCACCCAGTAGTCCTTCGCCAGTTCAAGGCCGCCGCTCGGATTCGCATTGGCCATGACCTCGGAGCCCGGCACCCCGTCGGGATAAAATTGATTGTCCCACGTCGAGTAGAGCGAATTGGTCCAGTAGACCCGCTTGCCGTCACGGCTGATCTCGACCATCTGCGGACCGCCCGCAAACGTCTTGCCGCTGGAGTGGGGAGTGCGGCGGGCAATGCCGCCGATGCGGACCGAGCCCGCAAGCTTCGGCTTCCTTGGATCGGCGACGTCGTACTGACGCATTTCGCCGGTTCCCCAGCAGGAAACGTACAGGAACTTGTCATCCATCGAGAGATCGATGTCGCTCACCAACGGCGGGACAGCGCCGAATGCCTGCAACAGGGGCGGCAGTTGATCCTTGGGCGCCGCCTCGGCAGGGATCGTCGCCGTCTTCTCGATATGGAACTTCCCGCCTTCGCGCCACCAGGTCCAGATCGAGCCTTCGAGGTTCGTGGTGTCGACCACGACACCGACGAAGCCGTATTCGCGAACGGGATCGTGTGCGGGCCGCACCTCGAGCGCCATCTGGTGGTTGGCGCCGAGATCGATAGTCTGGACGTTGCGCCGGGCCCTGAGGTCCCAGAAGTGGACCCGATGGCCATACCGATTGGCGAGCAGGTCCTCCGGCACGATCCCGTTCTCGAACTGCGGCGGCAGCGCCCACTCGCTCGTCACCATGTAATCGCGCGGCAGGTTCCACCAGAAGTCATAGTGCAGGTTCTGCGGTCCCCGATCGATCTCCCAGCGGCCGAGAACCTCAAACGTCTCGCAGTCCATGATGAAAACGCCCGGCGGCCCATCGGCGCCGTCCTTGCCGCCGCCACCGAGGGTGCTGACGTAGATGCCTTCCGGCCCGCAGTGGACCGTGTGGGGCCGCGAATAGCCTGTCTTCTTAAAGACTTCCTCGGGCTCGATGATCTTATGAATCTTCGCCTTGGTGGGATCAGGCTTGGTGTCGACGACATAAATGCGCGACGACCGAATTCCAGGAATGATGAGGTAGCGCCGTTCGACGAACGGGTGACCAGCGAGCGGCGACAGCGCCGAGGAACAGGCGTTCCAGCCGAAATGGTGGAACTCGTCCCCCTTGTAGGGCATCGTCACCGTGTGGACGACCTGACCGAAGGTCGGCGAGCCGGGCTTCACGTCGATCACCGCGAGCGCGTCGGGCTTCGAGAAGTCCGGGCTGAGCAGCAAAGTATAGGCGAAGTTCTCGGGGGCAGCTTCCATCGCAAGCTTCGGCGACGCATGGAAGGTCGGGTCAGGCCTCATCGTCATCATAGAGCCTCCCTATTTGTGTCTCCCGGCGCCGTCACTCCTCGGAGGCGCGCTGAGTTGGGATTCTACCAGGGGATAGCCAAGGTGTGAACTGGCCACAGGGATCCGCTGATGCTGATTCCTCACGAAGCCACCCACCAGAACGAAATGAGGTCGCCCGTCGTAGCGGAACGATGTCGCCCGGGGTCTATCGCGGCGACGAGCGCCGCTCGCCTATTAGCTTCGCTCGTTGGCAATCCAAGGAAGAGGCGGGCCAGCGGAGGTAACGCCGATGACAACAATTGCTTTCTGATTGTCAGAATTTCGGCTATCCTGTCGTTTCGGCGATCGGGGCGCTTCGGCTTCGGCCGAGAGAGCGGCGCGGTTCAGGCGCCAAGGGATTGCGGAGGCGGCGTTTGTCAACGCGTTCTGTAATCGGGGCAGATTTCCGGGCGGCGGGGGGAGTCAGGGATTGGAAAATGTGATTCAAGCTTTGGATGCCGGCCCATGAACCTGATTCGCTCGAACGCCTGACGCCCGCTGAGCTGATCGGCGTCGTGCGGGATTTGCTTGGCGAGGTGACGCGACTTCGGTCTGAGAATGAGAAGATCGGCGCAGCGTTCGCCAAGCTGAAAGTCGAGTATCAGGCGGTCAAGGACGAGCTTGCGCGGCTGAAGCATCTGCCGCCGCGTCCGCCGCAAAGGCCCTCTGGTATGGACAGAGCGACGGATGGGCCAAAGGCTGGCGGCGACAAGGGGGGACGTTCGACGCGCCGGCGCGGCAGCCAGCTCGACAAGCTGACGATCAGCGCAACGGTGGTGGTGAGAGCGAAAGCTCCCGCCGGTTCGCGTCACAAGGGCTATGAAGACGTGGTGGTTCAGGACTTGAGCCTGCATCCGCAGGTGACGCGCTATCGGCGCGAGCGATGGGAAACGCCGCAGGGCAAGACGATCATTGCCGATCTGGCTGCTGGGATTGTCGGGGGCTATGGCCCCCACTTACATCGCGCCGTATTGACGCTTCACTTTGCCGGACAAATGACCTGCGAGCGCATCGTGACGTTTCTCAATGACATAGGCGTGGTGATTTCGAAGCGACAGGTCGTCCGCCTGTTGACGGCCAAGCTGGAGGCGTTTCGCGCCGAGGATGAGGCCGTGCTGAAAGCCGGCCTGGGCGGCGCCTATGTCACGGTCGACGATACAGGGGCGCGCCATGCTGGCAAGAACGGCTACGCCACACAGATCGGCTCTGATCGCTTTTGCGTCTTTCGCACCGGCGCCGCCAAATCGCGCATGGCTTTTCTGTCACGCCTTTGCGGCGGCGCATCGCTCCATGTGATCAACGACGCGGCGCTCGATTATATGAAAGAGCGCGGCCTGCCGCAGAGCGTCATCGACAAGTTCGCTGGCCATGAGGACCGCATTTTCCGCAGCCCCGAGGGCTGGGAGCGGCATTTGCAGGCGCTGGGGCTGAGCGTGCTGAAAGTCACTCCCGATCCCGTCCTGATCGCTAACGAAGGCGCGCTGTGGGGCGCAATCCGCCATCAAGGATTGTTGCAGGACACCGTCGTCGTTTCCGACGACGCCGGCCAGTTCCGCATCGCCGTCCATGCTTTGTGCTGGGTTCACGCTGAGCGGCTCGTCCATAAATTGGTCCCCGCCAATGACAAGCAGCGCAACGCCATCGAAATCGCCAAGCGGATGATCTGGTGGTTCTATCGCGCTTTGAAAGACTACAAACTCGCCCCAAATCCTGAACAAGCCCAGGTTCTGCGCGCGCGGTTCGACCGCATCTTCAACCGCGCCAGAACCGGCTACGCGACGCTCGACAGTCTCCTCAGACGTCTTTATCGCAACAAAGACGAACTTTTACGCGTTCTCGAGCGGCCGGGCATCCCGCTCAACACCAACGCCTCGGAAAACGACATCCGCGCTTTCGTCACCAAGCGAAAAATCTCCGGCGGAACCGTCAGCAACAAGGGCCGCGACGCACGGGACACCATGCTCGGGCTCGCCAAAACCTGCATGAAGCTCAAAGTGTCCTTTTTCGAATACATCGGCGCACGCCTCGGAGTCGCAGGACCAACAATCCCACCCCTCGTCGACCTCATCCAAACCGCACACCCTTGAAGCCTGCCCGCATCGCCCGGAAATCTGCCCCGATTACCGCGTTCTGTTCTAAGCCTTTGATATCGGAGAAGACGGTGTCAAGCGAATCCTTGACAGGGCTTGACATGGCTTGACAAAACTTGACATGGCTTGACAAAAGTTGCGTGGACTTGACGGAAGGTTTGACGAGCGGCGGCGGCTCGCGGGCGAAGGCGGCGCCCGTGACGGGACGCTCCCCTGGGTCGACAGCGCCGAGCGAGCGAAGCGTTCGCCGTGCGGCGGAAAATCGGCTCGCAACCCCTTGATCGAAAACCATCGCGCCGGAAATCAGCGCTCGCCTCAGCCGGTTCGGGCGTCTAGCGACCCGGCGATTTGGTCATCAAGCCCTCGGTTCACTTGACGAGCCCCGCCCCTCCCCCAAACTCAGCGCCGCGACGATCGCCTGCGCCTCGGCCCATAGCCGTCGCGTCAGCGCGCCGGCGTCCTCTTCGCGCGTCAGCGCCGCCGCCTCTCCCGACCATAGCGGCGAGAAGTCGCCGCTGCCTAGCTTCTCGTGCGCAGCGCGCAGCGGCGCCAGCGCGCCGGCCGCCAGAGGAAAGGCCGGCGCGAGCGGGCTCATCGGTCCCAATTCTCGCGTTAGCCGCGTCACGATCCCCCGCGCCGGCCGACCGCTGTACAGATTGGTGAGACGCGTCGAATTGTCGGCGGCGCGCGCCAGAGCGGCGCGATGCAGACTTGATATCGTCGCCTGCGGCGTGCGCAGATAGGCGGTTCCGATCTGGACGGCCGTGGCGCCGAGTGCGAAGGCCGCAGCGATCCCGCGGCCGTCAGCAATCGCGCCGGCCGCGATCACCGGCTTGCCAACGGCATCGACCACTGTTGCTAGCTAATCAAGTTGGCCGGTTTTCGTAGCTAGTGAATTGACCGCTTCTTTTGTCTCCGGCCCGGGGCATGCCCCGGGCCGGAGACGGCCGTCGCGGAAGCGTTGCGCGCGGCTCTTGTTGAGGCGCGACGAGGGCGCCCGTGGCGTCGTAGTCGGCCAGACGATGCGGCCCCAGAAAGATCGCGACCCGGCCGTCCGGGTCTTCGTGGAGGCGAACCTTGGCCTTCACGAAGTGCGGCCGCAGCGGGCTTTGCGGAAGTTGCAGCGCATGGTTGCGCCACCTCACCGTGTTGTCGTTGCCGACCGTTCGCTCTTCGTGCACACACAGCGCCTGACGCCACTGGCCGGCCGGGTCGGGCACGAAGCCGCTGCCCGGCTGCTCGGCGGCGACCGCGAAAGCGGCGTTGTGCTCGGGAAGGTAGATCTCGCGCAGCCATCGGTTGGCCGCTTCGATCGTCGCGATCCCGGCCAGCCGCAGCTCCTTGGGCAGCCGGTCCTGCAAAGTGCGGAAGACGCGCTCCGAGCGGCCGCGCGCCTGCGGCGAATAGGCTGCGATATGCTCGACGCCCAATTGCTCCAACGCCCGCCCGACCTGCGTCAGCGCCGTCTTCGACACCCGCTCGCCGGCCTTGGGCGTGTGAAAATAATGGCTGCCGCGATCCGTGTAGAGCGAGCAGAACAGCCCATGCGTCTCGATGACCTCGCGCAGGCCGCGAAAGCTCGAGGCCGTCCCTTCCTCCTCGGCCAGAAACGCCGAATAAATCGCGCTCGTCGCGTCGTCCAGCGTCACGATCAGATCGAGCGGACGCCCCAGCGCCTCGAGCCATAGATGCCGCGAGCCGTCCTGGTGCAGCATCATCCCCACCATCGGACGGCGCGGACGCTTCTTGCGATGCGCCGAACGCTTCACCGCCGGCTTCACCAGACCCGCCATGTGCAGACGAAGCTTCGTCACCGTATAGCCCAGCTTGTAGTCGTGCCGCTTTTGAAGCTGCTCGTGAAAGTGCTTCACCGTGAAGCCCTCGTAGTGCGTTCGATAAAGGCCCAGCATCCGCCCCAACTCCCCCTCCGGCGCCCGCTTGCCCGAGGGGCGGCCGATCCGCCGGTCGACGAGACCCGCCCGACCGTCCTCGACATACCGCTCCCGCCAGCGTCGAAACGTCCGCTCGCCAATCCCCAAAAGCTCCGCCGCCTCAACCTGGCTCAACTCGCCACGCTCATGCCGATCCAGCAATGTCTCGAAACGCATCAGACGGACCTCTTGCAGCACTTCCGTCCGTCTCATCCCCGCCCCTCCCAAAAGGCGGTTCTAAAACCGGACAGATCACGCGCTACAAAATCCGGACAGATGATCAGCTAGCCACACAACGGCATC
>CAWEYC010000037.1:0-19175 GCA_963813195.1 uncultured Alphaproteobacteria bacterium | reverse complement strand
CCGTCACGACCTGGTCGGGAGCAAGCGCCTTGAGCTCACTGAGCAAGGGCGCAAGGTCCTTCGTGTCCTTGGCGATCGTCTCGTTGGTGAGCACCTTGATATCGGCCCCGACCGCGGCCTTCTCCATGCTTTGCGCATTGACGTGGTTGAAGGGATTGTCGTCGCTGACGATCGCGACGCTGTGCACGCCCTGCCGCTTGAGCCAGCCCATAAGGCCAAGCGCGATGTCGCGATCGGACGGGATCGTCTTGAAGGCATAGTCGTTGCCGCCCACGCCGGAAGCGTCGACGAAGTCCTGGCCGGCCGAAATGTCGATGATGAGAGGCACTTTCGCCTCGGCGACAATGGGCATGATGGCATGGGTGACCGGGGTCCAGAGCGCGCCCAAGAGCACCGGGACATGCTGTTCCTCGATCAGCCTTTTTGTCGCGGCGATCCCCGTTGCAGGGTCCGCAGCGTTGTCGCCGTAAAACGCCTCGACCGGCCTGCCCAGCACCCCGCCGGCTTCATTGATGCGCTGAAGCGCAAGCTCGACGCCATATTGCTCGCTTTGCCCACGGTCGGCGTATTGTCCGCTGAGGATGGTGGTGACGCCGATGCGGACAGGCTCGGCCTGATAGGCTCCGCCGCGAGGGCCGGCGTGAATGCCAAGGCGCAACCGGCCAACACAGCGATCCTGAACGCCATCGGACTTGTCCTCGTCAAAGGGGCGGCTTGAGCTGAGGCAGGCTGTCTCATTCCGGATTGTAAAACAACCGATGCCCGCGACCGTCACGCGATTGTGAGAGATCTTGGCGCGAGGGCTGCTCGAGGCCGCCGAAGCTGCCTGAAGAATGAAGCCCGGGCGCCGACAGGCAGGCCAATTGGCTGCCGTCGCCCAAGGGCAAATTCCATCTGATGCTGCGTCTCTATTGGCCGGGCGAAAACAAGCCACGATACTCGACGGATCATGGGTGATTCCGGCTGTCGATAAGGCCCAATCCGACGAAAAGCTGCTGAAAATGCGCGCGTATTAGAGGGGTTTGGAGCGCTCACGACGGGACTGGGGCTGCTTGGGTTGAGGCGATTTGCCGCGTAGCAGAAAATATGCGTCGACGAATTGCTTAAAGTAGAAATTCGTGCTATAAACTCCACCGGGCGCCAAATCGAACTTCCGCATCGCGGGCCCGCTTGGGACGGGAATGAGACGTGGAATAGGCTCGGTAGAATCAGCGTGGAGTGTATGGACAATTCGTAGAGATTTTTTTTATTTGAATCGGCCGTAACTCATTGAAAAGTCTCGATTCGGAAAAGTAAGTGAAAGCAAATGAAAGCATTTTTGCTTTCATTTATTTGCTTTTACTTTCGTTTATTTGACTGGGAAGGAGCGCGCCGCGCCGCTCAGAGGTTCATCTGCGTCTGCACGACGAGGGCGACCAGCTTCGCCTCTTCCGTCGCCACCCGGGTCTGCCAGATCTGGGTCCTTCTGCCGCGATGGACCACCGTCGTATGGCCGATCAATGTCGAGCCGGCCGGCGCTCCGCCAACGAAATTGGTCTTGCTCTCGATCGTCGTCGTCCCCTTGGCGTCGGCAGGCAGGTTGATAAAGGCCGCCGCGGCGCCGAGCGTGTCGGCGAAGCTCATGATCGCCCCGCCATGGGCGATGCCGCCGATCGTGCACAGATCCGGCCGGATCAGCATCCGCGCGGCCAGGGAATCCGCCTCCGCGCTGATGAACTCGATCCCGAGCAATTGCGCGAACGGCAATGGATTGGCGTTGATGCGGTCGATCAGCGACATGCGCCTCCCCTTTTAAGTCATTCCGAGCGCTGGCGGTTTGTTGCATCTCGGCATAGCATCGCCACCAAGGCGACGCCACACAGGGGGTTTGAGATGCGCGACGCTGGGAGCCTTGCAGCAGCGGCGGTCGGCGTCGCCTTGGCCTTTGCGCCGGTTGAGCGCGCGCTAGCCGCGGCCGGGCCGTTCGACGGCATCTGGACTGTCGAGGTTGATTGTCCGAGTGTCGGCGACGTCGAAGGCTATAGCTGGCGCTTTCCGGCCGAAGTGTCCTCCGGCTTTATGAGCGGCCTCTATCGCTCGGCGACCAACTCCGCGATGGGACATATAACTGGACGCATCCACCCCGACGGCGAAGCGCTCTTGACCATGTTTGGCAGAACCGGGCCCGAACAGTTCGCGAGCGGCCACGAGCGGGCGGGAACGCCGTTCCGATACACTGTCGACGCTCATTTCGACGGAAACAGCGGCTCCGGCAAGCGAAACGAACGGCGCGCCTGCGCGTTGACGTTCAACAGGGCTTGAGGGGCGTCCGGCGCCCACGGTTTGTCGGTCGCCCCGGGCAGGGGGAGTTTAAGCTCACGGGTTATCACATACGCCAAGGAGAGAAGCCATGGTTCGCAGTCGGGTTCTTCTGAGCGCAGTCTTTGCGGCGCTCGCGGTCACGCTTGCCGGTTGTGATGCGACCGGCGTCTACCCTTCCGCCGGTTACGTTTCTCCGTTTTATGCCGGCGGGTATTATGGCGCGCCCTATTATGGCGGCGGCTACTACGGCGGCGGCTATTACGGCGGCGGGTAGGTGGCGGGTATGGCGGGTATGGCTGGCGTGGCGGGGTCTACCGGCGTGCGGGCTATTACCGTGGCGGTTATCGCGGCGGTTTCCATGGCGGTGGCTTCCATGGCGGCGGTTTCCATGGCGGTGGCTTCCGCGGCGGTGTTTCACGGCGGCGGCTTTCACGGCGGCGGCTTCCGACGGCGTTAGGTCGATCGGGCGCACGCACAGGAACGTGCGCGGGCGCCGGCCTGACGGAGCGGCGCTTCGTACGGAGGCGGCTGCGCGGGCTCCGGAACCCCGGGGCCGGCGCCGAGAGGACGGTCTGTCCGCTCTGCGTCGAGCTTTCCTGCTGCCGAGGGGCGCTCAGAGCCCCTCGAACAGCGCGGTCGAGAGATAGCGCTCGGCGAACGACGGGATGATGATCACGATGGTCTTGCCCGCGTTTTCCGGGCGGCGACCGACGTCGATCGCCGCGGCGACGGCGGCTCCGGAGGAGATGCCGACCGGAATTCCTTCGATGCGCGCCACCAGTCGCGCGGTGTCGAAGGCGGTCTGGTTGCCGACGACGACGACCTCGTCGATCACGCTTCGGTCGAGAATGGGGGGAACGAATCCGGCGCCGATCCCCTGAATCTTGTGGGGCCCGGGCGCTCCGCCCGAGAGAACCGCCGAATCCTCAGGTTCGACCGCGACCATGCGCACACTCGGCTTCCGCGCCTTCAGAACCTCGCCGACGCCGGTGATCGTCCCGCCAGTGCCGACGCCGGAGACGACAATGTCGACCTCGCCGTTCGTGTCGTTCCAGATCTCCTCCGCCGTGGTGCGGCGGTGGATGTCTGGATTGGCGGGATTTTCGAACTGCTGCGGCATGACCGCGCCGGGCGTCGCCTCGATGATTTCATTCGCCTTGGCGATTGCGCCTTTCATGCCCTGCGCGGCGGGCGTGAGAACCAATTCGGCCCCGAGCAGGGCCAGCATTTTGCGACGCTCGACCGACATGGATTCGGGCATCACGAGAATCAGCCGATAGCTGCGAGCCGCCGCGACGAAGGCAAGCGCGATTCCGGTATTGCCGGAGGTCGGCTCGACGAGAACGCCGCGCCCGGGCGAGATCTTGCCCTGGGCCTCGAGCGCATCGATCATCGAAACGCCGATGCGGTCCTTGACGCTGGAGATCGGATTGAAGAATTCGAGCTTGGCGACAAGACGGGCGACGACGCCCTTCTCCTTGCCGATGCGGTCGATCCTGACGAGGGGGGTGTCGCCGATCGTGTCGGTGATCGACGCATAAATCTGCCCGCGGCCGGGTATTCGCCGCGCAGCGCCTGCATCCGTCATTGGCCGTCACTCCAAAATGTCCGTCGGACCGCGCCGTTAAGCGCGGCCCGACAGTAACATTTTAAACGGCCCGCAACTATACAACGCCGTAAATAGCAGCGTCAGATAGCGAAATCGCCGCTGACTTTCTCGTCGTCGAGCACATGCGTCTTCTCGGCGGTGTCGCACATCTGTTCGACCGTGATCGCATCGAGGTTGGCGAGAAAGGTTTCGCCCGCCCTGCGTACGGCCGGATCAATCACCCGCTCAAGCAGCACCGAGTTTGACCCGAGATCGTCGGGATCGGCGGTGCTTAACGACATCGCGGTGCGCACGATCTCGCCCACAGTGATGCGCCGGCGCTCGCGCGCAAGCTCATAGCCGCCTCGCGGCCCGCGCACGCCCTTGAGGATTTTGGCGTGGACCAGGCCCTGGAGCAATGTCTCCAGGTGACGGGGCGGCAGTTTATGACGCGCGGCCAAAGCTTTGGCCGCGACCGGCGCCGAGCGCGAATGCAACGCGACATCGACCACGGCGGCGATAGCAAGAACGCTCCGTCGCGACAATAAGTTCATATCCTACCTCCTACTATGAGCGCCCAGTGGAACCGAATCCATTTGAGCCACGGACGCTCGAAGTGAGACGCTCGCCCGAAATCAGAGCTACGCGTTCCACAGAGCAAACGACGAGTTGCGCTATCCGCGCGCCACGCCGCACGACAAAGGGCTTGTCCCCAAAATTGACGAGTATGACACCAATTTCGCCGCGATAATCAGCGTCGATCGTCCCCGGACTGTTGAGGACCGTCACCCCATCCTTCAGAGCCAACCCTGATCGAGGCCGGATCTGCGCTTCAAATCCCCTTGGCAGTTCGATAACCATCCCGGTCGCGATCAACGCCCGCGATCCGGGGGCCATGACAACCTCTTCACCCGCCGGAAGGGCCGCCACCAGATCCATCCCGGCGGCATCCTCGCTCGCATAGGCCGGCAATTGCAACCCCTCACCATGTGGTAATCGATGGTAACCAATCGTGATCATTGTCGCTTCGCCAATTCAACGGCGAGGCGCCGAACAATGCCGTTTGCAACTTCGGCTTTGGTCATCGGCGGCCACGATTCGACGCCGCGCGCATCGATCACCTGGACCTGATTGGTTTCGCCGCCAAACGTCGATGATCCTTCCGCAACACTATTGGCGATGATCAGATCGCAACTCTTGCGTTGTAATTTGGCCATGGCGTTCGCCGTAATATTCTCGGTTTCGGCAGCGAAGCCAATTACAACTGCCGGCCGCATTATGGTTTTCTTTGCGACCTCCGCAAGTATATCAGGATTCTCAACCAGGGTGAGGGTTGGAGACTCTTTGGCGTTCTTTTTGATCTTTTGATGGGCGACGTTTTCCGCGCGCCAATCGGCGACCGCGGCCGCCGCAATGAACGCGTCGGCGGGGAGCGCGGCTTCGACCGCTTCCCGCATATCGCGCGCCGAACCGACGTGAACGACTTCGGCGCCGGTCGGATCAGACAATCCTACGGGGCCGGTAACGAGCGTTACCCTTGCACCGGCGCCAACCGCAGCTTGCGCAATTGCATGTCCCTGACGTCCAGAAGACCGGTTTCCGAGGAATTGGACCGGGTCAATTGGCTCGTAGGTCGGTCCCGAAGTGACAATCACATGCCGTCCGCCAAGCGAACCCGAATCACTTGGCCGACCTTGGAGCGAAGGACCGGACGCCGCCTCCGCGGCCAACGCCGTCTCGATCGCCTCAACGATCGCCGGCGGCTCAGCCATGCGGCCAGGACCAAATTCGCCGCACGCCATCGGCCCCGAGTCGGGACCGACGATTAGAACGCCGTCGTCCCTGAGGCGCTCCAGGTTGCGGCGGGTCGCCGGGTGCAACCACATCCTCACATTCATCGCAGGGGCGGCAAGCACGCGTTTGTCGGTCGCAAGCAACACGGTAGTCGCCATATCGTCAGCAAGACCGGCGGCCATGCGGGCCAGGATATTCGCGGTTGCCGGCGCGATAACGATGAGGTCGGCCGCGCGCGACAGCTCGATATGGCCGATCGCCGCTTCGTCCGTCAGGCTAAACAAATCGTCGCGGACGGCCTGCCCGCTAAGGGTCGCAGCGGAAAGCGGGGAAATGAACTGCCGGGCGGCGGATGTCATCACGACGCGAACCGTCGCGCCACGGTCTTTGAGCCGCCGAATCAACTCTAGCGATTTGTACGCCGCGATTCCACCACTTATGATCAGGAGAATACGGGCGCGCGATAGCGGGATGGCACTCATTCGCGATGACCTACGCTAGCTCGCTGGGCTCTGGATCAGCCCCTGACGCGGAGGAAATCAAGGAGACGAGGGGTGAAACGTCCATGCGCGGCTTCATCCGCTTGCTATCCTCCGGTCCGTCGTTACGTAAGCCGCTTTTCTAATGCCACCAGTGATGCGTGAGGAATGCCACGAACATTTACGAAATGGCAATTATCACAATTGTGGTATTCCCGTCGCGCGATTGTTCCGGGGTTCGTGGATTGCCAGTCGCGACCAACGCTGCCGTTTTGAGGTCGGCGACCTCCGGCAGGCTTCATTGGCCCTCACGCGCGCTCCTCACAGAAGCGGTGCGCTGCGCACAGGCTCGCCCGACCTATAAGACCCATCGGTACGCCGCCATAACCAGGAGCGCTAACAAAAATCCAGTTAAAACAAAGGTGAGCGCCCACCCGGAGCGTGAGTTCGGGAACGATTTTCGCGATTTCCCTTTCGCTGTCTGCCTCGAGTCGAGCCTCGAGTTTATCGGCGATTTGCTCCAGCCGGCGCGGTCCGTCGCCGAGGAAGGAGGCAAGGGACGAAAAGATCCGACCGGCGTCTTCGATGCGCCCAACTGGACCGAGGTGTTCGGCGATCCAAGCGCCCACGACCGGTTCGGCGGTCGACCACATGTTGAGCTGAGGGTCGAGCTTTCGCGCCACCCCTTCGACGACGACCATGGTCTTTTGCAGCATCACGAGCTCGATCCTGGTCGTCATATCGAACAAGGAGGTGATTTCGAACAGGAGCGTCAACACCTTCGCCATCGAGATCTGATCGGCCGTGCGGGAATGAATCGGTTCGCCGATCGCGCGCAGCGCCTGGGCGAAATCCTCCACCCGATAGGTTCGAGGTACGTAGCCGGCCTCGAAATGAACCTCGGCCACCCGCATATAGTCTCGGCGGATGAAGCCGTAGAGGACTTCCGCCAGGAACTTACGCTCCTGGCGCCCCAGCCGGCCCATGATGCCGAAATCGACCGCAACAATGCGGCCTTCCTTGTCGATAAAGAAATTGCCCTGATGCATGTCGGCGTGGAAGAAGCCGTCGCGCAGCGCGGTGCGCAAAAAGGTCTGAATGAGGGCGCGCGCGAGGTCGCGAGGATCAAACCCAAGCTCGATCAGACGGTCAGGATCAGTCAGCGGAATCCCGTCGATCCATTCCATCGTCATCACTTCGCGGGTGGTGCGGTTCCAGTCGACCGCCGGTGCGCGCAGGTCCGCATCCTCCATGGAATTTTCGACGAATTCCGACGCCGCGGCCGCTTCGAGGCGGAAATCCATCTCCATGCGCACGGAGCGAGCGAGCGTTTCGACAACCTGGGCGAGCCGCAATCGGCGGAATTCCGGCGCCAGTCTCTCAGCGAACCGCGCGGCGAACGCCATGTCAGAGAGGTCGCGCCCAAAGCGCCGCTCGGTCCCAGCGCGCAGCACCTTGACCGCGACTGGCCGCAAGCCTTCGCTGGTTTGCACCTCAGCGCGATGGACCTGGGCGATTGAAGCCGCTGCGACCGGCTCGCCGAAGCTCTCGAACAGAGACTCGATCTTCATGCCGAAAGAAGCCTCGACGATGGCGACCGCAATTTCGCGGCTCATCGGCGCGACGCGGTCCTGCAGTCGCTCGAGTTCGATGGCGACCTTGCCGCCGACGATGTCCGGGCGCGTCGAAAGAAACTGTCCAAGCTTTACGTAAGATGGCCCCAATCGATCGATCGCCCGGGACAAGCCTGCCAGGCCATCGCCGTCGCGTTTTGCAATCAAGTTGGCCAAGGCGAGCGGCGGCCTCAGCACCGGGGGCAGAGGGAATGGGTCGACGCCGACAAACGCCCCTTCTCGGGCGAACACGAAAGCAGCGCGCGTCAGCCTTGAGATGTGGCCGAGCGACGACAAAATCGGCATGAATTAGAGTTTCCAGCCCGAGTGGATCGCGACGATGCCGCCGCTCAGGCGTGTGAACTCCACGCGCGCGAACCCAGCCTCGCCGATCATCTCTGCGAATCGCTCCGGGGGCGGAAATTTGCGGATCGATTCGACAAGATAGCGATAAGCGCCGCCATCGCCAGTGACCACTTTGCCAATGGGCGGAATGGCCGCGAAGGAGTAGGCGTCGTACAACCGATCCATGACGGGCAAATCGACGCGCGAAAATTCGAGGCACAAGAAACGCCCACCGCGCTTGAGAACACGATAAGCTTCCTTAAGAGCGTTTTCGATGCGTGGCACGTTGCGAATGCCGAACGCGATTGTGTAGGTGTCAAACCGCGCGTCGGGCAGCGGCAGCGCTTCCGCGTCGCCCTCGATAAACGTCAGCCGCTTGGAGAAAGCGCGCCTCGCCGCCCGCTTCTCCCCAACGCGCAACATGTCGGGGTTGACGTCGACAACGGTCACATCAGTCAGCGGGCCGCCCGCCTTCGCTACACGCGTGGCGACATCGCCCGTTCCCCCAGCGACGTCGAGATGCGCGAAAGGGCGCGTCCGTGACGGCCGGACCTTGGCGACGAGAGCGTCCTTCCAAGCCCGATGCAGGCCGAACGACATCAGGTCATTCATCAGGTCATACCGAGTGGCGACGCTACGGAAGACGTCGTTCACCAAGTTCTGTTTTTCGTCCAGCCGAACGGTGCGTTGGCCGAAATGCGTTTGATCGCCCGCAGCGGCCATCAGGCTCTCCCATGAAACGGCTCAAACCTTAGCGCGCACGGCGCCGAGCGTACACCCGCGCCGGTCAGTCCAAGCGCACCGGGATTCCCGCCTCGGCCATTCGAGCCTTCGCCTGCCGAATCGTGAATTCGCCGAAATGGAAGATCGACGCCGCGAGCACAGCGCTGGCGCGCCCTTCTTGCACGCCGGCGACGAAATGGTCGAGATCGCCTACGCCGCCGGAGGCGATGACCGGAATGGCGACCGCGTCGGCGACCGCTCGGGTCAGCTCGAGATCGAAGCCCTGTCTCGACCCGTCTCGATCCATGGAGGTCAAAAGGATCTCGCCCGCGCCGAGAGCGGCGACTTCGCGCGCATAGCCGATCGCCTCGATGCCGGTCGCCCGCCGTCCGCCATGGGTGAAGATCTCCCAGCGCGGCGCCGCGCCGGTCGCAGACACCCTCTTGGCGTCGATGGCGACGACAACGCATTGGGCGCCAAACTTCTCCGAAGCCTGGCGCACAATGTCCCGGTCGGCGACCGCCGCCGAATTGATCGAGGCCTTGTCGGCGCCGGCGAGCAGAAGCTTGCGGATGTCCTCGGTCGTACGCACGCCGCCGCCGACCGTCAGCGGCATGAAGCAGACCTCCGCGGTACGCCTGACGACGTCGAGCAGGATGCCGCGGTCTTCATGGCTCGCGGTAATGTCCAGGAAGCAAAGCTCGTCCGCGCCTGCTCGATCGTAGGCGATCGCGCTCTCCACCGGATCGCCGGCGTCGCGCAGATTGACGAAGTTGATTCCCTTGACGACCCGGCCGTCCTTGACGTCGAGACAGGGGATGACCCGCGCTTTCAATGTCACGGAGGCGATCCTGTTGACCGTTCCGATCGTCCCCCGGCGTGGAGGAGGGTCAGCGCCGCGCGCGGATCAAGCCGGCCGTCGTAGAGCGCACGCCCGACGATGGCGCCGGCTAGTCGGGCGCAGTCCGGTTCGGTCAGCCGTCTGATGTCCTCAATCGAGGCGAGGCCGCCCGAGGCGATGACCGGAATCTCGAGCTTGTCGGCCAGCGCGATTGTGCTCTCGAGGTTGAGGCCGGCGAGCGCGCCGTCGCGCGCGATGTCAGTGTAGATGATCGCCGCAACGCCCGCGTCCTGAAACCGCCGTGCGAGATCGAGAGCGGACATGTCTGAGGTTTTCGCCCAACCCTCGATGGCGACTACGCCAGCGCGGGCGTCAACGCCGACCGCAATCCGGCCAGGATAGAGGCGCGCAGCCTCGCGCACGAAATCGGGATCGAGCACAGCCGCAGTTCCAATGATGACCCGAGTGACGCCGCTTTCCAGCCAGCCGCGTACGGTTTTCATGTCACGAATTCCGCCGCCCAGCTGCAACTTCACCGTGAGGCCGCCGAGGATGTGTCGAACGGCGTCGGCGTTCATAGGCTTGCCAGCGAAGGCCCCGTCGAGATCGACGACGTGCAGATAGTCGAACCCTTGCGCGACGAACGCTCGCGCCTGAGCGGAGGGGTCGGCGTTGAACGTTGTCGCTCGCGTCATGTCGCCCTGGACGAGCCGAACGCACTGACCGTCTTTGAGATCGATGGCGGGGAACAGGATCACGGGCGCCACTTGAGGAAATTGGCGATCAGCTTGAGCCCAAGCGTTTGGCTCTTTTCAGGGTGAAACTGGGTACCGGCAATGTTGTCGCGGGCGACGATCGCCGTTACCGGGCCGCCGTAGTCGGCGGTCGCCACCAGGTCGTCGGAATCATCCGCGTACAATTGATAGGAGTGGACGAAATAGGCGTGCAGTCCCCTCTCGCCTGTGCTCACGCCCTCTAAAAGCGCATGGCTTCGCCGCACATCGAGGGTGTTCCACCCCATATGGGGAATCTTCAACCCGGGATCATGCGGCTTGATCGCTGCGACGTCGCCCGCAATCCAGTTCAGGCCGTCAACCACCTCATGTTCGAGGCCGCGCGTGGCCATAAGTTGCGCGCCAACGCAAATGCCTAGGAAGGGTCGGCCTCGTCGGCGCACAGCCTCCTCCATCGCCTCAACCATGCCCGAAACGCTGTCGAGCCCGCGGCGGCAATCGGCAAATGCACCGACGCCCGGCAAAACGACATGGTCGGCGCCGAGCACATCCTCAGGCCGCGCGGTGACCTTCACTTCGCGACTCAAGCCGGCCTCGCGCCCCGCGCGCTCGAAGGCCTTCTGCGCCGAGTGCAGATTGCCGGAGCCGTAGTCGATGATAGCGACGACGCTCATGGCATCCTAAAGCGTGCCCTTGGTCGACGGCACGCGCTCGGCCTGACGGGAATCGATCGCAATCGCGCCGCGAAGCGCGCGAGCAACTCCCTTGAAACACGATTCGGCGATGTGATGGCTGTTCGAACCATAAAAGGTTTCGATGTGCAGCGTGATGCCGGCGTTGCCGGCGAAGGCCTGGAAGAACTCGCGCACGAGTTGAGTGTCAAAACCGCCAATCTTCTCGGTCGGAAACTCGGTCCGGAAGATGAGAAACGGCCGGCCCGACACGTCGAGCGCGACCCGAGTCAGCGCCTCGTCCATCGGCAGCAGGCAGTCGGCGTAGCGGGTCAACCCCCGCTTGTCGCCGAGCGCCTTCGCCAGCGCCTGACCGAGTGCGATTCCCACGTCCTCGACCGTATGGTGATCGTCGATATGGCGGTCGCCCTCGGCCCGAATTTTGATGTCGACAAGGGAATGACGCGACAACTGATCGAGCATGTGATCGAAGAAACCAATGCCGGTTGTAACATCGGCAAGGCCCGACCCATCGAGGTCGAGGCCGACCTCGATGCTCGTTTCCTTAGTCTTGCGTACGATTGCGCCCTTGCGCATTGCGATTTCTTTGCCTCGAGCCCCTTTGGGCGGCGGTGATAGCAAGCCACGCGCCGATTGGCCACCGAAGCCTCGACGACACGACCCCGGGCGGGATCGCGCGGGGTTTCGCAATCGGGCGACATTCGATTAGTAAGAGGGCGAACGTCGCCGGTAGGAAGATACCACCGGGCCGCCACAGGGATGTCATAATATGAATATGAGACCGACAAAATTCGGCATAGGTCAAAGCGTCAAGCGCGTCGAGGACATTCGCCTAGTCAGCGGCCGGGGTAATTACGCCTCCGATGCGGCCGACAAAGCCGACCTAAAGGCAGTTTTTCTGCGAAGCCCATACGGGCATGCGAAGTTTCGCATCGAGGATGTTGAAGCGGCGCGCGCGGTTCCCGGCGTTCACGCGGTCTACATCGCCAGCGATTTCGCCAACCTTGGCGGCTTGCCCTGCCTCGCTCCGGTCCCCAACGCTGACGGGTCGAAAACTCCGCTCAAGCCTTATCCGGTGATGGCCGCCGACGAAGTGCAGCATGTGGGCGACATCATTGCAATGGTGGTGGCCGACACGACCCTGCAAGCTCGCGGTGCGGCCGAACTGATCAGCGTCGCGTGGGAGGACCTTCCCGCAATTACCGACATGGAAGAGGCCGTGCGGCCAGGAGCGCCGCTCGTCTTTGCTGGCGCGCCGGGCAATGTCGCCTATGACACCCATATCGGCGACAAACAGACGACCGACGACGTATTCGCGCGCGCGGCGCACGCGGTTCGCATAAAGATCGTCAATTCACGCGTCGTCGCCAACTATATGGAGCCGCGCTCCGCCGTAGGGGAATACGATGCGACGACTGGCCGCTTCACGCTGAACCTCGGAAGCCAAGGCGTGCATGGCATCCGGGCCGCGATCGCAGGCCCGATTCTGAAAATTTCGGCAGACGCCCTGCGCGTCGTCACACAGGACGTGGGCGGCGGTTTTGGCACCAAGGCCGTCGTCTATAGAGAATATCCGCTTGTTCTCGAAGCGGCTAAACGGATCGGCCGGAGCGTCGGCTGGCTTGCCGATCGCAGCGAGCATTTCGTCGGCGACGCGCAAGGCCGTGACAATGTGACGACGGCCGAAATGGCGCTCGACGCCAATGGCCGTTTTCTCGCCCTCAGGGTCGATATCCTCGGCAATCTTGGCGCGTACCTGTCCATGTTCGCGCCTTACATTCCCTGGCTCGGCGCATCGATGGCGACCGGGTGCTATCACATCGACGCGCTCCACGCGCGTGTCCGCGGAATCTACACCCACACCGTGCCCGTCGACGCCTATCGCGGGGCTGGACGTCCGGAGGCCGCTTATGTGCTCGAGCGGCTGGTCGACGCTTGCGCGCGCAAGCTCGGCGTCGCGCCGGAGGAATTGCGCGCACGCAATTTCGTCAAGCCCGAGCAGATGCCCTATCACACCCACACCGATCGCGATTACGACGTCGGCGATTTCGAAGGCGCGCTGCGGGCCTGCCTGAAGAAGGCGGACCGTGCAGGTTTCACCCGGCGGGCGGACGACGCGCGGGTCCGTGGAAAGATCCGTGGATTCGGCATTGCGAGCTATATCGAATGCACCGCCTGGAGCGACTCCGAGACCGGTTCTTTGACGCTTGAGAAGAACGGCGATTTCACGCTGCTGATTGGCACCCAATCCAACGGACAGGGGCATGAGACCGCTTATGCTCAAGCCGTCTCGCAATATCTCGACGTGCCGCTTGAGCGCATCAAGGTTGTGCAAGGAGACACCGATCGGGTCGCCACCGGCTTTGGCACCGGCGGATCGCGCTCCATTCCCATCGGCGCGGTGATGGTGACCCGCGCCTCGGAAGCCTTGGCTGGATCGCTGAAGGAGCTCGCGGCCGACAAGTTGGAAGCGGCGGTCGCCGATTTGGAAATCGCCGACGGCAAGGTGCGCATCGCCGGAACTGACCGCGCCATCTCTTACGCCGAGATCGCGGCCCTTCCGGCTGCGACTGCGGGGAATTTGACGGCAACCGACTCGTTTGCGCCGTCGAATGCGACCTATCCGAACGGCACCCATGCCTGCGAGGTCGAGATCGATCCGGACACGGGGGAAACCACGATCGTCCGCTACTCGGTTGTCGACGACTTTGGATTCACGTTGAATCCTTTGCTTCTCGCGGGACAGGTCCATGGCGGCATCGCCCAAGGCGCAGGACAGGCGCTGATGGAGCGCGCTTTATTCGATGACGACGGGCAATTGCTGACCGCGAGCTTCCTCGACTATTGCGTCCCGCGCGCCGACAATCTGCCCGTGTTCGATTTCGAGACCCGGAACGTGCCGTCGACGACCAATCCAATGGGTCTCAAGGGCGCCGGCGAGGCAGGCTCAATCGGATCGACTCCAGCGGTGATGAACGCAGTCGCGGATGCGCTTTGGCGCGCCTATCGCATCGAGCACATCGACATGCCGGCGACGCCGTTTGCAGTGTACAGCGCGATCAGGGGTTCGCGCCCTCACGCCTAGAGCCAAGCGCGCGTTTGACGCGGGTAAACGTGTCAAGCGCGCTTAAGGCTGGCTCATTGCCGGCCCGCAGCGACGACGGCGATCAACAGGGCGTGATCAGGCGCGCTGGAACTACGGCCTGAAGGTGCTGCTTGAAGCATCCGTCCGGCCATGGCGATGATCGCTTCGCGTAAGAGTTTGTCATCCCTCGTCATTGCGCCGGCAGCAACGCGCGCCCCTTAGAGCAGGCGGCGCCCGGCTAGAAGCCGGCTGCACCTGGCGTGGCGCCTTGCGCGCGCCCGGGCCGGTGCTACACTGCCTCGATCTGGCGGGCGAGGATGGAGGTATCGATGCGCTCCAAGCTTTTGAAAGTGGCGTTGGGTTGCGGGTTCGCGGCGGCGCTCGTCGCACCGGCGCTGGCCTGCGATTTCGGTAAGACGTCGGCGCAGAATGATCAGCCGATGGCTCAGTCGCAATCGACGACGCCCGATACGCCTCAGACGGCTCGAAACCCAATCGGCGGCGGACACCGGCTCGAACTAACGATTGTTATCTTTGGCGTCGAATAGAGCCCCGCCGCAGCTCACGCCTGCGGTGGGTTTTCTTTGGGTGGCCCTCCTGGGGCGTCACGCAACCGGGGTTTTGCGCCCGAAATTTGCAGGCCGCTTGTCCAGAAAGGCGCGGACGCCCTCCAGATAGTCATCGCTGACTCCCGCCTCCCGTTGGAGGTCGCGCTCGAGGTCGAGCTGGGCGTCCAAAGCATTGGTAGGCGAAGCCGCCAGCGCACGTTTTATGAGGCCGAGCGCATGCGTGGGGCCGGCTGCGAGGCGTTCGGCGACCGTATGCGCCTCTCCCATCAGGTCCTCATCGTCGACGGCGCGATAGATCATGCCTATGGCCTGGGCCTGCTCCGCCGCGATCGGTTCGGCTAGCATCATCAGCGCCCGGGCGCGCGCGTCGCCGACAAGGCGCGGCAGAACAAAAGTGCCGCCGGCGTCCGGAATGAGGCCGATGCGGGCGAACGCCTGCAGGAACTGAGCCGATTTGGCTGCGAGCACGATATCGCAAGCAAGTGCGATATTGGCGCCCGCCCCTGCCGCCGGGCCGTTGACCGCGCAGACGACCGGCTTCGGCAGATTGCGGATCGCGCGAATGATCGGATTGAGGCCCTTTTCGAGCGCTTCGCCGAGGTCGGGCCGGGCTGCGCCGGGAGCGAAAGCGCGATTGGCGAGGTCTGCCCCGGCGCAGAAGCCTCTCCCCGCGCCGGTGATTAGAACAGCGCGGCATTCGGGGTCCGTCCCAGCGCGCTTAATTCCGGCCAACAGACCTTCTATGAGCCCGGCGTTGAGCGCATTAAGACGCTCGGGCCGGTTGAGGGTTAGCGTCAGCACGCCGCCCTCGAGTCTATCCAGGAGAACCGGTTGCGACGAAACCTGGGCCTCTGCCGTCACGGGGCGTTCTCCCTCAATTCGTTTTGTCGCCGCCGCGCGGCGTAAGCGTCTATATTAGACGCTGGTCAATGGAGGCGGCAATGGCGGAACGGGATCAGAGGCCGGGTTGGGGAGGGGTGCGCCCATGACCTGAAGCCTTCATCTGCGACTACGTCCGCACTCCGATCGGCCGCTTCGGCGGCGCGCTGGCAAGTCTCCGCGCCGACGATCTGGCGGCGCTGCCCATCCGCGAGCTCATCGCGCCGTCATCCCGATCTCGGCGACAAGGTCGACGAAGTCTTTCTCGGCTGCGCCAATCAGGCGGGCGAGGACAACCGCAACCTCGCGCGCATGGCGCTTTTGCTCGCCGGTCTGCCGGATTCCATTCCTGGCGCGACCGTCAACCGGCTGTGCGCCTCGGGGATGGAGGCGGTCGCCGTAGCGGCGCGAGGGATCAAGGCGGGCGAGATCGAGCTCGCAATGGCCGGTGGCGCCGAATCGATGACCCGCGCGCCATTCGTGATGGGCAAGGCTCAAGCGGCGTTTCAGCGATCGGCGGAGGTTTTCGACACCACAATCGGCTGGCGCTTCGTCAATCCGATGATGAAAAAGCTTTATGGCGTCGATTCAATGCCCGAGACGGCCGAGAACGTCGCCGATGAGCACCAGGTCTCTCGCGCCGACCAGGACGCGTTCGCGCTGCGCTCGCAAAAGCGTGCTGCGGCGGCTCAGGCGAAGGGGACGTTCGACGAGGAAATTGTCGCCGTCGAGATGAAGGACCGTAAGGGAAACGTGACCAGGGTCGCGAGCGATGAGCATCCGCGCTCCGATACGACGCTCGAGGCGCTCGCCAAGCTCGGCGGGATCGTGCGCTCGGACGGCAGCGTGACCGCCGGCAACGCCTCCGGCGTCAACGACGGCGCCGCGGCGCTCATCGTCGCCTCCGCCCGGGCGGCGGAAGCGCATGGGCTCGAGCCGATCGCGCGCATCCTCGGCTACGCTACGGCCGGCGTCGCGCCGCGCGTGATGGGCGTGGGGCCGATCCCGGCGGTCGGCAAACTGACAGAGCGGCTGAAGCTCAAGCCATCGAGTTTTGACGTTGTCGAGCTCAACGAGGCGTTCGCCTCGCAGGCGCTCGCCTGCCTGCGCGGGCTCGGGCTTGAGGATGATGCGGAGCATGTCAATCCGAACGGCGGGGCGATCGCGCTCGGCCATCCGCTCGGCATGTCGGGCGCGCGCCTCGCGGGCGCCGTCGCGCTCGAGCTCAAGCGGCGTGGCGGCCGCTACGGCCTCGCCACGATGTGCGTCGGCGTCGGCCAGGGCGCGGCGCTGGCGCTCGAACGCGTCTGATCCGATATAGGCGTTGGAGGGCTCAACGGCTCGCACGAAGAGTCGGGAGAAAAGGGAGGATGGTCGATGGCCGCGCCAACTCACGTCGCGTTGCGAAAGGTGACGCTGAACGCCGCGCGTTCGAAGGAATTCCCCGGTGGCTCGATCCGGCACGGTTATGATTTCGTCGCCCCTTTGACCGCCGATGGCCACATCGATCTTGAAGCCTGGAAGCAGCATCGGGGCGAATGTTTCGCGCATCGCTTCTGGGGCAATGAACCCTCGATGCGCGGCCTCCTCGTGCATCACGCCGGTGGCGCTGGGGGCTCGACCTGGGCTTTCGAGTGGAAGGGGGGACGCAAGGACGAAGCGGAGGAGGAAGGCTTCCGCTTCGGCGACCACGCCTTCAAGATCGGCGAGTACGTGTCGGTGCGCGAAGAGGAGGGCGAGCTTCTGACCTTCCGGGTGGTCAGCGTCGGCAACCCGTGAGAATACCTGTCATGCCCGCGAACGCGGGCATCGAGAAAGGTCCTTGCCGAGACTCTGGATTCCCGCTTGTGTGGGAATAACAAGAGTCCGGCTGCGAGGGCTGGATCAGCCGACCTCGCGAAGGAATGCGATCAGCGCCGCGTTGACCTCGTTCGGGCGCTCCTGTTGCGTCCAATGGCCGCAACCGGGAAGCATGATCGTTTTCGTCAACTCGGGGACAAATGTTTTCAGGTTGGAGATCAGTTGGTCCATTCTCGGGAATTTGACGACGACGTCGCGGTCGCCCGCCATGTAAAGCGCCGGGACCGTCACCTTCGCCCCCGCGAAGGGCGCGAGCAGCTCCCAGTTGCGGTCGATGTTGCGATACCAGTTGAGGCCGCCGCGGAAGCCTGCGCGGGCGAATTCTCCGGCGAAGAAATCGATGTCAGAGTCTTGTGAGCCACGCAGGCAGCGTCGACGGATCGACAGTGCGGGTGAGGAAGCCGCCCGTCCTTGGGACCATGCCCGGCGCCTGATCGCCGAGCGTGTTGTCCGACTGGCGCGGAACATCGCCCGATCCGGAATAGAGAAGCCGCCGAATCGTATCCCGCGGATCACGCTGAAGCTCGGCCTCCGCGACGCCCGGCGCTTGGAAATAAAGCTGATAGAAAAGCGACAAGTCGGTCTGCGGCATCACGCTCGTCGGCCGTTTGGACCCGCGTGGGACGAACGGCACGCTCAAGCCTGCGACGGCGCGAAAGCGGTCGGGCCGAAGAAGGGCGCAATGCCAGGCGACCGGCGCGCCCCAATCGTGGCCGACGACGACCGCCTGCGGCGCGCTGAGCGCGTCAAGCACGCCAACCACGTCGCCGACGAGATGAAATAGCGTGTACTGGTCGACATCCTGGGGCTGGCCTGTCTGGCCATAGCCGCGCATATCGGGCGCAACGGCGCGATAGCCTGCCTCGGCGAGCGCCTTCAACTGATGGCGCCACGAATACCAGGATTCCGGAAAGCCGTGGCAGAGGAGCACGACGGGTCCGCTTCCGGCCTCGGCGAGATGGATCGGGATACCGTTTGCCTCGACGGTGCGATGGGCGATCTCGGTCACGCGCCTTCTCCTCCGGGTGGATGAGGACTACACGAATTCGATGACGACATGAACATGCGAGCATCGATCGGCCCGCGCCGCCGCCCTTGGGGCCTCCTCCGTCAAGGCCAGTAAGGCCGTGCGTGCTAGCCAGATAGCGCCGATGCGGCTAGTCTTCGGGCTTCCAACAACAGCGAAGCCCCGTGACCCAACTCTCTGTCCGCCAGCGCCAAGGCCGCCTTTCGAGCGACGCGGTCGCCGCCCTCAATTCCGATCTCGCCGCCCGTTTTGGCAACCGCTTCACCGCTTCCGAGGCGATCCGCCAAGCGCATGGGCACACGCTCACCTGGCTCAAGAACGAGCCGCCGGACGCCGTGGTCTTCGCCGAAGACAAAGATGACGTCATCGACCTGGTCAAGCTCTGCGCTCGCCATGACGCGCCGATCGTCCCGTTCGGCGTCGGCTCGTCGCTCGAAGGCCATGTCAACGCCCCGCATGGCGGCGTCTCGCTCGACCTCTCGCGCATGAACAATGTTCTCGCCGTCAACGCCGACGACCTCGACTGCGTCGTCGAGCCGGGCGTCACCCGGAAGCAGCTCAACGAGCATCTGCGCGACAGCGGGCTCTTCTTCCCGATCGATCCGGGCGCCGACGCGTCGCTCGGCGGCATGGCCGCGACCCGCG